>DASTBU010000118.1:0-11877 GCA_035711845.1 Vicinamibacterales bacterium
GCCGAGGACACGGCGTTCCTCGACGCCATGCGGCGGGCGAACATCAAGGGTGCGCTTGTCGGCATCGAGGCTGTCACACCTGAAGGCCTCAAGGACGTGTACAAACGGTTCAACGACGTCGGCGAGGCGTTGATCGCGCGCCTGCGCACGTTCCGCAGGCATGGCGTGCACGTCCTTGGCTCATTCATCTTCGGACTCCCGAGCGACCGCCCGTCCACGTTCCAGGCGACCGTCGACGTCGCGAATCGGGCCGAGCTCACCTTCGCGCAGTTCGTCATGTTGACGCCGTATCCCGGTACTGTGGACTTCGAGGCCTGGGAGAAGCGTCTCGGGCCCGACGCCGCGCACGTCGGCGGGGTACCGATCACGCGCCATTGGCTAATCCCGCAGCACCAACGTCCCAAGGTGTATGCCCCGCACCCGGTGATGTCGGCCGAGGAGATCCGTGCGAGGACTCAGGCCGTGTGGGATGAGTTCTACAGCCTGCGGCGGATCTGGATGCGCTCCCGATGCACGCCGACACTCCGAGCGCGGTTGGCCTTCGTGTTGATTTCGAAGCTGTACCGGCAGATGTACGCGAATACAGGGATCGCCACGGACAGCGCACGCGTGAATCGCGCAAATCGGTGGGCGCGCCTGATCGCCAGGCCGTGTCGCCGCTTGTTTGTCGCGCGCCCGTTACCGACGCTCACGAGAACCTCAGATGCGTGACCAGCCTGTTCCGACGGCGGCTCCTCGCTGATGGCGAGGGACATGATGTTGCACGAGTTCATCAACCTGAACCGAGACGCGATCATTTCTGGTACGAGGGATCGGGTTCGCAGGCGCCCGTGGCCCTCTGTCGCACCCGGCGAGCTGGAGCACGGCGTGCCGCTGTTCCTGACGCAGCTGTCAGAGACGCTCCGCTTGGAGGCCACGAAGGCGCCCTTTCCCCCGGACGCTATCGGTGCAGCTGCCGCGCGCCACGGAGGGGACCTGGTCCGGCTAGGCTTTACGGTGTCCCAGGTCGTCCATGACTATGGCGACATCTGCCAAACGATCACGGCGCTTGCGGTGGAGCAAAGAGCCCAGATCTCGGTGGAAGAATTCCACACCCTCAACCGATGTCTCGATACCGCGATCGCGGAGGCTGTCACCGAACATGCTCGTGTGACAGCAGCGGCACGATCGGCCGAGGAGACTGAACGCCTGGGGAACGCGGCGCACGAACTTCGCGACACCCTGAACGCCGCTATTCTCGCGTTCCATGCACTGAAGCGAGGCGCCGTCGCTATCAACGGCAGCACTGGAGCGGTCCTCGGCCGTAGCTTGATGAGCCTTCGCGAAGTGATCGACCGCACGCTGTCCCAAGTGCGCCTCGAAGCTGGGAAACAGACACCTGTGCGGCTGCCCGTGGTCGCCTTCATCGACGACATCGCCGCGACGGGGGCTGCTGCCCAGATGAGGACTGCATGGGGGCGCCGTCACCAGCGACGACATGGACGTCGTGCAGCGCGTGATCACGAGGAAGCGATTGCTTGCAGGGCTCGCCACCGATGGCGCGCGCCTACTGCCCTTCTTTATTGCCGAAGAAGGGATCACCGCCGCTGCGGACGTACATCATCAGCATCGTCGGCGGTACGCGAACGATCGAGGAGCGCGGCGACCGTGATCCGTCCGGTGCGCGAGCCGGCTTGGCTGCCACGCGGCTTTATCCCGCCGCTGGTTACGATTGTGTCGGCGACGTCCTCGACCGCAGTGATGATGGTGCGGTCTCTCGGAACGACGGACGTTCACCCGCGGCTCTCTGGTGACGACGTGTTTTACTGGCGCAGCGACACATCTTTGGATTGACGGTTCGCGCCGACGCCCCAGGGCGTTTTAGACCCGTGCGGCAAATACCATGTCGCGAATGTGTCGGACGATGTTGTTGTGTGCCGTGTCACCGAATCGACGATTATGAACGAACCCACCGGGCACATGGCCCGGTCCTGCCCATCCAGTGACGGTCTTCGTCGCGTGCCGATGCGTCACGTTGCAATGAAGGTGTCCATCACCAGCGATCTCGAAAAACACCACCTCGCAGTTGTTCGCCACGTTCGAGTCGACCTCGAAGCGGCCGATGGCCCACTCCAGTTTCTCAACATTCGCTGTCCACGAGTCACTGAGAAGCTGGTGTCTTGCCGAGATCCGCGTCGCCCCTTCACGGCGGCCATTGTGAGATGAGGTCACACGCCCGGAGGAGCGGTTTCCGACACGCGACTGTGGAAGCATCGGTTACTCCTTTAGGTCCTTCTTCAGCGCCTTTCCTGACTGTTACCGACCCCGTGGCAGCCTGTTAGTACATACCAGCACCCATGCCGCCCATGGACGCGGCCGTCTTCTGATCTCGTTCGGGAATCAGCGAGATGACGGCCTCGGTCGTGAGCAGCAGCGACGCAATCGACGCGGCGTTCTGGAGCGCCGATCGGACCACTTTCGTCGGGTCGATCACGCCCGCCGCGACCAGGTTCTCATAACGCTCGGTTTGCGCATTGAAACCCTCGTCGTCGTTCATTTCTCTGACGCGCTGGACCACGATCGACCCTTCGTGACCGGCATTCGCCGCGATCCATCGCATCGGTTCCTCGATCGCGCGAGCGATGATCTTGACGCCGATGTGCTCGTCGCCAACGACCTCGAGATTCAGGAGCGCTTTCGACGCCCGCAGCAGTGCGACACCGCCGCCGGGGACGATGCCCTCTTCGACCGCCGCCTTGGTCGCATGCATCGCGTCCTCGACGCGAGCCTTCTTTTCCTTCAGCTCGGTCTCCGTCGCCGCACCCACTTTGATGATCGCCACGCCGCCGACCAGTTTGGCGAGCCGCTCCTGCAGCTTCTCGCGGTCGTACTCGGACGTCGTGTCTTCGATCTGCGTCCTGAGCTGCTTCACACGACCGGCAATCGCTGCCGACGTGCCGCCGCCTTCGACAATGGTGGTGTTGTCCTTGTCTATCGTTACTTTCTTGGCTTGACCGAGGTCCTCAAGCTTCATGCTCTCGAGTCTCACACCGAGGTCCTCGGTGACGGCCTGGCCACCGGTCAGGACCGCGAGGTCTTCGAGCATGGCCTTCCGGCGATCCCCATAGCCTGGTGCCTTCACCGCGGCGACCTGCAGCGTGCCGCGCAGCTTATTGACCACGATGGTCGCCAGCGCCTCACCCTCGACGTCCTCCGCGACGATTAGCAAGGGACGGCCGGCTCGCGCGACCAGCTCCAGCAGCGGCAGGAGGTCCTTCATTGCGCTGATCCGCTTCTCGTGGATGAGAATGGCCGGGTTCTCCAGCACGACCTCCATCCGTTCGGGATCCGTGACGAAATACGGCGACAGGTAGCCGCGATCGAATTGCATCCCTTCGACGACGTCGAGGGAGGTGTCCATACTCCTGGCTTCTTCGACGGTGATGACCCCGTCCTTGCCCACCTTCTCCATGGCTTCGGCGATTAGTCGTCCGATGGTCTCGTCGTGGTTCGCGGAGATGGTTCCCACCTGGGCGATCATCGACCCGGTCACCGGCTTGGACATCTTCTCGAGCTCCGTCGTGATCGCGTCGACGGCTTTCTCGATGCCGCGCTTGACAGCCATGGGGTTGGCGCCGGCGGTGACGTTCTTCGCGCCTTCCCGATAGATGGCCTGCGCCAGCACCGTCGCCGTCGTGGTGCCATCGCCGGCGACGTCCGACGTCTTGCTCGCCACTTCCTTCACCATCTGTGCGCCCATGTTCTCCAGCGCGTCCTTCAGCTCGATCTCCTTCGCCACGGTGACGCCATCCTTGGTGATGGTGGGCGACCCGAATGTCCTGTCGAGGATCACGTTGCGCCCCCGCGGTCCGAGTGTGACCTTGACCGCGTTGGCCAAGCTGTTGACCCCGCGAAGGATTCCTTGCCGTGAGGCATCGCCGTACACAATCTGTTTTGCCATGAGTTGGTCTCGTTGTCCTCAGCCTGTTTCGACGACCGCCAGCACTTCGTCCTCCCGCATGATGAGGAACTCCTCACCATCGAGCTTGATCTCCTGGCTCGTATACTTGCCGAAGAGGATCACGTCGCCCGCCTTGACATCGAGAGGGATGCGAGTGCCACCCTCTCTCACGGTTCCGCTGCCGGCGGCGATCACGGTGCCTCGTTGCGGCTTCTCTTTCGCGGTGTCCGGGATGATGATTCCGCCGCTGTTCTGCTCGCCCTCTTCGTGACGGCGAACGATGATTCGATCGTGGAGCGGTCTAACATCCATTAGGTCACCTCAAAACGTCTGACGAACGGTGTTCCCGTCGGCCTCGGCCGGCGTGGCGGACGCGCGATCGGGCGGACCCGCGCGAGTTGCCTTCCTCGACGCGTCAGAGCAGCCCCCCGATCCACAACAGCAATCGCACACAAAGCGCGATCGGTATACCGATGGCCAAGATCACGAACGGGATGCAGAGAACGATGGCTACCGCCCCAAGCAGGTCTCCGACAACAACTGCGGCACGCCGGACCGGGCCGGGGACACTGAGCGCGCGCGCCTCGTCGAACGTTGTCGCGAGGGTTGTCCTTGTAAGCGTCGCGTCTCCGAGCTGTCCCGTGGCGAGCGTCACGGTCCGCCGCCCGGCCGTTCGATCGGCAACGAGCCAACCAGTGCACCCTCGGGACTGTCATCCGTGCCCCGCCTGCCTACGCGATCGGGATCGACGGTCCACGCGGTATACGCCGCGACTGTCGCCAGTCGCCTGGCGTCCCAGTGCTGTCCGCACCTGACGCACCGCCAGTCGCCGCCGGCCTCGAGCGCGCTCAGCGACAGCGTCGCGGAGGTGTGACACATCGGACATGTCGCAAATCTGAGGATGTCCTGACCATCGTCGAGCAACACTGCTGTTTCGTGTGTTGGTGAAAAGCTAGAAGCCATAGGGTCGATTCTCCAGAACGCCAGTGACGGAAAGTGAAGCCCGGTCACCGCGGCCGATTCCGTCAAGGACGAAACGCGGCTTTGTTGGCGATGCGCGTCTTGTCACGAGCGGCGTTGGCGTCGCCAGCCTCCTTCTTGCGCTGTGCGGCTTCGCGACGCGGTGCTTCGATCGCATCCAACCTGACGGCCTCACGAACCGCGGTCCGGGCACGCGCGCTCAACGATTTCGACACCAGAATCAGCTGACATTCAGGCGTGTACGACCCACGAATGAGCGTGAGCAACGAGTCGGCATTCTCCCACCGCGCGACGACGATGCCATCGGGGAACCCCTCGACCGGTGGGCTCGTCCGGGTTCTCGCGGACGCGGGCATGGGCGCGCCGTACACCGTCGAAAGTGCTTCGACGAGGTCACTGTTCGTCAGGCCCTCCGTGCGGTCGCGATCGTAGTTGACGGTCACCTGATACAACGCGTCGTTGTAGAACGTGAATGTGATCTCTCGCACCGGATCGGCCTGCGTATTTCGGGAATCGACGTACGGCGCACGCCATTCCAGCTCCTGAATGGTCGCAGGCCGCTCGTGCAGCGTTTTTGCGTCGGCGGCGCGCGCGCCACTCGCCGCTACGACTGAATCGAGGCTGCTTTCGAGAACGTAGGCTCGATACCGAGACATATCCTGCGCGAAGGCCAGCTGGCCGCCGAGGATGAGGCCAACAGCGATGACGAGGAGACGCGTACTATTCATGCCCAGACTCCTGACGTTTGCCGCACCTAGAGCGTGACACGCTGGCTGATGCCTGTCTGTGCCGCAATGCACACCAGCGATCAGCAGGCAGCGGGCGCGGGCAATGGTTGTATCTTTCGCGTGAGGAACTTCAACGTGGAGTCCGTTGGGATATGTGTGCGTCGCCGTACCGCGAGCACGCAGCCCGCTGGCGCGAGGGAGCGGTGACCGTCCGGGTCATGGACGATCCCGTGGCGGGACACCGTTACGCCTACGGTCGCGGCATCTGCCAGCCTCCGTCGTCGTCCATGCGAACCAGATCCAGCGCGTCGGCTGTGCTCCGATTCGACTCGTCGAGCGTGCACACGCCAGTCCCCGCTGCCAGTGTGATTGGCGCACTCGGCTGATCGCGGTGTCCGGATGGGAGGACGCGAACGAGTGCGCGGGACGTACGCAACCACGGAATCGCACCAGGCATCAAGAAGACGATCGCGGCGATCCCAACAGCCGCTATGGCGAATACTGTGGCGGGCGGCATCAGGAACAGCGTGGCCGTCGGCGGTGCTGTGAGGGCAACCGTGAAGAACGCAATGGCCCACAGTGGTATCGCCAGCCGACGTTGGAACACCAGCGCCATCTCGTACCTCCTTGGAGTAATCCTCGACCAGAGCCCGACTGGAACTCCTACAGTGAGTGCGACGCGCGATGTTCAGCGAGCCATTGCTCGCTCATCCAGCCGAGATTGGCGGAGTTCACGCCACCCGGCACCCACATCCGGGGAATGATGCCGACCGCGATCAACACGATGCCGACGCCGACGAGGAAGAGCATATGATTGTGCCGCAATCGGGCGGCCTATAGCGATCCTGACACGCGGCCAGCTGACTGTCTGTGCGCTTGTGCACAACGCATCGGGCCTGTGCATTCGGGAACAGCGCCATTTGAGGCCGGAGCCTACACTTGAAACATGCAACTTGTCTCAATCAAAACCATCATTGCAATGCTCTGGGTGTTGGCGGTGTTCGTCATAGGCATCGCAGGGAATTTGGACTCATTCTCGAGCTGGACCGTTGTGACCGGCGTTGCGGTCGTTCCGCCGCTCGTCATGGTGTGGCGGTGGAATGACCCTCGCCAGACCATGTCCGAGAGCATTCAGGAGGCACTTCGATGACCACTCACACTGCGGTGATTCCCGACGTGGAAGCGGACATCCGGTGGCGCGATTGGCAGGCGCGAGGTGCCGCCAGTGATCGGCGAACGGCTGCGAGAATGCGCAAAATGATGCTGCTCATCGTGGCCGCCTTGGTGGTCTGGTTCGTCGTTCAACTGACATGAGGAGTGAGCACCACCCGACCGGGCGTGTCCGCATAGCAGGACTGTCCGTGCCTCAGACTTGACGATCGCGCACGCGACGTTCCATTACTCGATCCTGTATCAGCACCTCCGGTATCACCACCCCAACACACGTAATCTAGTCCCACCAGGGCAACGGCCCTGTGCCGAACGGCACAGACACGACCGGGCTCACAGGGGGAAGATGGTTGCGCGCCGAGACGTAGCCGGCGTGCATCTATGCCAGTCGTCCTCGTCATCATCGTGTCGATCGTGCTCGTGACGGCCGCGAGGCTACGACGGCGATGTGATGCCGGCGCCACGAGCTTGGATGCGCGGAACGGACGGCGGCGGCTCGGCGTGTTTGTGGCGCGTGGCTTCTCGGCGCGTGCGATAACCGCGTGTATGTTGCTGCTGACCGGGGTCGCGACCGTGGGTCTGCCGTCTGCTCAAACGCCGCGCTCGCTCGTCTATGTCGTGCCCATCGAGGGCATGATTGATCTTGGCCTCGCTCCGTTGCTCGCGCGGACGATCCGCGAAGCGGAGCAGGCCGGCGCCGCCGCCGTCGTGCTCGACATCAACACGCTCGGTGGGCGCGTTGACGCGGCGATCGTGATGCGCGATGCGCTCCTTGAGGCGCGCGTACGAACTATCGCGTTCGTCAACCCGCGTGCCATCTCTGCGGGTGCGCTTCTCGCGCTCGCGACCGAGACGATCGTGATGACGAGCGGGGGCACGATCGGCGCGGCCATGCCTCTCCTCGGTGGTGGCAGCGCGCCCCAAGCCGCAGATGAAAAGTCCGTGTCGTACCTGCGAAAAGAGTTTGCCGCGACGGCGGAGCGCCGCGATCGTCCAGCCAAGTTCGCTGAAGCCATGGTCGATGTCGACGTGGAGATCCCTGACGTCGTGGCGAAGGGCAAGCTCCTGACACTCACCGCCTCGGAAGCGATGGACCATCGCATGGTGGAGTTCAACGCGGACACGTTGGAGGCTGCGCTCGACGCGATCGGGTTGGGCGCTGCTGACGTGCGGCGAACCTCGCAGACCTGGGCGGAGACGCTCGTGCGATTCCTGACGAACCCGATCCTTGCCTCCGTGCTCATGACGGTCGGGCTGCTGGGGATTCTCGTCGAGATCCGAACGCCGGGATTTGGTTTCCCTGGTGTGATCGGTCTGCTGTCGTTCGCGGTGCTGTTCTGGGGGCACTGGATCGTCCAGCTGGCGGGATGGGAAGAACTGCTGCTGGTCGCTGCGGGGACGCTGCTGATCGGAGCGGAAGTGTTCGTGATTCCCGGCTTCGGCGTCGCGGGTATCGCCGGGATCGTAACCCTTGTCGCAGGGCTCGGTATGACCCTCATCGGAGAGGGCGCGACGACCTCGATGGTCGTCGGAGCACTTGGGCGTGTGGCGATCTCGGTGCTGTTCGCCATCGGCGGCGCACTCGTGTTGCTGCGCGTCCTGCCGCATCTCCCGTACGGCCACCGGTTCGTGCTCAACGAAGACATGAACGCCGACCGGGGATACGCCACAGCGCCAGAGACCGACCGCTCGTGGCTGGGCCGAACGGGAACGGCCGTGTCGCCGCTGCGGCCGGCCGGTATCGCCGAGATCGCGGGAACGCGACTGGATGTCGTGTCCGACGGCGGCTTCATCGAAGCGCTGACAGCTATTGAAGTGACGCGCGTGGACGGGAACCGGATTGTCGTCCGGCAGCGGCACGCCGCGTGACGGACAAGAGGGAAACACTATGACTGGCCTTGAGACAAGCGCGTTCGGCGCCATCGGACTGTTGATTGCGGCGGTCGCCGCGCTCATCTTTGTTCTCTATTTCGTCCCGGTGCCGCTCTGGATCGCGGCCTGGTCATCGGGCGCCTATGTCGGGTTGTTCACGCTGGTCGGCATGCGCCTCCGGCGTGTGCCGCCCGCCACCATTGTCAACGCTCATATCAGCGCGGTGAAGGCTGGGTTGCAGGGGGTGTCGATCAACGAACTCGAAGCGCACTTTCTGGCCGGCGGCAACGTCGTTCGGGTCGTGAATGCGCTCATCTCGGCAGACAAAGCCAACATCACGATGCCCTTTCGCCGCGCGGCCGCGATCGATCTGGCAGGGCGTGACGTGCTAGAGGCGGTGAAGATGTCCGTGATCCCAAAAGTCATCGAAACGGCCTCCATCGCAGCAGTCGCCAAGGACGGGATTCAGCTCGTCGCGGTCTCACGCGTCACCGTCCGGACGAATCTCGATCGCCTGGTGGGAGGCGCCGGCGAGGAGACGATCATCGCCAGGGTTGGCGAAGGTATGGTGAGCACCATCGGATCCGCAACGACCCACAAGGACGTGCTCGAAAACCCGAATCACATCTCGAAGAACATCCTGGCGCGCGGTCTCGATGCGGGCACCGCGTACGAGATCCTCTCCATCGACATTGCCGATGTGAACGTCGGCGAGAACATCGGCGCCAAACTGCAGATTGACCAGGCGAATGCAGACAAGCAGATCGCGCAAGCAAAAGCAGAGGAGCGCCGCGCCATGGCGGTCGCACTCGAGCAGGAGATGCGCGCGCGTGTGGTCGAGGCCGAGGCCGAAGTGCCTCGAGCCATGGCCGCAGCCTTTCTGCAAGGGAACCTCGGCATCATGGATTACTACCGGATGAAGAATATCCAGGCCGATTCCTCGATGCGCGAAGCCATCGCGGCTCCGGTCAATGGCGGGCCAGCAGCTGTGCGGCAATGAGGAAACGTGTGCCTGCGAGGAAGCGGCGATGACGCGTCAGCATCAAAGGTAGGAGAATGATGTCTGCCGAACAATGGGGCGTCTTGGCGCTGTTCGTCCTGCTGCCGCTGCTCGAGGGTGTGGCGCGCTTTCGGCGAGCGCGCGCAGCTAACGGAGGGGCCATCGACCACGTCGCCGAGGCGCGGACGTCACAACGTGGGTCTTCGCCCCCGAGCCGGGATGTCGATCGCCCGGTGGTGGTAGCAGCGAAGCAGCGGGTGGTCAATCCGGCACCATCACTGCCGCCCCCATTGCCACAGCTGGTACCATCGCCGGCGGTATCCCTGTCCCGTCTTGCCGAGAGCCGCACGTCGTACAAGAACTCAGCTTCTGTCGCGGCTCAGACCACGATTGGCAAATCCGTCGCCGGTGACTCCGTCGTGCAGTGGCTCCGGCCCGTCCGCAATCTGCGACACGCCATCGTTGTTGCCACGATCTTGGGTCCACCCAGACAATGATCTGGAGGATTCCAGGGCCGTGTCTGTCAACTTGTGAAAAGGCAGCGTAGTCGCCACGCCGGAAGCTGACGCGCGACTGAAACTTTTCCACACACATTGGCGGCCGGCGTCGTTCATGGCGACCGCGAAGCCATCAGCCCGGGGAACTGTTCAACCGACGCCTCTGCCTGACGCGCCGTGAACGTCGCGATCTCGCGAAAAGCAATACGAGTTGCGTACGTCGTGGGCTTTGTGACCGCTGTTCAAACCAGGATAGGCCGGCCGGTATCCGGCGCGGTAGAGTGCGCCTATGAGCATCGTTCGTGACGACTGCGACGAGCGTCAGATACGCGTCGATCGCATGATCGAGGAGTTCCGCAAAGCGCAATCGCGGCGTCTGGCCCAGGCGATCACCGTGAAAGACGACGATCACGTGGTGGAATTGCAGGGAGATGCCAGCGGCCGGGTGGCGGTCGCCCGGTCAACAACTGCATCTACTTCACACTCGAATGGCTGATTGGATCACAACGCTGTTCGGGTGGGTCTGGACGCGGTGGCCTCGGTCCGCGCCTGTTCGGCAGCGCGCCACGAGGATCCTTCCGATGGAGAGTACACCGCACATTCCTCGCGAGTACCGGGCGCTGTACGCCTATCTGGAACATCGCTACGCCGCCGTCGTCGTGCTCACGTTCGAGCAGATTGAGGCCCTCCTCGGATTCGCTTTGCCGACGCCAGCAAGAACCGAGCACGAATGGTGGACAACGACCGTGGAGACGCGACGTCACAGCGTAGCGTGGACCGAGGCAGGGCGAACCGCAGCACCCAACCTCTCCGCCGGGATCGTCACATTTGAGCGGCCGGCCTGACGTCGCAGCATGGGCGTTTGCTCAGCCCGCTAAGCGGGAACTAGCCGTGCGGCGCAACGCGCAAGATCCTCAGCTCGAGTGGGGCCGTGCCCGGCCTTCGCCGGCGCGGTGCCCTCTGGCTGTGCTCCACGGCGATCGAGCGAAACCGAACGCGCTGGCATGTACGCTGACGGGCCGGCGAGCTTCCCCACACCGCCTCGTGCCGCGGCAGCACACCATGCGTATTGTTCATCGCGTGTGAATCGGCCGGTTGATGCAGTGCCCGTCTCGGCGCCTTCGAAGTAGACGTCGAGCCGCAACCAGGCGCACCAGGCCAACGAGTTGCGGATACACGCCGGGGCCCGCGCGGCTTTATCCGCTCCGTACACAGCGATAGTGTGCGGCCGTCAATTGCGTGGATGCTCGGGCGCACCCTAAGAACGCCGAACTGCGCAGGTTCCTCACGCTTCACGATCTGAGCGGGGCGAATGACGATTCGGCCCAGGCCGGCGGGCGCCGTCATCGCTCTCAGACGCCCCGATCAAAGGATCGAATGCGTGTCGGCCGCGCATCGCGTGAGATAATTCGTCCGAGTCCCGATGGCACAAGCGAAAGCACCTCGTGTTCAGTCAAGCGAGGCACGACCAGCCTTCGACGCCGAGGCCTTCCTCGAGTCCGCAGGTGAGGCACGGCGCGTCGTGTCGTACCCAAAGGGGAAGATCGTCTTCTCGCAGGGGCAACCCAGCGACGCCGTCATGTACATCCAGAAAGGCAGCATCAAGATTTCGGTGCTGTCCCGGACCGGGAAAGAGGCCGTTGTGGCGATGCTGGGTCCCGGCGATTTTTTCGGCGAAGGTGCGCTCAC
>DASTBU010000119.1:0-4062 GCA_035711845.1 Vicinamibacterales bacterium
CGGCGTTCGAGTTCATCTCCACCGAGCGCCAGGTTCGACAGGTCCGCGAGTTTGCCGGGACGTTGCTCGAGGCTTTGATGCGGTGACGAGTTCTTGAGGGCCATCGAGTTCTCGAGGCCAGCGAATTCTCGAGGCCAGCGAGTTCTCGAGACCATCGAGTTCACGGATCTCCAAAGTCGAGTAGGGAGCAGTGGTGAGCTGCTCCCCCTCATCGAACCGGACATGCAGATTTCCAGCATCCGGCTCACCGACACGCGTCATCCTCAAGGCCCACGCAAGGAGTTGACGGACAGCCCTCACAGGTACCGGAGGCCGTAGCGTTGCAGACCCGCATACAGACTCTCGCCCTGTCGAAACGGACGGCTGCGCCGTTGGCTCCGGTTCCGGAGAAAACACCGGAAGCGACCCCGCACGAAGTAGTTCAGGGCACGGAAGGCCTGTCGCGGATAGCCATAGCGGAAGTACGCTCGCCATCCGCGCAGCAGCGTATTGACCGCGGCGATGGTGTCCACGAGGGAGCGTTTCGCGCCCGCCCGCGTCAGCCCTCGCACTTTCTCTCGCACCCGCGCCTGCGCCCGCTTCGACGGACCGACCGCCACATAGCGATGGCCACGCCCAAAACGGTCGCTCACGTGGCGCAGCGTGAAACCCAGAAAGTCCAGGCTCTGCTGCGGGGCCGTGATGCGCACCACTCGTGTCTTGGACCGATTCACCGTCAACCGGAGGTCCTGTTCGAGCGTCCGTTCGAGCCACGCCACGAGGCGTGGCCCCATCCACCGCGCGAGCACCACGAAGTCATCGGCGTATCGGACCAGTCGCGCGTTCGCAAACTGGGCCGGGCCGCCGGGACCGTGGAAGGCGCGGTCGAAGTCGTGGAGGTAGATGTTGGCCAGCAGCGGCGAGATGACACCGCCCTGCGGCGTTCCCTGCCGCGGGTGCGTGACACGTCGGCCGCCGTGGTCATCTTCTTCCACGACCGGGCACCGCAGCCACAGACGAATCAGCCGCAACACCGAGCGGTCGGCAATCCGCCGTTCGAGCTGCTGCAGCAGGCGCACATGGTCTATGGTGTCGAAGTAACTCGCCAGGTCCGCGTCATACACCTCGCACCGACCGGCCTTCAGCGCCGCTTGCACGTGGTCGAGTGCCTGGTGCGCATTCCGTCCCGGACGAAACCCGAAGGAGCATCCCTCGAAGTCCGTCTCGAAAATCGGCTCGATTACCAACAGCACCGCCATTTGCGCGACGCGGTCCCGCACCGTCGGAATGCCCAACGGGCGGCGTCGGCCATCCGGCTTGGGAATGTAGACACGGCGCACCGGCTGAGGGCGGTATGTCCGCGTCCGCAATGCCTCCCGGAGGTCATCGAGAAACGCCGACACGCCGCCCGACCGGGTTTCGATGGCGTGCAACGTCACGCCATCGACGCCCGGGGCCCCCTGATTCTGCCGCACCCGCTGCCACGCCGCCGCGAGGACGTCGGGCCGATAGATGCGGTCCATCAGGGTGTAGAACCGGAACCGCGGGTCTTGCTTCGCCTTGCGACCGAGTTTCCAGCGCAGCAGGGAGACCCGGACCGGCAGGTCGGCCTCGGGCACGAAGCCCTCCGCTTCCCAGTCCGTGATGGAGCGACGGTCGCTCAAGCGGCTGCTCCCCTCGACGACGGAAACATGCGTGAAGTCCGGCCCCTTCGCTCCACGGGCATTACCCCGCTTCCGCGCTACTATGAGCCGGTCCGACTCCCGGCCGAGACCACCACGCGGTTATGGATTCCCCCGTGGTGTTGGGCGACAGCCACCCGCCTCGCCGGGTCTCCCAGGACCCTCGACTCGTCTGTCGTCACGCGCCCTCCCCAGTCACCCCGAGCAGCCCGATGCGTGCGTGGGCTCGTTGCTTCCGCATCGGTGACAGGCTTCAGCATCTCCGGAAGATTGGCCGCTGCCACAGGTTTCACGAGGCCGAATCGGGTTCGCTTGCGCTGGGCTCGCGACTTCGCTCATCACGACCGTCCTTGGTCGTGCGCCCGGCTGCCATCGCCCGGCCGGACCGGCCCGTTTCGCGTAGTCAGTTGCCCTTCTACGCCGGACCGGAGCTACATGGTGAACGAGCAATTCACATGGCTGACACCTCGCAGTCAGCTAGACAAATCAGGGTTACCCTGGCGCACCGGAGCAACGAAGCCAACGAAGAGAACGGAAATACTATCTTCAAAACAAATCCTACAGCTTCCGTTTACTTCGTTGTTCCGTTTTCAAGATCCGTTGTTCTCGATGACCTCTCTCGCTCACTCGACGATCGCGAGAACAAGCCATGCTAGCCGACCTGCGATACGCCCTCCGCTCCTTCCTGAAGAATCCGGCCTTCAGCGTCGCCTGCATCCTGACACTCGCGCTCGGCATCGGCGCCAACACCGCGATTTTCTCCGTCGTTGACGCCGTCCTCCTGCGGAAAGCGCCCTTCGCCGACATGAACCGGCTGGTGATGGTCTGGGAAACCGACCGCAACACCGGGACGACGCGCGAGCCAGCCTCGCTTCCCGATTATCTCGACATCAAGGACCGCGCCCGCACACTCGCGCAGGCGGCCGTGCTGATGGCCGGCGAGATGAACCTGACGCCGACGGCCGGCGATCCTCGCCGGGTGCCCGTGCTTCGCGTGACTCACGGGTTGCTGCCGATGCTCGGCCTGCATCCGGTTGCGGGACGCACGTTCGCGGAAGCCGACGACAAGCCCGGCGCTCCGGGCAGCGTCCTGATCAGCGAGTCGCTGTGGGAGCGCGAGTTCAATCGCCGCGCCGACGCGGTTGGGAGCACGATCCGGCTCGACGATCGGCCGTACACGATCCTGGGCATCATGCGCCGCGGATCAGATTTCGGCGTCCTGCAAATCCTGTCGCGCGCCGCGTACTCGCGTTCGTTCGCCGATCGCGGCGAGCGCACCGAGGTCGAGATCTGGGCACCCCTGCAAGGCGATCCCCAACAACTCCCGCGGAGCACGCATCCTATTTTCGTCGCGGGCCGGCTTGCCGACGGCGTCGACGTCAACGCGGCCCAGGCCGAATTGACTCGCGTCATGTCCGACCTCGAGCGCGCGTTTCCCGAGAATGCCGCGCGCGGTGCCTTCATCGAACCACTGTCGAGCGTGGTCTTCGGGCCCTTCCGCCCGGCGTTCTACTTGCTGCTGGCAGCCGTGGCGCTCGTGCTGCTGGTGGCCAGCGTCAACGTCGCCAGCCTGCTCATCGCCCGCGGTGCGGCGCGGATGCATGAGGTCGCGGTCCGCGGTGCGCTCGGCGCGCGCAGCTCCCGCCTGGTCCGGCTCTTTCTGGTCGAGAGCCTGGTGCTGACTGCCGCCTCGACGGTCTTCGGATTGGCCATTGCGTATGCCGTGCTCAAGATCATCATCGCGCTCGCGCCCGCCGACATTCCCCGGCTCACCGATGCCTCGATCGACGGTCGCGTCCTGGCCGCGACGATCGCGGTCTCCGCAGTGGCTGCGATCGGGTTCGGACTGTTTCCAATGATCCAGGCGGGAGGCGCGGATCTGCAGTCGGCGCTGCGCGGCCTCGGACGAGCATCTCAGGGCCGCGACCGGAAGCGCCTGCAACAGGCGCTCGTCGTCGCGGAACTGGCGCTGGCCGTGCTGCTGGTCTGTGGCGCCGCGCTGCTGATCCGAAGCTTGTGGAACGTCCAGCGTGTCGACCCGGGGTTCCGGTCGGCGGGCGTCCTCAAAGCGGAGTACCAGCTGCCCGGATCCAGGTACCCCTCCAACTTCCGGCAGTGGCCGAACTTCCCCGAGCAGCACGCGTTCACGACGTCCCTGCTGGAGCGTGCGGCGAGGCTGCCTGGCGTGGAGGCCGCCGCGATCGCGGGCAATCATCCGCTCGATCCTGGCTTCACCAACTCGTTCACCATCGTCGGCCGCGAAGCCGAGGCCCGTACCTGGCCCGAGATCTCGATGCGCCGTGTGACACCGTCGTACTTCGCGACGATGGGCCTGAAGATACTCCGCGGCCGTGCCCTGCGCGACGCCGATGCCACGACATCGGCTCCGGTCGCGCTGATC
>DASTBU010000120.1:0-21619 GCA_035711845.1 Vicinamibacterales bacterium
AGATCGTGCGTGACGCGGGCGTACGCGTCGAGCAGTCCGTGGACAACGTCAAGGAAGCGCTCGTCGAGGGCGCGGCGCTGACCGTCCTCGTGGTGTTCCTCTTCCTGAACTCCTGGCGATCGACCGTAATCACCGGTTTGGCCCTGCCGGTGTCGGTCCTGGCCTCGTTCGTGGCCGTCTGGGCTTTCGGGTTCACGTTGAACACCATGTCGCTGCTCGGGCTCTCGCTCGCGATCGGGATCCTGATTGACGATGCGATCGTCGTGCGCGAGAACATCGTGCGGCACGTCGAGATGGGCAAGGACCACTACAAGGCCGCACACGAAGGGACGGACGAGATCGGGCTGGCCGTCGCCGCAACGACGTTTTCCATTGTCGTGGTGTTCGTGCCGATTGCCTTCATGGGCGGCGTCGCGGAGCAGTGGTTCGCGCCCTTCGCGCTGACGATCGCCTGCTCGGTGCTCGTGTCGCTGTTCGTGTCGTTCTCGCTCGATCCGATGCTGTCGGCCTACTGGCCGGACCCCCACGTGCCGGAGGGGCAGCAGGGTTTCATCACGCGGACGCTCGGCCGGTTCAACAGGTGGTTCGACAGGCAGGCTGAGGGATACAAGCGCGTCATCGCGTGGGCGCTCGATCACCGATGGTCGATGGTCGGGCTCGCGACGGCGACCTTCGTCGCGGCCCTGGCGCTGCCGGCGTTGGGAATCATCGGCGGAAGCTTCTTTCCCGTCCAGGATATTTCGGAGTTCAACGTCAGGATCGAGACGCCTCCGGGCTCGAATCTCGAATACACGCGGCTGAAGGCGGAGGAAGCCGCGCGGCTCGCCAGATCGAAGGCCGAGGTGGCCTATACGTATACGACCATCGGTGGACAAACCGGCGCCGTGGACGAAGGGAACGTCTACGTGCGGCTGACGCCGAAGGCGGAGCGCGAGCGGCATCAGGAAGAGGTCTCGACGGAGCTGCGGGCCGAGCTCTCGCGCCTGGGCGGCGTGACCGCCTCCATCAGCTCCGGATCGTTCGACAACCAGAAGCAGATACAGCTCCAGCTGCGAGGGCCCGACACCCAGGAATTGTCCCGTCTGGCCGAGGCGGTCGTCGCCGAGGTGCGTCAGGTGCCTGGCGCCGTCGATATCGGGCTGTCCACCAAGGGACAGAAGCCCGAGCTCGAGGTCGGCGTGGATCGCGGGCTTGCGGGGGCGCTCGGGCTCACGGTCGGCCAGATTGCGCAGGCGCTTCGCGTCGCGTTCGCGGGCGTGGATGCCGGTGACTGGGTCGACCCGACGGGCGAGACGCGGGACGTGACGGTTCGTCTCGCGCCGGAGGCCCGCGAACGGCTCGCGACGCTCGAGTCGCTGCCGATCACGCTGCCGGGCGGCGGCGGTGGCGGCGGTGAGCCGTCTGCGCCCAACATCGTCCCGCTCGGCCAGGTCGCGCAGATCACGAGCAGCCTCGGCCCCGCTCGCATCGATCACCTCGATCGCGATCGCGTGATCTCGGTGCAGGCGAACACCGAGGGACGCTCGCTCACCGAAGTGATGACGGACATACAGCGCAGGCTGGACACCGTCGCGTTTCCGCCAGGATACGTGCTCACCCTCGGTGGAGAGACCGCCGATCAGCAGGAAGTGTTCGTCCGGATCATGACGTCGCTCGGCATCGCCATCATGTTGATGTACCTGGTGCTCGTGGTCCAGTTCGGATCGTTCCTGGATCCGCTGGCCATCCTGCTGTCGCTTCCCCTGTCGCTGATCGGGGTGATGCTGGCGCTGCTGGTCACGGGATCCACGCTGAACATCATGAGCATGATCGGGGTGATCCTGCTGATGGGCATCGTGGCCAAGAACGCCATCCTGCTGATCGACTTCGCGAAGTGGTCGGAGGAGACGGGGATCGATCGGCGCGAAGCGTTGATCGAAGCGGGACGCGTGCGCCTGCGGCCGATCCTGATGACGACGTTCGCGCTGATTGCGGGCATGGTGCCCGTGGCGCTGGGCGTCGGAGAGGGAGCGGACTTCCGGGCGCCGCTGGGCCGCGCCGTGATCGGCGGCGTGCTCACGTCCACGCTGCTGACCCTGCTGGTGATCCCGACGGTCTACGAGATCCTGTCGGACTGGCGCGACGCGCTGGCCGAACGGTTTCGCGGCCGGAAGCCGGCGCCTCGCCCCGCGCACGCGGTCCCCGCGCCCCGGCTGAGGCCGGCAGAAGAGGCTCGATCGATCAGCGAATGAGACTCGATCGATCACCGCAATCCGCCGGACGGCAGGAGCCTGCGCTTCCGCTCTTGACGCAGCACCGCCTCGAGCCGGGAGGCTTCCGCCCGGACCACTTGGCGGCCGAATGGCGTGATCCGATAATAACGGCCCTCATCACCGTGACCTTCGAAGGCAGCAACAATGGCGCGCCTGGGTGGCCAAGGACCCTGCGTCGAATCCGGGTATCTGGCTCGTCCGGCACAAACAGCAAGCGGCGTGAAGTCGATGCCCTATGAAGACGTCTTACACGAGGCGCTCGCCTTCGGCATCGACTGTCACGTCTGTCGCCTCGTCACTGTTTCACGGGCATGAGTACGGCGATCGGACTGCCGTCGGCGACGACAATGATCGGGTGCACTCCCTCCGTCATCCGAAAACGCGATCCGCGCGGTGCGATGCGCCGCAGGTAGTTGATGTAGGTCGCGCTCAGCGCAATCCCGCTCGGCGACGTGTAAGTCTTCCCTGTCGCCGCCAGCGTGAGGTCGGCGAAGCCGTATTCGTGCTTGTGCGAGGCCTTCAGGTAGTCCTCGAGCAACTTGGATGGGACCTCGCGCGCCGGCAGAGCGACCGGCCTGGCGAACGCGGCGTCGACGGCAAGGCCGCCGTCGGTGATGAACGTGCGGCCGTCGCTCATGCGCAGCGTGCCCTGCCAGACCGGGTCGCCGGGCGTGCCGGGCGCGGTGGGTTTCATGCGCGTCTCGGTCTGCGCCGACACCGGCTGGACGATCAGGAGGGCGGCAACTGCAGCAGCCAGGGTGGGGTGTCGCATGGGCACCGACCAGCATTCAGCGTGAACCGGAGCCAACGGGCGTCAGCTTCAGGAGCCGGCCCTTGGCCTCGCGCCGCCCGTCCTCGAGCAGCCAGATCGCGCCGTCCGGGCCCTCCTCGGGCTCGCGGATGCGCGCGCCCATCGGCCACTGGTCGCCTTTCCGGGCGTTCGTGCCCTCCACGTCGACGCGAATCAGCGCCTGGCTGGAGAGGCCGCCAATGAACAGGTCGCCCTTCCACTGCGGCCAGAGCTTGCCGGAGTAGACCATCAGGCCTGCAGGTGAGATGACGGGATTCCAGCTCACCTTGGGCTTCTCGAACTCGGGACGCGTGTCGTGATCGGGGATCGGCTTGCCATCATAGTGATCGCCGTCGGATACGATCGGGTAGCCGTAGTTCCGGCCGGGCAGGATCAGGTTCACTTCGTCACCGCCCTGGGGACCCATTTCCTGTTCCCAGAGGTTGCCGCTTGCATCGAAGGCAATGCCGAGCAGGTTGCGATGGCCGTAGGACCAGACGGCCGGATGGAATCCTTTGGCGGCCAGCGGATTGCCAGGCGCCGGCGTTCCGTCGTCCACGAGGCGGAGCACCTTCCCCAGCGTCGCTTTCGGATCCTGCGCCGGCTCGAACTTCTGGCGCTCGCCGTTGGTGAAAAAGAGGTACCCGTCCGTTGAGAACGCGATGCGGCCAGAGTAATGGCCGTCGCCTTCCACATAGGGCGAGGCTCGGAAGAGCGTCTCGACTTTCTGCAGGACCGGCTGCGCGCCATCGGCGAAGACCCCGCGGGCGAGGACGACCCCGTTGCCACCCTGGCCTGCCTCGGAATAGCTGAAGTACACGAGCCGGTTCTGCGTGAAGCCGGGGTGCAACACGACGTCCATCAAGCCGCCCTGTCCCGCACTCGACACGGGCGGAATGCCGTCGACGCGTTTCCGCTGCTGGCCGTCCGCGGAGACGAGGTTGAGGGTGCCGGACTTCTCGGTGATCAACATCCGGCCGTCAGGCAGGAAAGTCATCGCCCAGGGCGATTCGAAGTCGGCCACCACCTGCACCTGGAACGGCAGGCCGGCCGGCTGCTGGGCCGCGCCTGTATTCTGGCGGGCGGCCTCCACGGCCCAGCCGGCAACCAGCGGCACGAGGGCGGCGCATGTCAGGATCGATCGCATCATCACCTCCGAAGCTTTCCGCTTCATCAACGACGGCTACTTTTGTCTGTTGTACCTCACGTGGCGATTCCGACGCGAGGGGGGCGACTCGTCCGCTCAAAACCCGGCGCGAAGCGGACCTCAGGTCTGGCCAACGGCCAGCCGCCCTGCCCGATCAGAAACTGCCAGCCCGTTCCTTGTGACGTCGACATCTCTCGACATTCGGCCGACGCCCGCGATCTTCGTCATGGCTTTACGTCCTTTGCCCGCTGCGAAGTCGACCCCTTCCAATCCTCGACTTACTCGTTGGAACTCGATGGTGTTGTGCGTGACGAGCGTCAGCTCGCGCGCCTTGGCCTGGCCCGGCGATCAGCACGTCGTACGGACCGATGGGCGTCCCCTTCGATGCGAGATGCGCTCGGATCTGCCCCGCCTGCCGGGCGTCTTCCTGATCGAACTCCAGCACCGGGAATTGAGGGCATCGACGTGTGCCACGTTCTTCTCGACGCGCTCACTCTTGAACGCGTCGTAAGACGCGTCAGTCGCTTCATGCTCTAGGCGTACATGTGCCGGAGCATCTCGGCCGCCGTCTCGTCGATCTGTTCCGCCCGCCGGACCTCTTCGAAGCGCGCGAGCAGATCGTCGACGCGCAGGCGTCGCTTTTCGGCATCGCGAAAGTCGTGTATCACACGGCCTCGGTGCATCATCACGACCCGGTCGCCGAGGTGCGTCACCTGCGTCATCGAGTGAGTCACGGCAAGGGTCGTCAGCCTGTCGCGCGAGACGATCTCCTGGCTCAGGCGAATCACCTGATCGGCGCTCTTCGGATCGAGGGCGGCCGTGTGCTCGTCGAGCAGCAGGAGCTTCGGCTTCACCCATGATGCCATCAGCAGCGTGAGCGCCTGACGCTGGCCGCCAGACAGGCTGCCGATCGGATTGTCGAGGCGATCCTCCAGACCCATGTTGAGCCAGCGGACGCGCTCGCGCAGCTCGACGCGCATCCGGCGTGTCAGCGCCCATCCGAGGCCGCGCCTCTGACCCCGCCGGGTCGCCAGAACGAGGTTCTCGGCGATCGTCATCGAAGGCGCGGTGCCGGAGAAAGGGTTCTGGAACACGCGTCCGACGAGGCTCGCCCGGCGGTGCTCGGGCCACGCCGTGACGTCCACGCCGTCGATCCGGACGGCCCCGGCATCCACGGGGAACGTCCCGGCGATGGCATTGAGCAGCGTCGACTTGCCGGACCCGTTCGTCCCCACGACGATGACGAACGACCCCTCGTCGACGGACAGGTCGATGCTCTGGAGCGCGCGCAGCTCGTTTGCAGTCCCTGCGTTGAACGTTTTGACAATCTGTCGGATGTCGAGCATGGTCCCGGAGTCAGGCCCCGGCGCCTGTCGGCTTTCCACGCCGCGACCCCGCGACTCTCGACAGCATCGTCGGGAGGACAAGCGCGACGAAGACGAAGACGGCCGTGATCAGCTTGAGGTCGTTCGGGTTGAGTCCGCCGCGCAGCGCGATCGCGACGAGCAGTCGGAAGAGCACCGATCCCATCACCGCGCCCGTGATGATGAACCCGAGTTGCCGCGTCCCCACCAGCGCCTCTCCGATGATGACGCTGGCGAGCCCCCACACCACCATTCCAATCCCCATCTGCACGTCCGCGAAGCCCTGATACTGCGCGAGCAGCGCGCCGGCCAGCGCCACCATGGCATTCGACAGCGCCAGGCCAAGGATGATCATCGTCTTCACGTTGACGCCCAGCGCGCTGATCATCTGGGCATTGTCGCCGGCCGCCTGCATCGTTGTACCCAGATGCGTGCGGAAGAACACGAAGAGGATCGCCGCGGCCAGCGTCGCAGCCAGCAGCGCGAGGACGAGGACCGAGACGTCGCGCGTGCTGACCTCCCAACCAGCCAGATTGAGGCGATCGGCGCGAAGGGCGGTCGTCCCGGCACTCTCGGCCAGCGTCGCCAGCGTCCGCTCGGAGAGCAGCGGCACGTTGCTCCGGCCCATGACGTGCAGGTTGACTGAATAGAGCGCCGTCATCACCAGGATGCCAGAGAGCAGCTTGTTGATGCCGAAGCGCGTGTGGATCACTCCCGTCGTGGCGCCGGCGACCGCCCCTGCTGCGCAGGCGATCGCCGTGGCGAGCACGGGGTGCACCTGCGCGACCAGGAGCGTGGCGGCCACGGCGGCGCCCAGCGTAATGGAACCGTCCGCGGTGATATCGGGGAACTCGAACACCCGGAAGCTCACGAACACGCCGAGAGCGAGCAGCGAGAGGATCGCTCCGATGGTGAACGCGCCGATCACCAAGGACATGTCAGCTCGTCTCCCAGACGCCAGCCGGCGCGGCCCAACACGCTCCCCGGATGAATTCGCTCTGCCCGATTCCCACCACTTCTCTGGTGTCGTTGAGGAGGTGCAGGACGCCGAGCAGGCTCTCGGTCTCGAAGAGGTTCGCGACGGTTTCCTTGAGATCGATGCGGCCACGCTTCAGCGGACCGAAGGAGAACGCCGCCGCATGAAAATGTCCGAAGAGATCGGGTGATTTGCCGAGCGGCCGCAGTTGGGGTTGCTGGCGCCGCGACACGAGGCCGACGGCGAGCGTGAGGCTTCGTGCGAACGCGCGCTCCGTCGTGAAGGTCAGTCGCGATCTGACCGCCGGGAACGCGAAGAGGTCCGGCTCGCCCGGCTGCGCCGGCGATTTCCGCAGCGCGGCCCCCACCAGAGCCGCCGCTTCACCTACGATCACGACGGCCGCGGTGTCCGCCCCCGACATCTCGAGACAGCTCGTGGCGAGATCGCCGAGCGTGATGGCGCCCGACGACCCGGCGTCGAACCGGACCAGTCGGGCGAAGCTTCCGTCGCCGGCCAGACAATACAGGATTTGCAGCTCTGACGCGTGATCGCCCGATCCGACCAGGTAGTCCGGAACGTTGGTCCCGTCGGCCGGCTGATACGCCGCGGCGTGACCGACCGCGACGAATTCCCCGAAACGGTCGCGGCAGTCGGAAAAGCCTTCACCGATGGCGCCGATTCCGAATGCGAACGCCGAGTCTCGCAGCGGAACGCTCGAGCAATGCTCTTCGCGAAACGCGCTTGCTCCGAGCGGTGCGTCGGTGCCGATGACGCGGCACCGCACTTCGGCGCCTGGCGCCAGCTCGAAGACATGGAAGACGGCCCCCGAGCGCTCGAAAGTCGTGCCGTCGACCGGACCGGCCTCGCGCTCGGACGTCCCCTCGCCGGCCTCGATGAGCACGTCGGCCAGACCCGTCATTTGCAGCACCGTTCTGACCTGCGGCGACGGGCGGACGACGCTCAGCGAACCGTCGATGCGCTGGAGCTGCTTGTAGCACCTCATCAGGACGGCAATCCCGGCCGAGCTCATGAAGCTGACGTCCGAGAGCTCCAGGCGAATGCGATCGTGCCCCTCGCGCATCGTCTCGGCGAGGCTGTTCGTCAGGTGATCCGCCCAGTACCCATCGAGCCTTCCGCGGATCCGCAGCTCGAGGGCACCGGAAGTCTGGATTCGGGTGATTTCCATTCTCATGCGGGGGACTTCGTCCCCCGGACCCCCTTACTCGCTTCCGCCTTCGCGCGCAGCGCTACGGCGAGACCTCGCCGAAGCCTAGGCGCAGGCGGGCGCTCGCGGGAACCCCCGACGCCCCCGCTCCGCCTCGGCCGCCGTCGCGCGAAGCGCGAAAGCGGCTCGCGTGGCTCGCTCGCTGTGCTCGCTCGCAATCCCGCCGCACTCGTTCGGTCGATTCACAACTTCTGTTCTGGTTTCTATTTTCGTGTATTCGCGCGGTGGGTCACCGGTAGGGCGCCGATCACGCGTTGGGCGCGTGCCAGTACCGTCTCGGGAATGCGCAGACCGATGGCACGGGCGGCTTCCACGTTGGCGACGAGCTTCGTCTCGCTGGCCGGTTCGAACGGAATCGAAGCCGGGCTCTCGCCGCGCATGATCCGCACGGCCAGGCGCGCTGCCGCCGCGCCACCATCCCGATAGTCCCGCGCCACGACAAGATGAGCGCCGGCCTCGGCGGCGCTCGTCTGGAAGCCGAAAAGCGGGAGTCCGGAGCGCCGCGCCGCCTCGGCGATCGTGGGGAAGGCCGAAGCCGTGAGGTTGCCCGGGAGCTGACAGATGGCGTCGATCTTTCGGCTGGCCAGCGACAGCGCCGCATCCGCCACTTCCGAGGCCGTGTTCGCCGCGACGGTTACGAATTCCAGTCCCGCCTTGCGGGCGGCCTCACCGAATTGATCGCGGTGATAGACGGTGTTCACCTCGGACGGCACGTACAGCGTGCCGAGCACCCGGGCCTGAGGCAGGACTTCGCGGATCAGCGCAACCATCTCGTCGTAAGCGCCCGGCAGGTAGACGCCGGTCACATTCGGCAGGTGATCGGTGTCGCTCCGCCCGGCTCCGGCCCACACGGCGTTCGCCACGTAGTTGAACACCACCGGTACGCCCTGCGAGCGTTGGATGGCGGCCTGCAGCGTCGGTGTCGAGAACGTGATGAGGAGATCCGTCCTGTCGCTGATCGCCGCATCCACAAGGCTGTTCATCGTGGCCATGTCGCCTTGCGCGTTGCGGATGCTGAGGCGGTAGTCCCGGGTTTCCACGAGGCCCGAGTCGCGCAGCCCGCCGAGCACGCCCGCCTCAGCCTCCTCGACATCGACGACGGTGTTGTATTCGATGAGATCGACATTCCACCGCTTGGCGAGGGGACGGCCGGCCGGCTTGCGGTCCGGCGTGTTCGCCGATCTGTCGTGGATCCCAGTCTCGTCGACGAGGATTGTCGCCAGGTTGCGCGCTTCCGCCGGCACGCGCCACGGCTCTTTCAGTCCTTTCAACGCGAGCGTATTGATGACGACCCGCCTGGGCACTTCGTCCAGGACGTCGCGGATTGGAATCGTAGCCGGATCGGTCCCGCGCAACACGCTCGCGGCGAGTGCCCCGGCCAGACGTCCGACCTGGACGAAATCGAGGCCCATATCGACGAACGTACCGCGATCGGGCTTCCCTGGCGAGATGGTGAACACCGGGATGCCGGCGTGGCGCGCGGTCTCCACCGTGGTGGGGACGGTGGACATCATGACGTTGTCGCCGGGAACCCAGAACGCCTGCGCCCCACGGGCGATGACGGAATTGACGGCCTCGACCACTGCGGACGGGCTGTCGACGTTCGCCTCGAGCAGCGTAATTCCCAACGTGCGGCACGCCTCGCGCGCCGCCATCACGAACGCGCGCGAGTTCGCCTCCGCCGGATTCCATGCCGTGCCCACGATCCTGAGGCCGGGCAGAGACTCCTTCACGAGCCGGAACACGTCGTTGACTGGCAGGAACGTGCTCTGGCCCACCATGTGCTTCGGGTGCTTCGTGGGATCGGCGCGATCGAGGCCGATCCCGGCGACGAAGGGATCCGCCACGATGCCGAAGACGTGACGCACGCGCCCTTCCCGGTTGGCGTTGGCGACAGCCTGCATCGACGGCGTGCTCGACGTGAGGACGAGGTCGTACTCGCCGCTCACGATCTGACTGGCAATCGCGTTGCCGACCGCCATGTCTGCCTCGGCGTTGAAGCGCTGTATCGACGCCGCCGCACCGTCCGCGAACCCGTGCTCGGCCAGTCCCTGGATCATGCCTGTAATCCCGTCATCGAGGACGGGACTGGATGCGTGCTGCAGGATGGCGATCCTGACGACCGACCCGCGGACCGAGGTCCGGCGGCCGAGGTCAGAAAAAAGCAGGACAGCGGACGTGAGGAGGATCAGCGTGATGCCGAGCGCGAGGCGCTTGAAGGCAAACCACATGTGGCCGACTCTGGGGCCGATTCTGATGCCCTCCACCAACGATGTCAATTCGCGCCTATGAGCCGCAGCCAGCTCTGGCGTTCCTCTGGACATCACATCCTCACAACTCGGTCAAGGTAGTGGGTATGGCGCGCGGCATCTTCGAGCAGCGCGGCATCCAGCTGCAGGAGATTGCCATCACCGGGACAAGCGAGATTCTTCAGGCGGCGCAGGTGCTGACCCAGCGCAGCGTGCAGGCCCTGTGGGTGACCGCAGACAACACGGCGTTTCAGGGCCTCGACGCGATCGTGAGGCGGCGCGCGACGCGAAGCTCCCCCTCATCATCAACGACCCGGAGCTCGTGCAGCGGGGGGGCGCTAATCGCCGTCGGCATCGGCTGGTATGAAACCGGCGAAGCCGCGTCGAAGGTTCTCGCACTCGAGAAAACTCTTCGCGCGCTCATCCGCCGCCAGGAGCGACTCCATTTCCTGGCGCAGCGCGTCGTTGCCCGCGCAGGCCGCGGAGACGTAGGCCTGACGGTCGGAGGCGGGCAGTGCGCGCGCGCCCGCGAACACCTCTTTCAGGCGCTGCCGATCATAGGGCGGGAGTGCTGGGGTGAATTCTACCCCCAGCAGGAAGGCTGCGGGGCCGAGGCACCGTCGGCACACCTCCGTTACTGCCCCACCACCGGGCTCGAACGCGCTGTGGCGACGGGCAGCCGCACGGCGACGATACGGAAGCCGAGGTCGTCGCTGCTCAATTCGGGCTGGAACTCCTCGCGGTACATCAGGCCGAGGCGGGACGTGGTCGCCGAGTACCAGGACCCCCCCCGTGTGACGCGGAGGCCGCTTGCCTCCTCGTCGTTGCGGTCGTCTTCGCGGTACGGCGAATGCCAGTTGTAGGGACGCGAGAGCGTCCTGGTCCACTCGGCGGCGTTGCCCGACGCGTGGTAGACGCCGTAACGGTTGGGTGCATAGCGCTCCCGCGTCGCGCGAAATCCGACGAGCGTGGTTGCAACGTGAGGGTTCTTCTTCCAGTTGTACAGGGACGCCTGCGGTTCGCTGAGCGTCATCCCCAGACCGTAATCGAAGGTGTCGGGCCCGCGCGCCGCTTTCTCCCATTCGGCCTCGCTCGGCAGCCGGAAGATCCACCCGTCGCGCTCGTGTCGGCGCGTGAGCCACCGGCAGTACGCGCGCGCCTCGTACCATGTCACCAGTACGACCGGGAGATCGTCGACGCCGAAGCGAAGGTAGTTCGGATCGCGGCGATCGAGCCGGGCGGTGATCCGCGACGTCCCGCGCTGCTTCCAGGCCCAGCCCGACGCCGTCCAGTTCGCGCGATCGTCGTACCCACCCGGATCGTTGAGGAAGCGCCTGAAGTCCGCATTCGTCACCTCGAACGCGCCAATGAAGTACGCAGGCAGCCAGACGTGCTGGCTTTCGCCGGGATTGCGCCGATCCCCCAACTCGAACTGACCGGCCGGCACGACGACGAAGGGCGGCGAAGCATCGGCGACGAGTGGGGGCGGGATCGTCGTGCGTACAGCGATGGCAAACGAGCCGTCCGCATCCGGCCCGCGCTCCCCGGCCCGCAGGGATATCGCATAGAACAGGGGAGGTCCATCCGGCGTCGGGACTTCGAGGAAGTAACGGCCTTCGGGCAGCCACATCGACTCGCGGGCGCTCTCGAGTCGCGTCGCCTCCTGAAGCGTGTCGCCGGCGCGGTAGACCGTCCCGCTGAGGCCCGCCGGCACGCTGATTCGGACTTCCGTTTCTCCTCGCGCCCGGCGGTCGGCGCGCCCCGACGCCCGCGTCCACGCCGGGACGACAAGCGCGCCCGCCGCACTGGCAACGACGATCGCGGCCGCAATGATCGACCAGCGCACGCGCCGGGTCATGACGCGATCTTCTACGCGATTCCGGCTGGGATGTCCAGGCGAGGGTATGACGAGCTGAAGCCGAAGACAACGCGATAGATGTCATCGTCGCCAGCGGCCGTGACGGTGATCGCCACCGATTTTCGTCCCGACGGCGCCGAAGAGCCGCTGCCACGCCTCGAGGCGTCCCCGCTCCTGAGCTGTCTCCCAGCTTCTACGGCGAGGCGGGCGCCTCGAGCGCCCTCGGTGCGTCACCGTATTGTGGAAGGCAGCACCAATCGATCGGACCCGCCGGGCGACCGGCGACGACAGACAGCATCAGAGATCGGGCCGCTCGCGTCGAACCAGCCAGATGAACGGCGCCGCTAGCAGTTGGATCGTGGCACAGCATACGTAAGAAGCCGGATAGCCGTAGAGGTCCGCGGCCTTGCCGAGGAGTGGCTGCACGACCACGCCACCGCCGGACCCCATCAAGGAATCGAACGACAGCCCGGTGGCGCGCTGCTCGGACGGAATCAGCTCGTTGAGGTAGGCCTGCCGGACCGGCGCCACGGTGGCGAATACAAGTCCCCACGCCGCGAGCAGTCCGATGGCGACCAGGAAGCGAGGCACGAGTCCGATGAGGAGGAGCGTCAGAGCGCTCGCCACCACTGCCGCCTGCAACAAGGTCGTACGCCGCGGGGCGACGCGCGACAGCGGCGACACGAGCAGGCCGCCGGCAATCTGCGCGCCACCGACAATCGCCGCCGACAGTCCGGCGATGCCATACGCCTTCGGATCGCCGTACAAGTCGAGCAGGTACGGCTGCATCGCATAGAACCCGTAAATCGACACGCCATCGGTGAACGCGCTGGCGATCATCACCCACCGCACGGGCCGGTTGGCGAATCCGTATTGGGTCGCACCGCGCAGCACCGCCTTCGCCTGGCGCACTACGCCGGCGTCGCGTTTGGGCGTGAATCCGAGGTCGTGCATCAGGAGAAATGCCGTCACGAAACTGAGCGCCAGCGCGGCGGCGCGTAGCAGGTACGGCACCCCGAGATTGGTCACCTGCGCGAGGTAGCCTCCGAGCACCGACCCACCGAGCATCGCCACGCCCTCGACGATCTCGCCGCGAGCGAAAACCGGATCGAGCGCGCCGTCGTAACCTTGGGCTTTGAGCGCATCGACGAGCCAGGCCTGAACGGCACCCGAGAAGAAGGTGAAGCCTAGCCCCAGCAAAGCTGACGCCAGCGCCCAGGCCCAGAATGGCGCCGAGATGCGCCACATCAGGAGGTAGAGAAGCGTCGAGAGGGCCAGCGTCAGCGTGCCGAGCAGGTACGAGAGCCGCCGCCCGCGCATGTCGGCGACGACTCCCGTTGGCACTTCGAAGAAGACGAGCCCGGCGGTGAAGAACGCATTGGCGGCGAACGCCTGTGCGTTGGTGAGCCCGGCGTCGAGGAGGAAGAGCGTGTTGATCCCCCAGATGAACGACGCCGCCAGCGTGTGCAGGAGGAGCAAGACGAGATAGACGCGCTGCACGCGCCGGGCGCCAGCGTTCATGACTCGGTCACGACGCCTCCACCGTCATCGCGTCTAGGCGGGGATGTCCGAAGAGATGGTCATCAGGAAACCGCTCGGATCGGTAACCTCGAACGCCCGGCTCTTCCACTCGGTGTCGTGCGGCTCCGAATCGAGCCTGACGCCGGCGGCCTTGGCCCGCGCCGCAATCTCGTCGACGTTCTGCGTCGTCGACATGAACAATCGCATGCCGACACCCTTTTTTCGCTCGCGTCCCTTCTGCCAATCGTCCTGGCTCAAGCCGACCTGGCTCTTGCCGGCGCGCAGCATCACCCCGAGCAGCGTCTCGTTGTCTTCCCACCGCTCCTCGACGGTGAAGCCGAGCGCTTCGTAAAAGGCAATGCTCTTCTGCAAATCGTCGACGGTGATGGTGGGCACGATCGCGCTGATCTGCAGAGCTTCTTGCGTTGTCGCCACGATAACCTCCTCGTGTTCCGTGCATTGGCATGCTAGCTGGCTGCTTTGCGGATCTGCAAGC
Organism: Vicinamibacterales bacterium; assembly: GCA_035711845.1. Taxonomy (GTDB): domain Bacteria; phylum Acidobacteriota; class Vicinamibacteria; order Vicinamibacterales; family 2-12-FULL-66-21; genus DASTBU01. The sequence continues at coordinate 13,879 of DASTBU010000120.1, forward strand.
GCGGCCGTGCGCACGGTTCTTGTCCGGCCGCGGGATCGTCTCGGCGTGGCTGCATCCGCTACGACTGTTTCACGAACGGCGCGTGGCATTACCACGCCGGCCGAGCATTGGGGGCACTCGGCTGCCGGCGCAGAGGCCAACCGGTGCGGGATGATTGCGATCGCTGAGAAGGCGCAGCAGCAATTGTGTCGCCTTCTGTCTGTCGAGTAATGCCTCAGCGCGTCCCCTCTGGGGATCCGAGGTAGCGCTGGATCCAGCCGAACACCGCCTCGTGCCAGTATCGGCTGTTGTTGGCCTTGAGCACCCAGTGTCCCTCGTCCGGGAAGATGATCATCTCTGCCGGCACGCCGTTCCGCCGGAGCACCGTGAACATCTGTATGCCCTGATCGACGGGCACGCGGAAGTCCTGCTCGTTGGTGATGATGAGCGTCGGCGTCTTGATGTTGTGCGCGAAGAGGTGCGGTGACCACTTGGCGAATTGCTCGCGCGCCTTACCCTCCCAGGGCCGTCCGCCGAACTCCCATTCGGTGAACCACAGCTCTTCGGTCGCCATGCTCATGGATTCCAGGTTGAACACGCCGTCGTGCGACACCCCCACCTTGAAGCGATCCGTGTGGCCGAGGATCCAGTTCACGGCGTATCCACCGTAGCTGGCGCCGGCTATGCCCATACGGGTCGAATCCGCAAACGGCATCTTCGCCACGGCGTCGAAGACCCCGTCGAGATCGGTCATCACCTTCCCCCCCCAGTCGCCGGAGATCTCGTCGAGGAATGCCTGGCCGAAGCCGGTGGAGCCCCGCGGATTCGGGGCGACGACGAGCCAGCCCTGCGCGGCCCAGAGCGACGGATTCCACCGCGACGACCACGCGTCGTCCCACGCGCCCTGAGGACCGCCATGAATCAGGAAGACGACCGGGTACTTGCGGTCCTTGTCGAACCCGGGCGGCGGAATCAGCCAGTACTGGATCGGCGCGCCGCCTGCACCGGTGACGGTCAGGCTCTGCGGTACCGAAAAGCGCACGTTCTTCAGCCATGACGCGTTCATCTGCGTCAGTTGCTGGACCGTCCCGCCTTCGGCGGCGACGCGGAACAGGTCGGGTGGCGAGGTCAGCGTGGATTTCGAGAACACCGCGAAGCCGTCCCCTGCGCCGACCGATGAGATCGCGCCTCCCTCGGCAACCAGCCTGGGCGTGCCGCCGGCCGACGGCACCGTGAACAGGTGCTGACGCCCCTTCTGGGCTGCCGTGAACCAGATCGAACGGCCGTCGTTCGACAGGGTGAAGCCTCCGACCGACAGGTCCGGCGTCTCGAACACAGTGCGCCGGGCGCCGCTCGCCCGATCGTAGGCGTCGATATACCACCGATCCGACTCGAAGCCGGCCCGGCGCTGCGCGCGCACGTAGATCAGCTTCCCATCAGGCGAGAACACCGGATTCACGTCGGCGGCGGGGTTCGCCGTCAGCTTTCGTGGCTCGCCTCCCGCGGCGCGCACTACATAGACGTCGTTGTTGGTCGTCCAGGCCTCACGGTCCATGCCTTCGCGGTTCGAGACGAACGCCAGCTCCTTCCCATCTGGTGAGAATGCAATCGCACCACCCTCCTGCTGCGTCGGAGGCGAATCGAAATCGCCCGGCGTCACGTCGACGACACGGCGGCTGTCGACGTCGGCGACGAATACGTGGTGCCGCAGGTCCTCGCGCCACTCGTCCCAGTGGCGGTAGAACAGCCGCGTGAGACGCCTGGCCTTGACGGGACTCTTCTCGCCTTCTTCCAGACGCCGCCTGTTGCAGCCCTCGTCGGTGCAGCCCCGGTAGACGTCGGACACGAAGGCCACGCGCGATCCGTCGGGCGAGATCACGAGCGGCGGCTGCACGCCCATCGAAAAATCGGTGATCTTCGTCACGCGGCTGCCGTCGGGATCGGCCACGTAGACCTGCGGCGCGCCGTCGCGTGTGGAGATGAACGCGAGGCGTTTGCCGTCGGCCGAGTATCTCGGCGTGCTCTCGCTCTTCGCCCCGGCAATCAGCTCCTTCGGCTGACCCGACCCGTCCGCGCTCGCGATCCAGATGTCGGCATTGCGGCTCCCGCTCTGGATGTTGGTGGTGGTGCGCACGAAGACCACCGATCGCCCGTCCGGCGAGAGCTGCGGATCGGATACGCGCTCGGCAGCAAGGAGATCGTCGATGGTCATCGGGCGACCCGCGGCCGGCTGGGCGGAGGCCGCCGCGCCGGCGGCGAGCGCCAGCGTCGTCAGGAACCAGAGTGTGCGTCGCATGACATTACCACCTGAACAACGGCCGGCCGTTGGGCATGGCCGGCCACGGGATCGAGACAAGGACTGCGAGAAGCGCGAGCCCGAAGAATATCAACGCGAGCCGGTGCCGCCGGGCGTCCGTCGCCGCCTTTCGGATGCGGCTCTTCCCGACGTGCGCGAGGGCGATTGCGATCACCATGCCGAGCAGGTGCTCGACGGCCCAGAAGCGAATGCCCGATGTGCGCATCGCCGCTCCGAAGTCGTCGAAGGCCTGCCGCGTGATGGGGCTGAGCGCAAAGTAGAGCAGCGCACCGAGCAGGAGTTGCAGGTCGAGCGTGATGACGAACCAGGATCCCGCGCGCTCGTCGGTCGGCGTCCAGGGCCGACCGCCGCGCGCGAGCGCCCTGGCGACGACGACGAAGCCCGCGAGGAGGACTGCCCAGCGCAACCAGGAATGGAGCAACAGGATGAGGGAATACATCGTGTTCAATATATCAGGCCGTGGTGCGTGGTCCGTGGTCCGTGATCCGCGTGCCCGTTCCGGGATACGAGAGGCCACGGGCTACAGGCTACGGACGAGGGACCTCGAAAATAGTATCAATTTGACACTAACGTCATTTCGACACTATCATCCCGAACATGTCCACGGCCCGTTCCTCGACTCCCAGGGCTGGCCGCCTGCTGCCGCTCAAGCCTCTCGTGTTTCAGATCCTCCTCGCGCTGGCCGACGGCGAGCGCCATGGCTGGAGCCTTGTGCGGGAGGTTCAGCAGCGGGGCGAGTTCGCCAGGATCATGCCGGGCAACTTCTATCGCACGCTGCGAGCGATGCTCGCCGACGGCCTGATCGAGCCGCGCGAAGCGCCGTCGGGCCGCACTGATGAAGACGAACGGCGGCGGTACTTCGGCTTGACGAGCTTCGGGGAACAGGTCGCGGCGGCCGAAGCGCGGCGGCTCGAAGCGGCCGTCAACGAAGCGCGCGTGAAACGGCTCCTCGCACGGTCACGCGGATGAACCCGTATCGGCTGCTGCTCCTCGCGTTTCCGCGGCACGTACGGGACGAGTTCGGGCACGAGATGGAGCTGCTGTTCGAGCAGCAGCTGCGCGCGGTCCGCGAATCTGGCGGCAGCCCGACCCGTGTCTGGTGCAGCGCGATCGGAGACGCTGTCGTGCATGGGTTCGGCGAGCGGCTCGAGCGTGCCAGGCGGGCAGCGCGGATCGTGAGCGGCATGCGCCGCTGGAGGTGGTGGATGAACGCACTCATGCAGGACCTTCGTTACGCCGGCCGACTGCTGCGAGCAGATCGAGGCACGTCGTTCATCGCCATTCTCACGCTGGCCCTTGGCATCGGCGCAAATACGGCCACCTTTTCTGCCGTCGATGCCGTGCTTCTCCGGCCGCTGCCCTATCCCGATCCCGACAAGCTCGTGATGGTTTGGGAAAAACGCCCCGCTGAAGGGGTGTTCGACAATGTCGCGGCGGCGGCTGATTTCGTCGATTGGGAGAAGATGAACACCGTCTTCTCCTCGATGGCGGCCGTGTCAGGGCTGACGGTGGATCTCACAGAAGGCGGTGAACCGATTCGTATTTCAGCGGCTGCCGTAACCCCTGCCTTTTTCGACGTCCTGCGGGTGCAGCCAGCGCTCGGGCGTTCGTTCGTACCCGAGGAGGGTGTCGTCGGCCGCCATCGCGTGATGGTCATCGGGCACGAGTTGTGGCGCGATCGTTTTGGCTCCGACGGCGCAATTGTCGGACGCAAGATTCTCCTGAGCGGCATCCCGCACGAAGTGATTGGCGTCCTGCCGCCAACGTTCAGATTTCCTGACGCGAGCGTGCAGATCTGGGCTCCACCGGACGCTGCCATCCAGGTTTGGGTGCCAGAGCCCTTCCAGGGCCTGCCGCAACCGCTCAGCCGTGCCAGCCATGAGTACTGGGTTTACGCGCGTCTGAAACCGGGAATCGATCTGTCCACCGCACGTGCGGACATGGATCGCGTAGGAGCGCTCCTCGCCGAGCAGCATCCCGACACCAATCGCACCCACAGTGCCTGGGTGTCCCTGCTGGCTGACGAAGTGCGCGAACCGATCCGGGCGGGCCTGTGGCTCCTGCTGGGTGCGGTGGCGTTCGTGCTGCTGATCGCGTGCGTCAACGTGTCGAACCTGCTGCTGGCTCGGGCGGTGTCGAGACGCCGGGAACTCGCGGTGCGTGCGGCCGTCGGCGCAAGCCAGGCGCGTCTGGCCGGGCAGATGATCACCGAAAGCCTCCTGTTGGGCATCCTCGGCGGTACCGGTGGGCTTCTGGTCGCGTATTGGGGCATCCGCCTCGCAAGGCGGATGCCCGGCGCGAACCTGGCCATTCTCGGGATGGACGCAATCGCCATCGACCTGCGCGTCCTCGCCTTCACAGGCGCCATCTCGTTGCTGACTGCGGTTCTGTTCGGAACGTTGCCCGCGTGGTCGGCTGCGGGCCAGGACGTCAACGAGGTTTTGACGAGCAGCAGCAGGACGGCGGTGGGCGTAAAGCGAAGACTGCGGTCCGCGCTCGTGGTTTCGGAGATCGCACTCGCGTCGCTGCTCCTCGTCGGCACCGGTTTGACGTGGCGCAGCCTCCATGCGCTGCTCAACGCGGAGCCTGGTGTCAAGCTGGATAGCGTGCTCACCGCCTTCATTCGGCTGCCGAATTCGCGCTACAAGGGCGCCGACAAACTGCTGACCACCTTCGATCAGATTGAAGAGCGCTTCGCGGCGATCGCGGGGGTCAGGGCAGTGGGCGCCACGAATATCCTGCCGATCGGGGGTGGCGATAGCCGCCGTGGGATCGGCATTGAAGGACGCGAGCCCGATCCCGACACGCCGACGCGAGCGCACCCGCGGTCGGTCACCCCGGGGTACTTCAACGCGATGGGCGTTCAATTGAAAGCAGGCCGGGCCTTCACCCCGGCCGATACGGCCGACGCGCCCCTTGTCGTCATCGTCAACGAGACAATGGCGCGGCGCTATTGGCCGAACGAATCGCCCATTCGCCGGCGAATCACGCTGGCGGGCACGCAGGTCTGGCGCGAGGTTGTCGGCGTCGTCGGCGACGTACGGCACTGGGGCCTCGACCAACCCGTCAACCCGGAGATGTACTTCCCGCTTCCCCAAATGCCTTCGTCGGCTCTCACATTCGTGTTGTCGACAGATCGCACTCCCTCGGCACTCGTGCCAGAGGTTCGCGAGCAGCTCCGCGTGATCGACCCCGAGCTGCCACTGTCGAACGTGCTGACGATGGGACAGGTTGCGGCCCAATCGGTGAACGATCGGGCAGCCGCAGTGCGAATGCTCGCGATCTTCGGGATCATGGCGCTGGCGCTCGCGGCCGCGGGAATCTACGGCGTCATGGCGCAGATCGTGACCATGCGCCGGGGAGAGATTGGCGTCCGACTGACGCTCGGTGCGCAGCCTGCGGATGTCATGCGGCTGATCCTTCGAGAGGGTGTAGGCCAGGCGGTGTTCGGACTGGTGCTCGGTCTTGGCGCCGCCGCGCTGCTCATGCGCGGCTTCCGATCGATGCTGTACGAGGTGAGCCCGACCGACCCGCTGACGCTCGCAGCGGTCGCAGCGATCCTGCTGGCGGCCGCGCTCCTGGCGTGTCTGGTGCCCGCACGCCGCGCGATGCGCGTGGACCCGGTTGCGACGTTGAGACAGTAGTCAGCTTCCAGCTTCCAGCTCCCAGCTTCCAGCTTGAAACGCGAGAGTAACTGGAAGCTGGAAGCTGGAAGCTGGAAGCTGGAACCTACTGTGATGTCGTCGTCTTCTTCGACCGCTTCTGCTTCTCGACCATCGCCGCGACGTCGGCGAGCAGCTGCTTCGCGTCGTAGACGATCCCATCCTTGATCGTGTACTTCACGCCGCCAACCTGTTCGGGCTGTCCGGTCTTGTCGTTCAGCTTCAGGGCGCCCGTCCCGTAGAGCACCTTGAGGTTCTGCAGCGGGTTCTGGTCGACGAGCACCATGTCCGCAAGCATCCCGGCTCGTACGATCCCGAATTGGGGCTGCTGCCCCTTCGGTTCCGCCAGCGTGATGGCGCCGTTCATCGTGGCGGCCTGGATGACCTCCAGCGGATGGAAGCCGGCCTCCTGCAGCATCTCCAGCTCGTTCACGTAGCCGAAGCCGTAGGTCTGATAGATGAACCCGGAATCCGAGCCGGTTGTCACACGGCCGCCCATCTTCTTGTAGTCGTTCACCAGCTTGAACCAGACCTGGTAGAAGTTGCGCCACTCCACCTCGTCCTCGGTGGTCCAGTAGTACCAGTACGAGCCGTGGTTGGCGCGGCTCGGCGTGTAGAACGCCATCAGCGAGGGCAGCGTGTACCGGTCGTGCCACCCGGCATTGCGGAACTTCATCAGGTCCCGTCCGGCCGAGTAGATGGTGAACGTGGGATCGAAGACGGTGCCGAGCTTCAGGTGTTCTTCGAGATACGCTTTCCACTGCGGTGAGCCGGGCTCGTGGATCGTGTTCCAGAGGCGGGCGACCTGGCCGAAGCGCCACTGCTCGTCGTTGGCGTTCATATCGACCGGCCAGGGCTGGACGACATAATCCTTCAGCAGGGATTCGAAGTGGCCGTAGAAGTGCGTGACCGTGCCGAGCCCGAGCCGCGCCGCCTTGATGGCGTTCATCTGCGCGACCCCGCCTTGCTGCAGGTGCGCGGTCGACCCCAGCCCCTGCTTCTTCGCTTCGTCGAGCAGCGCCGCCATGATCGGGGGGTCCTGTGCGCCGAGCTTCAGGCCGTCGATGTTGTTGGCCGCGGCCCATCGCACATACTCGCGCGCGGCTTCGGGCGTGCCGATACGGCCGCCGTCCCAACCGCTGCCCGGCCGCTGGTAGTTGTAGATGCGCGGCGCCACGATCTCGTTCCGCTCGCTGCGCGCCCTGTCCTTGACGCTGACCGCCTGGCTGCCGAGCGAGACGCCGCGGACGGTCGTGACGCCGTGCGCCAGCCAGAGCTTGTAGGCATACTCGGCGTCCGCATTCTTCGGCGCGCCCCCCGCGTGGACGTGCATGTCGACGAAGCCTGGCAAGAGGTACATGCCGGTCGCCTCGATTTCGTGGTCCGCATTCTGGGGCGGACGACTGGCGCGCTGGGGGAGCCCGGGCGTCCCCGCGCTGCGCACCGAGCTGATGCGATTGCCCTCCACCACCACGTCCACCGGCCCCTGCGGCGGCGCTCCCGTTCCGTCGATCAGCATCACGCCGCGAATCACGAGGGTCTTGAAGGGGCCCTTCCCCTCATCCGGCCGCCGGTCCGGCGCGGCGGTGAGGTTCTCACGGTCTCCGGTATCGGGTCCTTGCGCCGGCTGAGATGGCGCCGGAGGCTGCTGGGCGGCGAGCACCGTCAGGCTGCCGGCGATCACCGCAGCCGCGGCCACCGCGGGTCTGAAGCTGGACATCCGCATGAACTCCTCCATCCATCGCGCGACCGCGATCGGTCGATCGCCCGATCGCCCGATCGC
>DASTBU010000121.1:0-44400 GCA_035711845.1 Vicinamibacterales bacterium
GACAATCTGGTCGGCGTCGATGCCGTCGGCCTCGGCCTGAAAGTTCACCAGGATGCGGTGCCGCAGGACCGGCAGCGCGACCTCGCGGATATCTTCCAGCGACACGACGCTCCGGCCCTCGAGCACTGCGAGCGCCTTGGCGCCCAGCAGCAGCGCCTGGCCGGCACGCGGGCCCGCGCCCCAGCGCACCCAGGACCGCACGAACTCGGGAGCCGCGTCCGACGCCGGTCCCGTCGGCCGCGTGGCACGCACGAGCCGCGTCGCGTAGTCGATGGTGTTCTCGGCCGCCGGCACCTCGCGGACGACCGAGTGCAGCCGTTCGATCTCCTCGCCCGTCGCGACCACGGTGATCTTCGGATCGGCCAGCCCGGTGGTCGCCGTCAGAATCCGCCGCTCCTCGTCCGCCGATGGGTACTCGATGACGACGTTGAACATGAACCGGTCGAGCTGTGCCTCGGGCAGCGAGTAGGTGCCTTCCTGCTCGATTGGATTCTGCGTCGCGAGCACGAAGAGCGGCCGATCGAGATCGTACCGCACGCCGTTGACCGTGACCTGATACTCCTGCATCGCCTCGAGCAGCGCCGCCTGCGTCTTCGGGGGCGTCCGGTTGATCTCGTCCGCCAGAATGATGTTGGCGAAGATCGGTCCGCGAATGAACCGGATGATTCGCTTCCCCGTCGCGCGGTCTTCTTCGATGACCTCCGCACCGAGGATGTCGGACGGCATCAGGTCTGGTGTGAACTGGATCCGGTTGAATTTCAGATCCACGGCCTCCGCGAGCTTCTTGATGAGCAGCGTCTTCGCGAGTCCCGGCACGCCGCGCAACAGGCAGTGTCCACCGGCCAGGAACGCGATGAGGATCTCGCGCACCACGCGGTGCTGTCCCACGATCGCCTTGGCCAGTTCGCGCTCGAGCGCGCCCGCCACGTCCGCGACGCGGGCAAAGGACAGATCGTCGTTGACCTGGAGTTTGCGGTCCTGCATGGGGTCGTCGTGAGTGTACTACGCCTTCGCCCTGGCCCATCCGTCACGCGCTCAGTCGCTGAACCCATGAACTGATGAACCCTGAACCCCGGAACTGTTGAACCCCTGAACCTTGAACCCTGAACCCTTGACAGACCCTGAACCCTGAATTGACACTCCCTCCACCGAGGAGTAGTGTTAGCGGTTGGCCCGCGCGGTGCGGGTCCATCAGGGATCATCGCATGCCGACCCCATCGAAGTGGCAGTCGCTGCCGACCGAAGCCGTCAATCCACTCAGCCTTGCGGTAGACAAGAGCTCCGTCGTCGAGATCATCGACATGATCGTCGCCGAGGACCGCAAGGTCATCGCGGCTGTTCACAAGGAGAAGGAGCGCATCGCGCACGGGGTCGAGATTGTCGCGCAGGCGCTCCGCAGAGGGGGCCGCATCATCTTCATCGGCGCGGGCACCAGCGGTCGGCTCGGGGTCGTCGAAGCGGCCGAGATGCCGCCGACGTTCGGAACCGCCCACGAGACCGTGCAGGCGATCATGGCGGGGGGTCAGGAAGCGGTCTTCCGCGCGAAGGAGGGCGTGGAGGACAACTACGAGGAAGGTGCGCGCAGCATCGGCCGGCTTCGACTCGGCAAGAAGGACGTCGTCATCGGCGTATCGGCCAGCGGGATGACGCAGTTCGTCCGCGGCGGCCTGACGCGCGCCCGGAAGGCGGGCGCGAAGATCATTTTCGTGACGTGCTGGCCCGGATCGGAGCTCCAGACCTTCGTGGACGTGCAGATCGCGCCCGCCGTCGGCCCCGAGATCATCGCCGGTTCCACCAGGCTCAAGGCCGGCACCGCGACGAAGATGGTGCTGAACATGCTCACGACGATCTCGATGATCAAAGTCGGAAAGACCTACGGCAACCTGATGGTAGACGTGCGGACGGGCTCGGAAAAACTGAAGGACCGCGCCCGGCGCATCATCGGCATGGTGACCGGCCTCGACTACGACGAGGCGGACGCGCTGCTCAAGCGCTCGAAATGGAACGTCAAGGCGGCGATCGTGATGCAGAAGGGGGACATCACGCTGCCGCAGGCCATGCGTCGGCTGAAGAAGGCCGACGATTCGATCAGGGACGCCATCGGAGAGGATATCGAGCCGCGACTGAGAGAGCTCCTTCATATCTGATCCCCGTGCCGCTCGCGGCCGAGCGCGCCCCCCAGCCTTTCCCCCGCCGGGACGTCGAGCATGATCTCGACCTCGTGATGCAATTGCAGGAACGAGGCGGGCAGTTCCGTAGTGATCGGTCCGTTCACCACCCGTTCGACGCATGCGGCTTTTGAGCGCCCCGTGGCGAGGAGCACGATCGATCGCGCCTGCAGAATCGTCGCCATGCCCATCGAAAGCGCCTCGGCCGGCACCGCCTGCGGATCGCCGCCGAACAACGGGGCATTGCTTCGCCGCGTCTCCGGCGTCAGCCGGACACGGTGGGTCCGCGCCTGCAGTTCGCGCGCGGGCTCGTTGAAGCCGATGTGACCGTTGGTCCCAATCCCAAGAATCTGCACGTCGATGCCGCCAGAGGCGGCGATCGCCGCTTCGTACCGCGCGCATTCCGCCTCTGGATCGGCGGCGGCGCCATTGAGGAAGTGAATCCGATCCGCCGGAATACCCACGTGCGCGAACAGGTGCGCTTCCATGAACTGGCGATAGCTGCCCGGATGCCCGGCTGGGATTCCGAGGAATTCGTCGAGGTTGAAGGTGCGGGCCTGCGCGAAATTCGCCTTGCCGTGCACGGCGAGCGACACCAGCTCGTTGTAGAAGCGCACGGGCGTGCGTCCCGTCGGCAGGCCGAGGACCATGGCCGGCTTCACGTTCAACGCGCTCGCGATCCGCAGGGCCAGCGCCCGGGCGGCTGCGCGGTCGTTGGGGAACACGGTGACGCGTATCTGACCGGGCTGTCGCATCGGAGGCTATGGGTACCGAGGAATGCGCGCGCCGCCGCGCGCCTCCTGCAAGGCCAGGGCGACGGCGCCGGCAGCCGGCTCGCGGTCGAGCAGCCGGACGCTGCTGCCCCGTGCGCTCACCGGCAGGCGGCGCTGCAGCTCGTCCTTGAGCCAGGGCACCGCGAGAAAGATCCCTCCGGAGAGGACGAACTCGAACGCCTGGCCCAGCAGCCCGAGACGGCGCGACACCGACAGGCCCGATCCTTCGAGCTCGTCGGCCGCACTCCGCAGGATCCCGATGGCCACCTGATCGCCTTCGCCGAAGGCCTGCTGCACGCACCTGGCCAGCGCCCCGATGGCTGACGGCTTCAGATTCGTGTGATACACCTCGTGAAGCAGGCTCTGCGCCTGCGAGACGCCGAAGTGGCGCAGCAGCAATGGTGTGAGCGCTGTTCTCGGTCCGCGCTCGTCCGACGCGCGCAGCACCGCGCGAAGCGCCGCGCGGCCGATCCAGTATCCGCTTCCCTCGTCGCCCAGCACGTAGCCCCAGCCGCCGGCACGTGCTGCTTCGTTGTCCCGATTCCGTCCGTACGCAATCGAGCCCGTGCCGGAGATGATCACGACACCGGGCTGGCCCGGTATGCCGGCTTCGAGCGCCACCAGAGCATCGTTGACGACCAGGACTCGCGCCTTGAAGCCGATCCGCTTCATGATCCCGCGGACGATCGCCGCATCGTCCTGACGGTCCACGCCGGCAATGCCGAGGCAGATAGCCGCCGGGCGAACGTCGCGGTCGCCGATCGCCTCGTCCATCAGATCGTGGATGACCTTTTCGACGTGCAGCTCGCCCGCAGCCTGAAGGTTGGCGCCCGGCCCGCGTACTTCCGCCACGAGCGTCCCGTGCCCATCCGCGAGCTGGCAAACCGTCTTGGTGCCGCCAGCATCGATGCCCAGTACATGGATCGTGCCGGTGATCGGCGCTCGCGACTCAGAGCCCGGATCGTCTGCCCCAGGAGATGCGGAATCGGTGTTCGAAGTCATGTCCGCCACACGTGCTCGTCGCACGTGCACGTCGCACGCTGCACGTGGCAAGCAGCACGTAGCACATCGCATTTCGTACGTCGCACGTAAAAAAGGCCGACGGATTGCTCCGCCGGCCGTCGCAGGAGAAACGCCGCCTCTTCAGTTTACCAGTACCACTTCAGGCTTATCGCCGACGTGCCTAGCAGGCGCGCAGGCCTTTGACAAGACGCGGGCTGCCTCGGCCGGCACGTTCAGGACCTGGTGAGGAAGCTCATCGCTAGCGAGATCCGAGTCGCTCCGTTCGTGCTGCCATCGCGATCGCGTTGACATCGCTCTTGTAACCTGTTACTTTGTAGCGATTTATGCGCGCTGCTGGCAGGAGTATGCGACCATTCCGCGCGCTCGCGGGGGTGGCCGCGCTCATCGGCCTCGCCCTCGCTGCCTCCACACCGGCTCCCGCCGCCTCACCACAGGATGCTCCAACAGAAATCCGCGCGCTCTGGGTCCTCCGCACGTCGCTCAGCTCGCCGGACTCCATTGCCGAGCTGGTCCGCTCCGCACACGGCCACGGCTTCAACACGCTGCTCGTGCAGGTCCGCGGCCGCGGCGACCGATATTACGCCAACGGCATCGAGCCGCGCGCGAGCGATCTGGTGCGGCAACCGCTGACTTTCGATCCGCTGGCCAGCGTGATTGCCGCTGCGCGCACGTCAGGGCTCAGCGTCCACGCCTGGGTCAATGTCAATCTGGTGTCGAGCGCCGCCGATCTGCCCATCGCGCGAACGCACATCGTGCACCGCCATCCGGAGTGGCTGATGGTGCCGCGCGACATCGCACAGGAGCTCGCGCGCATCGATCAGCGCAGCCCGGCGTACGTCGGGCGGCTTGCGCGCTGGACGCGAGGTCAGGACAACGTCGAGGGCCTGTACGCGACGCCCATCGTCCCGGCGGCGGCAGCGCACGTCGAGGCGGTCGTGCGCGACATCGCGGCGCGATACGTCGTCGACGGCATCCACCTCGATTACGCACGCTTCCCTTCGTCGCGCTTCGATTACAGCCGTTCGGCCCTGGCGGAGTTCCGCGCGGCCGTGCGTCCGGGGCTCTCGCCTGCGGTGCGGACCGAGCTCGACGGCCGCCATCGCATCGATCTGTTCGCGTACGCGGACGGGCTGCCGGAAGAGTGGAAGGCCTTCCGGATGGAGCGGATGACAGCGCTCATGACACGCGTGCGCGCCGCCGTGAAAGCCGCGCGCCCGCGCGCGCTGGTTACCGTCGCCGCCGCGCCCGACATCAAGGATGCCTTCGACCACAAGCTGCAGAACTGGCCTGCGTGGCTCGACGCAGGGCTGGTCGACGCGGTCGCGCCAATGGCGTACACACCGGAGCCCGCGCGCTTTGCGCAGCAGATTGCCGCTGCCAGCGGCGTGGCGGGCGGCGGCGCGATCTGGGCGGGCATCGGCGCCTATCGGTTGACGCCCGCGCAGACGATCGACAACATCCAGACGGCCAGGCGTCTCGGCACGGCGGGAATCGTGCTCTTCTCGTACGACAGCCTCATCGATCCCAAGCAGACACCCGCCAACTATCTCGCCGTGGTTGGCCGCTCGGCGTTCACCGCTTCGTCGGCCCCAGGATCCCAGTAAGTGCATCCGGTGGACCTGGCGGTCCTGGCTGTGTACCTCGCCGGAATTGTCGCCTTCGGTGCGTATTTCTCGAAATCCCAGCACACCATCCAGGACTACTTCATCTCCGGGAAGAATCTGCCCTGGTGGGCCATCATGGGCTCGATTGTCGCGACCGAGACGAGCACCGTCACCTTCATCAGCGTGCCCGGCTACGCGTACGGCACCAATCTCACCTTTCTCCAGCTGGTGATGGGCTACATGGTCGGCCGCCTCGTCGTCTCGGTCCTGTTCGTCCCGAGCTACTTCAAGGGTCAGTTGCTCAGCGTGTATCAGCTGCTCGGGGACCGCTTCGGCGGCCCGGTCAAGCGGCTCGCCTCCGGTGTCTTCCTGCTCACGCGCAGTCTCGCCGACGGGTTCCGGCTGTTTGCGACAGGCCTGGTCCTGGCCGCGGTTCTCAGGGTGATGCCCCGGACCGACGCACTCGCCCGCGCGTGGCTGCCAGACGTCGATCCGACCTTCACCATCCTGGTGGTGTCGGTCGTGGTCATCGGCATCGCCACGCTGATTTACACGTATCACGGTGGCATGACGGCGGTGATCTGGACCGACGTGATTCAGCTCGTCGTCTACCTCGTCGGGGCGGGCATCGCCCTCTGGATGCTGCTGCGGGCGATTCCCGGCGGATGGGCCGAAGTCGTGGCAGTGGGCGGCGCGGCGGGGCGCTTTCAGCTGTTCGATTTCACGTTCACGCTGACGCGCGGCTACACGTTCTGGTCGGGCCTGATCGGCGGCGCGTTCCTGACCACGGCGACGCATGGAACGGATCAGCTCATGGTACAGCGGTACTTCTGCGCGGCCAGCGAGCACGACGCGCGCAAAGCGCTGCTCTGGAGCGGTGTCGTTGTCTTTTTCCAGTTCGTGCTATTTCTGATCATCGGCGTGATGCTGTTCGTCTACTACACGCAGCACGCGCCGGCGGAGATCGCGGAGTTCACGCGTGATGGCCGGCTCATGACCGACCGGATCTTCCCCTACTTCATCGTGCGCCATCTGCCGACTGGCCTCGTGGGCCTCGTGCTCGCGGCGATTTTCGCGGCCGCGATGTCGACGTTGTCCTCGTCGTTGAACTCCTCGTCTGCCGCGGCTGTCACCGATTTCTATGTTCCCGCGACCGACGCGCGGCGCACGGATGCGCACTACCTTCGAGCGTCCCGCGGCTTCACGCTCGTATTCGGCATCGTGCAGATAGCGGTGGCCATCGTGGCGATCTGGCTCTCCAGCCGGGTGGTGGACGAAGTGCTCGGGATCGCCTCGTTCACGAACGGCCTGGTGCTGGGCGTGTTCCTGTTGGGAACGCTCACGACCCGGGTGGATCAGCGCGCCGCATTCATCGGAATCCTGGGCGGCGCCGCCGTCATGTTGTGGGTGAAGGTCTTCACGGGCGTGTCCTGGCAGTGGTACGTCCTTATTGGATCGCTGACAACGTTCGCTCTCGGGTGGGGGGCGTCGCTGCTGGCACCTGCGAGGGGCGTCGAGGAAACCCGGGCTGGACGGTGACCGAATTCAGTTCTGCCGTCGCGATCATTCGACAGGCCGCTGCCGACCGCGCCTTTCCGGCGGCTGTCGTCGAAGTCGGGCGCGCGCATGGCGTGCTGTGGCGGCAGGCAACGGGAACGCTCACCTACGACCCGGACGCGCCGCCCGCGCGCGAGGACACGATCTTCGACCTGGCGTCGCTGACGAAGGTCATGGCTGCCACGACGCTCGTGATGCGTGCGGTCGATCAGGGACGCCTCGCGCTCGACGCGCCGATCGCGACGCACTTCCCCGATTGGCGTGGCGCGGATCGCAAGCGCGTCACGGTGCGCGATCTCCTCTGTCACAGCGCCGGACTCACGGCATACCTGCCTTTCTTCCGCGACCATACCGGACGCATCGAGTACGAGCGCGCGATCTGCACGCTGCCACTCGAGTACGCACCACGAACGCGATCGCTCTACAGCGATCTCGGGTTCATGCTCCTCGGCTTTCTGATAGAGGATACGTGCGCCCCTTCCGGGTCTTTCCGCGGAGATCCATCGGCGTGGGATCCCTCGGCCGCCCTGGCCGCCCAGTTTCGAACGCTCGCCACCTGCCTCACATCCGAGCCGCTGGCATTCACTCCTCCACGCGACTGGAAAACGCGCACCGCGCCGACCGAGTTCGACCGCTGGCGCGGCAGGCTGCTGGTCGGGGAGGTCCACGACGAGAATGCGTGGGCGCTCGGCGGCGCCGCAGGCCACGCGGGGCTGTTCGGGACGGCAGCCGCGGTCGGGACATTCGCGCGGGCCGTGCTCGGCACGATCGCTGGAAGGCCCATCCTCGCGAAGACGGACACCATCCGCGAGTTCATCGCACGCTGCGACGTTCCGAAGAGTTCGCGGGCCCTCGGTTGGGATACCATGCTCCCGACCTCCTCCTGCGGCGCGCTGCTCTCTCCAACCGCAATCGGTCACACCGGCTTCACAGGAACGTCTCTGTGGATCGACGCGGATCAAGATCTGTACATTGTGTTCCTGACCAACCGCGTGCATCCGACGAGGGAGAACGAGGCCATCAGGGCGGTCCGACCGCGGGTGCACGACGCAATCGTGCAGACACTTCAACGCAGGTGAACCTGGCAATGCTGCATCAACGCGTGGTCGGAAATAGTTTCCAACGCCGGCTCGGCCCCGACCGTCATCTGTACGGGCCCACTGGCCGATAACCTCCTTCGAACGGCGCTGGAGGCCTTGACCGACTCGATTCTGGGCTTTTGAAGTTTTCGGTCAAGGCCGTCCACGCGCCAGCGCGGCGCTCGACGAATCGCTTGCGAAACCTGCTCCCGAATGGACTCACAACCCACGAGGCGTGACGAGCTACAGACCGGGGCCGCCGCGGCCGGGCATCGGTCGCGGGGGTGGGGGCGGCGGGGGAGTAAACGCATCGCCACCGAACCCTCGTCCGCCCCGATCTCCCGGTCCTGGGCCCAGGCCTCGTCCGCCGCGGCCGGGACCGATCCCGCGCTCGCCTCGTCCGCGGCCCCCGGGCCGGGGTTGGCCGCCAGGACCTCCAGGAACGCCCACGCCAGGCATGTTTCCTCCAGGGCGATTCACCACGTTGAAGGTGAACGGCCACATGTCGTAGCGGGTCTGTCCTTTGTAGATGCGGATGGACGTCTCGGTGCTCTTGCTGGCGACGCCCATGATGCCGCCACCGACGAAGCTGCCGCCCTGCCCGGTGCCGCGGCCCTGGGGTGGTGCGGCTCCCCGTCCACCGGGCTGACTGGCTGTCGGGTTCCCGACTGGCATGATGCGGAACTCGCCGTCCGACGTCATCGGATCGCGATATTTCTTCCGCAGGTATTTCCCCTGCACGAGCACATCGATGCTCGGAGGAAACGTGTTTCCGTTCTTCGCGCGGTACATCGCGATCGCGCGGGCATATTGCTCCCCGCGAAAGGCGAGTTCCGCCTCCTTTTCCCGACGCGCGAGGTGCCGATAGGCAGGCATCGCGACGGACATCAGCACCGACATCACCGCAATGCTGACCAGGAGCGTGGCCATGGCATAGCCACGCTGGCTGCCTTGACCCTGTAAATCCATGAGAGTATTATCCTTAGCGTCGCTTATGGCATCAAGAACAATCCGCATGTCACGATTTGGCATCTCTGGCGCTGCTGTTGCGCTCCTGGGGTTCATGGCCTTGGCCTCCGCCTGCGACAAGGTGCCGCTCCTCGCCCCGAGCGGCACGGTGATCACGCTCTTTCCCGTATCGAGCTCGGTGCCTCTGAACAGCGACACGGAAATCGTCGCCACCGTCATCGAGCAGGGCACCGCGCCTGCGCCGCCCGCGCCTGCGCCGCCGCCCTCCAATGGCAACGGGACCGGGACGCCATCGACGCCCACGACAGGGGCCGGAACCCCCGTGCACAACGGGACCGTGGTGACCTTCACGACGACCCTCGGACGTATCGAACCGCGCGAAGCCCGGACCTCGAACGGACAGGTCCGGGTACGGTTCTTTTCGGGCACCCAGAGCGGCATCGCCACCATCACGGCGTTCTCGGGGGGCGCCTCGGGTCGGCTCGAGAACCTCCTGGTCGGCACCGCGGCAGTCGAGCGCGTCATCGTGAGTGCCAATCCTCAGACGCTCGGACCATCAGGTGGGACGGCACAAATCTCTGCCAAGGTCGAGGACGTGGGCGGACTCGCCGTCGTGGGCGTGCCTGTCACTTTCTCAGCAAGCGCCGGGCAGATCGCTCCCAACCCCGCAACCACAGACGGGGACGGCATCGCGCGGACGACCCTGACAACGACGCGGGAGTCCAACGTGACGGCGACGGTGGCCGGCAAGACCTCTGAACAGCTCACGGTCGGACTGAACCCGCGGACGGGCATCAGCCTCACCGGACCGACGACCGCCGTCGCGGCCGGCCAGCCGGTGGGCTTCACGATCAACGTCAACGCCGAGGCGAACATCAGGGACGTCACGATCAACTACGGCGACGGCACGAGCGAGAATCTTGGCGCACTCAGCAGCTCGGCGACCGTTACCCACATCTACACGGAGGCCGGGACGTATCGCGCGAGCGCAACCGCCCGCGATGCTGCGGACTTCACCGAGACGGTGGGTACGTCCGTTACAATCCTGCCGCAGCAGCCACCGGGCGTCACGGTCCGTGCGTCGAACTCGAACCCGGTCGTGAACGAAGATGTCATCCTCACGGCGACGGTGACGGGTGCAACCTCGACGATCATCCGCTACGAATGGAACTTCGGGGCGGGATCCAATTCACCGCCGCTCACGACTTCGGGTCCGCAGGCGACGACCAGCTGGGCCACAATCGGCAGCAAGGTCGTCTTCGTCCGCGCGATTCAGGCCACCGGCCCGGCTGGCGAGGGCTTCGCCACGGTGGTCGTCAGAGCGACAGCGCCGAACTGAGCAAGCGCGTTCAGACTGACCTTGCCGGAAGTGAAGGCCCGGATGTCGGCACCCTGCGGACATCCGGCCCTCAATGACGTTCAACGTCAAGCCTGAGTCGATGCGCATCGAGAGCGCCGCGCTTCGTCCTCCTCTCGGACAGACTGCCGCACCAGGCCGCGAGACAAGCCATCTCACGCTTCATGCTTGTGACGGGTTGCGCTATCAGGCGCGAGCTACCCCGTCACCGATTTGCACACGATGGACGGAGTGGCAGGAGCGGAGCGTCCGGTCGTGCAGGGCCGCGACCTTTCGGTCGCGTCACGACTGGTGACTGACGATTGGACGGCTCGCGGCGGACGGCGGCACCGAAACAAGAGGGTTACCAGTCCGCGTAGTTCGATCCGTCCAGCGACTGGCCCTGGGCACCGCTCTTGACGTCGTAGATTCCAGGTTCTGCGACCGGGTTTGCGGGATCGGGTTCGGCGGGCACCGTCACCCAGGTATCGGCCGACCTGGTGATGGGGTCCTCGGGAATCCGGCGCAGGTAACCGTCGCTGACGAGGGCGTCGAGCGAGGCCGGGTACTTGTTCTTGTCGGCGTAATACTGATCGATGGCATCGCGCATCGCGAACAGATCCTTTTTCAGTACCGCCTCCTGCCCGAGGCGAACCGAGTTGCGATATTGCACGACGCCCATGGCCGCAAGGATCGATATCAGCGAGATCACGACGAGAAGCTCCACGAGGGTGAAGCCACGGTGCGAACGAATCCTGGACATCATTGCCGTTTCACCGTTGACTACCAATCCTTGTATTTCGTACCGTCGAGCGCCGTCGCCTCCGATTTGGAGTACACATCGAAGACGTTCTGTCCCCCCCACGACGAGGTGTCGGGACGGTCCTGATACGACCTCTTGCCCCAGTCAGTCGAATTGGTCATCGGGTCGATCGGGATCCTGCGGAGGAATTTCAGCTTGCGTCCCGAGGCATCCCCTGCTGCACTGACACCCTCGACGAGCGTTTCGAGGTCCGCCGGGTAACCCTCGCTGCCGGCGCGGATATCAGTCGATCCGATCTGTCCGGTATCCACCGCGTCCTTGTACTTGTCGATTGCCGTGCGCATCTCGCGCAGGCTCCGGCGCAGCTCCGCCTCGCGCTGCCGCTGCATCGTCACCTTCGCAAGCGGCATCGCCGCCGATGCTAGGACCAGCAGGAGCGCCGACACGACGAGCAGCTCGATGAACGTGAAGCCGCGCTCGGCGAACGCTTTGAACCTCATGAGCCCATGGACCTCATGAACCTACCGAACCGTCACGTTCGCCGGGCTGAACGTCAGCTGCAGGGGCACACCCTCGGGACTGCTGGCCACGCCGCTGACCTGAATCTGCGAGCTGCCCTCGCCCACCGCGTCGAACATCAGCGCGGCCAGGAGCCCGGCGCCCGACGCTCCCGCGTTGTCTCCGGTTCGAACGACGGCGATGTCGACGCGTCCAGCGGCGGCGTCGATTCGCGGCGTGAACGTCGCGGTCACCGCGCCCTGTCGCATGAACGTGCCTTCCTGGACGTTACGCACCCTGAGCACGCCGGGGTTGTAGGTGACCGTGAGCGTGATGGTGGACAACCGCGAAGCGTTGTTCACGGAAAGCGGCACCACGTACGGTCCACCGGAAACGCGCAGCTCCGGCGAGGTCGTCGTGACGATGATCTGCGCTGGCGCCGGCGTGCCTGGAGCCGTGGCGGGAGGTGTCGCGGCGCCTGGCTCACCCGCCGGCGGTGTGCCTGTCGCTGGCGGTGTTCCGGCAACTGGCGGGAATCCAGGACGTTCGGTGACCGGTCCCACTGGTGGCGGAACCGTCGGCGTCGGTGCACCCGGCGCCGCCGCGGCGGGCGGCTGCGGCACGCCACCGGGAGGTGCGCCCGGGATCCCGGGCAACGCGGCACCGGGTTGCGCCGCGCCTGCAGGTGCGGCTGCGTCCGGCGGCGGCGCGATGAGCGGCGGCGGACCGCCAAGCCCGATGTTCTGCTGAGTGCCGATGTAGATCGGTGCCAGGTCGGTCACCGTCAGCTCGTGCGTCCGGACGATGTGCGGTGTCAGGAGCATGACGAAGTCGGACTCGTCCGACGTCTTGAGGTTGTTCGCGAAGAGCTGGTTCAGAAGGGGCACCCGTATCAGGCCCGGAATGCCGGCGATGGACTTCCGGTCTTCTTCCCGGATGAGGCCAGCCAGCAGGTTCGACTCGCCTTCGCGGAGTCGCAGCTTGGTCTGGACCTTTCGTGACGTGAACGAGGGCACTGACTGCCCCGCGACGTCGATGGACGGGCCGAGCGCGCTGTTCTCGATCGTGAGCTCGAGGATGATCTCGCCATCGTAGGTGACGCGCGGCAGGATCTCCATGTTGATGCCGACCGGGCGATAGTTGAACGAGGACGAGGGCACGGTCGCCAGCCCGCCGGGCGCTGCCGCGCCAAACACCGTCGACACGACCGGGATTTCCTGCCCCAGGTTGAGCGTCATCGCACGCCCTTCCGCACCGCGGAGCTGCGGCTTCGCGAGCAGGCGCGTGTGCGCATCCGTTTCCAGGAACCGGAACACCGCGGTAGGTACGCCCAGATAGAAGTCCGCGGTGCTGACACCCTGGCTGATCGTGTTCAGGTTGAAGGGAGGCGGTGGACTGGGAGGTGGGCGGAACTGCGCCGAGGTGTTCGGCGGGGCCACCTCGGGTGAAAAGATCAGGCTGATGGCGTAGTCGCTGAGGTTGATGCCGTACTCCTTCATCCGGGTGCGATTCACCTCGAGGATCTGGACGTCGACGACGACTTCCGCCCGCGGCTTGTCGTTCGATCGAATCAGCTGCTCGATGACCTGCACGACGGCGGCCGTCGCGCGGACCGTGATCGAGTTGGCGGTCTTGTTCGGGAAGAGCGCCGGGACCACCGTCATGTTGGGGATGCGCATGACGGTGTTGATCACCTGGGACACTTCCTGCGCATCGGCGTGCGACAGGTAGAAGGTCTGGACGACGAGGTCGTCGTATTTCTGCCGCGCCTGCTGCGTGTCCTGGGCCACCACAATCGTCGTGGGGCTCAGGACCTTGTAGAAGTGCCCGCTCTGCGCGAGGATCTGGCGTAGGGCCTCCTCGACGGTCACGTTTTCCAGCGACACCGTGACGGGCTGATCGCGGAACAGCTGCTGGTCGAACGTGACGTTGATCCCGCTCTGCGTCCCGATGAAGATCAGCACATCCCGCAGGCTGGCGTTGTTGAACTGGATCTTCGGGAGCGGTTCCGTGGGGTTCAGTGCGGGGACGGCCTGCTGCCGCACCTGCTGCCGCAGCTTCTCGATCTGGGACGGCGGCCGCGACTTTTCGATACGATCGCGGATGAAGCGCTCGAGCTCGATGGCGCGCGACGCCGCCAGACGGTTGGAGCCGTCCATCTCGAGGGCGCGCCGGTACGCGATGAGCGCCGCGTCGAGGTCGCCCTTGGCTTCGAGCTCCCGCGCGCGCGAGATGTATTCACGCGCGGCATTTTGCATGGCGCGTTCCAGCTCGATCTTGTACTGCGCGTTGTCGGGATCGGCCTGTAGCGCGCGGGTGTAGTGCGCCACGGCTCCATCCCAGTCGCCGTTGCGCGAGGCCTCCTGGCCTTGCCGGAACGCCCGCCCTGCGGCGCACCCGGACAGGAGCACCGCCATCACGATCAGTACGATCAGCCTGTGTTTCAGCACCGCGACTCCTAACATCAGCTGTCAGCTATCAGCTATCAGCTGTCAGCTGTCACTGTTGGCTCAGCGTCGTCCACTCATCGTGGCGGACACCCATCGACCCGGAGTGTCTGCCGGCCCTTCCCGTCCACGTACTCGATGACAACGGATTCGAGGCCAATCTTTATCACCCGGTAGCGTCCGTCCACGACCTGGCCTTCGCGGGCGGACCACGTACCGCCCTTGCAGTCGCTGAGCGCCGCGAGCTTCTGTCCGCCCTTCACGTCGACGAAGCCCATCAGCTTCAAGGGAATCGGCGGGATCGGCGGTGGCGGCGGCGGCCCGCTTGGCGGCGGCGTCGAGCTCGACGGTGCCGGAGACGAGGGGGCGGCTCTGGACTGGAAGCGGAACGGGTCGCGCGCCACTCCACCCCGATCTGGCCGCGCCGCCTCGAGGGCTTCGATTCTCACGTCGAGCTCCTGCGGATCGACCACCTGGTCGTCAGCCGGCGCGCCCCGCCGGGCTGCCGCCTGATTCGACGGCAGGGCCGGCATCTGGGCCGAGAAATGCGTCCAGCTGCGCGATACGACCAGGACCACGACCACGATGCCCAGCAGGATCAGCAGGAACGAGCGTCGACGGCCCGCCTGTGCCCGCGGCTCAACGGCCATCTTCGGTTGTCCTGTAATACGTCGCGACGCGAACTTTCATGACCAGTCCACTGGCCCCTTCCGTCGCCTGCGAGAGTGCAACATTCTCGAGAATCAGGAACTCTGGCACCGTTTCGAGATCGTAGATGAACTGCCGGAGATTCCGATACTGGCCGGTGAGCGTTTGTTCGATGGTCAGCTTTCCGAGCGTGCTGTCCCGCGCCTGGCTCGCCTTGGTCACGCTCGGGCCAGCCACGAGACCGGCCTTGCGCGACATGTCGTTGAGCTTGAACGTCACTCGCCGGGCCTGACTCTGATCCACGGGCAGCACGGCGCCGTAGAACTTCTTCAGCTCGGCGTCCGCGGAGTCCTTTCCGCTGACGGTCGCACGCGCGGCGTCGTAGTCGCGGCGCGCGCTGGCGAGCGCCGTGGCGGCGTCCTGCGCCAGGCGCTCGCCGCCCTGGACTCTCCTCGAGAGCGGCACCACGATCGCGACGAGCAGAACGGCATTGAGCACGAGCGCCGCCGCGAGCGGGTAGATATAGCGGCGCTTCTCGGCAAGAATCCGGCGGGCGAGCGTCACAGCCCTGCCCCCTTGGTGGCCTGTGCCGACGCGGCGCCCTTCTCCGGGGACTCCACGACCGGCACATACCAACCCTCGACGACCGCTCGCGTGAGCCCGTCGACCTGTTCCATCTGGCTCGCCAGCAGGCCATCGAAGGCGCCGTCTGCTTCGAGCTTTTCGATGAACTCGTCGATGTCCTCGACGCGGCGCCCGAGCACGACCATGTTCACCCGCGTGCCGTCCCGCTGGACGCTGGGTTGAACGGCGCGGAGCATCACGTCCGGCGGCATGTTGGCTTCGATCACGTTGAAGAAGCGGGTCCAGGAGAACGTGCGCTGATCGATGATCGTATTGGCCTCACGGGCGGCAGCCACGACGACCTGAAGCTCCTCCTGGTTGATGCCTCGTCGAATGCGTGTGGCCTCTCGTGTCAGGCGGTCGGCTTCGCTGCGATCCCGGTTGATTCGCGACGACAGCTCCGTGTTCTGCCGGGAGAGCCGCATGACCTCGTAGAGATTCACGAGCGTGAGGGCCAGCACGATGACGCCGACCACCGCCAGCACGAGGTGCACCGCACGTTCGTTGTAGAAGGGCCGCGTGGAGAGATTCGTCCGGAGCACTCAGGCCACCCGTCCTGTGACAGTCGCGGTCGCGCCGTGATGCGGTGCGCGCTCGCGCAGCAGCAGGCCCACGGCGGGAGCCAGCACATCGAGCAGCGCCGGATTCGCGGTGATACGGTCCCGCAGCGACGCCGCGCCCTTGAAATCGATCGGCTCGACGCGTCTGCCCACGCGCTCCTCGATCGCGCGGCGCAGGCCCTCGGCAGCATCCAGGCCGCGAACCCAGGCGCCGGCGAGGACGACCCTCGAAAACCCGCCGCCGCCGAGCCGATCCTCGTGGTACATGGCGGTCTGATGCACCAGGTCGGTCAGCTCGACGTCCTCACGAAGCGCCCGGTTTCGGAAGAACACGAGATCTGATCCGCGGACGACTGCCAGCGTCGCGTAGTCCACGGCGACGTGCACCAGCAGCCAGTCGCCGGATCCCCCGCCCGACGCGAGCACGCCGTTGACGACGTTGAAGGTGGCCAGGTCGACCACCCCGGCGTATACACCGGCGGCCTCGCAGACCCGCTCGTACCCGGCCACCACGTCGCGCCTCGCCGTCGTGACGAGAAACTCGCGCCCGCCGTCCGGCAGCTGCACACCGGGCACCCACGCGACCTGCGCGTCCTCGATCTTGAACGGCGCCGCCTTGCGCACCTGCCAGCGAATCAGCTGGTCCAGGTCCTGAACCTTGACCGGCACCTTCTCGAAGCGCACCAGCGAAACCTTCGCGACCGTGTCGGGCAGCACCAGCGCGATACGACGGGCCCTCGGCGCCACCTTCTCCAACACACCCTGGATCGCGATCTGGAGCGCCGCCTGATCGTGAACGTTCGCCGCGTTGAGCGAGGGCTCCACCACGTGTGCGGCCAGAGGCTCGAACGCATATGCCGAGATGACGGCCTCGTGTCCGCCATCCGCGAGCGAGACGGCGGCAACGCGGTCGGACGCTATCTCGACCGCGACGGTCGCGGGACGGCTGGCGAAAAACGTGCGCCCCCCGCGTTCGCTCTTGGCGACCATGTCGGCGCTCATTCGACGAACGTCACCTTGTTGATCTCCCGAAGCGTCGTGATGCCCTTCAACACCCGTTCGACCGCCGACTCGCGCAGGAAGCGCATGCCCTCCTCGCGTGCTGCCTTCTTGATCTCCGACGTGGCGCGGCGCTCGAGAATCATCTCGCGAATGTTGTCGGACAGGTCCAGCAGCTCGCAGATGGCCGTGCGCCCCTTGAACCCGGTGCCGCCGCACTCGATGCATCCCGCCCCTTCGAAGAAGACCCCGCTGTGCTCGAGCAGCGGGTCCATCGCGGATTCCTCGAGCTGCTGACGCGTGACCACCGCGGGCCGCTTGCAGTGGACACAGATGTTGCGCACGAGCCGCTGCGCCAGGACGCAGTTGAGGGCCGACACGAACTGATAGGGCTCGACGCCCATGTTCAGGAACCGTCCGAGCACGTCCAGCACGTTGTTGGCGTGAACGGTGGTGAACACCAGATGACCCGTCAGCGCCGATTGAATCGCGATCTGGGCGGTTTCCGGATCGCGAATTTCGCCGACCATGATCTTGTCCGGATCGTGCCGCAGGATCGACCGGAGGCCCCTGGCAAACGTCAACCCCTTCTTCTCGTTGATGGGGATCTGCGTGATGCCTCGAAGCTGATACTCGACCGGGTCTTCGATCGTGATGATCTTGTCCTCGATCGTCTTGATCTCCGACAGCGCTGCATAGAGCGTCGTGGTCTTGCCGCTGCCGGTGGGCCCCGTCACGAGCACCATCCCGTACGGCTCCGCGATGTACTTGCGGAACCGCCGCAGCTCGTCTTCCGGGAAGCCAAGGATGTCGAGCCTCAGCTCGCGGAACTGCTCGCTGATGGACTCCTTGTCGAGAATGCGGATGACGGCGTCCTCCCCATGGACGCTCGGCATGATGGACACGCGGAAGTCGATCGTCTTGCCCGGGAGGCGCAGCTTGAAGCGGCCATCCTGCGGAACGCGCTTCTCCGCGATATCGAGCTCGGCCATGACCTTCACGCGCGAGATGATCGTGCTGTGAAACCGTTTGTCGATCGGCCGCATCGCAGGCTGCAGGACGCCGTCGATGCGGTACTTCACGTGGACCGCGTCGTCCTGCGTCTCGATGTGAATGTCGCTCGCGCGCCGCTGAATCGCGTTGAAGACCGTCGTGTCGACGAGCCGGATGACGGGGCTGGTGTCGGTGGTGATCTTGTCGACGGTCAGCTGATCTTCGCCCGCTTCGTTCTCGCGCAGGAGCTGCAGCTGGAAGCCTTCCGTCGCTTCTTCGAGCACCCGCTGCGAGCTCTCGCTTTTCTTCAGAATCGATTCGATCGCGGTTCGAGTGCCGACCGTCACCTTGATCGGAGTCGCGAGCAGCACGGCGAGCTCGTCGATCATCGGCAGGTCGGTCGGATCCGACACCACGATCACGAGCGAATGCCCTTCCCGTCGATACGGCACGAAACCGTACCGCAGCATCAGGTCCGCCGGCAGGGAGCGAAATAGCTCGTGATCGACGCTGTACTGCGAGAGATCCACGAACTCGAGCCGGTACCGCTCGGCCAGCCGTCTGGCGCGGGCCACTTCGGCCGCGCGGTCGACGGCGTTGGTCTCTGCTCCGCCGACGTAGAGCTCGGGGTCCGGGTGTGGAGGACCGGTTACGACCGCTGATGTTGGAGACTTGACATCCATAGAGCAACCCCGGAGTCGGGAATCACCGCAGCACGTTGGACAGATTGAAGAGCGGCAAATAGAGCGCCAGCAGCAGGCCGGCGATCACAATGCCCATCACAATCAGCAGGATCGGTTCGACCAGCGTGATGAAGCGACCCAGGTTCGTTTCGATTTCCTCGTCGAAGAAGTCCGACAGGCTGCTCAGCATCTCCTGAAGCGCGCCGGTCGATTCGCCGACCTCTACCATCTTGATCGCGACATCCGGGAACGCGCCGGACTCGTCCATCGCGGAGGCGAGAGCCTGACCCTCGCGGACCTTCTGCGCAGCCGTCAGAAGCTCCCGCGCGATGAACTGGTTCTTGATCGCGCGGGCCGACACTTCGATGGCATTGACGAGCGGAATCCCGCCCCCGAGCAGCGTGGCCAGCGTCCGAGCCGCCTGCGAGGTCGCGAACTTCCGGGCAACCGGGCCGAGGGCCGGCAGCCGCAGGATCCAGCGATCGAAGCGTCGGCGCTGACCCGGCTGCTTCAACCAGAGCCATGCGGCGACCCCGACGGCGATCAGGGCCAGCGCGATCCAGACGAAATAGGTCGTGGCGAGCTTCGAAATCGCCACGATCGCCCGCGTGGACATCGGAAGCTCCCGGTCGAACCCTTCGTAGAACAACGCAAATTCGGGCACGACCCGCAGCACGATCAGGCTGACGACGCCCAGCGAGAGCACGAGCAGGATCGTCGGGTAGACCAGCGCTGAAATGGTCTTCCGTCTTACCCCCGCGATCACTTTGACGTAGGCCACATAGCGTCGGATGACCTGTTCGAGGCTGCCGCTCTTCTCGCCCGCCATCAGCGAGGCCGTGTAGACGCCCGGAAACAGCGACCCGTGCGCCTCGAACGCCTCGGAAAGCGAACTGCCCGCCCGAACCCTATCGTGGACGTCGTCGAGAACAGACTTGAAGACAGGGTTGTTCACGCGCCGCCGCAGGATGTCGAGCGACTGCACGAGCGGCAGCCCGGCCTTGAGCAGCGTCGCCAGTTCCTGGTTGAAAACGAGAAATTCGCGGGTCGAGATCCGGGTTCGGGTGGGCAGGGACAGCGAGCTCAGGGCGAAGCCGCCGCCGCGCCGAATCCCGAGTACATACAGCCCCTTCTCTTCGAACTCGCGCCGAAGCCGGCTTTCGCTGTCGGCGACGTACACGCCCTCGATGATTTCCCCGCCGGGAGTCCCCAGCCTGCAGTGGAATTCCATTCAGATTCAGCCGTCAGCCGAGGATCTCGGCGCAAGCTCTTGTCTCTGTGGACATTATCGGTAGATTTGCCATGCGGATTATAGCAGCCCCCACCGGAAACTCACCGGCCTTCTCAGAATTAGACAGGAGAATCCGGAGTTGGGCTGGGTGAATGATCGCGACCCGGCCCTGCAGGGCCGAACGCTGCTGGAACACCGCCGCTGACCGGCAAGACCTCGCGGCCGGCTTTCGGGGCCCTCGAGCGCTACTTGAGCCCGGCCAGCGACAGGATCTTGGAGACGTAGTTGCGCGTTTCGCGATACGGAGGGACGCCATTGAACTTCTTCACGGCGCCCTCGCCGGCGTTATAGGCCGCCAGCGCCAGCTCGATGCCGAACCTGTCGATCAGCGTCTTGAGATGCTTGATACCCGCTTCGATGTTCGACCGCGGATCGAACGGGTTGCGGACCCTGTACTCCCGGGCCGTCGACGGCATGAGCTGCATCAGCCCCATGGCCCCGCGC
This sequence comes from Vicinamibacterales bacterium, assembly GCA_035711845.1. GTDB lineage: Bacteria > Acidobacteriota > Vicinamibacteria > Vicinamibacterales > 2-12-FULL-66-21 > DASTBU01. The sequence goes on from DASTBU010000121.1 coordinate 20,460, forward strand.
GGAGAGCGGGCTCTCGCCTTGTAGTTCGATTCGACCTGGATCAGCGCCCGGACGAGCATCGGGTCCACGCCATGAGCCTGCGAGACGGCAGCGATGAGTTCGCCATACGGAGTGGATTCCAGCGGTGCGCTGCCCGACAGCTCCTGCCCTGACTCGGCGGCAGGCTCCGGATAGGGCACCTCGTCGGGGAGCACGCGCTCGACGATGGAACGGTCACAGGTCACTTCGCCGCCGCTCCTCAGTGTCAGGACCATGGAGGTGCCGTCGATACGGTGGCCTTTCACGGAAAGGGTTCCCCCGGACGTGAGGACGACGATCTCGGCTGCGGCGGGCGCGGCACAGGTCACCACAAGCGAACCCGCCAGGGTCGCGATACAGGTACGTACTCGCATGCTGAAGTCCGTAATCCTAGCAGACCCGCCCCGCCCTGTCCAGATTCGCTACAGTTGGGCTGGCGCTATACTAATGGGGTGTATGGCTACTGAACAGTCGCGGGTTTCGGCTCGATGAACGCGTGGAACACGCGGATCCCGAGCTCGCGGGTGTCCCCGGTGCCGGGCTGGAACGTGCGATCGACATCGAGCACGAGCTCGGTCACGTCGCCTGTCCCGAGCTGGCTCGCGGTGATCGGCATCGTCACGAGCGCGGCCTCCCGCGAATCGGCGGTGAACGTGCCAACGACCTGATCAGCGATCCGTACCGCGACCTGCTGCGGCGGAGTGAAGAGGTCGGTGCGCGCGTCGTACTGAAGGTACAGCGTCGAGTCCTTTTTCGGATTTCTGAAGGAAACGGTCGCTGTCTTGTGGGTCCACTGCCATTCGACCGTCGGATCCTGGGGTTGCGTCTCCGTCGGGTGCCAGCCATCCTTGTAAATCAAGAAGATGTTGTCGGATTGCGGCTGGATCTGCACGGATGCCACGACGTACTCACGCATCGAGGCCTCCTTCGCCGCCAGCGGCAACCGTTCACCGGTCGAGGGCTGGTACAACCCGATTCGGATCTGCGCAGGGCCGATGTACGGGTAATTCGGAACGAATACCGTTCGCGAATACTCCACCGGTTTCCCGGCCTGCCACGACGAGGTGGGCACGGGCGGCCGGTGATCGTCCCCCCACATCCGCTCGCCGTCTTCATCGAGAACGTGGACGAACACCAGGAAATCGCCCGCGATCTTCCGATCGGTCGGCTCGAACCGGTAGGTCATCCGAATAGGGCTGCCAATCGCCGCCCGATCGCTGCTCAAGCTGACCGACGGCGCGGCCACCGGTGGTTGTTCGTCAGCGGCTCGGCCGCAGGCTGCTGACGCGATCAGGCAAACGGAGAACAGGACGTGGGAAGTGCGCACTCGCATCGTGAGATGAGGCCGAGGAAGAAACGTCAGGTTACGGCCCGCGATGGTACTTCAGTTGTTGAAGGTTGGGCAATATGCTAGCGTTGACGCTCGTCTGGCCCCGTCGTCTCCGGCGGGTGTGCCGGACCGAACCCTTACTGAGGATCCCGTTACCATGTCCGAAGCTCTCGGGATGGTGGAAACGAAGGGCCTGATTGGCTCGATCGAAGCTGCCGACGCGATGGTTAAGGCCGCCAACGTGCTGCTGGTGGGCAAGGAGTACATTGGCGCCGGGTACGTGACGGTGCTCGTCCGGGGAGACGTAGGCGCCGTCAAGGCGGCGACCGATGCCGGAGCCGCCGCGGCCCGACGAGTCGGCGAGCTCATTTCAGTGCACGTGATTCCCCGGCCGCACAGCGAGGTCGAAAAGATTCTCCCCAAAGCCAAGGACACGCGCGCGTCGTAACCTCTCCACCGGTCACGCATGGCGCAGCCCACGGTCCAGACCGATCGCGACCTGACGTCCATTCACGAGGCGAGAGCCCTCGTGCGCCGCGCCAAGGAAGCGGCGGCCCCCCTGGCAGAGCTGACTCAGGAACAGATCGACGCGATCGTCGACGCCATGGCAGCGGCGGTCACGCCCCAGGCGGAGCCGCTCGCGCGCCTGGCCCACGAAGAAACGGGCTACGGCGTCACACTCGACAAGGTCCAGAAGAACCTGTTCGCCTCGGAAAAGGTCTACCGGTTCATCCGTCCGATGAAGACTGTCGGCGTGATCCGGCGGCTCGAGGATCGCAAGGTCGTTGAAATAGCTGAGCCGTTCGGAGTCGTGGCCGCGATCGTGCCCTCAACCAATCCGACCTCGACGGCGATCTACAAAATCCTGATTGCCCTCAAGGCACGATGCCCCATCGTCATTTCGCCTCATCCCGCCGCCGTACGATGCATCTCGCGGGTAGCGGAGATCATGAACGAGGCCGCGCGGAGGGCGGGCGTGCCCGAGGGATCCATCAGCTGTATGTCCACGGTCACCCTGGAGGGGACGCAGGAGCTGATGAAGGCACGCGAGACGGCGGTGATCCTGGCGACCGGGGGCATGGGGCTGGTGCGGGCTGCCTACAGCGCAGGCAAGCCAGCATATGGGGTCGGGCCCGGAAACGCCCCCGCCTTCATCGAGCGGAGCGCCGACGTCGTCAAGGCTGTGCGCGACATCGTGACGGGAAAGACGTTCGACAACGGCTTGCTCTGTTCGTCTGAGAACTCCGTCGTTGTCGATGCGCCCATCGCCGAAGAGGTCAAGCGCCAGTTCGTGGCCAACGGGGCCCATTTCCTGTCAGGACCGGAGATGGAGGGACTGGCCCGCGCGCTCGTCACGCCCCAGCGGCTCCCGAACCCCAGGTTGGTCGGTCGGCCGGCACCCTATGTTGCCGAACAGGCAGGCATCAGTGTCCCCCCGACAACGCGTGTGCTGGTTGCGGAGCTGGCCGGCGTGGGGCGCGACTACCCGTTGTCGATCGAGAAGCTGTGTCCAGTGCTCTCCTTTTATATGGTGGCCGACTGGCGGGAGGGCTGCGACCGGTGCAAGCAGATCCTCCGGTACGGAGGAATGGGGCACACGATGTCGATCCACTCGAGGAACGATGACGTGATCCTCCAGTTCGGCCTCAAGAAGCCGGCATTCCGCATCGTCGTCAACACGCCCACCACTCACGGCTCGATTGGGCTCACGACCGGGCTCGATCCCGCAATGACACTGGGGTGTGGAGGATACGGGGGGAACATCACCTCGGACAACATCTCTCCGAGGCACCTGTTGAACGTCAAGCGGCTGGCCTACGAGGTGACGCCGGCGGTTGTGCGCGCGGACGCGCCGCCGAGAGCAGCTTCCCTGCCCAAGGCGCCTCCGCCCCCCCTGGGGCCGGCCGGCATCACGGCCGATAGCCTTTCGCGACGGATCGATCAGTTCCTGGCGGCCCGCGGCTACGCCGCGGCGGCCGGGAAGGGAGACCCTGCGACACCCGTATCCGCCGGGGCCCAACCGGGGGCCGGTTTGGTGGACAAGCCGGCCGAGTTCGTGTGCGAAGACGACGTCAGGCAAGCGCTGAGGAGCGGCCGAAAGATCAGCGTAGGGGAACGGACGATTGTGACCCCGGCGGCGCGGGATCTCGGAGAGCAGCACCGGGTCTTTGTTCAGGCCGCCTGGCCACAACAGCTCGGGAAATAGCGGCTTACTGTTGTGCGTGTTGGAGTTAGCTTGACTGCGCCACCGTCGAGGTGCTACCCTGTTGACCCCAGCTGTACTCAGGGTTTCCGCTTTCCGTCCGCCTGCAGCGGACCTCGCCGTCGCGCGAGCGAAGGCATCGGCGGGAAGAGGCTACGTGCCGAGGCCGGCAGCGGTCTTGGCGGTGTGAAACCGGGAGCCCCCCGGCGGGCCGACCTGCTGCGCTGAATGCGCGGACGGTAGGCCTTGTCTGGCTTGTCGGGAACGACGAGCATCGGCGGGGGGGCGACCTCTCAAGGACATCCGGCGCACGGTTCCACGGTGCACGGCTCTGTCCCCGCGGGAGCGCCCAGCATGTCGCATCGTACCCTGCTGCCTGCCCTGGCAGCATTTGGATTGACCGTGGCGTCGGCGTGCGGTTCGAATCCCAAGCCGCAAACGCCAGCACCAGCTCCGCCACCCGTGCCCGCCGCGGCCACGGCGCAGGCGGCGCCGCCGGTCGATCCCATCACCACGCTCATCGATGCCTCGCAGCAGCATTTTCTTGCCGGTGAGCGGGAGCTGAACCTCGGGCATCTCGAGCGTGCAAGGATCGAGTTCGACCGCGCGGTGGACGTGCTTCTCGAGTCGCCATATGGCGCCCGGACCGACGCGCGTCTTCGGGCACACTTCGATCGCCTGGTGGACCGGATCAATGCGTATGAGGTCACCGCGCTCGCCCAGGGGGACGGATTCGCGGAAAAGAAGTACGAACCAGCATCGATCGACGAACTGCTGAAAATCGCCACATTCCCGAAACCCGCCGCCGGCGAGGCCACGACGGAAGCCGTCAAGGCCGACCTCGCCGCGACGGTCCACGACGTCCCGATCCCCCAGAACTCCCGCGTGCTGTCGTACGTAGAGCTGTTTCAGGGGCGCCTGCGCGAGTACATCGAGGAGAGCCTGACGCGGGGCACGAAGTATCTGCCGATGGTCCAGGACGTTTTCCGTGCGGAAGGAATCCCGCTCGATCTGGCCTACATCCCGATCATCGAGAGCGGCTTCAAGACCAACGCGCTGTCGAGAGCGAAGGCCAAGGGCCCCTGGCAGTTCATGAAGGCGACGGCGGTCGAACAGGGGTTGAAGCACAACTGGTACATCGACGAACGGTCCGATCCGGAAAAAGCCACGCTGGCGGCAGCGAAGTATCTGAAGAGCCTGTACAAGTTGTTCGACGGCGACTGGCATCTGGTGCTGGCTGCCTACAACGGCGGCATGGGCCGCCTGCAACGGGCGATGCGCCGGTCGGGCGTCTCGGACTTCTGGCGGCTGTCGTCCAGCTCGCGGTATCTCCCCAGGGAGACTCGCGAATACGTCCCGCTGATTCTGGCGGCGATCATCGTCGCCAGGAACCCGACCCAATATGGGTTCGAGATCGTCGCCGAAGAACCTGTCGCGTACGAGAAAGTTGTCGTGCCTCGAGCCATCGACCTCCGGCGCGTGGCCGAATGGACCGGGAGCTCGATCGACGAGATCCAGGCGCTGAACCCGGAGCTGCGACGCTGGACCACGCCGCTCCGGGCCACGGACTACGAGCTGAAGGTGCCGATCGGGACGGCGGATCAGTTCAGGAGCCGCCTGGCAGTCGCCGGGCCTGGCGATCTGGTGACGCTCAAATACCACACGGTGAAGCGGGGAGAGTCGCTCGCGACGATCGCGCGCAAGCTCAGGGTCAGCCGACTGGATCTCGCCGAAGCGAATCACATCTCGGTCCGCTCGCGGCTGCGGGCCGGCCAGAAGCTCGTCATCCCCCGCGCGCCAGCTACGCTGCTAACCAGCAATACCCAGTACTCCGCCCCGACAGCCGTCGCATCTCGGGAATTCTCGGGCTCGGCGCCCGTTCCCGACACGCCGAAGGCCGCGCCTCGCACCGTGACTTATCGCGTCAAGCGCGGCGATACACTCTTCGGGATCGCCCGAGCCTTCGACACGACCGTCGACCAGATCAAGAGCCTGAACGGCCTGCGCACCAACGTGATCACACCAGGCCGCCGGCTGAAGATCCTGGCTGCCCGGTAGCACCTGGTACGGGCAATTTCTGCGTACCTTCCGCCTGTCTGAACGCCTGATTCTTGACCAGAACAGGCCTGACCAGCGCTGAATGCCCGCAATTCGGGCTGTGCTGGTGTTTGCATCGCCCTCGGCATGCTCGCGTGCGTGCGGACAGCGGCGGTCTTCGGAATCGAGGCCGCGCCGGTCCAGGTCGAAGTCGATGTATCGTTCGGGCTGCCGTCGTTCACGATGGTCGGTCTGCCCGACGCGAGCGTTCGCGAGAGCCGGGACCGCGTGCGCAGCGCGATCCGGAACTCCGGCTTCGAGTTTCCCCCGCACAAAGTAACCGTCAACCTGGCGCCTGCGGACGTCCGGAAGGCAGGGTCGTCGTTCGATCTGCCGATTGCCCTGGGCGTGCTCGCCGCGGCAGGTCAGATCAACCGACGGGAGATCAGGGACCTGCTGCTGGTGGGCGAGCTATCGCTCGACGGCGGCATCCAGGCCGCGCGCGGCGTCCTGCCGGTGGCGGCAGCGGCCCGGCGCGATCGGTATCGCGGGCTGTTGCTGCCGCATTCGAACCGGGCCGAAGCGGCTGTTGTCGAAGGCCTGGAACTGTACCCGGTTCGTTCGCTCGCCGAGGCGGTGAGCGCCCTGAATGACCCGGCCGGGTTCACGCCCGCGCCGGGTGGAGCTGACGACGCGCATGTCGTGGAACGCGCGGTCAACGGTAGTGATTTCGCCGATGTTCACGGGCAGGCTCTGGCGCGGCGCGCCCTCGAGATAGCGGCCGCGGGGGGCCACAACGTGCTGATGGTGGGCCCGCCGGGAACGGGCAAGACCATGATGGCGCGCAGGGTCAGCGGGATCCTGCCTCCGCTCACCTTCGACGAGGCGCTCGAGGCCACGTCGATTCACTCGGTGGCTGGCCTCCTTCCGCCTGGCACACGGCTCCTGACGTCGCGCCCGTTCCGGGCGCCGCATCACACGATCTCGGACGTCGCGTTAGTGGGTGGCGGGCAATATCCGCGTCCGGGAGAAATCAGCCTCGCGCACCACGGTGTGCTGTTCCTCGACGAGATGCCGGAGTTCAGCCGTCACGTTCTGGAAGTCCTGCGACAACCACTCGAAGAGGGATGCGTGCGGATTGCACGGGCGGCGCGAACGGCCGTGTTCCCCGCCCGGTTCATGTTGATCGGCGCCATGAACCCGTGTCCCTGCGGTTATCTCGGTGATCCGGCTCGCGCCTGCCGATGCTCACCGATCCAGGTCGCGCGCTACGGCTCCCGCCTGTCTGGCCCGCTGCGCGATCGCCTCGACCTCGCGGTTCCCGTGGGGGCCCTGTCCGCGCACGAACTGCAGGAGGCACCGCCGGGCGAATCGTCGGCGGCCATCCGCGGACGGGTCCTTGCCGCGCGAGCGCGGCAGTTGGAGAGGGACGGAGTTCTCAACGGAAGGCTGCAAGGCCGGTTGCTTCGTGAGCGGGCCGCGCTGGACGCGACCGCCCAGCGCCTGCTGGGCCGGGCGATCGTGCGCCTCGCGCTCAGCGCCCGCGCGTACGATCGAGTGCTGCGAGTGGCGAGAACCGTGGCGGATTTGGAGGGTGCCGAAGCCGTCACCGTGGAGCACGTCGGCGAAGCGCTTCAATTTCGGGGGGAGCCCTGATCCTCGTCGGTGGAATCGGCGAGCAAAACGCCTGACTATGGCTTCGCGTGATGCACCGATCGGCGATCGGGCGATCTCTGAGGTGCTCGGCTAGAAGGGCATCCGCCGGATCACGCCGCCGATCCCCAGCAGGGCGCTGCCGAACAGAAGCAGCGCCGCTGGTTCATCCCATGCCCGAGAGACGACGGCGGTGACCTCCGCACCAACGCCGGGCCGGCCATATGCGAGGGCCGTTGCCGCCGCGATCAACACGAGGACACAAACGAGAACTACCTTCATTTCCCTCCCCATTGCCACGATTTGCCGCGCCGTTTCCCACTGGAGATTTCTGATTGGCCGACGCCACACCGGGTGCAATCCGTCGTCCAGAGCGCCAAGCTCATCAGAGAACAGGAGCTGGGTTTTCCAGCTGGGCGGATCATGGTAGAGTTGCGCGGCCCGCATCGGTACGGCTCAGCGTAGGGTGGGCTCGGGCCAGCGGATTTCCAGTGGCTTCGAAACGTTTCACTCTCATCTTCGGCGACAGGCCCGCAGACGATGCCGGCGGGTTGACGCTCCCCTTGTGGCGAACCCTTGGTGTGGGGGTCTGCGCCTTCACGCTGCCGTTGTTGATGGGCCTCGGTGCGCGGTGGGCGGCCCACTCGGAACTGCAGCAACTCCGCGACGCCAATGCCTCGCTCGAATTGGAGAACGACAGCTACCGGCAGGCGACGCTGCAGCTGTCGTCCCAGATAGCTGCCCTCCATTCTGTCGTCGACGACATCGGCCAGCGGGGCGAGGTGGATCCCGACGCCAGCCGGGCCATCGCAAAACTTCCCGCCACGGTTCGAACACGGGCCATGGGCGGCGGGGGCGGCGCCGCCGGGACGGTGGTCCCGGTCATCGGAAGCGCCTTCGGACATGCGGACGCGGCCTTTTCCGTGCTCAGCGAAATCCTGACCGTGATCGAAAGCCGCCTGATGTCGGTTCGAACCGGGGTGGAAAGGCGGCAGGCGCTGGCGGCGGCCACCCCATCGATCTGGCCGGTCCCCGGTTGGCTGTCGTCGGGGTATGGAAAACGGTCGGATCCGTTCACGGGTGATCCGAACTTTCACCCCGGTCTGGACATCTCAGCCGGACAGGGGCAGCCGGTCATCGCCACCGCCGACGGAACGGTCTCGCACGCGACCTTCAGCGGCAGCTACGGCAACCTCGTGGTGGTCGACCATGGCTTTGAAATCACCACCAAATACGGGCATCTGTCCCGCTTTGCCGTGATGTCGGGCCAGCAGATCCGCCGCGGCGACGTCATTGGCTATGTGGGGTCGACGGGCCGCTCGACCAACCCGCACCTGCACTACGAGGTGTGGGTCAACGGCCGGCTCACCAACCCCCTGCGGCTGCTCGGCCCGAAGTGAGCGGAGGGGCCGAAAGACCCACGAGCAGCCGTCCTGGACCGTTCCGCCCCGCGACGTCCGCGGTTCATCGAAAGCCTCGCCGCTATTTGACCTGCCCTCGCGCGTTCCCGTACAATCGATGGATACCCTGAATGTTTTGCCATCTGCCGCGCCGAGCCGGCGCGCGGGAGAGAAGCAGGCACATTCAAGCCTCCGCATGCTAGTCGATACCATCCTCGCCAAAGTCATCGGCACGGCGAACGATCGCGAGCTGAAGCGGCTGCGACCGTTCGTCGCCGAAATCAATGCGAAGGAACCGGAAATCCAGGCGCTCTCCGACGAGCAGCTCCGCGCGAAGACCGCTGAATTCCGCGAACGGCTGGGCCGTGGCGCAACGATTGATGAACTGCTGCCCGACGCCTTTGCCGTCGTGCGCGAGGCCGGGCGGCGCACGCTGAACATGCGGCATTTCGATGTTCAGCTGATCGGCGGCATCGTCCTGCACCGCGGCAGGATTGCCGAGATGAAGACGGGCGAAGGCAAGACGCTCGTGGCGACGCTTCCCGCCTATCTGAATGCGCTCGAAAACAAGGGCGTCCATGTCGTTACCGTCAACGATTATCTGGCGCGGCGCGACTCGGAGTGGATGGGCCGCATCTATCAGTTCCTCGGAATGTCGGTGGGCGTCATCCAGCACGACCTGAACGATCAGGAACGTCAGCTCGCCTACGGCGCGGACATCACCTACGGCACGAACAACGAGTTCGGGTTCGACTACCTCCGCGACAACATGAAGTTCGACCTGGCGCACTACGTCCAGCGCGGGCACAACTTCTCCATCGTGGACGAAGTGGACAGTATCCTGATCGACGAAGCACGCACGCCGCTGATCATTTCAGGCCCGGCGGAAGAGTCGACCGACCTGTATTACGAGGTCGATCGACTCATCCCGCGGTTGTCGCCCGGCGCCGTGACGCAGGGGAACGTCAAGGCAGAAGATCGCGAGGAGCTCGAGAAAACCGGAGACTATCTCGTCGACGAAAAGCACAAGACCGTGACGTTGACCGAGAGCGGCATGGCGAAAGCCGAGCGGATGCTCGGGTCCCGCCTGCAGGCGGGCGGCCTCTACGACCCCGTCAACATGCCGCTGCTCCACCATATCAATCAGGCCCTGCGAGCGCACACGCTCTTCAAGCTCGACGTCGAGTACATGATCAAGGACGGCCAGGTCGTGATCGTCGACGAGTTCACGGGCCGCCTGATGCCGGGTCGCCGGTGGAGCGACGGGCTGCACCAGGCGGTCGAAGCGAAAGAGCACAACGCCGGACATCCTGAAGTCAAGATCGAACGAGAGAACCAGACGCTCGCGACGGTCACCTTCCAGAATTACTTCCGCAAGTACGCCAAGCTCGCCGGGATGACTGGTACCGCCGACACAGAAGCGGAAGAGTTCGGAAAGATCTACAAGCTCGATGTCATGGTCATCCCGACCAACCGCGAGCTGAAACGCCTCGAGGAACCCGACACCGTCTACCGCACCGAGCGGGAGAAATACGAGGCGATCGTCGGCGACATCACCGAGAAGCAGCAGCAGGGGCGTCCTGTGCTGGTCGGCACGGTGTCGATCGAGAAGTCCGAGCGGCTGTCCAAGCTCCTCAAGCTCCGCGGCATCAAGCACGTCGTGCTGAACGCGAAATACCATGCGCAGGAAGCCGAGATCGTGGCCCAGGCCGGACGCAAGGGCACGGTCACGATCGCGACCAACATGGCCGGCCGCGGGACCGACATTCTGCTCGGGGGGAACCCGGAGTTCATGGCGCGGCAGCAGACGCTCGCCGACCAGATCGCCGAGAAGCTGCCGAAGGGGCAGGAGAAATTCGTCGACGACGAGGAATTCGTCTACTTCTTCCACATCGAGAGTTTCTACAGGGTCCCGCGCCGGGAGTACGAGCGCATCTACAACGCCTTCAAGCGCCAGACGGATGCGGAGCACGAGGAGGTCGTGGCGCTCGGCGGCCTGCACATCATCGCGACAGAACGCCACGAGGCGCGCCGCATCGACAACCAGTTGCGTGGCCGCGCCGGCCGTCAGGGCGATCCCGGGTCTTCACGCTTCTATCTGTCCCTCGAAGACGACCTGATGCGCATCTTCGGATCGGACCGCATTTCCGGCCTCATGCAGCGGCTGGGCATGGAGGACGGCGTCCCGATCGAACACAAGATGGTGACCAACGCCATCGCACGCGCGCAGAAGCAGGTCGAGGCGCAGAACTTCTCCGTCCGCAAGCATCTCCTCGAATACGACGACGTGATGAACAAGCAGCGCGAGAGCGTGTACTCGCTGCGGCGGGAGCTGCTCGAAGGCAGCATCCACATCACGGAAGAGGACGCGGTCGACAGCCGGGAGTACCTCCTGACTCTGGCCGAGGAGCTGCTCGACAGCATCGTCGATCGGTATGCGGGCAAAGAGGCGGACGTCGAGGAGCACGACTACGAAGCGCTCCAGACCGCCGTCGTCGAGACCTTCGGCGTCGACCCGGCGGATCTGGAGGGCATCGAGCTCGAGGGCCGTTCGCCGGAGGACATCTCGGATACCCTCTGGAAGCCCATCCTCGCGAAGTACGAGACCAAGGAAAAGCTGATTCCGACCGAGATCCTGCGGCGTGTCGAGCGCGACATCATGCTGCAGATCGTCGACGCGCAGTGGAAGGACCACCTCTACAGCCTCGATCATCTGAAAGAAGGCATCGGGCTCAGGGGCTACGGACAACGCGACCCGCTCGTCGAGTACAAGAAGGAGAGCTTCGCTCTGTTCCAGGCCATGAAGGATCGCATCGAGGAAGAAATGGTGCGGTACCTGTGGCGCCTGACGCCGGTCATCGGCGAAGGCGGCGGGCCCACGCCAGTCCGTCAACCGGCGGCGCGCCGGCCCCCGCAGATGACGCTGAACTCGCCGTCTGCCGCGGCAGCGTCGCCGTTCGGCGCCATTCGCGGATCCGGATCCGCGAGCGCCGTGGCGGAGGCGCCCCGGCCCGCTCGCACCGGCGGCGACGACGTCGTCAAGCAGGTCAAGCGCGACGAGCCGAAAGTCGGGCGCAACGATCCATGCCCGTGCGGCAGCGGAAAAAAATACAAGAAATGCCATGGAGCCTGAGGACGTGCCGGGCGCGACGACGAGAACGAAGGGCAGCGGAACGATTGCTGCCCTTTTTTGTTCAGGGTCCGCTGCCGGTGAGCAGGTACCACCAGAAGAGGGGAAATGGAAACCAGAACGGATGTCCTGAACACTGACCAGATCTCGGTCGGGCTTTCCACGGCGCTGACCTTCGACGATGTGCTGCTGGTGCCGCGTCACTCGACGGTGGTGCCGAGCGCAGTGGACGTGTCGTCGCAGGTGACGCGAAACATCCGGGTGAACGTGCCCCTGTCGAGCGCCGCCATGGACACCGTGACCGAGTCCCGCCTGGCAATCGCGATGGCGCAGCAGGGCGGGATCGGCGTCATCCACAAGAACCTCCCGCCGGAAGAACAGGCATCCGAGGTGGATCGAGTGAAGCGGTCGGAAAGCGGGATGATCGTCAATCCGATCACGCTGTCGCCCGACAACCGAATCTACGAAGCGCTCGACCTGATGAAGAAGTACCGGATCTCGGGCGTGCCAATCACGCAGGACGGCAGCAAGGAGGGCCGGTTGGTCGGCATTCTGACCAACCGGGACTTGCGGTTCGAGACGAACCTCGACCGACCGATCTCGGACATCATGACCCGCGACCCCCTCTTCACCGTACCCGTGGGGACCACCCTCGAACAGGCGCGCGAGTTCCTTCACCGGCACAAAGTCGAGAAACTGCTGGTCGTCGACGACCGGTTCATGCTGAAGGGGCTGATCACCGTCAAGGACATCCAGAAGATGATCAAGTACCCGAACGCGTGCAAGGACGGCCTTGGCCGGCTGCGCGTGGGCGCGGCGGTCGGCGTCGGCCGCGACGCCGTGGAGCGGGCCGAGGCGCTGGTGGCCGCCCACGTGGACATGCTCGTCATCGATACCGCACACGCCCACTCGCAGGGTGTGCTCGACATGGTCCGGCTGATTCGGCGCCGGTTCCCCGAAGTCGATCTCGTGGCCGGGAATGTGGCCACGGCCGAGGCGACCGAGGCGCTGGTCACGCTTGGCGTGGATGCCGTCAAGGTCGGCATCGGCGCCGGATCGATCTGCACCACGCGTGTCGTGGCGGGAATCGGCGTGCCCATGATCACCGCGATTGCCGAGTGCGCGCGCGCAGCCGCGCGGCAGAAGGTTCCGGTCATCGCCGATGGGGGCATTCGCTACTCGGGCGACATCACCAAGGCGGTGGCCGTCGGCGCCAGCACGGTGATGATCGGCAGCCTCTTTGCCGGGACGGACGAGAGCCCCGGCGAGATGATCCTGTATCAGGGCCGCAGCTTCAAGGAATACCGCGGCATGGGCTCGCTCGGCGCGATGCGGCGCGGCAGCCGCGATCGCTATTTCCAGGACGAGTTCGATCTGGATGCCAACCCAGGGGCGGCCGACAAGCTCGTGCCCGAGGGCATCGAGGGCCGCGTCGCGCACAAGGGGAGCGTGGCGGCCATGATTCACCAGCTGACCGGCGGCCTTCGCGCGGGGATGGGCTACTGCGGGTGCGCGGACATTCCGACGCTGCAGCGCGAAGCGAAGCTGATCCGCGTCAGCCCCGCCGGGCTCCGCGAAGGCCACGTCCACGACGTGATCATCACGAAGGAAGCCCCGAACTATCGAGTCGAGTAGGATGGCGCGCGCAGCGCCGGCTTGCCGGCCGAAGCGCGCCGCCCGGCTGCGCCAAGGCTACGGCGGGCAGCCTTCGCCCCATTCGAGCGCGAAGGCTGGAGGGAAGCCGCCCGGGGCGGGCCGCGGAGCGCGCCGCGAGCGGGGGTGGGGCCCCGCGAGCGCAGAAGGAGGAAGGCCCGAACTATCGTCGAGTAGCGTCGGGTCAGAATCCGGCTGAACCCGGCGAATCGATTCTGAAGCGGATCTCGATGATACGCTCGCGTTCGCCCGCAGGAGTCAGCCCGACTTCGACGGCATCCGTGGGCCTGTCGGGCCAGCGATCGGCCCATTCCACCGCGACAATGGCGCCGCTCGAGATCAGCTCGTCGAGGCCGAGATCGGCGATCTCGATTGGCTCGAGGCGATACAGATCGACATGGTGCAGCGTCAGGGCCTCGCCCTGATACTCCTGGATGAGCGTGAACGTGGGGCTTGAAACCTCGTCGGCCGGTGCGCCGAGGCCGCGGGCGATCCCACGGACGAAGGCGGTCTTCCCAGCTCCAAGGTCGCCGAAGAGCAGCACGACGTCACCGGCGCGCAGGCGGGCGGCGAGACGCTCCCCTGCCGCCGAGGTTTCCTCTTCGCTCGCAGTCGTCAATTGCTGAGAGTCGGTCACTGATCGCGTTTCACCCGGCGGCGGGCGGTCAGCTCGAGCACCGCATCGCCAAGCCGCGTCATCAGGTCGCCGGCCGTCAGCGCAACCTCTCCTTCGTCGGCTTCCGCCAGGTCGCCGGCCGTCCCGTGGAGATAGACCGCGAGCTTCGACGCAGCTTCCGCATCGAGAAGCTGCGCGAACCAGGCGGCAATCATGCCGGTGAGCAGATCGCCGGTCCCGCCGGTCGCCATGCCCGCATTGCCGGTCAGGTTGACGAAGGTGCGGCCGTCTGGCGCGGCAATCACGGTACGGTTGCCTTTGAGGACGACGTGCACGCGATGGGCGGCGGCGAAGTCGCGGGCGGTCCCGAGCCGGTCGCGCTGTACCTCCTCGACGGAGACTCCGAGCAGGCGGGCCATCTCGCCCGGATGCGGGGTGATGATGACATCGACGCCGTCCCGTCCCACGAGGCGCTCGGGGTCGCCGACAAAGGCATTCAGCGCATCGGCGTCGAGCACGAGCGGCACGCCTGCGCGCTCGACGAGCGCCTGCACGAATGCCGCGGTGCCCGGCGCCTGTCCGAGCCCCGGTCCCAGGGCGATGACGTCCGTCTGCATGTCGAGCACGCGATCAACGGCGCCGAAATCGATTGTGCCGGAGGTCGTTTCCTCCAGCGGCTCGGTCATGTACTCGGGCGCCATCGCCGCCACGATCGGCAGGCACGAGTGCGGCGTCGCAACCGTGACCAGCCCCGCCCCGGACTTGAGCGCACCCATGGCGGCCAGATGCGCCGCGCCCGTTCGTCCGCGGGACCCTGCAATCACGAGCACTCGCCCGAAATCGCCCTTGTGCGACTCGGGGGCGCGCACGGGAACCAGCTCCCGCATCTGTTCGCGCGTCAACAGCTCCAGGTACTGCCCCTCGACCTCCTCGATGACGGGATGCGGGATGCCGATGTCGGCAATCACGAGATCGCCCGCGTGCGAGTCCGCTGGCGGAAAGACGAGCGGAATCTTCGGCGCGGCGAGCGTCACGGTCATCGACGCGTCGATGGCCTCCCCCTCCAGCACCTGCGTGTCGGCGGAGACGCCGGTCGGAAGGTCGATGGAGACGACGGGCGCGCTCAGGCTGTTGACATCGGCCACGACCGTTTCGAGCAATCCCGACAGCCTGCCGCGAAAGCCCGTTCCCAGGATCGCGTCCACGATGACATCGCACTCGGAGATCTCGGTGGAGTGCAGCTCCCATTCCTGTGCGTCGGTAATCTCGACGACGGTGAGTCCGATTCGACCGAGAATCTCGAGGTTCGTGCGGGCGTCGCCGCGGATCTCGGCCACGCTGCCCAGCAGAAACACCATGGTCTCGATGCCGCGCTGAATCAGCGTCCGCGCGACGACGAATCCGTCGCCGCCGTTGTTCCCTCTCCCGCAGATCACGCCCACGCGGCTGGTCGCGAGATCCTCGAAGGCCGCCTCCATTGCCGCCACCGCCTGTCGACCCGCGTTCTCCATCAGGACCACCGACGGAATCCCGATGTCCTCGATGGTGCGGCGATCGGCCTCACGCATCTGATCCGTGTTCAGTACCCGCATGCCCAGTTGAGCGTACCGCTTGTGCTAGACTGCGGTCTACAGGAAAACGGCGAAATGGCTGGCAATCTGCGGCATCCCAGGAGGCATCCGGACATGCGCGGAGCGGTGTACGTCGACGGCAGAATCAGCAGCGCCGATGAGGCCGTTGTGCCCGTTTACGATCACGGATTCCTCTACGGGGAGGGTGTTTACGAGACCCTCCGCACCTACAACCGTGTTCCGTTCCTCTACGACCGCCACATCCGGCGTCTGCGTTCGTCTGCCAGGCATCTCCATCTCGACGTGCCGTTCGACGACGCCACCTTGTTGAAGTGGATCGACCAGACGGTCCGGGCGGCGGGCGACCTGAACGAAGCCTACATTCGCGTGCTGCTGACGCGCGGTGCCGGCGAGCTGACCTACGACATCAAGGCCACCCCGAAGCCGTCGCTGGTGATCATCGTCAAGCCGCTCGACGAGCCGTCGAAGAGGCTGGAAGAGGAAGGCGTCCAGATCTCGCTCGTGTCCATCCTGCGCAACCATCCCGGCTCCGTCAACCCGCTGATCAAGTCCAACAACCTCCTCAACAACGCGCTGGCCATGCAGGAGGCTTACCGGCGCGGCGGCGAAGAGGGCCTGATGCTGAATTACCGCGGCGAGATCTCGGAGTGCTCGCAGGCGAACTTCTTCATGGTCCGCGGCGGCGTGGCGCTCACGCCGCGCTCGGCTGCGGGGCTCCTCGAAGGCGTGACGCGCGCCTTCCTCTTCGAGGTAGGTCAGGATGTCGGCGTTCAGGTACGAGAAGAAACCTTGCACCCGGCTGATCTCGACAGCGCGGAGGAGATGTTCATCACCAGTACGACGCGCGAATTGACGCCGGTCGTGCGCATCGACGATCGAGTCGTCGGAACCGGCAAGCCCGGGCCCGTTACGAAGACACTGCTCGACGGCTACCGGCGGCGGGCGATGGAGCTCACGCGGAAGGCGGCCACGGTCGACCGCTAACCGCGACTGCCGTGGGATCTGCGTTCGAGGACCAGCGATCGTGTGGACCGGTCAGACCGGCTGTTCCGAATAGGCCTCGATCGGCGGGCAGGCGCAAATCAGGTGCCTGTCGCCGTACGGGTTGTCGATGCGACCCACGGCCGGCCAGAACTTCCCGATGCGTACGAACGGCAGCGGATAGGCCGCCTGTTCGCGCGAGTACGGATGCGGCCAGTGGTCCGAGGCGACCTCCTCGGCCGTGTGAGGCGCGTTCTTGAGCACGTTGTCCCGCGGATCCGCCCGCCCGTCGAGGATCGCCTGGATCTCCTGCCGGATTGAAATCAGCGCATCGCAAAACCGGTCGAGCTCGTCCTTCGACTCGCTCTCGGTGGGCTCGATCATCATCGTTCCCGCCACCGGGAACGAGACCGTCGGCGCGTGGAAGCCGTAGTCCATCAGCCGCTTCGCGACGTCCTGCTCGTCGACGGTGGGCCCGGCGCCCTGCTTGAACGGCCGCAGATCGAAGATCATCTCGTGTGCCACGCGGCCGTTGTGGTTCGCGTACAGCTCCTCGTAGTGTCCCCGCAGCCGGGCCTTGATGTAGTTGGCGTTGAGGATGGCATACCGCGTCGCCTCGGCCAGACCGGACGCGCCGAGCATGCGGATGTAGCCGTAGGAAATCAGCAGAATGCTCGCACTCCCCCACGGCGCGGCAGCCACCGCGGGGATGGCTTTCGCGCCTCCCACTTTCACGAGGGGGTGACCGGGAAGATACGGCGCCAGATGCGGGGCAACCGCGATCGGCCCCATGCCGGGACCGCCGCCGCCGTGCGGAATGGCGAAGGTCTTGTGCAGGTTCAGGTGGCAGACGTCGGCGCCGATGGCGGCCGGGCTCGTCAGCCCCACCTGCGCGTTCATGTTCGCGCCGTCCATGTAGACCTGGCCGCCGTGGTCGTGGACGATCGAGCAGATCTCCTGGATGTCCTCCTCGAACACGCCGTGCGTCGAGGGGTAGGTCACCATGAGCGCGGCCAGCGACGCCCGGTGCTGCGCCGCCTTCGCGCGAAGATCCGCGAGATCGACGTTCCCGTTGGAGTCGCAGGCCACGACGACGACTTGCATACCCGCCATGGTCGCGCTGGCGGGATTCGTGCCGTGCGCGGAGGACGGAATCAGCACCACCGTCCGCTGGAGGTCGCCGCGATCGTGATGATAGGCGCGGATCGTCATCAACCCCGTGAACTCGCCCTGCGCACCGGAATTCGGCTGCAGCGAGACCGCAGCGAAGCCGGTGATCCGGCACAGTGCGCCTTCGAGTTCACGGAAGATCTGGTGGTAGCCCTCGGCCTGTTCGAGCGGCGCAAACGGATGCAGGCGGGAGAACGTCGGCCAGGTGACCGGAATCATCTCCGACGCGGCATTCAGCTTCATCGTGCAGGACCCGAGCGGAATCATGGATGTGTCGAGGCCGACGTCCTTCCGCTCGAGGCCCCTGATGTACCGCATCATCTTCGTCTCCGACTGATGCGTGTTGAATACCGGGTGGGTCAGGTACCTGGAGGTCCGGCGAACAGCCTCGGGCGCGGCGAGGTCGGACACGGCCGGGGTCTCCAGCCGGGCGGCGCGCCGCCCTCTGGCGGCCGCGAACACATCCGCAATCTCCTGAACGTCTTCGAGCGTGACGGTTTCGTCGAGCGCAATGCCGATACCGCCGGCCTCGTACCTGAAGTTGATGCCTCGGGCGTGAGCCTCGCGGCGGATGGCCACAGCATCCGCTCCTTCGATCCACAGCGTGTCGAAGTACGCCGCGTTCGCCTGGGCGTAGCCGCACTCGGTGAGGGCGCGCGCCAGCATGCGAGCGAACGCGTGGATGCGTGTGGCGATGGCCTTCAATCCTTCGGGCCCGTGGTAGACGGCGTACATTGCGCTGATGTTCGCCAGCAGCGCCTGCGCCGTGCAGATGTTGGACGTCGCCTTCTCGCGGCGGATGTGCTGCTCGCGCGTCTGGAGCGCCATCCGGTATGCCTGCCGGCCGTGCGCGTCGACCGACATGCCGATGATGCGGCCAGGCGCCTGGCGCACGAACGGCTCGCGGGTCGCGAAGAACGCGGCGTGGGGGCCGCCGTAGCCGAGCGGGACGCCGAACCGCTGGGAGTTCCCGAGCACCGCGTCCGCGCCCATTTCACCGGGCGGCATCAGGAGCGTCAGCGCCAGCAGATCTGTCGCAACCGCCACCAGCAAACCTGACGCGTGGGCCCTCTCGATCAGGGGCCTGAGGTCCCTCACCGCGCCGCGCTCGTCAGGGTATTGCAGCAGCGCCCCGAACGCGCCCGCGAGTTGATCGCTCGACCATGCGGCGGGGTCACCAATCTCGAGGCGGATGTTGAGCGGCTCCGCGCGGCCGCGCAAGACTTCGATCGTCTGCGGAAAGCACCCGGCCGACACCAGGAACACGCTCTCCTGCCCTGCCGGTGCCTTCCTCGCCTGCAGCCTGTGGAACATCGTCATGGCCTCGGCCGCCGCCGTTCCCTCGTCGAGGAGCGACGCCGTGGCGATGTCCATGCCCGTCAGGTCCTTCACGACGGTCTGGAAATTCAGCAGTGATTCGAGGCGCCCCTGCGCGATCTCCGCCTGATACGGCGTGTACGGCGTGTACCAGCCCGGATTCTCGAAGACGTTCCGGAGGATGACGCTGGGTGTCACGCAGTCGTAGTAGCCGAGGCCGATGTACGACCGCGCGACCTGGTTGCGGTTGGCGATCCCGGCGAGCCGGCGCAAATACGCTGCCTCGCTGTCGGCCTCGGGAAGGTCCAGCCGTCCTCGCGTTCTGATGCCTGGCGGAATCGTCTGGTCGATGAGTGCGTCGAGGGACGGCACGCCCACGGCGCGCAGCATCGCGTCGCGCTCGACGCTGCCGGGGCCGATGTGCCGTCTTTGGAACGAGCCGGGGATTTCTGGAGGCATGGGGAGCTGGCGCAGCCTGTCGTCAGGGTTCGAGTTTTCGCGGTAGGAGGCCTACCGTGTCAGTTCGGCATATTGTTCGGCCGTGAGCAGAGCGTCGGTGCCGCCGGTCACCTTCATCGCGATCATCCAGGAGCCATGCGGGTCGCTGTTCACCGCTTCGGGCTTCTCGATCAACCCCTTGTTGACCTCGGTCACCTCGCCGCTGACCGGGCTGTACAGGTCGGACACGGCCTTCACGGATTCAACAGTGCCGAACGACTCACCCTGGTTCAGCGTCCGTCCCGTCTCGGGCAGGTCGAGGTACACGACGTCCCCAAGCTGCTTCTGTGCGTAGTCCGTGATCCCGACGCGGGCCTCCGAACCTTCGATTTTCACCCACTCGTGTTCTTTCGTGTACTTGCGGTCGGAGGGATACATGCGGTCAGCTCCTCGCACGCGCTTCGGTCAGCGTGCACGCTTGTAGAACGGCATGGGCACGACCTGCGCGCGCACGCGCCGGCCGCGGACGTCGATTTCGAACTCGGTCCCGTCCGCGGCGTGGCCCGCCGGCAGATACGCCATCCCGATGGCCTTCTTCAGATACGGCGTCTGCGTGCCGCTGGTCACGACGCCGGCCGTCTCGCCTCCAACATAGGCGTCGTACCCATGCCGGGCGATCGCGCGGTCGAGCATTTCGAAACCGATCAGCCTCCGCGCCACCCCCTCCTGCTTCTGCCGGCGGAGGGCGTCAGCCCCGAGAAAATCGTCCTTCTTCCAGCCAACAATCCAGCCGAGATCCGCTTCCAGCACCGTCGTGGTTTCGTCGATGTCGTTGCCGTACAGGCGCATGGCCGCTTCGAGGCGCAACGTGTCCCGGGCGCCGAGCCCCGCCGGCACGACGCCGGCGGGCTTGCCCGCCTGAAGGATGGCGTCCCAGACGCGCTCGGCTGACGATGGGGGCACGAAGAGTTCGAAGCCATCCTCGCCGGTGTAGCCAGTGCGCGAAATCGTGCCCGCAACACCCGCGACCTCTCCCGTGGTGAACCAGTAGTACTTGATCTCGGCGAGCGGTACGCCGGTCAGCGACTGCATCACCTCGCGTGCGGCCGGTCCCTGGAGTGCGATCAGCGCGTAGCGTGAGCTCGTGTTCACCGCGGCGGCATCCGCGTGGCCCTCGATGTTCTTCGTGATCCACCCGAAGTCTTTCACGATGTTCGACGCGTTCACGACCATCATGAAGTGATCGTCCGTCAACCGGTACGTCAGCACGTCGTCGACGAACGTTCCTTGCGGGGTGGTGAGCGCCGAGTAATGCGCCTGACCGATCGACAGCCTGCTCGCATCGTTGCAGGTGATGTGCTGCACGGCTTTCAGCGCGTCGGGACCGGCGATTTCAATCTGCCCCATGTGGCTGACATCGAACAGGCCGGCGCGCGTCCTCACGGCCATGTGCTCGTCGATGATGCCGGAGTACTCGACAGGCATGTCCCACCCGCCGAACTCGACCATCCGGGCGCCGAGCGCTCGATGACGCGCGTTGAGAGGCGTTTTCTTGAGGGAGACAGCGGAAGGCTGAGACATTTCGCGTCGATTACCAGATCCGGCCGCCGGGCGGTCGCCTGCCCGGCCCTGCAGTCGAACAGTGATTGTCGAGAACGCTGGTGAACGGCCCTGTCACCCTGCTCTGGGGGCTGGAGCGCGATCGGTACAACCACAGAAAGGTACTATGCGACTCGGCAGTGGGTCAAGGCGTCGAAGCGCTGCTGCAGGCGGCGGTAGGGATGCAAGAAGAGGCAGGCCGCACATCGAATGCCGCGACGTGGCGCCGTGATGTGACCGCGCACTTCCAGCCGACCCGGACCATCGCCCTTCTCGCCATGGCTTCCCGGGGACTGGTCGTCGCAGGACCTGAAGCACGTGGCGTGCGTATTCTGCGGCCTCCCTGATGGCGCAGCCTCGCCAACCTGCATCCGCCGGAGGCGCCGGCACCGCTTCAGTCTTCAGGCGGTAGGCGGCTGCGTTCCAGCTCGGGCCGGAACTGCAGGTGCGCCCGGAGCGTGTGATACGAGATTCCGAGCTCCCGGCAGGCACGCCGCTTGTTGTTCTGACACCGCTCCAGCACGAGGCGTGCATAACGGCTCGCCCAGGCTCGCATGGTGTCGCTTTCCCGCAGTCCTGGAAGCAAGACGACGCCGTAGTCGCCGGTGAGGGCGGGCGGCAGATCGTCGAGCTCCAGGAAATCGGAGCCGGCGAGCGCTATCGCGCGTTCCATGACCCGCTCCAGCTCCCGGACGTTCCCCGGCCAGTGGTAAGCGATGAGCGCGTCGGTTGCGGCGACCGACAACTGGAGGGAACGAACGAGCCGGTGGCGCTCGAGGAAATATTGCGCCAGCTCCGGGATGTCGTCCCGCCGCGCCCGCAGGGGCGGCACCTGCACTTCCACGCCGTGCAGGCGATAGTAGAGGTCGAGGCGAAAGCTGCCGCGCGCGACGAGATCGGAGAGCGGCCGGTTGGTCGCCACGATGATCCGCGTGTCCACGCGCTTGGCGCCGCAGGCGCCAACGCGCTCGATCGAGAGGTCCTGAATCGCGCGAAGCAGCTTCGCTTGTGCAGAGGGCGACAGATCCGAGACCTCGTCGAGAAACAGCGTCCCATCGTGCGCGTGCTCGAACTTGCCGCGACGGCCACGCACGCCCGTGGCCGTCCGATCCTCGATGCCGAACAGCTCCGCCTCGAGCAGTGTTTCGACGATGGCCGCACAGTTGACTGCGACGAACGGACCCCGCCGTCGGCGGCTGAGCTCGTGGATCTGACGCGCCACGAGCTCCTTTCCGGTGCCCGATTCGCCCTCAATCAGGACGCAGAAGTCGGTGGCGGCCACGCGCTCGATCCGGTCCCGGACGTCCCGGATCGCGGGGCTCGAGCCTATCAGTGGCGCGGCGCCGTCGGCCCGGTTGCGTGCCGAGAGCGGCGCCCTCCCCTGGGCGCGCTCGACCTCGAGCAGCAGAGCCGCGAGCTGTGTCGCGGACTCGAGAATCTGACACGTCCAGCCATCGAGCATCCGTGCCGGTTCGAACACCGCCTCGACCCGCGCTCGCGTGTGAGAGGCGCTCGCCGGAATGTCGAAACACATTACCTCAGCGGCGGCTGGCTCCGGCTCGTCCCGGACGGCAATCGATCGCGCACGCACCAGCGATCGCAGCTCCTCCTCGAACCGTTCCCGCAACTGCCCGGCCTCCCGCCCTGCCGCCAGGCCACGGGCGACAGCGCCCACCAGGGCGGACACGCCTCGTCGCTTGTCCGCTCCCCGCCGGTTGGTGCGCATGGCAGCAGAGACACACGCTGGCTCCCCAGTCACCATCGCTGCTCCTTTGGCCTCGAGGGTCCCGCGCGTGCCCCTACCAAACGCAGTGCCAGTTACCACACCGGAGGAAATACGCGTCATCGCGGCCCGTCCTCGGATTCCGGCGCCAGCGGCTCCGTCCCTCCGGGTAGGAAGTGCCCGTCCACCATTTCGAAGTGGTCGAGAAGCATGGGCATTCGATACCCGCGCAGGGTGCAATGTTCCCAGAGCGACTCCCAATGGTTGTCGAACGCGATCGCGCTGCGGTACTGCACGCCTGTCTGATTTTCCAGCGACGCGACCGTGCAGCGGAGCACGTGGGCCGTACGCCCGCCGGTCTGGCCGGCGACCGTGACCTGCAGGAAGACCCGCGAGCCAGGGCGCAGCGGCCGCGGCCCGTCGAGCAGCGCGCCACCGGCGCTGAGATTCACCACCGACACCGCATGCCCGGGGCGGAGGACCGCCTGAAGCGGCGATATTGTCGGATGGCCGAAGCGGCTATGCGCGCGACGTTCTGTCAACGGGCGGACCACGTGTGATCTCCTGGATGATAATCTGGCGTGGCGCGTCCACGATGGGGGAGATATGAGCAACTGTCAGGGTGCGCGCCGATGCCTCGACAGATGGCTGTGGCAAATCTCTTGCCGCTGAACCGTTGCCAATACGATGTCTGTCGAAAGTGCAGGCAGGATTGGCGTTATCACTGCGGCAGCAGATACCCTGCCGACGAGATGTCGCAGCGCCCCCGCACTACCGCCAACGGTGGTTGGCGTGTCACCGTCTGTGACGTGCGTCGTGGAAGCGGGCGGTTCGGATGATCCGGATGTTGGCGAGGTTGGAGTCCCCGGAGGTGGTGGAAATTCGATCTACCGACGCCGGACAGTGAAGCGGCCATCGCACATCTTTCGATGAGTTCTCTCTGCCGACGCCGTCGAGGCAGCGCCTTCATCAACTCGTCGACCCTGCGCGTCGAGACACGATGCACGTACGCCTCCTGCACGACGGCGAGCAGCCCGTGCAACGGCTCGCCGTCGGCTGCAGCAGAGAGGGAAAGTAGCTG
>DASTBU010000122.1:0-128479 GCA_035711845.1 Vicinamibacterales bacterium
GGGGATTGGGGATTTCATTCGAGGATTGAGCGAAGTCCGCGCGCGTCTTCCCACAGCTGGCCGGCGTGGCCGACCAATCTTCAATCACCGAATCAAATCTCCATTCGTCAATCCTCAATCCACAATCAATCCGCAATCCGCAATCAACGAATCTGCAATGTGCAGCGTCTCACCAATCGTCCTCCGCTCTCCTTCCCGCTGCGTGAGGAACTCGCGCTCGAACCGGTCACCGAAATCCAGGTACCGCTGCTCTTCCTCGGTCAGCTCGCGCCGTCCCACGATCGCCTCGAGCGCGCGTGCGCGCTCCACCTTGGCGCATGCGCCGTAGAGCGTGCGGGCGATCGCGGCATGGTCCTCCCGCGTGCGGCCCGCGCCGATCCCGCCGCTCATCAGCCGCGACAGCGAGGGCAGCACCGCGATTGGCGGATACACGCCGCGCGCGTGCAGGCGACGATCCAGCACGATCTGACCTTCGGTCACATACCCCGTCAAATCCGGAATGGGATGCGTCATGTCCCCCGCCGGCATCGTCAGAATCGGCAGCTGCGTGATCGATCCGGGACTGCCCCGAATGCGACCCGCGCGTTCGAAGATCGAGGCAAGGTCGCTGTACAGATAACCGGGATAGCCTTTCCGGCTCGGCACCTCGCCGCGCCCTGCGGCGACCTCGCGCAACGCTTCGCCGTAGTTCGTGATGTCGCTCATGACCACGAGCACGTGCATACCGAGATCGAATGCGCAGTACTCTGCGATGGTGAGGGCCGTGCGCGGCGCCATCAGCCGCTCGGTCGCCGATTCGCCGGCCAGGCTCAACACCATGATCGTCCGGCGTCTGGTGACCACCGCGTGGAACGCTGACTGGTACTCGGCGGCCACCTCGCGCGGCAGGCCGAGACCGACGAACACGACCACGAATCGCTCGACCCCCGGGGCGCGCGCCTGCTCGACGATCGCCCGGGCCATTCGATCGTGCGGCAGTCCGGCCTCGGTGAAAATCGGGAGCTTCTGCCCGAGCGTGATCGTGTTGAGCGCATCGATGGCCGAGAACCCCGTCTCCAGGAACTCGCGCGGATACTCGCGCCGCGCAGGGTTGATCGGCATCCCCTCGACCGGCCGGTCCTCGACGGCAACCGGCGGCGGGAGGCCATCGCGGGGCCGACCGAGGGCATCGAGCACGCGGCCGGGCAGCTCGGGCCCGACGCCCACGGTCGCGGGACGGCCGAGGAACCGGACCGCCGACGAATCCAGATCGAGCCCCCCGGTGGCGCCGAGGACCTCGACGATGGCGGTATCGCCGGTGATGGCAACCACGCGCCCTTCGCGGCGATCGCCGTCGCCTCCCGTGACTTCCACCAGCTCGTAGAGCGCAGCCCTCGGAACGCCGCGAACCGACGCGAACGGACCGCGAAGCCGCTGCAGGCCGTGCACGGTCAGACCAGCGGCCGTCATGACACGGCTCCCGCCGTGGCGACGAGAGCGTCACACTCCCGTTCGAAGGCCGAGCAGAGACGCTCGACATCAGCGGAGTCCGCTGCGCCGATCGTCTGGCGCGCGCGTCTGATGTCGACCACAGCAGCCAGCCTGAGGACGTCGCCGGCCGAGGCGCCCGCGTCGGCTGCGGCGAGCGCCTTCCGTGCCACGCGATCCAGCAGCTCGAGCAGCGCGAGTTGCAGCCGGGGCGAGCTCCAGTCGTCGCCCGACCCGGCGTACTGGCGAAGGAAGGCCTCCTCGAAGATGCCCGCGAAGGCGAGCACGATCTGCTGCCGCTCGGGCAGGCTCGACGAGCCGATCAGCCGGGCCGTCGTTTCCAGGCGGTCGGCTTCCTCGAGGAGCGAGATCATTCCAGCCCGGGCGCGCGCCCAGTCCCCGCCGGTCTCGCGACGCCACCAGGCCGACAGCTGATCTGCGCTCCCGGTGTGCGACGCCGGGATGCTGACCGCGGGAAAATGCCGGGCGTTGGCGAGCGCCCGATCGAGCGACCAGACGGCGCGCGCAAGCCGCTCGCTGTGCCGCGTGACGGGCTCGGTCAGATCGCCGCCTGCCGGAGAGATGGCACCGATGATCGTCAGCGACCCTTCGCGTTCCGACAGGGCGACGACCCGTCCGGCGCGCTCGTAGAAGGCCGCGAGTCGGCTCGCCAGATACGGCGGATATCCCTCCTCTGCCGGCATCTCTTCGAGCCGCCCGGAGATCTCCCGGAGCGCCTCCGCCCATCGCGACGTGCTGTCGGCCAGCAGGAGGACTCGATAGCCCATGTCGCGATAGAACTCCGCTATCGTCGCGCCGACATGGATGGACGCCTCGCGCGCGGCCACGGGCATGTCGGAGGTGTTCGCGATCAGCACGGTGCGCTCCGACAAGGGACGGCCCGAGCGAGGATCGACGAGCGACGGGAGCTCCGACAGGACCTCGGCCATCTCGTTGCCGCGCTCGCCACACCCGACGAAGACGATCACGTCGGCGTCGGCCCACTTGCAGAGCTGATGCTGGAGGACCGTCTTGCCCGTGCCGAAGCCGCCGGGCATGGCCACCGTGCCGCCCGCAGGAATCGGAAAGAAAGTATCGAGCACACGCTGACCGGTGATGAGCGGCACATCGAGCGGCAGCCGGCGTGCAAACGGACGGGGCTGGCGGATGGGCCAGTCGTGCGCGACGCCAAACGACACGTCCCGTCCTTCGGTGGTCAGCACGCTGACGATCGGATCGTCGATGCGGTAGCTGCCGGCGGGCGCGATGGACCTCACCCGACCGGACGTACCCCGTGGCGCGAGCACGCGATGCTCGATTGCCGGCGTCTCGGCAATGGACCCGAGGATCGTCCCGTCGGCGATCTCGGCCCCCTCCTGAACCGATGGTGTGAACGTCCACCTGCGCGTCACGTCCAGGGCATCAATCCGCTGGCCGCGCCGCATGAAGTCTCCGTCCCTCGCGGCCAGTGCATCCAGCGGACGCTGCAAACCGTCGAAGACCGAGCCGAGCAGACCTGGGCCCAGCCGCACGCGGAGCGGATGGCCGGACGCAACCACGACGCTCTCCGACTGAAGGCCCGCGGTGGACTCGTACACCTGCAGGGTCGCCGTGTCCCCGTCGAGGCCGATGACTTCACCGTAGAGCCGATCGTCGCCGACCCACACGAGCTCCGCGATGGCCATCCTGTGCTCGAGGCGCACGCGCACCACCGGACCGAGTACGTCCACGACCACCCCCGCGCGCCTGTCCGGGGCGTCGCTCATGCTCGCGCCTCGGCGGAATCAGCCGCACATGCTGTCGGTGTCCGCTCGTCGATGTGGGTAATGGCCCCCGAGTACCGACGGGCGAGCGCGGCGCGCCACTCGACCTCGGTCCGCCGCTCCCGCGCCTCGAGCGTGTTGTCGTACGCCATGGGCCGATCCGCAAGGCGTACGACGCAGCCGGCCGTGAGTGGACCTGCCTCCAGGGACAGTTGACGTCCAATCCTCGTGGACATCTGGACGCACCACGGTTCGTCGAGATGCCGCGCCGCACCTTCGGGCACGACGAGGACGCAGGCGCCAGAGGGAAGCCGTGCGGCCGCCTCATCGACCAGTGCAGCGGTCAATCGCTTGACCGCAGCCGGATCCGAGAGGTCGGCGAACACCTGTCGTCCCACCGCCACCACCTTGTTCATCCATCGCTCGCGATCCTCCAGATCCTGAAGTCCCGTATTCCATTCCTCCCGCGAATCCTCGTCGCGCGCTCGAGCCCGAGCGGCAACGACGCGTGGGTCGCTTTCCGGGTCCGGTCCAGCAGTCGGACGCGTCCTGCCGAGGGCGGCCATTTCCACTGCCGCCTCGCGTTCCATGCGGTCGACCTCGGCATTCGCTTCCTCGCGAATCGCTGCGACGACCGCTGCCACGCTGCCCAGTGTCTTCATCGCTCCGCCTCCGGGGGCGGCCGACCCGTTGAACCGGTCTTTTCATCGCCCGGCAGGACGATGAGGAGTGGCGCGCCAGCGGCGAGCCTCCATTTCTGGACGGCATCGGGCGCGAGGATTGCCGCCTCCTCCGAGATGAGCACCAGCGCCACGTTGGGGTCGTGGCACTCACTGTCCAGCGCTGCCACCACGCTCGCCTCGCTGGTGCACGCGACACCGGGCGAGCCCGCCAGCGCGAACCCGATGACGTCCTCCGCCGTGCCGATCACGCTCAGGCGCATGGTCTATCCGATGTAGCCCAGGATCATCACAGCGACGATAATCCCGTAAATGGCGATGCCTTCAGCCAATCCCACGAAGATGAGCGCTCGGCCGGCAGTCTCGGGCTTCTCGGCGACTGCGCCCATGGCGGCACCACCCACGACGGCCACGGCGTAGGCCGCTCCCAGCGCGGCGAGGCCCGTGACCAGGGCGGCCGACAGGAATGCCCACTTCATCACCTCGGCCGAAGTGGCGGGCGCCGCTGCTTCGAATCCCGCCTGCGCGAATACAGGCCAGGCGAGCAGGGTCAGCACGACGGGGGCGAGCAGCAGCGCCGTGACGAGCGCCGCCGATCGTCGTGGGATTGTCACGGAACGCCTCCTTTTCCATTCGACCGGAGCATCAGCGGGCGGTAGAGCTCTCCCCCGCCGCGGAAGAACTTGCCGAAGAATTCGTAGTACTCGAGGCGCAGCACCTGGACGGATACCGTGAGCCCCTCGAGCAGCACGAGAACGATGTTGCCGGCGATCAGCGCGGCAATCGACAGCGGCCGCCCGAACGTCATGTCCGCCAGCGTGTCGCTGACCGCGAACATCGCGATGAAGACACCCGCATGGACCGCGGCGAACGCGGCAATCCGCACGAAGGAAATGGTGTTCGCGAAGTAGGAGAACAGCGTGTCCACGAGCTCGACGGATCCCTCCAGCGCGCCGAGCCAGCGTGGCGTGCTGTCGGCGGTGCGTGTGCGGCGCGCGGGCTCGAGATGCGCAACGACCGGCGCGCGCATGGCCACGAGTGCCGCCGCTGAGAGCACCAGGGTCCAGAGCAGCCAGGCCGGCACGGTCAGCGCGCGCGGCATGACGGCCCGGGCCACGAGCGCGAGGGACGTCCAGTACAGGAATGCGCCGAAGAGGCCTCGCAGCCCGAAGAGCGCCGCGGCGCGTTCGCCGGCGCGCCAGCTGTTGACCACGTTCAGCGCAAGCCCGATGCTGACCAGCACCACACCAAACGCAACGGCGATTCGCATGAACGACGGCAAGTCGTGGAGCGGCGACAGCCAGACCACCGGCAGCAGGCCTTCGACGCCGAAGACGCTGCCGTAGAGCACGCCGAACAGCATCGACGCCGTACCCGCCTCCGCCAGGAGGATGCCGTAGTCGAGGAAGCGGGGCACGAAGCGGAACAGGCAGTAGCCGGCGAAAGCGAGCGTTGCGCCGTGGCCCACGTCGCCGAACATCAGCCCGAACATCAGGAGAAAGCTCACGGCGAAGAACGCCGTCGGCTGGACCTCCTGGTACTGCGGCGTGCCGTACAGCTCGATGAGCGGCTGGAACGGCCGCAGAAGCAGCGGGTTGCGGTGGAAGATCGGGATTCGCAGCGCCGCGCGCGCCGTCTCGGGCATGTCGCGCGCCTGCTCCGCATCGACCACGGCCGCCGGCGAGACCGCAGCCACGGCAGCGCGGATCGCCCCGACCGCGTGCTCGGGAATCCATCCCGAGATCACGACGAACCGTCCGGTCGCACCGAAGCGGATGTTCGCCTGCACGAGCAGAACGCACGCCTCGGCGTGCGCCAGCAACTCCATGACGGCCTTGCCCTGATCGATCCTGAGCCGCGCGAGCGCGTCGCCAGCCGCCTCCTCCTCGCCGCGCGCCCCGCGCAGCGCCGCTTCAGCCGCTTCAACCGATGCGCTCTGGACGAGCGCATCCGGCCCGATCGTCTCGAGCTGCACGAGCCGCAGCGCGCTGTCGAGACGGTCGGCCGCGCTCGCGGGAACGGCGACGACGGCGAGCGTTCCACCCGCGCCGGCCTCGACTGGAATCAGCGCACACGACATCGGCATCAGCAGAGCCGTCAAGGCCTCGAGCGCCTGTTGCGAGCCGCTGACGAGGCGCAGGGCGACGAATCGCGCGGAGAGGAGCCGGCGAACGTCGAGCCCGGCCCGATCGAGGCGCCGGGCGTGTTCGAGCGTACGGCTGGCGACCGCCGCCCGCGCAACCGCCACGGATCGCCGCTCCCAGGCACGCTCGACCGAAGCCTCGACAGGCTCACAGGCTGCCTCGAGCGCGCGCAGCTCGAAACCGAAATCCGTCACCAGCGGCTCGTCGATGCGGCCGGCGATTGGCGGAGCGCCGACCTCGAGACGATCGGCGATGCGGCGGATCCTGTTGCGAAGGGCGAGGTGCTCCGCCAGTTGCTGCTCCGTCCCGCTCGGCATCACGTCGCTCCGGCCGTGCGCGATGTCGATGAGGTGCAGCAGCCCGAGGCGCGCGATCGCGTGGGTCGCCGCCGCCCCCTCCCGCTGCGGCACCTGAATGCGGACCCGAACCATGGGAACCGGTGCGAGCATGGTCAGGCTCTCCTCACCTCGAATGCTGAATGCTGAGTGCTGAGCGCTGATTTTGGGGAGCATCTATCATTCATGGACTCAGCATTCAGCACTCCACACTCAGCATTCGCCAGGCTCGCCCACGCCCGCATCTGATCCTCGCGAAGGATCAGCGCCGCGATGCTGGGGGCGATCTGAAAGGGCCAGGCCATCAGCAGGCGCCGGCACTCGGCTGTCCGCACGCGATCCAGGGCGGCCATCAGATCGTCCCAGTCCTTCACCTCGCCATACCGGTGCACCAGCGACGCCGGCAGGACCGAGACCAACGCTCCGCGCGAGGGCTGCCACACAGCAAGGGCGACGAGCGCCTCCCGCCGGTGCTCCCGTCTCAGCCTCGTCGTCAAACCCACCGCGAACGAGGGCTCGAGGCGATAGCCGTCGCGGGCCCGGCGCAGGATGTCGAGATCCCGCTCGCGCAGCAGCGCGAACAGCAGGTCGCGGGCGGGCGCTTCGCGGTCGGGAAGCCCGACCGCCGCGTCGTGCAGGTTGGACAGCACCCATGCATCCATCGCCAACTCGGCGGCGACGAGATCGCTGCCGTGGCTGCGCCAGGTTTCGGCCGCGAGATGGCCGTACGCGGTCGTCTTCAGCAGCTCCACCAGACCGGCGGGCGAACTCGCCCGCATCGGCTTCAAGCTGTCGAGCGGAGCGAGCGGTCGCCAGCAGCGCGATGGCAGGGCACGGCCGCGCACGGCGGAGCGCCATAGCAGCTTGAGGTTCTCGATCTCGTGCCGCCGAAACATCGCGAGCAGGACGGCCCTGGCTGGCGCACAGGCATGCAGCAGCGTCACATACCATCGCACGAGCGGCGGATAGAGATCCTCGAGCGCGTCGGTGGGAGCTGGAACGGACAAGGCTGGCGCGGCCCTGAGCCTCGAGATCTGAATTGGTTCCCACAAATCGTTCTTCAACGCGCGCATGCGCGCGTTCGCGTACGAAAAGCGAACAGGCGCGTTCACGGCTCGCGCTCCGATCCGCTGGGGTTGCGGAGGATGCTCAAGTAGGAGTCGACGGCGGGGGCGACCGCCTGCTCGAGTGCGTCAGCACGCGCCCGGCGCACCCGGTTCCTGGCGTCCGCCCGCTCCGCCGCCAGACGCCGCGTATCGTCTTCAATCGCGCGCACGAGCCGTTCGACGTCCTCCGCCCTCTGCTGCTGCAAGCGAACCTGTTCCCGGTCGCGCTCCTGTTGCGCCGATCTCAGGCGCTCCTGCACCCGCCGTCCGGCATCGGCGACAAGTTGCGTTGCCTCGTCATCGGCGGCGAGCAGGGCAGCCAGATCTGGATGCATGGAATCAGCTCTCAGCTGTCAACTCTCAGCTTCGGCAAGGCAGGTGCCATCGAAATGACGGCGATCGCCGCCGGAACCGCCCTTAATTCGCGGGGATTGCGCGGCGGCCCGGGCGGGAGGGATTGATTCGACGGAATTCCGGCAGTCGCACGCCGAGAGGTCGGCGTGACGGAACGTGCCCGCCGCGGCTTCGGCGGAGGCGGACCTTGGGAGATGGAGGCGATCCGAAGCTACGTCGTGCGTCCGGGAGCCGGCAGTCGCGCGGAAGAATCAGGTCCGACACGATCGGGTGCCTGCCGCTCCGGCGCCAGGCGCGGTTCGGCGCCCAGCCAGTACAGGCCGTTCGCCATGATGCAGAACCCTGTCCCCGCGAACCACACCATTGCGACCCCGACAAAGCCGGTGAATGCGAGCCACCATGGGCTGTGCAGCAGGGACAACACCGAGGCCACCGAGATGTTGATGCCCACGGCCATGTAGATGCGCCGCTCCAGATACCAGCGGTCGGTCTGCATGAAATAGAAGTCCGAGCCAGCCGGCGCCCGCGCCGCGAGCATCGGCTCGAAGCCGAACCGGTAGAGCACGTTTCCAATCAGGCAGAAGCCCGTCAGAGAAACGATGATGGAGGTGATGCCTGTCGCGATGACGACCAGGACCCACAGCGGCTGAACCAGCGCGGCGAGAGCCGTGCTGGCGAGTAGGACGATGCCGGCAATCAACCAGACCGTCCGCTCGATATACCAGTGATCTGTCGGAACGATGTAGATACCGGATCGCAGTGCCATGGCGAGGGATTATAGCGCTGACGCTCGTCACGTGCTATGTGCTATGTGCTGTGTGCTACGTGCTACTTGTCACGTGCCACGTGCGACGTGCCACGTGCAATGTGCCACGTGCGATGTAGCATGGCCGAGGGCACGGACTGCGGTCCACGGAAAGAGAGGTTAGGTATTCAGCCCCTCGTCGGGTCGGACTCTGCGGGCCAAAGAATCCTGGAGGATCAAGGTCGCAGCAAGCAGGAGGAGGCCGGCCCACGTGAAGACCGACAGCGCGCGCGCAACGGACAACCCATGAACGCCGACGGTGGCACGCGAGAAACCGGACGTCAGAATCAGGGCCGGCCAGAATACCCATCGGGTCCATGGGTGGCCCTCCCTTGCAAGCGTCAAGAGAAGAAACGCAGGAAACATCAGGACCCAGTAGTGGTCCCATGCGATCGGCGAGAGCACGACGGCCAGCCCGAGCACCGCGGCGATGCCGGTAGGTGCAGCCCGCTCGCTGCGCACGCGCCACGGGCTTGAGACGACCAAGGTGAGCGCCGCGAGCGCTGATGCGATCGCCAGCCAGGCGAGATGAATCCCTGGATGATCGGCGGCCAGGAGATGGCCGGTGTCGAACGCTCCGTCGGGCCGAAAGGCGCGCGCCAGCATTGCGAACAACGACTGGTTGTTGCCCCGGATGGGCCAGCCTCCGCCCGCGCTGATCGCGAGCCAGTCCCGGATCTCGGAGGCCATGCCCTCGGGGCCGTACTGGAGCACGGGCAGAAGCGTCAGCGCTCCCGCGGTCAGGGCTCCTGCCACGCTCGCTTTCCACCGTTTCCGGATCAAGAGATACACGAGCAGCAGCCCCGGGAATACCTTCAAGGCCGTCGCAACGCCGATGGCGACGCCCCCGGCGGTGTCACGTCCCCGAGCGAGTGCCAGCGCCGCCGCGCCAGTCAGCGCCAGCAGCACGGGGTTCATGTTCTGGTGCTCGAAGTTTGTCTGGAGCGGAAACACAACGGCGAGAAGCGCCAGCACGACAGGGCCCAACGGGGTGGGCAGCCATCCCTGCCAGCGAACTGCACGCCCCGCCATGGGAGCGAGCGCAGCCGTCCACGCCCACACAGCGAACGCAAGCGCGCCCAGGTTGAGCCCATACCAGACCAGCCTCGCCAACCGGGAATCGACCTGGCCCAGCAGCGCAAGCGGCGCGAAGAATACCCCCTGAAACGGCGGACCGACCACGCCGCCACCCACGCCGCTCTCCGCGTACATCGGTACACCTCTGAGGCAGCGTTGGCCCGCATCCAGGAACACGGTGAAGTCGCCTCCCTTTCGAATCGCGTTGATGCCGTTCACGACGATGAACGCGGCCGCAATCGTGGCGAGCAGGAGAGTCGAGCGGCGAGTCACTGTGTCTCTGTGCGTGTCGTGCCGGGTGCGGTGTCGAGTGCCTCTGGGCCTGGCCCGGTGCCGGGGGCCTCAGCCGCCTGCAAGCGGACTCCCGTTTCGGCGAACCAGTTCAGCGAATAGTATGATCTCGACTGCATTCGAACCCGCAAATGACCGATCCGCTTGCAGGCTCGTCGTGGAGCACGCCCGGGATGGTGGCCGGGTTCGCGCAATCGTCGCCGAACCCGGTGCTCATGCGGTTCGCCGAACGCGAGCTGGCACGCGTGGGAACCGGTCGCGCGATCGATCTGGGATGCGGCGCCGGACGCAATGCGGTTCCGCTCGCGCACATGGGCTGGAAAGTTCTCGGTACCGATCTCTCCTGGCCGATGCTCGAAGCTGCCGCGGAACGGGCGCGGGCCGATGAGGTCCGCGACCGCCTGAGGCTCGTCCTCGCCCCGATGGACGGCCTGCCGGCGCGCGACCGCGCGTTCGATCTCGTGATCGCACACGGCATCTGGAACCTCGCGCCCTCGGCGGCCGTGTTCCGGCGAGCCCTTCGGGAGGCTTCGCGAGTGGCGCGGCCGGGTGCAGCCCTCTTCGTGTTCACCTTCTCGAGGAACACATTTTCCTCCGACACGGAACCCGTCGCAGGCGAGCCGTTCGTGTTCACCGAGTTCTCCGGCGCGCCGCAGTGTTTCGTCACCGACCAGCAACTCATCGACGAGCTCGGCGCGACAGGGTTCGTGCCGGATCCGGCCGTGCCGCTGACCGAATACAATCGTCCGGGTCCGGGCGCAATCCGTGGCTCGGCGCCCGTCATCTACGAGGCGGCGTTTCGGCGCGTGGGTTGAACAGCTGATGTCCCGACCACGCTTCATCAGGCCACTCGAACAACGTGCGTCGCCGGTGATAAGTACACCCGAGGCCCGATTCCTCGATGCCCATCACGTCGATCGCTCGATCACCTCGATCGCTCGATCGCTCGATTCCTCAGCTCTCAAGGAGCGCCCGCATGTTGAGCACACCCAATCACCGGCGACTCAGCCTTGGTCTCGCCTGTGCCATCGTTGCCGCGACGGCTGCCCTCGCGACAGCGCAGGAGCGGTTCACCGCACACCATGTCGCCAGGACCAGGAGCGTCACGGAAGCGGCCGTCGCACCCGATGGCCAGCAGGTCGCGTACGTGCTGTCGGTGCCGCGAATCCCCTTCGAGGAAGATGACGGTCCCGCCTGGGGCGAACTGCACGTGGTCGGGCCGGATGGAAGGAGCCGCCCCTTCGTGACCGGCGCGGTCAACGTCAGTGGGATCAAGTGGACCGCCGGCGGCCGCGCGGTCGCGTTTCTCGCGAAGCGCGGCGCCGACGAGACGCGCTCGCTCTACATCATGCCTGCCGACGGCGGCGAAGCCCGCCGCGTCCTGAAGCACGAGACCGACATCGTCGCGTTCGATCTCAGCGCCGACGGCCGGCAGATCGCCTTCATCTCCCGCCGGGCGCCGCCGTCGGAGCGTCAGGAGCTGGCGAAGAAGGGATTCAACCAGGAGATCTTCGAGGAGACGCTGCTCTCCCAGCGCGTGTTCCTCGCCGACGCGCGGAACGATGGTCCACCGGAATCCCCACGAGCGATCGATCTCCCCGGATCGGCGTCGGCGGTCGCCTGGAGCCCCGACGGTGCGAAGCTGCTCGTGATCCAGGCGCCAACGGCGCTCGTGGACGATGACCTGATGAACAGGCGGGTGTTGATCTTTGATGCGGCGGCCGGGACGCTCGCCGTGAAAATCGAGAATCCGGGCAAGCTCGGGCACGTCGCGTGGTCGCCCGACGGCAGGTTCGTAGGGATGATCTCCGCGGAGGACCTGAACGATCCCGCGCAGGGCCGTCTCATGGTCGTTCCGGCAATAGGCGGACCGCTGCGCGATCTGCTGCCGGGGTACGAAGGCCACGTAGCTGCCTTCGCGTGGAAGGATGCGGACACGCTCGTGTTCGCCGGCGACGAAGGCACCGGCTCCACGTACGGCGAAGTCGGTCGCGACGGCGCCAACCGGCGAACGCTGATCCCGGGCGGCGGACCGATTCTCACCGCGCTGGATCGCGCGAAGAGCGGCGCGGTGGCATTCGTCGCCGATACGCCACAGCATCCCTCCGAGGTCTACTTGCTCGCCGCGGAGGCGAGCACGGCGAAGCGGCTCACCGACAGCAATCCATGGCTGAAAGAGATGCGGCTCGCGAAGCAGGAAGTCGTTACGTTCAAGGCGCGTGACGGGCTGGAACTGCAGGGTGTCCTGCTGCGCCCGCTCGACGAGCAGCCGGGCCGCCGGTATCCGCTGATCCTGACCGTGCACGGAGGACCCGAGTCGCGCGACGCGCACGGCTGGAAGACGTCCTATGCCAATCCGGGACAGGTCGCTGCCGCGCAAGGGTTCGCGGTGTTCTACCCGAACTATCGCGGCAGCACCGGCCGCGGCGTGGCCTTCTCGAAGCTGAGTCAGGGCGATCCGGCGGGCAAGGAATTCGACGACCTCGTCGACGCCGTCGATCACCTGGTGCAGATCGGCCTGGTGGATCGCAGCAAGGTGGGCATCACCGGCGGCTCCTACGGCGGGTACGCGAGCGCCTGGGGCGCGACCTACTACAGCGAGCGTTTCGCCGCCTCCGTGATGTTCGTGGGCATCAGCGACAAGACGTCGAAGGTTGGGACGACCGACATCGCCAACGAGGAATATCTGGTGCACGCGCGCAAGCGGCCCTGGGACAACTGGCAGTTCTTCCTCGAGCGCAGCCCCATCTATCACGCGGGCAAGTCGCGCACGCCGACGCTGATCCTGCACGGCACCGCGGACCCTCGCGTGCACCCGACGCAATCGCTGGAGCTCTATCGCTATCTGAAGCTGCACGGGAAAGCGCCGGTGCGCCTCGTCTGGTATCCGGGCGAGGGCCACGGGAATCGCCGCGCCGCCTCGCGGCTGGATTTCAACCTGCGCCTGATGCGTTGGATGTCGCACTACCTGCAAGGACCCGGCGGGGCGATGCCGCCGCACGAGATCGACTATAAGGGGGCGCTTCGCAGGGAGTCCACGCAGGCGGGGAAGTAGCCGGGCCGCGCCGACTTGGCCGCCGGAGCCCTGGCGAAGGCGGAAGCGGTGGCGGAAGAGAGCGGGACGTTGACTTGACCGACGCGTCCCGGGCGGCGAGACACACCTCGTACATCGGTCTCCAGCGCTCCCGATCCTCGTCCGGGGTCGCGACGCGGTTCGGGCCAGGCCCCGTTCGAACATAGGCATAGCCCCGATACCGGGCCTGGTTCCCGTACGGATCCACACGGTGATACCCCGAAAAGCCAAGGCCGATGGCGGAGAGGACGTCGCGAGCCGACCGCAGCTCGGATGGCTCGCTGGTGCCGTTGTGATTGCGGTCGGTCCAAAGCACCAGTCTCAGGAACAGCGGATTGTCGGCGTCCAGAACTGCCCGGTGTTCGGCGCCGGCCGCATCGGCGGCGAGCGACATCAGCGCGTTCGGCGCAGTGTGGGCCTCGGGCACCGTGTGCCCGCCAATCAGCTCCCGAGCGCTCGAGATTTCCCCGTCGTCGTCGCGGTCCAGCGCGAGGAACGCCACCTCCGAGCCCGCACGCGTCCAGGACACCTGGTCGAGTGCCCCGTCGTCGTTGATATCGAACGGCACGCCATCATCTAGTGACGTCAAGGTGTAGGGATCGCGTGGATCGGGCGACATGATGAACACGCAGTTCCGGAAGGGGGCGCGATGCTGGACCACCGGCTGCCAGAGCGGCGCTAAATCGCTAGCCGACAGCCTGACCGATGAGTCGACCAGGCGCTGCTCGGAAATGCCGAGCACGATCAGGAGCACGGAAGCGAGGACCACTGCGCGGCGCATTGGCGTCAGCGGACGATACGTCATCCAGCGGGAGGCTCTCTCACCTTACAGGCAGCTGAAGGCGGGAGTCTACGGCAATCGCGGAAGAACGCGTGGGTCATCCTGACGAACGTCAGCCCCGCCTCCGGTCCGGCCCAGCCGGGCACCTTCGAGAACTTCCCGGGCTCGTGCTGTTTGTACCGCTTGAAGTAGTCGCCGATCCGGCGCTCGTCCTCCGCCGTGAGGCGTTGGGGCGCGCGCCCGCTCCGGTCCACGGGCGAGATCACGACTTTGGAGTCGAGCCCGTTCTCGTCCTCCATCTGCATCAGGGCGACGATCACGCCTCGGACGAGGCGGCCGGCGGCAAGGGGCGGACCGAGAACGAGGACGTCGAACGGATCCCCGTCGTAGGACACCGTCTGCGGCACGAACCCGTAGTTGACCGGGTAGCCGCCCGGATCTTCCGGCATGACTCGATCGATCACGCGCGCGTTGCGCGCCATGTCGTACTCCCACTTCCGGCGATCGCCGCGCGCGATCTCGATGTAGCCGTTCAGCGTGCCGTCTGCATTGAGCGGCGCGGTATCCCGCCACACGTGCGTGCGATGCGCCTTCGACGCCGCGACGCTCCGCGCGAGCTCCGCGGTCGCGGCGGCCGGTAGCTCGGGCGGTGGCAAGGCAGCCTGACCGACCGCGATCGCCCCAATCAGCGCAGCCATGGCGTGACGTGTCGCGCCACTCGATGAGGGGTCCATCATCCTTGCTGCCTTCCGTTACGATCGCGTCCATCCCGCTCGCACCCGGAACACGAGCAGCCGCAGGTACACGATCAGCTGGCCGCGATGATGGCTGAAATGATGGATCGTCTGCCGGATCACCATCCCCCCGCCTTCTCGCTCAAACCGCCGGGGCCGCACGCCGGGCCGGCGCGGCCTGCCGTCCGGTCAGCCGCGCGTAGTCGCGGCCGACGGCCCACGCCAGCACGAGCCACACCACCACGATCGCCGCATTGACGGCAGCGAAGCCCCGCGGCTGCAGGGCGAACATCGTCGTGCCGACGAACACCAGCGCCGCGGAGAGCACGTCCCCCATGCGCACGAAGAACGAATCGATCGCCTGCTTCGCGCTGAACTTCTGCTCGTACGTGCACGGCAGGAACAGCATGTTGCGCACCGTGTTGTTGAGGGAGTAGTCGGTCGAGTTCTCGGCGACCTTCGCCGCCAGCACGGCGTAAAGCACTGGGTAGAAGACGAGGATATTGTACGACGCGAGCGAGATGAGCGGCAGGATCATGACCGCCCACGGGATCCCGAAGTGCTTGACGATACGGGAGACGGCGAACAGCTGGAGCAGCAGCCCCAGGATGTTCACGAGGGTGAAGTACTTCGAGTAGAAGTCGCCGATGAGCTGTTCCTCGCTGAGGCTCCCGGTCGTCCCGGAGGCCACCATGGCGGACGCCGTCTCTTTGACGATGCTGCCAAGGATGTACTCGCCGGTGGTGTTCACCCAGTTGAGGAGCATCAGCATCACCGCCATCAGGAGCAGGTAGCGCGTCCGGAAGACCATGGCGAAGGCATTGGCGCCGGACGTCTTGCGAGGACCAGCGTCCGCCCGCCCCGCCCCCGGTCGCGCCTGCCGGCTGCTCTCGCGGCGATCGATGCTGTTGGTGATGAGCAGCTGCCCCAGCAGGATCGCGGCACCGACGATCATGAGTTGGTACACGCCGAAGGGCTCGATCAGCCGATCGGCCGTGCGCGCGCCCACCACGGCGCCCAGCGACGCGCCGAAGCCGACGATCACGAACAGGCGCTCGCCTTCTTCCTTGGAGTACACGTCATTGGCGAACGACCAGAACTGGGCGACGATCATCAGGTTGAAGATGCCAATCCAGAGAAAGAAAACGATGGCGAGGGGCACGTCGAACTGCGCGAGCACATAGAAGACGAGCAGACAGGACATGAAGAACGCCGTCACGACGTTGATCAGCTTCATGCGGTTGAATCGCGCGACGAGCCGCCCGTAATAGGGCACGACGAAGGCGAGCAGCACGACCTGCCCGGCGGACATGTACGTCTTGAGCTCCGCGGAGCCCTCGCCGAGGATGAGCGCTTCGCGAACCGGCTTCAAAACGTAGTAGGCCATCAGGAGCAGGAAGACGTTGAGGGCCAGCAGCAGCGCGGTGGTGCCCTCACCGGCCCGCACTTCGGTAAAGGCTCCGAGGAAGCGCTCCATGCGCGTACGCTCATCAATGTTCGTCGTCACGGTCTACTCCACCCAATGCAAGACGTTGCGGATGATGGACCAGCGCGGGGCGCGCGCCGAGGGGTTCTGTCCGAGAATCCAGTAGCGGTAGGCGGCATCGAGCGTGCCGTCCTTCTTCTTCAGGTCGATCCAGGTGTTCAGGAAGGCGGCGAACGCCTGATCGCCGCGCGCGGCCGGATACGCGAGCGGGATCTTCACGAGGTCCGGCCCGGGCACCACCACGGAGTACGCGGGGTAGATCAGCGTCCAGGCCGACCCGCGTTCCGCCGGGAAGACCAGCCCCGCCACGCCGTCGGGCAGCGACCTGAGCGTCCCGTCGATGTCGGTGACGGCCACGATCGTCGCGCGCGGAGCCAGCCTCCGCACCTTCTCGACGTAGTAGGGCACGTCAGGTACCGCGATCGAGAACGCCCCCATCTCCCTGACGCCCGCCCAGGTCGAGAAGCGGTCCCGCGCGGCATCCGGTACTACGAACGCCAGCGTCTCGTCGAGATACGGCATCGAGAGAACAGTCCGGCTCGCGCGCTCCGTAGTGACCGCGATGCCCGACATGACGACGTCTACCCGGCCGGCCGCGAGGTCGGCGTCGAGCCGTCCGGGCTGTATCGGCACGAGCTCGAGCGCAACGTCGAGTTCGGCGGCGAGGTGATGCGCCATTTCGATGTCGAAGCCCACCAACTGGCCCTCGCCGTTGACGAACGCATACGGGAGCGCGTCGCGGGTGTAGCCGACCCTCAGGCTGTTGCGCGACCGGACCTCGTCGAGGACGCCCGCCCCTTCGGCGGCGGGCGGCGCGTCCGCGGAGCCCTCGCGTGCGACCACTCCCTCGGGCACCCGCAGCAGGTGCATGCCGGCCAGGACGCGGTCCTTCGTGTACCCCTGATCGAGGAGGCTCGCGAACAGCGCCCGGCTCCCGCCGATCACCGCAACGGCGAGCGCCGCGGTCACCACCAGGTAGCGAACCACGCGCTGGCGCTGAAAGCGGAGGCAGCCGGTGACCGCGCAGGCGCCGAGCAGCGCCACCGTCAGGGTGTGCATCGCCGCGACCAGCGTCCCGAACCGCGAGTTGATGACGCCGCTGGCGAGGAACAGCTGGAACGTGTCGACCGGAATCCGGAACAGATCGAGCAGGAACGGCACGGCCACGTTCAGGCTGCCGAAGAACGTCACGAGCCCGATGAACGCCAGCCGCGGATAGTCGGCGAGTTGCACCACCGCGTCGGAGAACCAGCCTGCGAAGAGAATGAAGCTGAGCGACAGCAGCTTCCCGGCATGTGGGAAGTTGAACGACGCGGGCACGATCACGTCCGGGAGATTCCACGCCTCCGGATCCGCGGCGGCGCCGCGCTCCAGCAGGGTCTTGCTCGCCTCGATCAGGACCGGCAGGACGATGAAGAAGTCGCCCGCGACGAACGCCGTGAGCAGCGCATCGCGCGTGAGCGCGAAGATCTCCCCGACGCGAATCGGCGTCAGCGCCGCGACCAGGCCGGGGAGGACCCACAGGCTCACGAGCAGCGCGACCAGCACGTAAGTGACCAGGTAGACCTGCAGCCGCCCGAGCTGCTCGAGGCTCAGCGTGCCCGCCGTCGTCGCGGCAATCGCGAACAGGCCGTACGGCGTCAGCCGTACGATCAGCCGCGTCGCCGCCGACAGCGCCTGGCCAGCCACGCCGAGGACGTCCAGCAGGACCTCCTTGCGCTCGATGCCGATGAGCGCTATCCCGAGCAGGACCGAGAAAAGCACGACGGCCGGCACGATGTTGTTGGCCAGGGAATGAAACGGGTTTGACGGGATGTACAGGTCGACGAAATTGAACGGCTGCCGTCGTTCCACGAGCGACGTGCTGAAGAAGCTGGCGTTCTCGACATCCGGAAACGCGAGCGGAATGAGGAAGGCGAAGACCAGCGACAGGCCCCAGAGACCCACGAGGACGAGACCTGCTCTCCGTCCCAGCGTTTTTGCCTCAGCGTAGTCCAGGCGGCCCAGGCTGCTGACGATCGAGACCGTCACGTACGGGAGGACGGTCATCTGCAGCAGCTTCACGAATCCATCGGCCGCCCATTTCAGCGCCGAGCTGCGCTCGCCGAAGAAGAGGCCAACGATCACGCCGGCCAACAGACCGATGAGAATCCGGTTCGAGAAGGACATGCGGGTATCGCGGATCTGATGAACGCGCAGGTGGCCGCGCTCGACCGCGTCAGCGGCGACGTGGTCCTCAAGTATCACACGGTTCGCGGCGCCGAGGCATCTCGCTCACGGCGCAAACACGCGGGGAGAGCGAGCCGTCGTGCGCGGCAATCGTGGCCTCGGCGACGGCCCGGCGAGCCCGCGAGACCTCGTCTGCCAGAACCGGACCGGGGTCGAACGGATGGCTTTTCCGACCCCACCGGTGTTACGCCCGACCCGAATCAGCCGCAGTGGCTCGCGTTCATCCCCACCCCTCGTCAGCAGTGGGTCCGTAAATTGAGGGAACCGGCACGTCGAGCAGCCGCAGGTACACCGTCAGCTGGCCTCGATGATGGCTGAAATGGTTGATCGTCTGCCGGATCACCATGCCTCGCTCGTCGGTGAACAGCACCTTGTCGCCCATCTTGAGACTCCAGGGGATCGCATAATCGGAGTCCTTGAACTCGGCGAGGGCCGCACGCCCTTCGCGCACATTCTTGTCGAAATTCTCGAGCAGCTTCGCCGTCGGATGAAAGCCGTAACCCCCGGCACTGGCGAGATCGATGTCGACGCCGCGCGCGATCCTCGTCAGCCACCCCGGCATATCGGACACGAGCTGCGCGAGATGGCCGAGTGCGAACGACTTCGGGTGCGGCTTCCACGGACCCTTGTCCCCGGGCACTCGCTCGAGCAATTTGCGCGTCGGCGGCATTTCCCGATCGAATTCCGCAGTCAACTTCTCGGCCATCGCCATCACGTGCCTCCTCTGCTCCGACCTGGCCTCGAGGGCGGGTCGGGTTCAGTATTGCACGACCGTCAGGGATAGTATGAGGAACGGAGGGCCGACCCGGTGGTGCAGTCGAAGTCAGCCAGAT
The DNA here is from genome assembly GCA_035711845.1 of Vicinamibacterales bacterium. Lineage (GTDB taxonomy): Bacteria > Acidobacteriota > Vicinamibacteria > Vicinamibacterales > 2-12-FULL-66-21 > DASTBU01. The sequence goes on from DASTBU010000122.1 coordinate 19,159, forward strand.
CGACGCTCATGACGGCCGCCGCCCTGTGGCTGGCCACGGCTCCACCCGTGCCCGGTCAGGTTCGTTCGGCTCCCGATCTCTCCAGCGCCGCGACAGCGTCCGCCGAGCTCGACCAGCTGCACAGCCTGCTCGTCAGCTGGCGCGGCGAGCTGGTCCTCGAGCACTACGCGCCGAAAGGCTCGCGTGGCCGCCTCGCCAACATCAAGTCCGCCTCCAAGAGCATCATCTCGACGCTCGTCGGCATCGCGATAGCTCGCGGGCTTCTGCTAGGGGTCGACGAGCCGATCGCAACCTATCTGCCCCAGCTCGCCCGCGCGCCGGCGGCCAAGCGGGCGATCACGATCGAAGACCTGCTGACGATGCGTTCGGGCCTCGAGTCGACGAGCGGCGGCAACTACGGCCCGTGGGTGCGCAGCCGCAACTGGGTGCAGTACGCACTCGACCGCCCGCTCGTGAGCGAACCGGGCACGACGATGGAATACAGCACCGGGACGTCGCACATTCTGTCGGCCATCCTCACCCGCGCGACGAAGAGGAGCACGTGGCAGTTCGCGCAGGAGGCGCTCGCCAAGCCGCTCGGGATCTCGCTGGCCCGCTGGACGCGCGACCCGCAGGGCAAACTACTTCGGCGGAAACGAGATGCTGATGACGCCCTCACAGATGCTGGCCGTCGGCGAGCTGTATCTGAATCGCGGGCTCTCCAGGAATCGTCAGATCGTGCCGGCGGCGTGGGTCGACGAGTCGTGCCGGCCGCGAACGCGATCCGCCTGGGACCCGTCGCGCGAATACGGCTACGGCTGGTGGATTCAGGAGATCGCCGGTCACCGGGCGTGCTTCGCCTGGGGCTACGGCGGCCAGTACATCTTCACGTTTCGCGATCTCGATCTCGTGGTCGTCGTGACCTCGTCCACCGTTGCGAGCGAGGAACGCCACGGGTACCGCCGGCGCCTCTTCAGCTTGATCGGTCAGCACGTACTGGATCCAATCGCGGGCGCCTGAACGGCTGGACCCCGGACGCGCGGTCCCGCCTCGTGCTACAGTCCCGCTCGCGCATCAGATGACCGTACGGTTGGAATCCGGGACGCTCGGGCGGGAAAAGGCCGTACAGGCGCGGAGCGCGGCGCTCCGCAAAGAGCTTTCGATCTGGGACCTCGCCTTCGCCCAGATCCTCTTCATCGTAGGCCTCCAGTGGGTCGGCGTCGCGGCCAAGCAGGGACCGTCGCACGTCATCTTCTGGCTGATCGCGATTGTCCTCTTCTATATCCCGTCGGCGATCGTCGCGGTGTGGCTGAACCGCGTCATGCCGCTCGAGGGCGGGCTCTACCAGTGGGCGAAGCTCGGGTTCAACGAGGCCGTCGGGTTCATCGTGGCCTGGAACCTCTGGCTGTTCACGATCCTGAACATGTCGAACGTCGGACTTCAATTCACGCAGTATCTCGGCTATATCTTCGGCGCTCGCGTGGCGGAGACCATGGCCCTGAACTGGGTCATCGCCGCGGCGTCGGCGCTCGTGATCGGCGGGCTGGTCGGGATCACCGTGGTCGGACTCCAGGTCGGCAAGTGGGTGCACATAATCGGCGGCGTCCTCATGCTGGCGATGTTCGCGATGATCATCGCGCTCCCGTGGATCAACGTCGCGAACGGCACGCTGGCGGCGTTTCATCCGCTCCGCACGGCCACGCCCGTGATATCGCTGCTGAGCCTCAACCTGCTCGGCAAGATGGGGTTTGGCGCCTTCGCCGGCTTCGAGTACGTGGCCATCCACGCCGGCGAGTGCAGGGATCCCGTCAAGAGCATCACGAGAGCCACCGCGGTTGCCGCGCCCCTCATCGTCGGGATGTTCATCCTCGGCACGAGCTCGGTCGTGGGCATGGTTCCCAACGACGAGATCGATCTCATCGCGCCGATTCCGCAGCTCCTCAGCATCGGATTCGGGCCGCTGGGGGCGGTCGCGGCAATCGTGCCGCTCACGCTGAGCGCCATGCTCGCGATTCGCTTCGCGCAGGCGAGCGTCAACTTCGCCGGCAGCACCCGGCTGCCGATGGTTGCGGGATGGGACAGCCTCCTTCCGGCATGGTTCACGCGGCTCAGCAATCGCTACCGGACCCCCGTCAATTCGATCCTCGTCGTCGGCGGCGCGACGTTCGTGCTGAGCACGCTCGGCTTGATCGGCGTCGGGAAGCAGGAGGCGTTCCAGCTCCTCTGGAACTCCGCGGGCATGTTTTACGCGTTGACGTACCTCGCCATGTTCGCGGTGCCGCTCTTCGGCCTGAGGCACGCGCACGTGACACCGCCATGGCACGTGAAGCTGTGCGCGCTGTCCGGGCTGCTGATGACGGGGCTGTACGTCAGCCTCTCGATGCTGCCGATCATTCCCGTGGGAAGCCGGACGATGTTCGCGCTCAAGATCGTGGGGCTGATCGTCGTGACGAACCTCGTCGGGCTGGCCTTGTACGCGTCGGGCCGAAACCGGACGCGGTTGGTTGAATAAGGGTTCTATTCCCCCCATTTCACTGAGTTCCAGTTGGCCGCGGGTCGCCGACGTCCGCGCGGCGCCGCCGCCGCGCGATCAGCGACAGCGAGCCCGGCACGCGCGATGCCGAATCCAAGGGGAGTGCCTCGGGGTCCCTGCGCAGCAACGCCGGCGGTGGATTGCGCCCCGGCGAGCTAGTCCGTGGAGTCCGTGATGGGGACGGGTGGGCTGCCGGGCCAGGACCCGCGGTCCTCTCAACTCAAGGAATCGCGGAGTTAGATGCCGACTTGCCCAACCGCGCTGCAGCCCGGGATACACTGCGGGAACGGAGCCCAATCCGACCGGCCGCGCCGGCCGTAGCACCAGTGAGAACACCCGATCGCACGTCGTGACGAGTATGCCGCGAGCACGGACGTCGCTCGTCGAACGGGCCGCTGCTGGAGATATGGACGCCGCCGCCGAGCTGTACGACCGTTACGCCGCGCAGGTCTATGCGCTCGCACGCCGAATCGTACGCAACGACGGAGATGCGGAAGATGTCGTCCAGGAAGTGTTCTCGCAGGCCTGGCGCACGGCTGATCGCTACGAGAGCCGCCGCGGCAGCGTGGCCGGGTGGCTGTTGATGATCACCCGGACGCGCGCCATCGACAGAATCCGCGCGCGCCAGGCACGACCGGAGGCGGACAGCGACGTGCTGCCCGACGCGCTGCCAGCGGCAGCCATGCCGCAGCCGGACCTGCTGGTCGCCGCCGAGGAGGCGGGCCGTGTCCGGGAGGCACTGCTCGCCCTGCCGGATTCGCAGCGCACTGCGCTCGAGCTGGCGTATTACGAGGGCCTGACGCAGTCGGAAATCGCCGCACGGCTCTCGGAACCGCTCGGCACGATCAAAACCCGGATGCGGACGGCGTTGAGCACGCTCCGTGCGAGGCTGCGGACCTGACATGCATCCTCACGACCTGACTCGGGAACTGCTCACCGACTACGTTCTGGGTGAGCTGTCGACAGTCGATCGAGAGCGTGTCGAGGCCCATCTCAGGCAATGCGCCGATTGCGCGACGGAAGCGCGCGAGCTGGGGCTCGCGTTTCAGGGCATCGGTCTGGCGGAGGCGCCGGTGGCGCCGCCGCCGCACCTCAAGGCTCGAGTGCTGGCAGCGATCGCGCGCGAAGGCCAGCCGCGCCGCTCGCCAGGCACAAGCGCCTCCCCCGCGACCACGTGGGGCCCAGGTCCATGGTGGCTGACCGCGGCGGCCGTGCTGATCCTGATTGTGTTCGGCACGCTCCTGACCCGCAGCAACCAGCGCGGAGCACAGCTCGCCGAAGATCTGGAGCGTGCCCGCGAGGATCTGGCTGAGCTCTCCAGGAACAGGGACACGGTTGGCGCCCAGGCGGACTTGGTTGTGTCGGTCCTGACTGCGCCGGACCTGCAGCGCATCGACCTTGCTGGCCTGGACGCGTCCCGCAACGCGACGGCCCGCGCGTACTGGAGTGCCACGAAGGGCCTGGTCATCGTGGCCGACAGGCTTCCGACGCCGCCGCCCGGCCGCATCTACCAGGTGTGGTTGATCGGCAGCCAGAGCACGGGTCCCGTGAGCGCAGGTCTGATGGACCCTGGCGCATCAGGTCGTGGCATGCTGATCGTTCCACCGCCTGGCGGGGTGGCAGGGAGTGGTGTCACCGTCGCCGTCACCGACGAGCCTCCCGGCGGGCTTCCCTCCCCGACCGGATCGAAACATCTCCTCGGGTCGGTCTGAGAAGCTCGCAAGTGTCTGTGTTTGGATACGGTGGAAGTCGACCAGCTGGCCCGCCTCGCACCTTTCGCGATATAACCGTGTGCAGTGACGGAAACGCGTGCGACCACCTCCTCCGGCGCGTGGCGCAACCTCGCGCTGGCGACAATGTCGTTCGGCCTGTCGTTTGCCGCGTGGGGACTCATCAGCGCTTTCGCGCCGGCGTTCAGAACCGAGCTGGGGCTCAGCGCGCAATCCACCGCATTTCTCGTCGCGGTCCCGGTCCTCCTTGGCTCGGTTGCGCGCCTGCCGATCGGCTTCCTCACGGATCGGTTTGGCGGACGCGTGCTGTTTCCGCTCCTCTTCGTCTGGGTGGCGGCGGCGGCGGCAATCGTTCCCTCGGCGCGCACGTACGACCAGTTGATCGGCTACGCGTTCCTGCTGGGTCTGGCCGGCTCGTCCTTCGCCATCGGCGTCGGCTTCGTGGCGCGCTGGTTCCCACCCGCCCTGCAGGGCACCGCGCTCGGAATCTACGGCCTGGGCAACATGGGCCATTCAGCCGCCGTGTTCCTCGGTCCGCTGGCCGCATCGTCTTACGGCCGCGACATTGTGTTCTACGGGCTCGCCGCGGTCTCGGTGGTATGGGCGTTCGCCTTCTTCGCGATCGCGCGCGACGCCCCGGTGGCTGTCAGGCCTTCGAGCGCCGGCGCCGCGCTCAAAATCCTGGCGAGCGAGCGCCTGTCGTGGGCGCTGTCGGCGTTCTACTTCCTGACCTTCGGGGGCTTCGTCGCGTTCTCGGTCTACCTTCCGACCCTGCTTCGAGATGAGTTCGGCCTCACCCTGACCGACGCCGGCTTCCGGACGGCGGGCTTCGTCGTCCTCGCAACGCTGATGCGGCCGGTGGGCGGAGGATTGTCGGATCGCATCGGTGGCGCGGCCGTGCTCTCCGGCGTCTTCGGGGGCCTCGTGCCGTTCGCGCTGCTCCTGATGTGGCCGTCGATTCTGCCGTTCACCGTCGGAGCGCTCGGCTGTGCCGCGCTGCTCGGCATCGGCAACGGCGCTGTGTTCAAGCTGGTTCCGCAGTTCTTTCCACAGGCCACGGCAACGGTGACCGGCCTCGTGGGCGCCATGGGTGGACTCGGCGGCTTCTTCCCGCCGCTGGTGCTTGGATTCTTCCGCGATCGCCTCGGCGCGCTCTGGCCAGGATTCGGCCTCCTCGCGCTCACCGCGGCGGTGCTGTGGGTCGTCAACGAGCGAGTCTTCCTCCCGCGGCAGCGGGCCATGGAACGCGGGCCGGCGATGCGCCTGCCATCCCGGTTCGATCAGCAACTGCGCGCCGGGGCATGGGCGACGATGGCGACTGGACTGCTGGCTGCGGCGATCGTGGTCGGCTCGCGCAACCTGCAGAACTTCGATCCTGCGCTCGTCATCTACACCTTCGCCGTGGTGTTCGCGACCTGGGGGATCGTCTACCACTACGCGGTCTGGCTGAACAAACCGCCGACGCGGCGCTTCTTCGAGCGAACGTTCGAGCTGATGCAGAGCGAAGGGTTTCCGCGCAGCGCCTCGACGATCGGCCGGACGTTCATCAGCCACATCGTGACGCAGCGGTTCATCGGGAGCCGGTCGACGCTGCGCTGGTGGATGCACCAGCTGATCTTCTGGGGCTGCATCCTGGCCGTAGCGATCACGTTCCCGCTGGTGTTCGGCTGGATCCACTTCGGCTCCGCACCCGACGATCAGATGACGTACGTCACGTACCTGTTCGGGTTCCCGGTCGGATCCTTCCGCATTCGCACGGCGCTGTCCTGGATCATCTTCCACGGGTTGGACATCGCGGCCGTGCTGGTGCTGTCGGGCATCGCGCTGGCGCTCTGGCGCCGCCTGCGCGATCGCGGCGCGCTCGCGCTGCAGGATTTCTCGTCGGACTTCCTCCCCTTGATCATGCTCTTCGCGATCTCGGTGACGGGGCTCGCGCTCACGGCCTCCACGCTGTGGCTGCGCGGCGCGTTCTACGGATTCCTCTCGATCCTGCATGCCATCACCGTCATCGGCGCGCTGCTCTACCTGCCGTTCGGCAAGTTCTTCCACATCTTCCAGCGTCCCGCCCAGCTCGGCGTCAAGCTCTATCAGGAGGCTGGCGCCCGGGATCCGGGCGTCGCCTGCGCCCGATGCGGCCAGCCCTTCGCCTCACGGCTCCAGATGGAGGATTTGGAGCGCGTGCTTCCCGAGCTGGGCTTCGATTACCGGATCGGCGGCCCGGCCGGCACCTGGCAGCGGCTGTGCCCGCCGTGCAAGCGGACCACGCTCGCGGCCGCTCAATTGAGGATTCAGGAGAACGCTGTTGGCAGAACCACCGGTCCCCGTTGACGCGCTCGTCAACGCGTACGGGCCTCACCTCAACTACGAACCTCCCGGAGGCTGGGAGGAGGCGGCGCGCCGGCCGCCCGATCGGCTGGTGAAGACGCATTGTTGCTTCTGCGGCATGCAGTGCGGCATTCAACTCAAGGTCAGGGACGAAAAGGTCGTCGGGTTCGAACCGTGGGAGGAGTTCCCGTTCAACCGCGGCATGCTGTGCCCGAAGGGCGTCAAGCGCTACCTGCAGGGCGAACATCCCGATCGCCTGCTGGCGTCGCTGATGCGCACGGCGGACGGATTCTCGCCGGTCTCCTACGAGCAGGCGCTCGATTACACGGCGCGGCGCCTGTCCGAGATCCGCGACAAGTACGGTCCCGATGCCATCGCGATCTACGGCGGCGCGTCGATGATCACCGAGAAGGCGTACGTACTCGGCAAGTTCGCGAGGGTGGCCATCGGCACGAAGCACATCGACTACAACGGCCGCCTGTGCATGGTGTCGGCCGGCACGGCGTACCGCCTGGCCTTCGGCATCGACCGCGCCACGAACCCGTGGACCGACCTCGCCCGGGCCGACGTGATCATGATCGCCGGATCGAACGTCGCCGAGTGCGCGCCGATCACCACGCATTACCTCTGGCAGTGCCGCGAGCGCGGCGGCAAGCTGATCGTCGTCGATCCGCGCATGACGCCGATCACGCGGAACGCGGACCTGTATCTGCCGGTCAGGCCAGGCACCGATCTCGCGCTCTTTCTGGGCATGCTGCACGTGCTCGTTCGCGACGGGCTGGCCCGCGAGGACTACATCGCAAGACACACGACAGGTTTCGACGCGGTGCGCGACTCGGTTCGCGCGTGGACGCCGGAGCGCGCCGCGCAGATGACTGGCGTTCCCCCGGAGAACATCGAGACGGCGGCGCACTGGCTCGGCGAGACCGATCGGGCGATGGGCCTGCACGCGCGCGGCATCGAGCACCACTCGAAGGGCGTCGAGAACTGCCTCGCGATGCTGAACCTCTACCTGGCGACCGGCAACGTCGGCCGCGAAGGCGCCGGCTGCATGATGATCACCGGACAGGGCAACGGCCAGGGCGGGCGCGAGCACGGTCAGAAGGCCGATCAGCTGCCGGGCATGCGCTCCATCACCGATCCGGAGGCGCGCCGGTACATGGCTTCGGTGTGGAACGTCGAGGAGTCGTCGATCCCCGGCCCGGGCCTGACGGCCGTGGAGATCATGGAGGCCATCCACCGCGGCGAGATCAAGGCGCTCTTTTCGATGTGCTTCAACCCGCTCGTGTCGCTGCCCGACGCCAGCTTCACGCGCGAGGCGCTCTCGAAGCTGGAGTTCTTGGGCGTGATCGACTTCTTCCTGTGCGAGACGGCGCACCACGCCGACGTCATCTTTGCCGGCAGCCTGCACGAGGAGGATGAAGGAATCATCTGCAGCGCCGAAGGCCGCGTCCAGAAGATCAACAAGGCGGTGAATCCACCGGGCGACGCGAAATCCGACGCGCTCATCGTCTGCGACCTCGCGCGAAAGCTCGGGAAGGGCGAGTATTTCAGCTTCCCCTCGACCCGCGAGATCTATGAGGAGCTGCGCATCGCCTCGAAGGGCGGGCTGGCCGACTACTACGGGATCACCTGGGATCGTATCGAGCAGGAGCTCGGTGTGTTCTGGCCGTGCCCTGCGGTCGACCATCCCGGAACGCCGCGCCTTTTCGAGGACGGCCGCTTCTACCACCAGGACGGCAAAGCGCACTTCCAGGTGACAGAGTGGCGCGCCTCGGGCGATCCGATCGATCGGGACTACCCCGTCTACCTCACCACCGGGCGCGTGGTCAGCCACTACCTGTCCGGCACGCAGACGCGGCGCATCGGACCGCTCGTCGATCAGTATCCCGAGCCGCGGATCGAGATCCATCCGCGGCTGGCCGCCGCGCACGGCATCAACCCGGACGATTGGGTCCAGGTCACCACGCGCCGCGCTTCAATCACCCTCCAGGCCAGCGTCGTCAAGACGATTCGGCCCGACACCGTTTTCATCCCCTACCACTGGCCCGGGCCACGCAGCGCCAATCGGCTGACGCACCGGACGATCGATCCGCGCAGCAAGATACCGGAATTCAAAGTGTCGGCATGCCGGATCTCCAAAACGGGGGTGCCGGCCGATCTCGAGGATCTCCGCCGCCGTGAGACCGGATGGACGGCCGGCGCGCGTGAGGTCTCGCAACGGAAGAAGGGCATCTGATGAACGGCTACGAGTTCTTCGTCGATCCCTCCCGGTGCATCGGATGCCGCGCGTGCGTGGCGGCATGCGCCGAGTGCGACAGCCATCGCGGCCAGTCGATGATCCACGTGGACTTCCTCGATCGCCCGAACAGCATCGCCACCGTCCCGATGGTCTGCATGCACTGCGTGGAGCCGACCTGCGCGCTCGTCTGCCCGGCTGACGCCATCAAGAAGGGCGAGGACGGCGTCGTGCGCAGCGCGCTGAAGCCGCGCTGCATCGCCTGCTCGAACTGTGTGCTCGCCTGCCCGTTCGGGGTCCCCACCGTGTTCGTCGGACCGGAACTGATGATGAAGTGCGACATGTGCTACGACCGCACCGCGGTCGGGCTGCGTCCGATGTGCGCGACCGTGTGCCCGAGCCAGGCCCTCAGCTTCGGCCCGCCCGAGGTGATCGCGACACAGCGAGGCGGAACACCCGTTCGTGATTTCCGGTTCGGCCAGGAGCACGTGCGGACGAAGGTCTTCATGATGGCGCCCATCGGCGAGCCGGCCATTGCCGTGGACGTCGTGGACTACATGTGGAAGGATGCCGATGGACAGGAAGGATGGATCGTCGAAGACGCCGCTCTGGGTTGAGGAGTTCTCGGTGCACGGCGCCGAAGACGCGTACGTGCTGCGCCGGCAGTTCACGAAGTTTCTCGTCCTCACCAGCCTCGGGATGCTCACCGGCAATGCCTGGATCTGGATGCGGTCTCTGTTCGCCGCGCCGCATCCCGAGTACGCCGAGGCCGTCGTGGCCACCGCGGCCGACGTGCCGGCCGGCGGCGTGAAGCTGTTCAGCTATCCCACGCCGGCCGACCCGGCGATCCTCGTTCGGAAGCCCGATGGCGGCCTCGTCGCCTACAGTCAGAAGTGCACGCACCTGTCGTGCGCCGTCTACTACTCCGCCGAACGCGACCGGCTGGAGTGCCCGTGCCATGAGGGGTACTTCGCGATCGATACCGGACGAGTGCTCCAGGGACCGCCGCCCAGGCCGCTGCCGCGCATCCGCGTCGAAGAACGCGAGGGCGTCATCGTCGCGACGGGGATCGACGTGCGGGGAGCACACGAATGAGCCGGCCGAGCGGTCCGGTTCGGCGGCGCCGCCGCGTGGCGATCGACGCCGCGATGTTCTTCGTGATCGTGCTGTTGATGGTCCAGATGTGGCTGCTGACCGCGTCGCTGGAGTCCTACCTGGCCGGACATGCCGAGGTCGCGCTGCCGGGCGTCCTCGCCTCGCTCGTGTTGTTTCTCGCCTGCGCCGGGTTGTACGCCCTGGTGATCCGGCTCGATCGGGCGCCAGAACCCGAGGAACGGGCCTCGCAGTCGGGACCGTGGGTCATCGAATAGATCCTCGTTCTACCCAGGAATCACTGCAGTTGTCACTGAACGGGCTGATGGCCATGACGATTACCACGATGAGCACGATGAGACATCTGCCACAGATTCATCGTGTTCTTCGTTTCTTCTGTGGGGGCCTCGGCCGGCTAGTGAACCCGTTTCCATGCGGCGGCGTCTTGCTGGATGGACCGCGATGAATGGATGGGCTGCGGCCTCGCAGGACCTCGTGACAGCCGGGGACACGCTCGAACGGGAGTTCGGCGAGCGGCTGCGGGAGTCTTCATCTCTTGCCTTCCGCGTGGCCTATGCCGTACTCCGCCATCGCGAAGACGCCGAGGACGTGGCGCAGGAAGCGTTCGTCAGGGCGCACGCCCGGATCGGGCAGCTCAGGGACCGCGCGCGGTTCAAGGCGTGGCTGGTCCGGATGTGCTGGCGGCTCGCCATCGATCGCATCCGGTCCGAGAAACGGCGAGCCCTGCGCGAATCGGTGGTGGCCGACGACGGGTCGCCGTCGGCGGAACAGGTCGCGGCCGCGCGCGAGCGCGCGCGCCGGCTGTGGGCGGCGATCGATGCGCTCCCGGAGAAATTGCGGATCGTGGTGGTCCTCGCCGCGATGGAAGGCCACGACGTCGCGGAAGTCGCACGACTCCTCGACGTGCCTGACGGGACCGTGAAATCGCGGCTGTTCCTGGCGCGAAAGCGCCTTGCGGAGGCGCTGACATGTCTCGCGGACGATACGACGCGGAACTGAGCGGCTACGCGTCGCCCACGGAGCTCGAGGGCGCGTTGCGGGCCGAATTGTCCGCCGCGCCCTCGCCTGATTTCGAGGCGCGTGTGATGCGCCGGATTGCGGACCGGAGTGCCACGCGGAGCAGGCGCCGGATCGTATATGCGCCGCTGGCGGCAGCCGCACTCGTCGTCATCGCGACCGCGCTGGTCGTGCAGCGCACGCACCCGAAGGATGACAAGCCGTCCATCGCGCCTTCTCGGACGACGTCGCCGCAGTGGGCGCCGCCTGGATCGGATCCGCAGGTGGCCTTGCCGCCGGTCCCGCCGGCGAATCCTCCCGCGGCCACACCGCTCACGAATCGGTCCAGGCGGAATATCCCGCGCGCGGTCCGTCCCCTGGCCGCACGATCGTCTTCGAGCGCAGCGCCCGAACCCGAAGTCATCGTACCCCCCGGGCAGGCAGACGCCATTCGACGGCTGGTCCGTGCGATCGCGGAAGGCAGGCTGGCGCCACCACCGGTTCTCGAACCCGGTGCCACCGGCGTGCCTGCGGCGGTGCCCGTGCAGCCGTTGACCATCCAGCCGATTCTCGTTTCAGCGGCAGAGGACCGGGGCGGACCCACCCCGTTCGTTCGCCCGCAATGAAGGAGCAGGCCGTGAAGAGAACCCTGACGATCATCAATTCGGTGGCGCTGATCGCACTACTGGTTGCGCCCGACGCAAGCTTCGCGCAGGAGAAGACGACGGCCGAGCTCGTGCCGCTCAAGATTCAGCTCGTCATCTCGCGCACGGCCGGTGAGAAGAAGATCAGCAGCCTGCCGTATACGTTGTGGGTCACGGCGAATGGGCGGGGGGAGACCCAGCTTCGGATGGGCGTACAGGTCCCTGTCCCGCAGCGATTCGCACCGAAGGAAGGGGAACCCGTACAGTCCTACAGCTATCGAGACGTGGGGACGAACATCGACTGCTCGGCGACCACCACCGCCGACGGCCGGTTCAACGTGACCATCACGCTGAACGATTCCGCGATCCAGTTCGATTCGAAGGAGGCCTCGGGACAGGGTGTGAGCGGGGTGCCGTCCTTCCGGAACTTCACCTCGCGCTTCGGCATCCTCTTGAAGGACGGTCAGACGGCGCAGTACACGTCGGCCACAGATCCTGTCAGCGGGGAGGTCTTGAAAGTGGACGTGACGCTGAATGTGCTGAAGTGACTGGATCGACGCCCGTTTCCCAACTCCCTACTCCCAACTGCCACGCAGAGTTCCGCGGGCGCTGGGCGTTCGCGAAGCGCGGCGTCATGCTGGGCGTTTGTTCGCTTCCTGGACCGGCGTCTGCTGGAGAACGAGCTGGATGAGATCGCCGCTGGACGGCACGTCGTACGCCCGCTCCGGGACGGCGAGCAGCGAACGCACGCGCTGCCACCCGAAGGCCGGCACTCGCGCCGAACAGGCGGCGGCGATCGGATAATACGTGAGGGCAATCGCACCGCTGACCATCAGGAAGTCGAAGCCCGTCGCGATCGAGAGGAGCCAGCCCAGGCCCAGGACGGCGCCGAGTTCCACCATCGCGGCGAGCAGTCGGCGCGCGGCACCGACAAGCGCCTCGGTTCGATCCTCGACGAACGTCAAGCGGAGCGCGCTCCCGGGTCGGGACGCCGGAGGCCGGGCGACAGCCGGTGCTCCTTCCTCGGGAAAGAGCTCGAGCAATTCAGCCAGCACCTCTTCAGGGGACAGCTCGATGGCCCCGGCGTATTCACGGACGAACGACCGGCGGTAGATTCCTCCAGGCCATTTCGAGAGATCGCCCCGTTCGAGATCGGCAAGCAGGGGCCGCCCAATTCTCGTGGACGAGGCAATCGCCTCCAGCGAGATGCCGAGGCGCTCTCGCTGCGATCGAAGCCGCCGGCCGAAGCTCTGTGTTGCGGTGTTCATCAGTTCTCCGTCCGATGCACCGACAGCCATCGCTGGCTGACGCTGCCGAATTCGCTGGAACGGCGAATCAACCGCCGCCGAAACCCCCGTCTTGCCACGGCGATGGCAACCACCAGCGCAACGCCTGCAACGAGCAGTCCCGCCATCAGCACTGGATGCATCCTTGAAAAGGAACCCAGTGAAGATACGTCCATGGCGCCCCGCACGGCAACCGATTTTACGAGGCCCCGGAAGAATCAAAAGGACGGAGGGACCGGGCAGGGCGCCAGCCGGCGACCCCGGACAATCCGGCCTTTCGGGCCGCTTCTCCCCCGGATGGCGGGATTTGTGCCAGTCTGTCGTGGGACGAGCTGAGCGACCAACGGGCGGGAGTCTGCAATGACGCAGGCAAGCAGAGGCGCCAGCTGAGGTGTTGCTCGCCCGCCGACGGGCCGCAGACTGACCCGGAATCCGTGCACAGCTTCACCAGTTGGCCGCGAGTCGCCGCGCGGCGCGATCAAGGACTTCGAGCCCAACGAAGGCCCTGTCTCTGCGAAGCCGGAGTCCACCGACAGCCGACCGCGTCTGTTTACCGCGCCTGAGACCACCGCGCGACCACGTCAGGGCTCAGGCGCCGCGCTGCCCGGAGGAATCGCAGCGCTCGATCGAACCGTCTGGCCCGCGCGGCATCCCACGCGAACCCGTACGCGCTTCGAATCGACTCGGGCAGCAAGCCGATCGTGATCAGCCGGTGAAGCGACCCGCCGGGAAACGGAACCCTGCTGATGCGCGGCGTCAGCACGCCGTCGGCGATGTCCCGCGCCTCCCGCGTGATGGCCAGCACGCCGCTGCGGTAAACATTCTCCGTGTATTCGCAGAGCGCCCGCCACGTTCTCGGCGCGCGCGCGGCGTCGCCACCGAGCGCAACGAGCGTAGGCGCGGACTCGGCACAGAACGCGTCGAGCTCTTCAGGTGCGAGCGGCGCGACCAGCCGCTGGTACATGTCGGGGATGGAGTCGAGCAAGGTGGCGTGGACCCACAGCAGTAGTTCCGGATCCTCTGCGGAGTAGGGTGTACCGGCGGCAAACGGACCGGCCGGCCGCGGAAGCGTGCCGCGGACGGTCCGGTGGATGCCGCGGATGCGCGCCAGCGTCGCCTCGCGCGCCGGGTCGTCACCGAACGTCAGGCTGAGCATCGCGCCGATCGTGTGATGGGCGCGCTGTGCGGCCGCGCCTGCGCCGCCCCGGAACGTACTGTGCTGCGCGACGCCTGTCGCGACGAGCGGGTGCGCCATCTGCAGCAGGATCGCGCGCGACCAGCTCAGGATCACGAAGCGCTCGCCGTTCAGCCTCCGCGCTATGACTGGAATACTCAAATTCAACCTATATTCGTAGTCCGTGGTCCGTGGCCCGCAATTCGGCGTCTCGGCAACCGGCCGAACGACTACGGACCGTGGACTACGATCAAGTCAGTTTATTGATTATTTGATCCTCATTACACGTGCGAGCCGCGCCAGATCCGCGGGATCCTTCACCGACATGAACGTCGTCACGTACGGCCGCGCCGCGGTCATTCCGAGCGCGGTCGGCTCGTAGCCCGGCGTCTCGAGAAGGGGATTCAGCCAGACGACCGCCGTCGACAAACGCGACAGGCGCGCCATCGCGTCGCGAATCAGCCGCGGATCGCCCACGTCGAGGCCATCGCTCGCGATGATGACGACCGTGTCCCGCCCGAGCAGCCGCTCGCCGTGGAGGTGCAGGAACTGACGCAGACATGCGCCGATCGTCGTGCCGCCGCCCCAGGCGTCATGCAGCGTCAGACTCTGCGGCTCGCCGGCGGCCGCACGGCGCACGTCGCGCGTGACGCGGCTCAGGGACGTCGAGAAGGTGAACACCTCGACGTTCAGGGTGACGCTCCCCAGGGCAACCGCCGTCTGCAGCGCCGGCCTGGCGTAGGGCTCCATGGAGCGGCTGCCGTCGATCAGGAGCACGAAGCGCGGCCGTCGGCGCGGCCGCGCCCGCCACCGCGGCATCACCACGTCGCCGCCGGTATGCAGGCTGGTCCTGAGGGTGCGGCGCAAGTCGAAGCGCTGCCCGCGCCTCGCCGGCCGCCACCGCCGCGAGCGCCCGGCGCGCACCCGGCTGACGAGCATCGCAGCCGCATCGCGCCAGGCGCGATCCGCGGGCTCGATGAGCGGTGCGGTCCCTTCGGCTTCGAATGGGCTGTAGCTCGCACGCAGCAGGCCGGCCGCGCCCTCGGCGTCGGCAACGTCGCGAACCGGGCCCCGGGCATCGGCGGCCGCTGGCTCGATCTCTTCTGCGGCCGATTGCGCCGACCAATCCGTATCGGCACCGTCGCCGCCCTCGCTGGGCGAATCGCGCGGCAAGGCCTCCGGAAGACCCGCGATCTCGTCGAGCGGAGGGGCCTCCACCACCGCGAAGAATCGATCGAACGCCTGATCGAAGGCGCGCGCGTCTTCGAGCTTTCCGGCGAGGACCGGCCGAAGCACGTTGCGGACGGCGCGCTCATCGCCGAGTTCGGCGATCTCCAGCGCGCGGGCAGCATCCTGCAGCTCGCGCGGGCCGATGCGGAATCGATAGTCGCGGCGGAGCATCGCGCAGAACGCCGCGAGGTTCTCGGGAAGGCTCTGGAAGGGATACGTCACGTGCCCGGTGTGGAGACCGACCCGAGGCCGAAGTCGGTTTCGAGGCTGTGGCCGCCCGGTTTCAGCTCGGTCGGGCCCTGAAGCACCGGCTGCAGCGCCTCGCGGTGCGATTCCAGTACCTGATGATCGTCGCGGACCTTGAGGACGCAGCCGAGCGTCTGCTCCAGGGCGGCCTCGTCGAGGTGATCCCGGTGCAGGTTGATGAGCGCGCGCGCCCAGTCGAGGCTCTCGGCCACGCCCGGAGCCTTCTGCAGCGGCAGGCCGCGAAACACCTGCATCGAACGCGCGATCTGCTCCGCGAGGCGCTCGGAGAGTCCCGGGATGCGCGCGTGGAGGATCGCGATCTCTTCGTCGAGCGTCGGATACGGAATCCAGAAGAAGAGACAGCGCCGGCGCAGCGCATCCGACAGCTCGCGCGTCCGGTTGCTTGTGAGGATCACGTGCGGCGCGTGCCGCGCGCGGATCGTGCCCAGCTCGGGGATCGTCACCTGCCACTCGGCGAGCACCTCGAGCAGGAACGCCTCGAACGCCTCGTCCGCACGATCGATCTCGTCGATGAGCAGCACCGGCGGCTGGTCCTGCACGATGGCCTCGAGCAGCGGGCGCTTCAGCAGGAACCCCTCGCTGAAGATCTGCGCCTCCCGCTCTTCGACGCTCCCGCCCTCCCCTTCGCTCATGCGGATCCGGAGCATCTGCCGCGGATAGTTCCACTCGTAGAGCGCGGTCAGCGCGTCCAGGCCTTCGTAGCATTGGAGCCGTATGAGACGCGTGCCGAGCGCGTCGGCAAGGACCTTTGCGCTCTCGGTCTTCCCGACACCCGCCGGCCCTTCGATGAGCAGCGGCTTCCCGAGCGCGAGCACCAGTTGGAGGACCGTGGCGAATGCGTCGTTGACGATGAAGCCGCGTTCGCGGAAGCGGGCGCGGATCGCCTCGGCATCGATCATGCGCGTGAGGCCAGAAACGGCGCCGGATCCTTGACGAACTGCGTCCGGCACTGCGCGCAGCAGAAATAATAGGTAGCGCCGCCGACCTCGGCCGTGTGTCGGGCCGTCGCGACCTCGACCTCCATGTGGCAGACGGGATCGATCGCCACCGCGGAGGTCGCCGGCACCGCTTGTGGACGCTCGGTCGCCTCCGCGTCGAGCGTCTGCGTCGGCCGGCTCTGCACGATCTCGGCGAGGATCGACAGCGCCACTTCCGGCGCGGTTCTGGCGCCGAGATCCAGGCCCGCGGGATTTCGAATCGTGTCCACGCCTGCCACCCCGCTGTCGGCGAGATACGTCTTCACCGTGCCGCCGCGCTTGCGCGACGCGACGAGCCCGACGTAGGCGGCGCCAACCCGCAGGACCGTCTCGAGCGCCTGCTCGTCGTAGTGCCCCTGCGATGCCACGACAGCGGCGGCCTCGCCGGCTCCATCTTTCATCACGGCCTCGAGCGACTCGAGCGGCGCGACGGTGAACCCCATTCTGGCCGCCGCCTGTTCGTAGTCCTGCAGCTCGTGGGCATCCACGACGCGAACGACGTCGTAGTCGAGGGTCAGGGCCGTGCGCGTCAGTGCGTCGGCGACCGGGGTCGTGCCGACAACCACCAGACGACGTGGACGAACGCTCGGCTCCACGTACACATCCACGGCCCCCTCCGAGACACACATCATCGGTACGATCACGTGTTCAGGGTCCGAACTGTTCGCGGCGGAGGCGTCGGGCCTGATCGACACGAGCCGTGCGTGACGGAGGTGAAGGCATTCGAGCGCCTGCTTACGGATGATCTCCCGCGAGCACGCGCCGCCGATGAACCCTTCCATCCGGCCGTCGGCGTAGACGATCGCGCGATCGCCCAGGTGCGCGGACACAGGCGCCTGGCGGCCGACGACCGTGGCCGTTGCAAAACTCTGCCCTTCACGCCGAAGCGCCGTCACTTTGTCGAGAAAGTCGCGCACCGATCTAATGATAGCGAAATCGGGGCTCGGGGCTCGGGACTCGGGGGCTCGGGGGCCCGGGGCCCGGGCCTCGGGGCTGTGGCGTCAGGCCGTCAGTTTCTCCCGGACATTCGCGAACGTCTGCGTGATCAGCTTCTGCGCTTGCGCATCGAGCACGCGGCCGCCGACGGCGGCGACGGGACCGCGCATGATGGCGGAGCCGGTCCACTTCAGCGTCGTGTTGCCGGCTTCAGCGGGCACGATGTCGGCACCCGCCATCATATCGATGGCGCTGCCCAGCCCGCCGCCCGAAATCTTCATGTTCATGCGCCGCGCCGCCTCGTCGGGCTGCAGCTCGAACTTGAACCTCAACTTCCCGCGCACAGGCCCCAGAGCCACTCCCACGACGGCGTCGAAGTGGGTCCGATCGTGGACCGTCACCTCCTTGACCTCCGGAAGGCACTGCCCCACCTTCTCGGGATCGTTCACGAAGGACCAGACCGCCGAAGGAGCCGCCGGGATCTGCTCCTGTCCGCTGTATTGAAGGTTCAAAGGTGTTCTCCGCCGGGGCGTGGCGCACGAATTACGCGAGTTGGCACGCGAGAGCGGGTGGCGCATGGCGGGGTCGCCCCGCCCGCCGCGCAGGCGCCACACGCGTGACAGGTGCTTTCGGCGCCGGGGACGGGTGGGGCTGCCGGGCGCCCGGACCCGCGGCCATGCCAACGCGAGTGACTCATCGAAGCACTCCTACTTCCGTGCCGCCTCCGCATTCCGAATCGCCCGCCATACCTTGTCGCGCGTGATCGGCATGTCGATGTGGCGGATCCCGAGCGGCGAAAGCGCGTCGATGACCGCATTGACGAACGCGGCGGGGCTGCCGACGTTCGGACTCTCGCCCACACCCTTGGCCCCGATGGGGTGATGCGGGCTCGGCGTGACCGTGTTCCCCGTTTCCCAGTGCGGCGTCTCGAGGGAGGTCGGGATCAGGTAGTCCGTGAAGTTCGTATTGAGGTTGTTGCCCTCGCTGTCGTACTGGATCTCCTGCATGAACGCGATCGCGAACCCTTCGGTGAGCCCGCCGTGGATCTGGCCTTCGACCACCATCGGATTGATCACCGTCCCGCAGTCGTCCACGGCCAGGAACCGGCGCACCTTCACGTCCCCCGTCTCGCGGTCCACGTCCACCACGGCGATATACGCCCCGTACGGGAACGTCATGTTCGGCGGGTCGTAGTAGTTGGTCGCTTCGAGCCCGGGTTCGTTCGGTCCGGGATTCGTGTACGCCGCAAACGCGACGTCCTTCATGGTCACGCTCTTGGCCGGCACGCCCTTGACCTGGAACTTGTAGTCCGTCCACTCGACGTCCGCCTCGCCGACCTCGAGCAGGTGGGCGGCGACCTTCTTCGCCCTCTCGCGCACGCGGCGCGCGGCCATCGCGATCGCCGCGCCGGCGACCGGCGTGCTGCGGCTGGCGTAGGTGCCCAGCCCGTAGGGCGCGGTATCGGTGTCCCCTTCTTCGACCATGATGTTCTGCGGGTCGAGCCCCAGCTCCTCTGCCACGATCTGTGCCCACGTGGTTTCGTGACCCTGCCCCTGTGACTTGGCGCCCGTCCGGACGATGCCTGCACCGGTTGGATGGATGCGGATCTCTGCGCTGTCGAACATCTTGATGCCGAGGATGTCGAAGTGCTTCGAAGGGCCCGCCCCGACGACTTCCGTGAACGTCGAGACGCCGATCCCCATCAGCTCGCCGCGAGCGCGCCTCTCCGCCTGTTCCTTCAGCAGTTCCTGGTAGCCGATCTTCTCGAGCGCGAAGTCGAGCGTCTTGTGGTAGTCGCCGCTGTCGTACGTGAACCCCAGCCTGGATGGATACGGGAACTGCTCCTTCCTGATGAAGTTCTTCCGCCGCAACGCCACGGGGTCGATGTTCAGCTCGTCGGCAAGAATGTCCATCGCGCGCTCGATCGCGTAGCTCGCTTCGGTGACCCTGAACGAGCAGCGGTACGCGATGCCGCCGGGCGCCTTGTTCGTGAAGAACGCGTCCACCTCGGCGTGCGCGACCGGCACGTCGTAGCTGCCGGTGACGACGCCGAACATACCCGCCGGGTACTTCGTGGGATCGGCGGCGGCGTCGAAGGCGCCGTGATCGGCGGCGGTGGACACACGGATCGCGGTCAGCCGGCCGTCGGCGGTCGCGCCCAGCTCGACGTCCATGTGGTAGTCGCGTGCGAACCCCGTGGACGTGAGGTTCTCGGTGCGCGTCTCGATCCACTTGACGGGGCGTCCGAGTTTCAGCGCGCCGACGACAGCGCACACGTATCCCGGATAGACGGGTACCTTGTTGCCGAACCCGCCGCCGATGTCGGGCGAGATCACATGGATCTTGTCTTCCGGGATCCCGGTCACGATCGCGAGCGCGGTCCGATACACATGTGGCGCCTGCGACGTGACATGGAACTGCAGCCGGCCCATCGCGTCGAAGTGGGCGACGCAGCCGCACGGCTCGAGCGGCGCGGGATGGCAGCGCTGGAACCAGATCCGCTGGCTCACACGCTTCGCGCTGCTGTCGAGCGCCCGCGACGTGCCGTCGCGGTCGCCGACCTCCCAGTGGTAGATCTGATTCGTCTTCTTCTCACGATCGGGGCGCAGGATGACTTCGTCCTTCTTCGCCGTGAAAGGGTCCGTGACGGCCGGCAGCGGCTCGTACTCGACCTGCACGGCCTCGGCGCCGTCATAGGCCGCCGCGCGAGTTTCCGCAAAAACCGCGGCCACTTCCTGGTACTGGAACAGGACCTTGCCGATGGCGAGCACCATCTGCTTGTCCAGGCCGTGGAAGGTCGGCAGCCACCCGAGGCCGGCCGCCTCGAGATCCTTGCCCGTGATCACCGCCTTCACGCCCGGCACCTTCATCGCCTCGCTGATGTCGATGCTCGTGAGCGTGGCGTGCGAGTACGGGCTTCGCACGATCGCCGCATACAACATCCCGGGAAGCGCGATGTCGTCGACGTAGTTGCCCTTGCCCTGCAAAAAACGTGGATCTTCCTTGCGCTTCATGCGGTGGCCGAGCGCGTGCCGTTCGGTCTTGGCTTCGATGCTCATGACAATCCCCTGGCGTCACTGCGCGGCGGGCGCCGGCTGACGCATGGCCTCGGCGGCCTGCTTCACCGCTTTGACAATGTTCTGATAGCCCGTGCAACGACACAGGTTGCCGGACAAGCCCTCGCGAATCTCCGCCTCGCTCGGGCTCGGGTTGTGCTTGAGCAGCACGTACGACGCGAGCAGCATCCCCGGCGTGCAATAGCCGCATTGAAGGCCGTGCTGATCCCAGAAGCCCTGCTGAAGAGGATGCAGCGTCCCTCCCTGCGCAAGTCCCTCGACGGTCATGATGTCGTGGCCGTCGGCCTGCACCGCGAACATCGTGCAGGACTTGACCGCCTTGTCACCGTCCATCACCACGACACAGCAGCCGCAGCTCGACGTGTCGCAGCCGACGTGCGTGCCGGTCAGGCGGCACTCCTCACGCAGGAAGTACGCGAGCAGCGTCCGCGGCTCCACGTCGCGCTCGAAGGTGACGCCGTTGACCTTGATGCTGACCTTCATGCCTGCACCCCCAGACGCCCGAGGGCCTGGCGCAGCGCGCGCGCCACGAGGACCCCGGCCAGATGCTTCTTGTATTCGACGCTGCCGCGCAGGTCCGCCTGCGGCTCGCTGCGCTTCGACGCCACGTCGGCGGCTGCCCTGATGGCATCGGCCGACGGCTTCTGCCCTTCGAGCAGCTTCTCGGCCTCGGCCATGCGAACGGCACAGGGCCCGGCGGCCGAGAGGGCGATGCCGGCCCTTTTGAACGTGCCATCCGGGTTGAGCGTCACTTGCACGGCCGCCGCGGCCGTTGCATAATCCCCGACCTTGCGCTCGACCTTCTGATACGAACCCGCCGTGCGATCATCCGGCGCGGGGAAGCGAACGGCGAGCGCCATCTCGCCGTCGTTCACTGCTGTCGTGAAGCTGTCCACGAGGAAATCATCGATCGGCACCGAGCGCTCGCCGTCCGTGCCACGCACGATCACTTCCCCCCGCGCCGCGAGGGCTGCCGTCGTCCAATCGCCCGCGGGATCGTTGTGGCACAGGCTCCCGACCACGGTCGCCATCTGCCGCACTACCGGATCGGCGACGACGCGCGACACCTCCTGGAACAGGCTCCATTTCCTGTCCGTAATCCATGCGGCGCGCTCGACGGCGATGTCGCGTGCGGTCGCGCCGATCGCCAGCCCGCCATCCATCCGGACGTAATCCAGGTCGCGCAGCGGATTGATGTCAACGAGCACCGCGGGCCGGGCCAGCCGGAATCGCATGGCGGGAATGAGGCTCTGTCCGCCTGCAAGGACGCGCGCCTCCGATCCATGCTTCTGCAGGGCGGCGAACGCCTCGTCCACAGATTGAGCCCGAATGTAGTCGAAGGCTGCGGGGATCACCTATCGACCTCCTCTCGAGAGCCGAAACAAAGCGCCAATTTCCAAATCCCCATCGTCGCAGCGTTACGCGTCCGAGATCGTCGTGGGAGCTGGAAGGTGGGTGTTGGAAACTGAGGGTTGCCCTTTCTCACCCTGGCAACGCCAGGGAACAGCCATTCTACTACCAGGACAAACTACAATTTCATCATGATCACCGGGGTCGTCCTCGCGGCCGGCGCGTCGAGCCGCATGGGAAAACACAAACTCCTCCTGCCCCTTGGCACGGAGCCGATGGTCAGGCGGGTCGTGCAGCAGGTCCAGGATGCCGGGTTCGACGACGTCCTCGTCGTGGAGGGCCACGAACACGAGGCGGTCCGGGCCGCGCTGGCAGGTCTCCAGATCAGGCATACGCTCAACCCCGACTATGCGTTCGGCATGGGCAGCTCGTTCCGCGCCGCGATTGCGGCGCTGCCGGACAGCGATGCCGCCATGTTTGCGCTGGCCGATCAACCGCTCCTGACCGCCGACGACTATCGACGTCTGCTCGACACGTACCGGGCCGACCCGCGGGGCATCGTCAGCATCCGGTACGGCGAGGTGACGGCGCCGCCGCACCTGTTCGACCGCGTGTTCTTCCCCGCGCTGTCGAGGCTCGAGCATGGCGCGCGACCGGTCCTGCAGCGGCACGCGGATGTCACCAGGATCCTGCACTTCCCTCCTGAACTGCTGCTGGATGTCGATACGCCCGAGGATTACGAGCGGGCCAGGACGCTGCTTTCCGCGGGCCGATGAAGGCTCGTTTCGCGGCCGTGGAGGAAGCCTCCGTCGAACCCCCGTAGAAGCGCGAGGATCTCGGCCATGATCGACATGGCGATCTCCTCGGGCGTCTCCGCACCCAGCGCGAGGCCAACGGGGCTCCGCACGCGCGCCAGAGCCGTGGCATCCGGCACGAACCCGTCCGCCTTCAGCCCGATCAGAAGCTTCTGAAATCTGGATCGGGGCCCCAGCACGCCGATGTACGGCGCGCGTGACACAAGAGAGAAGCCGAGGCTCTCGCGATCCCTCTCCAGGTGATGGTTCATGATGACGACGAAGGTGCGCTCGCCGAGCGCCACCTGCTCGCCGAAGCGGCTGAAGTGCGCCGAGATGAGCGTCGCGTGGGGAAAGCGCTCCGCGTTCAGGAATGCGTCCCGCACATCGACGACCTTCACCTCGAAACCGAGCTCCCATCCCTGCCGGGCGAGCGGAACGGCGTCGTACCCGGCGCCGAACATCACCAGCTCGGGCGGGGGAACGCTGAGGTCGAAGAACAATTCCGCCTGGCCGACCCGTTCCGCGCACGATCGCGGGAAGGGTGCGCGCAGTCGTTCCCGCGCGCGGGAGGCGGCCTCATCGTCGAACCCGGCATCGCCAAGGCTGCCGAGGACATCGCGCTCCCGGACGAGGAGACGGCCTTCGGCGCCCGACAACGGCTTGACGAGTACCGCCGTGCCGGCCTTCTCGAGCGCGTCCAGCCACGCGCGCGTAATCGGATCGTCTTCCAGACGCTCGATCTGGATATCGACCGCGCCGCTGCAGCCGATGCCGAGGCTCCAGACCGAGTCCTCCTCCAGGTCGTACTGGGTGACCGTGGACGTGCCGGTCGAGATCACGCGTGCGGCCGCCTCCGCAACGGCTGGCTCGAGGCACCCGCCCGACAACAAGCACTCGTAGGACCCGTCCTCCCGCACGAGGATGCGCGCGCCTTCGCGCCGGTAGGCGCTGCCCCTGACCCGCACCACTGTCGCAAGGGCCGCGCGGTGGCCGCCCGCACGCACACCCCTGATCGCGTCCAGGATCTGTTCGGTCTCGCGCCTGTTCATGGATGTCTCATGCTACGGGCGACGTGCTACGTGCTACGTCCTGCGTGCGACGTGCTTACGGACGCGGTTCCGGTCGTTACAGATCGGCGCAACAGGCCGCGCAGCGAGTGGCGCCGACGGGAATTGCCGACAGGCATTTCGGACAGGGCTTCGTCGAGGCGGCCACGGGTCCTTTGAAGCGGTTCGCCTGCTTCACGACCAGGAACACGGCGAAGGCGACGATCAGGAATGACACCACCTCATTGAGAAACGCGCCGTAGGCGATGACGGGAACGCCCGCGGCTTTTGCCTCGGCGAGGGACGCGGGCGTGCCCCGGCTGTTGTCGAGAATCAGGAACAGGCTCGAGAAGTCCACGTTGCCGAGCAGCATCCCGATCGGCGGCATCAGCACCCCTTCGACGAGCGACGTGACGATCCGCCCGAACGCCGCACCGATGATGACCGCAACGGCCAGGTCGAGAACGTTCCCGCGGGCGACGAACTCTCGAAACTCTTTGAGCATGGCGTTCCTCCATGTGCGACGTGCGACCTGTCACGTGCGGTGTGCGCACGTGCGGCGGATCGTCCCCGGCGCAAACATGGCACGTACCCTTCAACTCTACTCGACAACGCGAGAAAGCTCACGCCAGGACCAATGTTTCCTCCATGGATCGGCGCGCGGCCTCCAGCACTTCCTGCGTGACCGTCGGGGCCGCTGCCTGTCCAGAGAGTCGGTCTCCGTCCCTCCGCGTGTCGCCATACACATCGACGCTGTTGCCATCGGGATCGGAGGTATCCAGGCCAGCTGACGCCCTGATCCGTAACTCCTGCACGTGCGCCGCGCTGCGCGAGCCGCTCGCACGGACAACGGACCACGAATCAGGCACTGACCTTCCAGCGCATGATCAGATAGACGGCCAGGATCGTCTGCAGGAAGAGCCCCGCAGCGCCCAGGGCCTGCGAGTTCGCGCCGAACTGCAGGTATCCGGCGATGAGGAACCAGCCGGGCAGAACCACCAGAGAGGACCGGCCGAACTCGTCGAGTTGCCACAGAACGGCCAGGAGCACGAACGACGTGATCGGGGCAACCCACGCGATGTAGGGAAAGAGAACCACCTGACCTCTTCTTCGGCCCAAGCATACGACACCGGCCAGTAGCCTTCGAGTAGCGAACCCACCTTTCAGGGACATTTCAGGCGTCTGGCGGGTATGAGCCCGGACGTCGGAATCCTGCGCATTACCTGATGAGGTGCTTCATTATGCGTGCAATAACCGCGTTCTTGTTCCTTCTCATCGTGCAGGCCGCTGTTCCGGCCTCGGCTCAGACCGGGGCCAACCGTCCGCCCGCCGCAGCGGAGCTCACCGCCGGGTACGCGGGCTTCGTGGACGACGCCATGATCGATCATGGCGTGATCGCTGGCGCGCTTCGGTTCCATCTCCTGCCGAGGATCAGCGTGGGACCTGAAGTCCAGTACATGATCGGGCCCGGCGACGATCGCGACGTGATCCTCACCGGCAACCTCACCGTCGATGTCCTGCCTCCCGGCCGGCGCGCGACCCCATACTTCGTCGCGGGAGGAGGCTTCTTCCATCACAGCGACAGGTTTGGCGCCTCCACCTTCTCGTCCACGGAGGGCGCATTCACGGCCGGCGGCGGCGTCAGAGGCTGGCTGAACGATCGGGTCTACGTGGCTGGGGATTTCCGCGTCGGCTGGGAGCTGCACTACAGGGTGGCCGGAACGATCGGAGTCGCACTCTCGAAATGAACGGTGGAGCTTGGCCGTGCTTGCCTATTTGTTGCAACATGCTCACACTATCCCCACACTCACTTGAGTTGAGATGAACGCGGGTCCTGGCGCCCGGCAGCCCCACCCGTCCTCGGCGCCAAAAGCACTTGTCACGGGTGTGGCGCCTGCGCGGCGGGCGCGGGCGGCCCCGCCGGGCGCCACCCGCGTCATACGCTCAACTCAAGTGAATTGCGGACTAAAGCGGACGGTGCGCCAAGCGAAGGAGACGAACCGTGCAACTCGAGACCTCCGCATTTCCACCCGGCGGTGACATCCCTGTCAGGTTCACCTGCGACGGATCGGACGACTCTCCGGCCCTCGAGTGGACCGAGCCGCCCGCCGGCACGCAGAGCTTCACGCTCGTCGCCGACGATCCGGATGCGCCGCGCGGCACCTGGGTCCACTGGGTTCTCTACGATCTCCCGGCGCGCGCGCGCGAGCTGCCGGAGGCGGTGCCGCCCGACAAGGAGCTGGTATCCGGGGCCCGTCAGGGCCGCAACGACTTCAGGAAGATCGGGTACGGGGGACCGTGCCCCCCGCCTGGCCCGGCACATCGCTACTATTTCAGGCTGTTCGCGCTCGACCGCGCGCTCGGTCTGAAATCCGGCGCGACGAGGAACGAGATCGATCGCGCGATGGAGGGGCACATCCTCGCCCGCGCGGAGCTCATGGGCCGATACAAGCGGGCCGGATGACAGGGTCAATCCGAAAGAAAACGGCAGCCACAGTGTGGCTGCCGTTCGTGTGTGAAGACGCTTACCAGCGCCGGTCGGAGCGCGAACGACCGTTCCCGCCACCGGAGCCTTGCGGCTTCGGCCGGGCTTCATTGACGGTCAGGTTGCGGCCGCCGTACTGATAGTCGTTCAGCGTGCTGACCGCCTTCTGCGCGTCCTCGTCGGTGGCCATTTCCACGAACGCGAACCCGCGCGCGCGTCCGGTGGCCATATCGCGAATGACGTTCACGGTCTCGACCGTCCCGACGCTCGCGAAGAGCTCCTGGAGATCCTGCTCCCCCGTTTCGTAGGGAAGGTTGCCGACGTAAAGTTTTCGAGCCATTTTCTGTGTTTCCTTCTTCCGCCTCTTCGAGGCTGCTGTTGATACTGATCCGGAAATCGGATCGCTGATGGAGTCGGGCTTGAGTGCTAAGCGATCACGTGTGCGGAGAGAAGCGAGACGGTGAGGCTCGAATTCGGCGCGGGACGCGGGCTAGACCAGAGGCTGTCTTCCACCTGACGAACCATCATACCACGGTTGTGTCGTCGTGCCGAGACCGTCGGGACACCTCGGCTACGGCTCGCCCTCGAGCACGGCCAGCCGTGCCAGCGCCTTCTCTCTGAGCGTCGCGGCGTCGCGAGCAATCTGGACCTCGCCCTCGCGTTCGATATGGGGCACGCGGCGATCCAGGGCCGCGATGAGCTCTCGAAGCTCGCGCACCAGGCGGCTTCGATTCGACTCGCTGTGACTCGAATCCATGTCTTGCCTCGGGCTCTGACGAGATCCACTGACGACCGCCCTGCCAATCGGGGTACTCATCAGCGGCCGAAGGGCCTGTAAGCCGCATATCTGCTGCCGGCGCGCAAGCGGGCGACGTTCCATACTTCCCCACACGCTTCACACCGCCAGTACGACTCCGCGTTGACGACCTTGGATGTCGTCGTCAGGTTCTGCGAACGGCAGGTTGGACAATGGGTCGGCGCGCCCACGACTTCATCCGGATCCGGAGTGCCGGGCAAATGATCTCTTCTCAATTCAAACCTCGTTTGTTGACGAGCCCCGAGCCCCGAGCCCCGAGCCTCGAGCCTCCGAGCCGTGCCGCCAGGCTGTCTCCAGTTGCCAGGGTGCAGAGCCCGCGGGCGCGGAGCGGCCAGACCCGCTCCGATTGCATGTGAGTCAGAGGCAGGAAACCGTCCGTAGCCATGGCTGCACCTCGGCGGCGTTGGCAAAGCAACTCGGGTGAAGCGCCGTCCCGGTTCGACGGGCTACGACATTCAAGTGCTGACTTCAATAAATACGGTGGCATTCGGCCGCCGATGCATCCCGCCTCGCGGCGTGGCTCGTCGGTCAAATACTCCCGGTATTCTCCCTCCTCGCGCCTTGCGAGCCGGGCGCCTCGGCGCCCTCGGTGCGTCACCGTATTTATGGAAGGCAGCACTGAGTTGGTGACGATCCACGTTACCTGTTCTGGGGTCCGGGCGCAACGTGGATCGTCTGGCCTCTATTTGGAGGCGTTCCACTGGCTCATCGTCGATTCTCGCCGATTGCCGGGGATTCTCCCCTCCGCCCCGGTTCCTCGAGCGCACCGTCCACCAGCAGCCCCTGCACCGTCAGCGCGGCCCGCCACGCACCGTCGAGGCTCTCGAGGTACTCGTCGGTCAGCTCGAGCAGCGACCGCTGGGCGATGAGCACCTGCGGATAGGCGGCGGCCATCTCACGGTAACGGGCGAGATACAGGCGATAGGCTTCTTCCGCGCGCGGAAGCATCTCGGTCCGATACGTTTCGCTCGCCCGGAGTGCGGTCACGTACTGCTCGAACACCTCGGAGAAGCGGGATTCCAGCGCCAGCTCGAGGCGCCTGACCTCCAGTTCGGCGCGTGACTGCTCCGCGAGCGCTGCCGAAACGCCACCCTGGTTGCGGTTGAAGAGCGGCAGCGAGACACCAGCTTCGAAGGTTCCTTCCCAGCCAACCCGGCGGCGCTCACTCGCCGGGCCTCGCGTCTCGAGCAGCTCGCGGTTGTAGTTGACGCCCCCGCGAAGGAACAGATCGGGGAAGGTCTCGCGGCGCGCCAGGCCGAGCGCGGCGCGGTTACGCTCCACCGCCGCTCGAGCGGCCGCGAGCTGGGGGCTTCGCTCGAGCACGGCACCTAACGCCGCGTCGCGTTCGAGCTCTGGAATCGCCTCCTCGATCGTCCCCGCGAGCGGTTGGGGCCGCAGCCCGGGCTCGCCGACCGCCGCCGCAAGCTGGCGCCAGATCGTGAATCGGCGATTCCGCGCGCGCTCGAGTTGCAGGAGGGCCCGGCGTCCCTCGACGTCGGTCTCCAGGACGTCGGGATGATCGGCAGCGCCAACGTTGTACAACTGTCGCGTCACGGTAGACGCTTCGCCGACGAGCGCCGCGAGACGCTCCTGGACCGCGACACGCCGCTCCGCCGCGAGCGCCTCATAGTAGAGCCTTCGCACGGTCGTGAGAATTCGTTGACGCTGGATCTCTGCAAGAGATTCTGCCTCGCTCGTCTCCCGAACGAACACCTGTCGCGCGAGCCCGAGTTTCCCGCCGAGCGGGATGGTCTGCTCGACGAAGACGCCGTGCTCACCGCCCTGTATCACGGGGCCGAAGCTCATCTCCTCGGCCGAGTAGCCGACGATCGGATTGGGAAACGCTCCTGCGGCGCGCGCCCTCCCGCGCGAAGCCTCCACCTGGGTGCGGGCCTGGCCGAGCGTCGGGTTGTTCGCCAGCGCCATCGCCTCGAGCCGCTCCAGCGTCAGCGGCGCCTCCTGTGCGGCTGCCGCCGACACGCTCGCCAGCGCGACAGCAGCGGCGGCGAGGAGCCTCCTCACGCCAGTGCAGGTCGGCATCCCGGCACGCGGGCCCGGTGACGCCCTCCTCATGGCCGCACCGCCTTCTGCGCCTGTTCCGCCTTCAGTCGCTGGATCGTGTCGAACATCTCGGGCTCCAGCACACGAACGATCGTCATCATGCCCATCGTTCCTCCGCTCCAGCCAGGGCGCAGGCCATAGGTTTCGGGCTTTGCGACCGCCTCGTCCATCACCATGAACATGTCCTGCGGGTAGCCGGGGAACATGCCGGCGTTCGGTGGCGCCGCCGGATCGCTCTGAGGAGTGCCCGGCTGCGGTTCGCGGGGCATCGGCACGTTCGGAACCAGGCGCTCCGGTTCGGCGCCGACGACGATCGCGCGGCCGAAGGCGGGGGCCCCCGACTCCCCGAGCGCCCCCCCCTCCATGATGCCCATGCCCGCTTCCATCGTCCCGGGGCGCAGGCCGCCGTGCGACATCATCAGCGGCCCGACCATCGACGCCATCTGGTTCATCATGTGATGCGGCAGGTGGCAGTGGAAATGCCAGTCGCCGGGATTGTTCGCGACGAATTCGATGTCGCGAGCCTGAGCCACGCCGACGAGCACCGTGTTCGCCGGTTCGATCGCGGTGGTCCGGTAGCGGCCGCCCTCGCTTCCGGTGATGTAGAACTGGTGCCCGTGCAGGTGCACGGGATGATGATCCATGCCGAGATTGACCAGGCGGATGCGGACGCGCTCGCCTCGCCTGCAAAGCATCGGCGTCGTCGCGGGACCCGCCTTGCCGTTGAAGGTGAGCCAGTTGAATTCCATGGCCAGCGAGTTCGGGATCGTGTTGTTCGGCAGGATCGCCCATTCCTGCAGGACCACGCCGAAATCGCGATCGACCCGCGGCGTGACCGCGCGCCGGGGATGAATGATGAAGAGGCCGATCAGGCCCATCATCTCCTGCATCGCCATGTGGGCGTGGTAGAAGAACGTGCCGTTCTGCTGGAGCGTGAACTCGTAGACGAACCTGCCGCCGGGCGGAATCAGGTCCTGCGAGATCCCGGGCATCCCGTCCATTTCCACGGGGATTTCCAGACCGTGCCAGTGCATCGAGTACGGCTCCGGAAGCCGGTTCTCCACGATCAATCGCACGCGATCGCCTTCGGTCACCTGGATCGTGGGACCGGGGATGCTCCCGTTGATGCCCCAGGCATCGACGGTGCGGCCTGGAATGAACTCCGTGCGCACGTGCTCCACGCGGATGTCGAAGACCTTCACGCCGTTCTCGAGCCGCCACGGCATGTCGGGCACGTCCGGCGTGACGACGGGGACGATCCCTGGGCCGAGCTTGTGCGGCGGAACAGGATCGACGGGCGGAGCGGGCCCGGCCGCGGGCTTCGGAGGCGGATGGACGTGCTGCGCGCTGACTCTGCTCGCGGTTGCGGTCCCGGCCACTGTCGCCAGGCCGCGCAGAAAGTTACGTCGGCTCGGATTCATAGCTACTCCAGAAAACATCGGGCCCGCGAGGCGGATGCCCTCGCAAACGTTGACACTGAACGGGAATGGCTTGCGCGCAGGAGGGCGCGAGGGGTGTTTCTAGACGCGGATTGGGAGGCCGAAGCCGACGCGTGGCCCTGGTGGAGAGTACCTGGGAGCGTTGTCCGGCAACTCGTGCGACTCGCGGTGCGGCCGGCCCGGTGTAGTGTCGATGGCGCCCGACGACTGCACGCGCGAATCAGATGATTGCCACCGCTCGGCTGTCAGCGCCTCACGAACGCTGCCGTGCTCGCAACGCTCCTCGTCCGCAGCTGAGACGCGAACCGACGGGACGCCGCGATCGGCCGCAGCAGCGTGGCAACCCGCGCTCTCTTGTTCTGGCTGCGCGGGCGCAGCCGGTTCGCAGGTCGCTTCACACACCAACCCCGCGACGGGGTGACCCGCGAACAGCACGAGCAGGAGAATCACCAGAAGCCTGCCGCGACGCATGCGCTTTTCGACTATAACCCGGAACCGGGGGGAAACAGTCCTCACTGCCGCCATTCTCAACCTTGCCCTCACGGCAAGGTGTAACGAAGCTGCGCCTCACACCGATCAGTAACACCATGATAGAAGGGCGCAGCTTCGTTACCCGATCCGCGGCTAAGCCGTGGTTGCACGGCAAAAGGGACACATTCGTACACATTCACGCCGTGCAAGCACGGCTAGACCGGCCGAGCCCAGCTGACCGCCGCCGGAAGTCCGGCAGTCATCGCAGCCCGACTACTGCGGCGTCGCTACGTCGATCTGAGCCTCCAGATGGGTTGCGGCCTTGAGCGAGTTCGTGATCAGGCATCCACGCTCGGCTTTTTCGAGAAGACGCTGAGCCTGGTCCTCCCGCCCGTCCTCGGCGACCTGCAGGCGGGCGCGCACGGTGAAGCTGGTGAACTGCGTGACCTTCTCGATCCGGTCGAGGGTGCCGACGACCTCGCATCTGAGCGATATCCACGGCAAACGCGCGATCGCGGCGATGGCCCGGAAGGTCAGGACGAAGCAGTCGGCCACGGCCGCGGCGAGCAGCGTTTCCGGCGACCAGCGATCCCCGGGCCCGCCGAACTCCGCCGGCGAGGCGGATTGCAGCGGAGGCAGCCTCTCGCTCTCGAGCAGCACGTCGCCATCGGCACTTGCGGTTGCGGCCACTGAATAATGATGCGGAAAGTCCTGCATGATTGTCCCCTCTTGAATACAGGTGGGCTATCCAAGAATCGGGCCGGCGCGCGGCGTGTTACTGGGTGGTTTCGCCGTTCAAATGGGCGGTTACGCGGGTCTGCTGATTGGCGACGACCCGGGCAGCGGCCGACCAGCGTTCGAAGCCGGTCGCTTCCACGCGCACGACGCGCGTGCCGACGCGGATCCCGTTGAGCGCAAGCGGAGTGACGCCCACGACCCTCCCGTCGATGCTGACCCGCGCGCCAGGAGGTAATGAGTAGATCACGAGCGATCCGCGATACTGGGGAGGCTTCCCTGCAGTCGAGCGTCCGGCCACCTTCGTGACGGAGGAGCGCGGCGAACCGCGCGTGAAGCCGGGTGTGGGTCGTTCGGGCCTCGAGCGCCGGGGTTCCACGTGCGTCGAGACAGTTCGCGGACCGATCTCTCGAAGCACGAGCCCAGGCTGGCGGCGGGGCGGAGACGACATCGACGCTTCCGGATCTTCATCGTCGGGCTGGGCGATCGATGCCTCCCGGGTGATCGGTTCGAGGGTCGGTCGGCCTTCCACTCCGGGCGACTGGTTCGAATCGGGCGCGCGATCTCCGCCCGAGAACAGGACGAGCCCCACCACGATGCCGAGCGCGAATGCGGGCAACGACCACACGGCCGGCGAGATCTGTCGGGCGAAACCGCGAGGTTCGAGTCGCTGCTCTTCGAGGACTCTGGCGACGAAGCGGCGAGCTTCCAGGGTGGTCACCCCTCCACGATCCGGGATCGCGAAATCGTGCGCTCGCGCTGGATTTCGATCAGGGCCGGAGCGCGCGACCTGATCGAGCGCCGCGGGAAGTTCCAGATCGCACGCGGTGGCATCCGCGCGGCGGTTGCGGGCCGGCCTGACACGCGGCGGTGGCAGTACAGGCCTGGACCGCCGCCACCCGTGCCAACCACAGGCCCCGCACGCGAATGGGCGCCATCTGGTGAGCGGCTTGGCAAACCGCGCGAACCAGGGCACGGGCCTGCGATAGATCCAGCGCGAGCTGCAGGAAGGGCAACGAACCACGGGCAGACTCCATACTCCTTGCGGCGCGGTCACGAGAAGCTCGAGGCTCAGCCGTATCCCCGACCCGACCGCCATCGGCCGGGCCTGGCGCCACAAGGGCACGTTCGAAGAGAATCCCCGACCACGGGCGAGAACGCGTCGCCGAGTTTACGACATCAGAAGCCTGACTGCCACGGCGATTGTTGAGGGCGCCGCATGCGACAATACGGCCGCCACTTCAAGGAGTTGCTGATGAGATCGCGCCGAGCCGTTCGAGTCGTGCCGCTACTGCTGGGCCTGTTCCTCGTGTCCTCGGGGATCGCCCCTTCCGCCAGGGAAACAAGGGAATCGCGACAGCCGGCGATCCCGTCGCCGGAGACGTTCTTCGGCTTCAAGATGGGTGCGGATCGCAAGCTCGCGAACTGGGACAGGCTGCTCGAGTACTACCAGCTCCTGGCGAAGGGCTCGGACAGGATGAGACTGGTCGAGCTCGGACCGACGAGCGAGGGCCGCCCGTACGTCGCGCTCTTCATCTCGTCGCCCGAGAATCTCGCAAGGCTCGATCATTACAGGCAGTTGAACCTACGGCTCGCCGATCCGAGAGGGCTCTCGGAGGCAGACGCAAAGAAGCTCGTCGGCGAAGCGAGAGCCGTCATCATCCAGTCCTTCGCGCTGCACTCCAGCGAGGTTGCGGCTTCGCAGACGGCGGCCGAGTTCGTTTACGACAGCCTGACGAGAACCGACGAGGAAGCCACGCGGGTGCTCAACAATGTCATCGGCATTGTCGTGCCCTCGATCAACCCCGACGGCACGCAGATGATCGCCGACTGGTACATGAAGTATGTCGGCACGCCCTACGAGGCCTCCGGGCTCCCCTGGCTCTATCAGAAGTATGCGGGCCACGACAACAACCGGGACGGCTTCGCGCTGAACCTCCCGGAATCTCGGCACCTGGGCAAGCTGATGTACCGGGACTGGATGCCGCAGGCGTACGTCGATCACCACCAGATGGGCAGCGGCAACGCACGGCTGTACATCCCGCCGTATGCCGAGCCGATCCGTCCCGGAGCCGACCCGCTGGTGTGGCGCGAAATGTCCTGGTGGGGCGCGCACATGGGCAACAGCCTGGAAGCCGCGGGAAAAACGGGCGTCATCGGTTCGGCGATCTATTCGGGCTGGGGCCACATGGGGTTCCACTGGATCACGCCTTTTCACAACATCGCCGGGATGCTGACCGAGTCGGCGAGCGCCCGGCTCGCGACGCCGATGTTCCTGCATCCCGACCAGCTCCGCGGAGGGCCCCGCGGCCTGCCCGAGTACGAATCCCAAACGACCATGCCGAGCCTCTGGCCGGGCGGCTGGTGGCGCGTGCGCGACATCGTCGAACAGCAGAAGATCGCGGCGTGGGCCACCGTGGATCTCGCGGCGCGGAACCGCGAGACCGTGCTGTGGAACATGTATCTCAAGGGCACGCGGCAGACCGAGCGCGGCGAGAGGGGCGACGTGAAAGCCTACGCGATCGCCGTCGCGCAGCACGATCCACTCACCGCGAAGAAACTCGTGAACATGCTGCTGGACTCCGGCGTCGAGGTTCAACAGGCGAAGGCACAGTTCATCGCCGACGGGCGCGTGTACGGGCCCGGGTCCTTCGTGGTGCCGATGGCGCAGCCCAAGCAGGGTCTCGTGCGGTGGATGCTGGGACGGACGTTCTACCCGGACAACTCCTACACGCGGGATCGCGAGGGCAATCCTATTCGGCCCTACGACATGTCCACCGACACGTTCGCCGAGTTCATGGGCGTCCGCGCCGATCCGGTCGGTGAACGGATCGCGGCGGAGTTGGTCAAGCTTGGGGGCCACGTGCCGCTCTCGGGGACGGTCGCCTCGGGCGCGAGCGGCGGACATGTGCTCAGCGCGCGGCTCAACGATGCGTTCCGCGCCGTGAATCTGCTGCTGCAGCAGGGCGCCACGGTCCGCCGCGTGCGAGGGCCGGACCAGCGTCAGGCCGGGGTCAGACCCGGGTCAGACCATCGTCAGACCCCGAATGGCCTGGCCGCGGGCGACTTCATCGTCACCGGCGTGGCGGAGGCGATCATCACCGGCGTCGCGAGGCAGACCGGCGTGGATTTCACCGCGCTCTCCGGGGCGGCTCCAGCTAATGTCCACGACATCCGCACGCCGCGCATCGCGCTGTATCAGCGGTACGGTGGCGGCAACATGGACGAGGGGTGGACGCGGTTGATGTTCGAGCAGTTCGCCGTGCCGTACACCTCAATCATGGATACCGCGATCAAAGCGGGCGGCCTCGAGGCCAAGTACGACGTGATCGTGCTGCCGGCGGATTCCACCGCCGCGATGACCGGTGAACGGCCGGACGGTGGTGAGGCGGGAGGGCGCGGCGGGAGAGGCGGCGGCCGCGGGGGCGCCCCGGAAAACATTCCGGCGGAGTATCGCAGCGGCTTCGGCGCCGAAGGCGTCAAGGCGCTCGAAGCATTCGTGCAGAAGGGCGGCACGCTCGTCACGTTCGCGCAGGCGGGAGACCTACCGATTCAACGCTTCGGCCTTCCGATCCGGAACATCGTCGCGGGCCGGGCACCCACCGAGTTCTGGTGTCCCGGATCCACGCTGCGTGTGCGCTTCGACAACCAGCACCCTCTGGGCTATGGGATGCCGGACGAGGGTCTGGCGCTCTTCATGAGCGGCAGCCAGGTGTACGAGGTCACGTCCACGGATCGCAGCCAGGACGTGGACATCTTCTCGACTTACATCGATCGCGACATCCTGCAGAGCGGGTGGCTGCTCGGCGAGCAAGTCATCGCGAAGAAAGCGGCCGCGGTTTCGGTGAAGCATGGGGAGGGCACCGTGGTGCTGATAGGCTTCCGCCCGCAGCACCGCGCGCAGACGCACGGCACGTTCAAGCTCGTGTTCAACGCGTTGCTGTCAGGGCAGGCCAACGGAAGCGACTAGCGACGGACAAGGTCGTCCGCCTTCGCTCCTTTCGGAGCTTCGGCGAGACCACCTCTTCGTGCCGATTCAACGTTGCGGGGGCGTGTAGCCGGCGGTACTTGCAGCTGTGGAGCGGAAGTGAGCACGCCAAAGAAACATCCGTGCGCCGGCAAGTCCCCCGGCCGCGCCGGTTCCGGTGCGTTCCTGCGTCGCAGCACGCGCGTAGCCGTTCCGGACTTGTCGCCGCATGTCTTCATCACCGCCAGAGCAGCGCCGGAAGATCCACCAGGACCGCCCAGTTCCAGAGGATTTCGCCAGGCTCGTTGAAAGTCCCGGGTTTGGCGCCGAAGTCCTCGGCGGTGAAACCGCCGTGGAACTTCGTGGCGTCGAACCTGACGACGAGCGCCCCCATTGGCTTGGCTTCGGAGAAAGCAGCCAGCGGGCGCGTCGTCAGACGCATCGGCTGCGTGACCGTGCGGTCGAAGCCGGTGAACAGGGGGAAATCGGATCCCGGGTTGAACGAGCCCCAGCCGATCGCGGCGCCGACATCCAGCACACGGTTCACGCGGATGTCGGCGGTGATGAGCAGCGTCCGCACCTTGACCTTTTTCTCGGCATCGCTCAGCGGGCCCCGCTCACTGTAGTCCAGGATATTGTCGGTCGAGTGCAGACGGCCGTACTGAAGTCCGATCTCGAGCCGCGGTTCTTTCGCGCTCAGAAAGTTGCACCCCACCAGGGATGCATAGGCTACCCGGTCGGTCTCCTTCGGAATGGTCAGCTTCTTCGCCCAGCCGTGCGAGTCCAGTTCTTTCTGTGAGGCGCTGACCTGTTCCGGCGTCTGCGGTGCAGTGAGGCAGATGAACCTGGCGTCGAGTGTGAACCCGCCAAAGGGACCGGGACCGCTGAGACGCTCGAGCCAGCCTCTCCCGAACAACGCAAATGCAGGCGAAGCTGTCACCAGGCAGAACAGGCAAGCCGATACAGCGACAAACTTGACGCTTGGTCTCACGACTCCTCCTCGCGGCCCGTCGGCCGCCGTCATCGAGTGTAGAGGCTCTGTCTCTGCCCGGTGCGGTCCAATGCGTCGACCGCTACGGTCCTGACCCGGGGAACGGCGTCGTCTGGGCAGTAGACAAGTGCGGAAACCCCGGCTTCGCCCAGCACGTAGCACCGGAGGCCGCCAGAGGACGCGACCTCGAACAGGTTGTGCCAGATCAAACGGTATGGAAGGACGAGCAAGACAAGGGAAACACCGATCACGGCGGAGATGGCGAACATCGAACTGGATCGCACGGGCCTGTTCCATCGGCGGCGCATCCTGATGATGTGGTACGCGCCTGCCGACATCGCCAGGATCAACATGGCCATGGAGAAGTTGTAGAGCTGGTGGTACTCCAGCCGTTCTGGGCGGAGCGGTTCCACGTCCTGCGCCGAGGCGGTATCGACGAAGGCGTTCACCGCGACGAAGATGTCGCGAAAGTACCAGCAGAACACCGCGACGGCAAGGATCTGTGCCGCGAGCAGCGCCTGCGCGGCCACGTCCGGATCGTCGAGGCCCGACCGGACGGCGATCGACTGGCGGCGCGAGGTCAGGTCGTTGCCGATCCTCGCCACCGGCGCCGACAGGCGCTTCACCAGCCGCCATACAGCGGCCATCAGCGCCAGCAGGAGTACGACGATTGTGGCCTGGACGGCCCCCGGGATGAGCGCGCGCAGGCCCCAGATCCACCAGGACCAGATGGACTCGGTCGAGTAGTCCCAGCGACCGAGCGTATGGTTGAAGGCGACGCTCGTGATCGTGCCGAGCACCCAGATACCGAGCACCACACCGGCGCCACCGATCGCGATCGGCCAGACCCTCGCAGCCACGGTCGGTTCGACCGGCCTGCGCCTGCGCGAGTCCGTCCGTGGCGTGCGGCGCTGGCCTGCCGCGATGCGTCCGGCGACTGCGGCGGTCAGGTCGGCGAGCATCCCGCCAGATGTAGCGTAGCGGTCGTCCGGTTTCAGCGCGGTCGCACGTTCGACGACACGTACGAAGCGTACGGGGGCATCAGGCCGCACGTCGCCGAGCGGCCGCCGCTCGAACCGCGCGTGCGCGCGCAGAAGGTCGGTCCACGTGTTCGCGTCAACGGGGTACGCGCCGCTCACCAGGTAGTACAGCAGCACTCCGAGGCTGTAGACGTCGGACCTCGCGGTAGCCTTGCCGCCGGCGAGTACCTCGGGCGCCATGTAAACGGGGGTACCAACGATCTCGTGGGGGCGGCGGGGATCGTCGAGCACCTGGCCGGCGCCGAAGTCCATGAGGACGATGCGTCCGCCGGACTCGCGCATCACGTTCTGGGCCTTGATGTCCCGGTGGATCACGCCCGCCTGGTGCACGGCGGCGAGCGCCTGGCAGAGGCTGATGCCGATCACCGCGGCTTCAGCGGGCGCACGCGGGCCGTCCCGCTTCACGAGCTCGGAGAGCGATCGACCCTTGACGAACTCCATCCACAAACCAACCTCGTCGCCGATCTGCATCGCGCCGTGGACGGTGACGACGTTGGGATGGTGGACGCGGGCGAGCAGCTGGCCTTCCCTCAGTATGGAAGCGATTGTTTCAGGGCCGTGCTCGTCGCTCGGCCGGATGACCTTGAGCGCGACCTCGCGCGCGAGGGCCGGTTCCCACGCGCGGTAGACCACGCCGAAGCTGCCACGGCCGATCTCCTCCAGAATCTGGAGCGACCCCCATGCCGGGAGTTTGGCACCGAGCGTCTCGGTCGTCTTGATCGAGTCTTCGCTCACATGCCCGAATATAGGGCAAGTCAGGAGTCAAGGCCAGCCACGGGTGGTGGCTGCGCCCGATCTCCGCGCCGCGACGAATCCCGTACGATCCATCCCATGGTGTGCCTGCATCGCTGGTCTCGTCATCGTCCGCAGCGGTTGCCGGTTCCGTAAAACCGAGTTCCCCCTGTGCATCGTCTTCGTCCTGCTTCTGGCAAAGCAGTGCCGACCACGGGACGAGGAAGCCGGTGAGATACCAGCGAGACGGTGGGACATCAGGATCACGCCGACTTGGAATTCACCGGGGGCAGGACCGATGAGATCCTACCGAAGAGCACCGATGAGCTTAGTCCTTACGTCCGCCGCGGTCATTGGTAGATCCTACCTGTCGCACCGCGCGAGCGCGGGACCGTGGGTACGACCCCCGGTTCAAACCGTGCGTGCGGATTTTCCGCACACGGCTTACCAAGGGGCATTTGAAACGCGGCATTACGCAGCCTCCAGGTAGTGAATCGTCCCGCGCAGAGGATGCAGCCCGAGGACGTGGACGTAGTCTGGCGTCCAGTGGGCGGCTTGACCGGGTCGCAGGTTGCGGCCGTGTCGCTGCCGGAACACTCGCTTCAACCGCCACGCGACGTAGTCATCGACCTGTCCAGACTTGATGGCGGCGTTCGCCGTGCGACCCGCGCAGCACCGGGTTCAGCTGCGCGATGGTGTCGCGCAGCTATCCGGAAGCCAGTTATGGCCGGGCTAATGTCATCATGGCCGTGTTAATTATCATGGCCACAGTAATTAACATGGCCATGATATACTCTCAGGCCAGGTAGCTTCATCATGGAAAAGCTGGATTTATCGAGCAAATCGTCACAAGCCGAGAGATGGCGAGTCGCAGCCGGGCAGCTCAGGCAGATCCTCGAGAAACAGGGCTGGAGGGTTGATGACGTCGACAGGCACGGGCCCGCCGAGGGGGATTTCCGCGTACGGCGTAAGCCGTTCGAATATTCCATCGAGCTGAAGGCCGCGTCTGAAGGCCGTGCTGACCGGCTCATTCCCCTCTTCGCTCAAGCGGCCCTCCAGCTCATGCATGGTGGAGCCAGGAAACCACTACGCCTCGCCGTCGTCAGCGCCCCGAGCATCCCACGTCGGGCCGCCGAGCAGGTGCTCGAGTTCGCCTCGAAGTACGCGCCTGATGTCGCCGTCGGGCTGTTCGATGTCGAAGGCTTGCGGCTCTTTCGAGGGCCGGGGCTCGAGGACCTGGACGCAGAACCGCGGATTCGACGCGCCGGCGCGGGCTCTCGAGCGCTACGCGAGTCGCGGCAGCTGTTTTCTGATCTCAACCAGTGGATGCTGAAGGTGCTGCTGGCGCCAGAACTCCCCGATCACCTGTTGGAGGCGCCGCGCGGCTCGTACATGAATCCATCGGAGCTTGCGCAAGCGGCGGGCGTTTCGGTGATGAGCGCCTATCGGTTCGTTCAGCAACTTCAAGACGACGGCTACCTCCATGAATCTTCCCCGTCGTTGGCACTGGTGCGCCGTGAACAGTTGTTCGAGCGATGGCAAGCCGCGAACGACCGGCCGTTTCGAGAAGCGTTGATGCGGTTCGTACTCCCTGGCGACCCGCGCCGAGAACTCCAGAAGATCCTCCGCAGCGGTCGCGCGTGCCTGGCGCTTTTTGCCGCGGCCGACGCGCTGCACCTCGGGTTCGTGGAAGGCGTCTCGCCATACCTCTACGTTGAGCGTGTTCAGCCGTCCAGTCTCGCCTCCTGGAAAAACCTGCGGCTCTGCGAACCTGGCGAGCCTCCCCACGTCGTGCTTCGACAACCGTTGGCGCCCCAGTCGGTGTTTCGCGGGATGGTCCGAGACGCCGGGGCGTGTGATGTCATCCAGGTTTGGCTCGACGTTGCCTGGCATTCCGCGCGGGGCCGAGAGCAGGCCGACTTGATCCGGCAGCGCGTGCTCGATCCGCTCATCCGGCAGGGAGGCTGACGTGGACGACTCCGCCGCTTTCGCCAGACTCATTCGAGCGCTACGACCGTGGCTTGGCCACCTTGTCATCGTGGGCGGCTGGGCGCATCGTCTTCACCGCTTGCACCCCCTCGCCGGAACGCCGACATACGCATCGCTGCGTACGCGCGACGTCGACCTTGCGCTGTCGCTGCGGGCTCCGCTGGACGGCGACATTCGAGGCGCGCTCGAGGCCGCCCGGGTTCAAGCCTGAATACTCCGGCGACAACCGGCCGCCCGTCACGCAGTACACTCTCAGCGCCGACGATGCGGGGTTCTATGCGGAGTTCCTGGTCCCACTCCAGGGAGGCGAGGACAAGCGCGATGGCACACCTGACGTGACCGTCTCGAAGGCTGGAGTCAACGCACAGAAGCTGCGGCACCTGGAACTCCTGCTGGTGGCGCCCTGGTCGGTTCAGATCGGCCCAGGAACAGAGGTTCCGCCCGACGAGCCCGTCAACGTGCTCGTGCCGAATCCAGTCAGCTTCGTCGTTCAGAAGCTCCTCGTTCACGACAAGCGCAAACCCGGCAAGAAGGCGCAGGACGTGTTGTACATCCACGACACGCTGGAACTGTTCGGTGCGTCGCTCGACGAACTAGGGTCGCTCTGGACCGATCAGATCCGGCAAACGTTGGCTGACAGAACGGCCAAACGGACGGAGGCTGCGGCACGCGCGCTGTTCGAACAGGTAACTGACACCATTCGCGAAGCAGCGCGCATCCCGCAGGACCGGCGCCTCGCACCGGAGGTCGTTCGAGCGGCGTGTGCATACGGACTGGAACTGATCCTTCATCGTGGGACGGATGCTACGAGATCACAGACGGCTGCAGGGTGAATGAGCACTCTCAAGTCCCGGTAAAAATAACTCGCACGGACGCGCGTTAGCTGTGGCCGATCGGCGAGCCTCCCCCTCCCGAACGCGCCGATGATCGCACCTGCCGCAACGATGTCGACCCCGTGGCCTCGAGGTGGCCAAGGACCGCCTCGATTCGGCCATCGGCCGACGATTCAAGTGATCGGGTCGTAAAGGTCGCAGGCTGCCGCCGCGACGCTGACTGCCGTGCTGCTGATGCTCGGCATTCAGCACATTCAAGCGCGCACGCACCGCCTGGAAGAAGCGACGAGCCTGCTGCATCGGCGTTCCCGTATACTGTGCCGATGCGGACATCCTCCCGGCGGCGTCCGGCACTCTGTATTCTGCCCGTTCTCGCCATACTGGCTGCGGCATTCGGAGCTGCCAGCGAGCCAGGCTGGTCCCGGTTCCGAGGACCGAACGGGTCGGGCATCTCGGGCGCGACGAACGTGCCGACGGCGTTCGGCCCCGCGAAGAACCTTTTGTGGCGGCTTCCACTGCCGCCGGGTCACTCCTCGCCCATTCTTCACGGCGATCGCATCTACCTCACGGCGTTTCGCGGCGACACGCTCGTGACGATGGCCATCGATCGCGTGAAGGGGCAGGTGCTGTGGGAACGCGCCGCACCGCAGGTGAAGACGAAGCTCGTCGACAAACGCAACAATCCCGCCTCGCCGAGCCCGGCCGTGGACGACGACGGCATCTTCGTGTTCTTCCCCGATTACGGCCTCATCGCGTACGACGCGTCGGGGAAGCAGCGCTGGAGCCTGTCGCTTGGTCCCTTCAACAACGTATACGGCATGGGCGCCTCGCCGATCCTTGTGGGGGATCTGGTCGCGCTCGTATGCGATCAGAGCCTCGGCTCGTACATCATCGGGATCGACAAGCACACCGGGCGCGTCCGCTGGAAGGTCGATCGACCGGAGGCGAAGAGCGGGCACTCCACGCCCATCGTCTGGCGCGGACCCGGCGGTAAGGATCAGCTCGTGGTTCCCGGCTCGTTCCTGCTCACGTCGTATGATGCGGCCACGGGCCGAAAGCTCTGGTGGGTGGGCGGGCTGTCGTTCGAGATGAAATCCACGCCCGTGATCGGCGGCGATACGATCTACGTGAACGGCTACGGCGCCCCGGTCAACGATCCGGGCAACAAGATCACGATTCCAGCCGCGGAGGAAGTGTGGAAAACGGCCGACGCCGATGGCGACGGGCTCCTCTCCAAGCCGGAATTCCCGAAGCGGCCGCAAGCGTTCTGGTTCGAGGTCGCGGATCTCGACACCAGCGGTTCATTGAACCGCGACGAATGGGCCTACCTTCGCG
This sequence comes from Vicinamibacterales bacterium, assembly GCA_035711845.1. GTDB lineage: Bacteria > Acidobacteriota > Vicinamibacteria > Vicinamibacterales > 2-12-FULL-66-21 > DASTBU01. Next base: position 61,753 of record DASTBU010000122.1, read on the forward strand.
CGGCGCTCGATTCCGAGAACGGCATGCTGGCGATCCGTCTCGGTGGTTCCGGGGACATGACCGATTCCGCGATTCGATGGAAGTACCAGCGCAGCGTGCCGCAACTGCCCTCGCCTCTTCTCTACGGCGGCGTGCTGTACATGGTGAACGACAACGGGATCATCACGATGCTCGACCCCGAAACCGGCGCCCTCATCAAACAGGGGCGGCTGACCGGCGCGCCAGGCCCGCACTTCGCCTCGCCGGTCGCTGCAGACGGTCATATCTTCTTCTCGACGGAGCCCGGCGCCGTCGTCGCCGTGGCGCCAGGCAGCGATATCACGCCAGTTGCGGTGAACGATCTCGGCGAGAGCATCTACGCGACGCCGGCGTTCGCCAACGGCCGCATCTACGTGCGCACCACCGCGGCGTTGTACGCGTTTGGCAACTGAATGACGCCGTAAAGTCGACGCTCGTCGAATGCCGGCGTCCCCGGTCGACTGTCGCACATAGCCCCAAGGGGCGATAGTCGGGTCTATCCCGGGCGCCCTATAGTCCGTTCTGCGGCTTGAAAGAAGAAGGTCATACGCGTTGTGGAGTCGCACAACGGACCAGGCGGGCCGAGCGCCCCTCGCCGGCCGGCCTCCGCCAAGGCTACGGCGGCCCGCCGGAGCTTTAGAAGCGGGCGCGCAGGCTGGCGAGACGCTATCGCATCGAGTATCGGATTTCGCTTCTGCACCCGGAAGGAGTCTCGTATGCATCGGTGGTTGTACGCTGGTGCCGCGGCGACGCTCGTTGCGGCGTCCGCGTGCGGCGCAAGCACGAACCTGACCGCGGTATGGAAGGAACCCACGACCTCGCCGATTCGCTTCGAACGGGTAATCGTCGCGTTCCAGGCCAAGGATCAGGCGCTCCGGCGCAGCATCGAAGACCACATGGCGGCGCGGATCGCGAACGCCACGCCGTCCTACAAGGTGCTCGACGACGCCGAGGCGACGAACCTGGAACAGGCCAAAGCGAAGGTGACCGCAGCGGGCTTCGACGGCGCGGTCGTCGCCCGATTTGTGGGCGTGGAGACCGATTCTCACGCTGCTCCGGCGTCTGGCCCGCGACCCGCCGGTCAATTGAGCGTTTTCGATTCAACCCGGGTCGTTCATGTTCCTGCCACGAGCGCCCGGATCTGCATCTCGCTCACTCGGAGCCGAGGAGATCGCTCGGAGTTGCCTGCGAGGAGCAACTGAAACATGGGCCCTATTCACCGCGGAGGACGGTGTGCGGGTCGATCCGCGAGGCCCGGCGGGCCGGGATGGCCGTCGCGAGACAAGTGATCACCAGGAGGAGCGATGCAACGCTCCCAAGAACCACCGGATCACTCGATGCCGTCTGAAACAACTGCGCTTCCAGCAGACGACCCGCTGCGATCCCGCCGATCAATCCCGCGATCACACCGATACCCACCAGGGCCATGCCGTTACGCACGATCAGGAGCAGCACGCGACCGGTGGCGGCGCCGAGCGCAAGACGCACGGCGATGTCGCGTCGGCTGGAGCCGACGACGTACGAGATCAGGCCATAGAGCCCGAGGGCGGACAGGAGCAGCGCGCCCAGGCTGAAGCTCGACAGCAGCACCGAAAAGAACCGTGCCGTTGCCGTCTGCTGCGCGACCGCTCCCGTGAGCGGCTGCACCGCATACACCGGCAGTCCGGAATCGAGCGTCGAAACGACCTGCTGCAGTGCACCGATGGTGATGGGAGCACTGGCCGAGGAGCGGACCGCTATCTCGATGTCGCGATCGGTGCGTTGAGCGAACGGAAAGAACACGTCCGGCTCGGCCGTGCCGGCGGTGATGTTGGTGGTGAGATCGCGATAGCGCGCATCGGCGACGACGCCGATGATCTCTACGGTGATCCCCGGCCCCATATGGATCCGGCGCCCGACCGCAGCCTCCGGGCTGCCCCACAGCCGGCGCGCGCCCGCGCTGTTGATCATCGCTACCAGAGGCGCCTGCGCCGCATCGGTGCGCGCGAAATCGCGCCCGTGGATGAGAGCGACCCCAAGCGTCTGGAAGTATCCGGGAGCGACGAAGTGCCGGTAGTAGCGAATCCGTCGGTCATCGCCCGCGTCCGTTGTCAGGATCGAAGCTGCAGCTGTTCCCGTCAGTGGCAGGTCGGAACTCACGGACGCCTCGGCGACCTGCGGCGCAGCGCGCAGCGCCTGGACCAGACGATCGACGAACAGGCTTCGCTCGGCCGGCGGATAGGCAGTGGCCGGAAGAGTCAGGCGCGCGACCGTCACTCCTCGAGGATCGAAGCCGAGGTCGACCGCCAGCTGACGCTCGAGGCTGCGCACGAGCAGCGCTGCCCCAGCGAGTAGCGTCATCGCGAGGGCAATCTGACCGATGACGAGCAGTTGCTGCGGAGCGGGCCGACGAAGCGTCCCGATGCCGCCCTCAATCGTGCGAGCACCATCCTTGATCGCGCTGTTGACGTCCCGCTGGCGACTCTTCACCGCCGGCAGGATCGCGACCAGCGCCCCGGACAGCACTGAGGCCGCTGCCGCAAAGAGCAGCGCCCGCACATCCAGGGTCAGTCGGACGTAGGTGGGCAACGAGTCGGTCGGCATCAGCGCCGCGACACCGGCGAGGCCCCAGGCCGCCAGGAGCGCGCCGGCCGCCCCCGCGATCGACGAAAGCAACACCGTCTCGGCGAGCACGCTTCGAATCGCGTGCCACTGCGAAGCGCCGAGCGCGATGCGGACGGCGAGCTCGCGGCCCCTGGAGATCGTCCTGGCCAGCTGGAGGCTTGCGACGTTCGCGCAGGCGATGAGCAGGAACAACAGCACCGAGCCGAACAGGGCCGATAACAGCGGGCCTGTCGCGCCGAGCATCCAGGCCTGGAGCCCCGTGACCTGGACGCCGCGCTCACGCTGGAAATCAGGATGTTCCCGTTCGAGGATCGCTGCAACGCGGGTCAGGTCCTGCTGGGCCTGTTCGAGCGAGGTGTCGGGCTTCAGGCGACCGAGGGCCGTCAGCCAGCGGTTTCCGCGATTCTGGACGGTCGCGGCCGTGCTGGTGAGCGAGACCATCATCGAAGGGAACCAGATATCGCTGTCGAAGCTGATGCCTGAGAATCCGTCGGGCATGACACCCACGATCGCAAACTGCCGGTCGTTGAGGAACACGTGGCGCTGGAGGACGGCCGGATCTCCGCCCAGCCGCCCGCGCCAGAGCCGGTCGCTGATGAGCACTACCGGCTTTGCGTCGGGTGTCCGATCTTCCGCTGGCAGGAACGTGCGTCCCAGGGCGGCAGTAACGCCGAGCAATCTGAAGTACGCAGGCGAGACCATCTCCGCCTCGACGCGGAGCGCTTCGTCACCCACGCGGAGATTCAGCGAGGCCTCGTCGTAAATGGCCACATCGTCCAACGTCCGGGTCATGCGGGCCCAGTCGTGGATCTCTGGAAACGATCCCCCGCGAACGTCACGTTGCGGTCCAGAAACACCGAGAAGCGCGACCAGGCCATCGGGGTCTTTGAAAGGCAGGGACCGGAGCGTGGCCACATCGAGCAGCGCGAACATCAAGGTGCTCGCGCCGATTCCGATGGCAAGCGTCAATATCACCGAGACGGCATAGCCCGGCCGCCTCGCGAGCATTCGAGCGGCAACGAGCAGATCGAGTCGCATTCGCCGCGTCAGAGCAGAGCGTGTGCCAGATCGATGTTCCGTGATTTGCGGCCGGATCTTCTCGGGTGCCGAGGGAAGTTGACCGGCCGCGAACACCACATGTCCGCTAGCGGCGGCTGGCTTCCAGGTCCCTGAGTCCCTACGTCCCTGAGTCCCTACGTCCCTGAGTCCTTGGTCCCTGGTCCGCGTCCCCGAGTCCCGAGTCCCCGAGTCCTTGGTCCCTGGTCCCCGTCCCCGAGTCCCGAGTCCCTGAGTCCTGGGTCCCCTGGTCCGCGTCCCTGAGTCCTTGGTCCCCGGGTCGTCCGCTTCCCTGAATCCTTGGTCCCACCGACAAAGGACCGAGGACCAGGGACGTAGGGACCAGGGCCCGAAGGACCGAGGACCAGGACGGAAGGACCGAGGACGAGCGACCCGGGACTAACGACCGAGGACGAGGGACCGGGACCAAGGACCGAGGACCAGGGACGTAGGGACCAGGGACCGTTTGCTTGACGCCGGAATTGACGAGGTGTAGACTTCCAGAGTTTTGATTACTCAAATATTACGTTTAGAGACTACGAAATTCGTCGGAACTGGGCTGATTACCCTGGGAGCTCTCGTGGGAGGCGCAGCGCAATCGCTGGCGCAGGTGCCGCCGCCGGAATCCGCCGAGGTTTCCCAACCGCAGACCGGGCCGATCTCGGGCTACATGGACTTCCACTTCAACAAGCTCGAGAGCCAGGATGGCGTCCTCGATTTTCACCGCTTCGTACTGCTCTTCAACCACAGCTTCTCGTCGCAAATCCGGTTCGTGGGCGAGCTCGAGCTCGAGCACGCCTTCGTGGAGGGGCTCGAAGATGCGGGCGAGCTGGAGCTGGAACAGGCCTACCTCGATTTCCTGATCTCGAGGCCGTTCAGCGTCCGCGCCGGCATGATGCTCGTGCCGCTGGGAATCATCAACGAGCGGCACGAACCCCCGGTGTTCCACGGGGTCGAGCGGCCGTTTGTCGACACGGTGATCATCCCCAGTACGTGGTTCGAGGTTGGCGCCGGCATCCACGGCGAAACCGGCCGTGGTTTGCGGTACAGGGCTTTCGCGATGGCGCCGCTCGACGCCCTGCAGTTCAGCGCGGACGAGGGCATTCGGGGCGGACGGCAGAAGGGCGCCGAGGCCAACGTCCGCAACGTCGCGTTCACGGGTCGTCTCGAGTACGTGGGGACGCCCGACCTCACGCTCGGCGCGGCGTTCTGGACCGGAGATTCGAGCTTTTCGCTGCCGCGGCTCGACACTACCGTCCGCGTCGGTGAAGTGGATGCCCGGTACCGGCGCGATCGCCTGGAGCTTCGAGGGCAGTTCGCCAGGGTCGGCATCTCGGACGCGGGATCGGTCAACGATGCGATCGAGCGCCTCACAGGCGTATCACCCAACATCGCGACGACACTGCAAGGCTTCTACGCGGAAGCCGCCTACCGTGTCTGGGCGTCCGGGTCACCCCGGGACCTGGTGGCCTTCTTCCGCTACGAAAACTTCGATACGCAGTACCGCATGCCGCCGGGGTTCATCCCGCTGAAGGAATTCGATCGCGATGCGTACGTCGTGGGTGCGACCTACTACCCGGATCCCGACGTTGCGGTCAAGATCGATTACGTCCACCAGCGCAATCGAAGCGGCGTGATCGAGGCGCCGTCGAGCGTCAACGTGGGGTTGGGCTGGTGGTTCTAGAGAGGGATCGGCATGAAGACAACCATACTGCTCTCGGCGATTCTGGCCGTGGCGCTTCCCGCTTTCGGCTTCGACGGTCAGGAACGCCGGGTGATTCGGGTCAGCGCCGAACGCTTCGCGTTCACGCCATCACGGATCGAAGTCGAGGCCGGCGAGGACGTCGAGCTCCGCATCAGGAGCGACGACACATCGCACGGTTTCCGGGTGAGCGCCGCCAAGGAGAGCGGCGTCGAGATCAACGTCACGGTTCCCAAGCGCGGACGCGGTGACGTCGTCGTGAACCTCCGCATCGACAAACCCGGCCGCTACATCTTCGAGTGCAGCCGAATGTGCGGCGCAGGCCACAACTTCATGCGAGGCGAGCTGGTCGTCCGCGAGCCATCCGCCAGACGCACGCCGTGAACCCCATGAACCTATGAACCCATGAACCCTTGAACCTATGAACCGCATGATCCGAACGCTCCCGGCCTTCTACCTCCTGTGCCTGCTCGGCCTCTTCGGGCACTCCGTTCTGACGGGTCAGATTCGTCCGACGGAGCCGGGCGACCCGCTCCCGAACCTGTCGCCGAGGGAGTTCACCGAGTTCCGGCTGGGCCTCGACGACTTTACCGAGGTCGAAACGGCCGAGGAAGGGCTGGGCCCCGCGTTCAACGGAACGAGCTGCGCGGTGTGCCACAACGTGCCGGCGATCGGGGGCAGCGGCATCATTCTCGAAACGCGGGCGGGTTACCGCAACCCGGATGGATCGTTTCGCGCGCTCAACGAAGCGGGCGATACCCTGGTGCACCTCTTCTCGGTGCCGACTCACGGCTGCCAGCCGTCGATCCCGAGCGATGTGACGGTGATCGCGCGGCGAGCGCCGATTCCGTTGTTCGGTGCGGGCCTCGTGGAGGCCATTCCGGACGATGCGCTGCTCGCGCTGGAGGACGCGTTCGACCGCGATCGCGATGGCGTGAGCGGACGGGCCGCGATCGTGACGGACCTGGCCACCGGAGAGCGGCGGGTGGGCCGCTTTGGCTGGAAGTCCCAGCACGCGACGCTGCTCGCCTTCGGCGCCGATGCGTACCGCAACGAGATGGGCATCACCAACGACATGTTTCAGCAGGAGTCGGTCTTTGCCGTACCCGAGGAGCAGCTGCGGCACTGCGATTCGTTTCCCGACCCCGAGGATGTTCGAGACCGATCGACCGGGCGCCGCGGTATCGACAATTTCGAGTCGTTCATGCGTCTGCTCGCCCCGATCGCGCGCAGTCACTCCGACGAGACGACGCGCGACGGCGAGCGCCTCTTCCTGGCCATCGGCTGCGGGAGGTGCCATGTCCCGGCCCTCGCCACCGGGCCGAGCAGCAATCCGCTGTTCAACCGCAAATCCGTTCCCCTGTTTTCCGACCTCCTGCTCCACGACATCGGCACAGGCGACGGTATCCTGCAGGCGGCCGCGCAGCCGGAGGAAATCCGCACGCCGGCCTTATGGGGACTCCGGCTCCGCCGCCCCTTGCTGCACGATGGCAGCGCGGCGACGATCGCCGACGCAATCGACCGCCACGCCAACGAAGCCGGGCTGGCGCGGCAAGGGTACCAACGCCTGACGGACGCGGACCGTCAGCGCCTTCTGGCGTTTCTAGGGTCACTCTGAGCCGTACCGGCGCGCACCCAGCGACCCGTCCTACCGCCAGCACCCGGGCGCCATACGAGGCACTCGGACCGTACGAGGCGCCCGGCACGAGGCACCGTGCACCGCAAACCTACGCCTGAACTTCCTCTCTCCGATAGCTCCCCGGTGGAACCCGGAACGCCACCGAGAGCCGGTTCCACCCATTGATCGCGACGACCGCAAACGTCAGCGCGACCAGTTCGTTCTCGTCGAAGTGCGCGCGGACCGCCTCGTAGACATCGTCGGGCACATGGGTGTCGCTGACGCGGGTGACGGCCTCGGTCCATTCGAGCGCCGCGCGTTCCCGGTTGCTGAAGAAGGGTGTCTCCCGCCAGGCCGAGAGCGCGTATATCCGCTGCTCGGTCTCCCCCATCGCGCGCGCGTCCTTCGTGTGCATGTCGATGCAGTAGGCACAGCCGTTGATCTGCGACGCACGAATCTTCGCGAGCTCGAGAAGAGATCGCTCGAGGCCGCTGGCCTCGACCTCCCGTTGCAGGTTCAACATCGCCTTGCCCAAACCGCCTGCGATATAGCGAGTTCCGTTGACACGTGGTGTCATCGTGTGTCCGACCTCCTTGATCAGAATGTCTCACAGCCCAGCTTCCGGAGCGTGAGATGCGACCCGGCAGTTGACCGGCACACTTTGTGCCAGTGAAAACAGCATGCGAGTAGAAATCCTGGCAGTCACGATTGCAATAACGCTTCCGCTGGCGGCTTCCGGGCAGCGAGGGGTCGTCCGTGGCGTTTCGGTGCCCTCCGGCCGGATCGAGGCTGGCGGGCCGGTTGAGATCACCGTCACGGGCACGAACCCGTGTGGGGCCGTTCGCCTCGACTACGGCGATGGCACCGAACGAATCACCCATGCCATCACCCAGATCCCCGTAACCATACGGTACACCTACAAACAACCGGGGCGGTACCAGATCCACGCGGAGGGCATGGGCAACTGCGACGGCGTCGCTTCCACGGCGATCCAGGTGGTTCAACCACCCGTGCCGCCGGTGGTGGATTCCGGGCAGCAGATGCGCTTTCGGGAGATGGACGACAACGGCGACGGGGTGATTACGCTCGCCGAGTGGCGCGGAAGCGCGCGGGCGTTCCGTGCGGAGGACCGGAACAGGGACGGCATCCTCTCGGGCGCTGAAGTGCGCCTCGCACGCGAGGAAGTGCTCGTCAAGGCAACCGAGCGCTGGACCAACACAGGCCTCTACGTTCGCGAGGGGGACATGCTAAGAATCGACTCGAGCGGTACGGTGCAACTGAGCAGCGATCCGGCGGACAACGGCGGGCCTGGCGGGGTCGCCTCCGGACGCCGCGCCCCGTCCGCGCCGCTCGCTTCTCGCGTAGCCGGCGCCCTCATCGCGCGTGTCGGCGACTCGGTACCGCTCTTCGTTGGCAACGAGCGCACGCTCCGCGCGCCCACCAGCGGGCAGCTTTATCTGGGCGTGAACGACGATCACCTGGCGGACAACCGCGGTGAGTTTCACGTGCGGGTCGCCGCGGATCGCGGGCGTCGTGACGACCGCATGTAGCGTGCAAGCGGACCCGGCCGCAAACGGCTCAGGAAAGCGACACGGCCGAGCCGTCCTGCGGCAGCGGCTGCGGCGGAGGTTGTAGGAGAGTAGATGACGATTCCGATCGCCATCGATCGATTCCGTTTTCCCAGAATCAGGCCGACCGCTGACCTGCGAGCGTCCTGGCCGGTGTGCTAGAGTCGCCCGCATGCCATCCCGGAGGCCGCCAACGTGTGGATTGCGGGCGGCGGCTCGGGGCACGGATTCAAGACGGGACCCGCGCTCGGCGAGATGCTTGCCGAACTGATGCTGAAGTCAGGCCAGCCTGAGGCGCAGTTTCGGTCGTCGCGCTTCGCTCAGTGAGGACCACCCCGATGTTCACATCCGTGCGCGCGACGATTCTGGCCGGTGCCGCCGCGCTCTCCCTAGCAGCCGCGACCGATCTCGCCGGGCTGCAGCAGTCGGCCGACGCGCCCGCCATCGCCGCGCTCGTCCAGGAATACCTCGGGCAGGCCGACAGCCTGCCGTCCGAGTCCACGGACGGGCCGCTCGTGCGGAACCGGTTGCGGACGCTTTCGGAATCCGCCTGGCGGGATCATTCGGCGTGGGCGGCGGACTTCCTTGCACGCCTGGGCGGGATCCGGGCCGGGAACCTGGGCCCGGAGGACGCCATCACGCTGGGCCTGCTGCGATGGGAAGCCCAGCTCGCAGCGGCGCGCGGCGAGTTCTACTGGTACGACATCCCCGTCACGCCGTACTCGTCGCCGATGCGCGTCATCCAGGGCGACCTGTCATCCGCACCGCTCTCGACGCCGGACGAACGCCAGCGGTACCTGGATGGATTGCGGCAGCTCGCCGTGATTTTCACGTCGATGGAAGTCAAGCTGCGCGGCCAGGCCGACCGCGGCATCCTGCTGCCGCAGGCGGAAATCGATCTGGTCGTGCCGTACTTGCGATCGTTTGCAGAAGAGGGTGACCGGAGGCCGTTGGCGCCCTCCGAGGCACGCCTCGAACGGCTCGACCCCGAGACCCGTCGGCAATTCGGCCAGGCGGTGGCGGCCACTCTTGACCAGCAGGTGGATCCGGCCATCGATCGGATCGCGACCTACGTCCAGGGGCCCTACCGGGCTCGCGCCGGTATCGACGTGGGCGCAAGCCGCCATCCCGGCGGGGAGCGTTACTACCGGTTCCTGGTTCGCGCGCGCACTGGCCTCGACCTCACCCCCGAGGCGATTCACCAGATCGGCCTCGACGAAGTCGCACGACTGGAACGGGAGCTCGAGGACGTGAGGCGCCAAGCCGGCTTCACCCGCTCGCTGTCGGAGTTCCGTGCGTTTCTGAAGAGCGATCCGCAGTTCGTCCCGAAGCACCCACGCGAGATCGGTGATGCCCTGATGGCGGCGGCGGCGAGGATCGAGCCGAAGCTTGGGGACTGGTTCGGCTCCCGTCCGAAAGCCCCGTATGGCGCCGAGCGTCTCTCCCTTGCGCTCGAACCGTCGATGACGTACGGGTACTATCAGGTGCCGACGGCACAGGATCCGAAGGGCTACTACCTGTTCAACGGATCCAGGCTCGAGCAGCGGACGCTGCTGAATGCGGCCGCGCTGTCCTACCACGAGCTGGTGCCGGGCCATCACTTCCAGATCAATCTTGCGCGTGAGAACGAGACCCTCTCCGCGTTCCGGCGGAATTCGATGTATACGGCCTTTACCGAAGGGTGGGGCGAGTACGCCTCGGATCTTGCCGGCGAGATGGGGATGTACGAGAAGCCTTACGACCACGCCGGGCGGCTCGCGATGGACCTGTTCCTCTCGACACGCCTCGTGGTGGACACCGGGATGAACGCGCTCGGCTGGAGCCGCGACCGCGCGATGGATTACATGCGCGCGCACACGCTCGAGTCCGACGCCCAGATCGCAACGGAGACGCTCCGGTACTCAGCTGACATTCCGGCGCAGGCGCTCGCGTACAAAATGGGCAGCCGCGGGATCCGGGAGCTCCGGGAGCGCATGCGCGCAAGGATCGGCTCGCAGTTCGATGTGCGCCGCTTCCACGACGCGGTCCTCGGGCACGGCGCAATGCCGCTCAATGTGCTCGAGGAGCACCTCGAGCGGACGCTGGCGCGCTGATGAGCGGGCCGCTGGCGCCTTCGACCGAGGGCGCCAGGCCCGGAAGGCTCTCTTGACTCGGGCGTACTGGCCTTCACCCGCGTCGTTCGCGCCTGCTTGGTCCTTAGAGGCCCCGTGACACGTACTTCCTGACGGCATCCACGGCGCGCTGGATGTCGCTCTCCAGGTTGTAGAAATGCGGAGAGAAGCGAAGGCCGCCGCGATCGGATCCTGGCCGTGCGGCGCACGTGATGTGATCGATCTCGTACAGCGCCTGGTGCAGTTTTCGCACGTCGAGTGAGGCAGGCTGGAACGACACGACCGCTGCCGACCGGGCCGAATCCGCATGCGTCCACACGCGAACGCCGTCGATGCGTGTCAACCCTTGGCTCAGCGCCTGCGCGAGAAGCTTCGCCCGCCGCTCGATCGCCTGTCGGCCGATCGTGGTCTGGAGCGCCAGCGCGTCGCCGAACCCCTCGATCGCCGGCTCGTCCCTCTGCCCGAACGCCTCCATCGTCCGAGAGATCCCCACCTCGCCCGGGTAGAGGCTGACAATCGTCGGCTTGATGCGATCGTGGACGCGGCGGTTGATGAAGAGGATGCCGCATTCCTTCGGGCCGCAGGGCCACTTGTGCGCGCTGCCGGTGTAGAAGTCCGGCTGCATCGCCGCGAGATCCACGTCGAGCACGCCGAACGACTGCGCGCCGTCCACGAGCGACAGCGCCCCGTGATCGCGCGCCATCGCGCACAACTCCCGCGCCGGGAGCAGATCGCCCACCGAGGCGGTGACATGCGTGAAGGCGACGACGCGGGTCCGGGCGGTCATCTGGCGTGTGAAGGCCTCGAGATAGTAGTCGGCGCCAGGATGCGGGTTGACCTGGTCAACGGTGCGGATCGTGAAGCCGAAGCGCTCGGCCTTCTGGCGCCAGGCCGCGTGGTTGCTCGGATGGTTATCCGAGAAGATCAGGACCTCGTCGCCCGGTTCGAGATCGAGGCCGCTCGAGACGAAGTTGTTCGACTCGCTCGTATTGCGAGTGATGACGATCTCTTCGGGCGTGACTCGCAGATACGTCGCCAGCGCGCGCCGCGTCGCCTCGCGTCCGCTGCGGGTCTTCTGCCGGTTCTGCGGCGACGGATCGCGATCGACCGATCGGGTGCTCTCGAAATAGGCCTCGAGAACGCGCGCGGGGGACGGACAGAGGTTCGCCGCGTTCAGACACGCGAACCCGTCGGGCATGACGAACCCGGCGCGAACCTCGGCCCAGTAGCGCTCGTCGGCGGATGGACCTGCCGGCCGAACCTGGCGCACATTGCGCCACGCTGCCGGACTCGAAGTGAACAGCGCCGCCGATCCGCCCAGCGCGAACAGCCGCGCGAACTCGCGGCGGCTTCGATCGACGAGGTGCTTTCTGTCCATGCGCGTCTCCTCTCGATACTCCGTAATCCGAAGTCCGTAGTCCGTAGTCCGTGGTCCGCACGTCACACGTCGCACATCGCACCCAGCACGTCGCACGTGACAACGCCGCCGCCCGCCCTCTCGACCCTCACTGCTTGACGATCGCGGCACGCCCGCGCAGCACGTACTTCTGGATCTTCCCAGTCGCGGTCTTGGGCAACTCGGGCACGAACGTGACTCCGTGCGGCGCCTTGAAATGCGCCAGCCGGTCGCGGGCGAACTGCCGCAGCTCCTCCTCCGTCGCGGAGGCGCCGGGCTTCAGCACGACGAACGCGTGCGGCGCTTCGCCCCAGCGTTCGTGCGGCAGACCCACGACAGCGACCTCCTGCACGGCGGGATGGCGGAAGAGCACACCTTCGACCTCCACCGAGGAGATGTTCTCGCCGCCGCTGATGATGACGTCCTTCAGGCGATCGCGGATCTCGACGTACCCATCCGGGTGGACGACGGCCGCGTCGCCGGTATGGAACCATCCCCCACGGAACGCGTGGGCCGTCGCCTCCGGATCGCGATAGTACCCGCGCATGACGACGTTGCCGCGGACCACGATCTCCCCGACGCGTTGCCCATCGTGCGGGACCTCGCGCCCCTCTCCGTCCGCGACGATGAGCTCTCCCGAGGTCAGGAGCTCGACCCCTTGCCGCGCTTTGATCTCGGCCTTGTCGTCGGCCGCAAGCCGGCGGTGCTCCGGTAACGGCTCGCAGACGGTGATGAAGGGAGACGTCTCCGTCAGGCCGTAGACCTGCATGACCTCCCATCCGAGCTCACCCTCGATCCGCTCGATGGTGGCGGCCGCCGGCGGGGCGCCCGCTGTGAGGACACGGACTCCCGGTCGGGCCCTTTTGCGCAGCTCGGCGGGCGCCCCGGCAAGCCCGACCAGCACGGTCGGCGCGGCGCACAACAGGGTGACCCCTTCGTGCTCGATGGCATCGAAGACCGCGGTCGGCTCGACTTTCCGCAGGCAGACGTGCGCGCCGCCCACGGCCGTCACTATCCACACGAACGTCCATCCGTTGGCGTGAAACATCGGCAGCGTCCACAGGTAACGATCGGCGGGGGTCATGGGTTGATGCAGCAGCGTGCCGACGACGTTCATGTAGGCGTTGCGATGCGTGATCATGACCCCCTTGGGCCTGGCGGTGGTGCCGCTGGTGTAGTTGATCGTGAGGACGTCGCCTTCGGCAATCACCGGACGCTCGACCTCGGGTGGCACCTCGGCGAGACAGGTTTCGTACTCGAGCCACCCGGTTCTCGAGCCTTCGAGCGCCACGAAGGCATCGACGGCCGCCAGCCGGGAGCGCACCCGATCGACGGCCTCCAGATAGTCGGCGTGTGCACAGACGATTCGCGCGCCGCTGTGCTCGATGACATACGCGAAGTCGTCCGCCGTCAGCCGGTAGTTGATCGGAACGAGGATCGCTCCTATCTGGGGAATGGCGTAGAAGGATTCGAGTTGGGCATGTGTGTTGGGGGCAATATACGCCACGCGATCGCCCTGCCCGACACCGTGTTTCCGCAGCCAGCACGACCACCGATCGCACCGGTCGAAGAATTCCGTGTAGGTCCACCGTCGTTCGCCGTCCACGACCGCCTCGCGGGCTCCGTATAGCCGGCGTGCTCGTCGGGCGAATTCGAGTGGCGTCAGGGGAGCGTCCATCAGGCCTCCAAGGCAGCGCCAGTGTACTCGCTTCTCCTCTCGGCGACGATCTGTGGCAGCCGGACCGTAAGCTGCCTGCGACGTGCGACGTGTCACTTGGTACACAGCTTCAACAGTTGCCAGCGAGTCGCCGACGCCCGCGCGACGGCGGCGCCGCGCGACGGACGCCGTTGGAGCACACCACGGCCGCGCGAAGCCGGAACGCGCCCGCAGCGCTTCCTCGCGTCGACTCCCGTCCCTGTGATCCGCGTCGCTGGGACCCTCACCGGCGCATCAGTGCGCCTGGCGGATGTCGCCCTGATCACTCCCTGGTTGTCGACGTTACGGCGACACGCTTCGTCGACACACGACGATCGCGAAGTCCACGAAGATCACGAGAAGAGACGCCAACAGGCCATCGAGATCGTGGTGATTGTCGCGGTCGTGGTGATGGGCGTCACCGTCTTCAAACGTCAGCACAATTGCTCTTTGGATTGCGTGCGACGTGCGCCGTGTTGAGCCGCTGCTGGGCTCTCGGAGCCGCGAACTGATCGGGCCGCCGCATCGAAAGATTCTGATAGCCAATGGTGGCGCCTGATGGAGAATACGTGGATGCTCAGAGCAGCCTTCGGGCCGGTGCTGCGGGGAAAGCGTCGCGTCACGGTCGCGATCCTGGCAGCGATCATCTACGGGGCCGCACTCGGTCCGGCCGTCGCCTCCAACCCTGGGCCGGATGCAGTTCCGTACCCGGAGGGTTTCCGCTCCTGGGCGCATGTCAAGACAGCGCTCGTCAGCGCGAGCCATCCGGATTTCAACAGCGCGGGCGGCTTCCGGCATATCTACGCGAACCCGGCAGCCCTCGCCGGTTACCGGTCGGGCGCCTTCGCCGATGGATCGATCATCGTTGTCGATTGGCTGGAGGCTCGTGACGACAAGGGCGCGTTCACGGAAGGCGCTCGGCAGCGTGTGGACGTGATGGTCAAGGACCGCACACGGTTTGCTGCAACCGGGGGCTGGGGGTTCGAGCGGTTCCAGGGCGACAGCAGGACCGGCCGATCGGTCACCTCGGCCGCCGAGCAGTGTTACGCCTGTCACGCCAAGGCGGGCGAGAAGGATTCGGTCTACAGCCGGCTGCGCGAGTAGTGAGGCTGGAGCAAGGCCTCATGATGAACCGGCGCGACTTCCTCCAATCCGCGGTCGCTCTTCCTGTGCTGCGTGCGATGCGACCAACCGGCCGGCAGACTCGCGGCCGGGTCATCGTGCTTGGCGCGGGAGTGGCCGGGCTCTGCGCCGCTCACGAGCTCGATCGCGCGGGCCACGACGTCATCGTGCTCGAGGCTCGCGCCAGGCCCGGGGGCCGGGTGTACACGATGCGCGAGCCGTTCTCCGACGGCCTCTACGCCGAAGCCGGCGCCGCCCGCCTTCAGGACACTCACGAGTTCACGCTTCGGTACGCGAAGCAGCTCGGGCTGACGCTCGATCCGTTCTTCCCGACCGAAGGCGCGCGAGTCACCTACGTCGCGAAACGACGGCTGCTGGGGCCGCCGGATCTCCACAAGATACCGCTCGACTTCACCGACGAAGAGCGCCGCCTCGGGTTCCTCGGAGGCTTGAAGAAATACGTGTTCGGCCACATGGGCGAGGTGGGCGACCCGGCGTCACCGACGTGGCCGGCGGGGGATCTGAGCCGATTCGAAATCTCCATCGCCGAGTTCTGCCGGCGCCAGGGGGCCTCCCCGGCGTTCATCAGCATCCTGACGCTCGGGCACGATCTCGACGGGATGTCGGCGCTCTATTTCCTGAGAGATCTCGCGCTCGGCGCCAGTACGAAGATGTTCTACAAGATCCGCGGCGGCAACGATCAGCTGCCGAAGGCGTTCGCGGCCGCTCTCAAGGAAAAAATCCACTACGGTGCGGCGGTCACTCGCGTCGAGCAGGACGCCGCATCCGTTCGCGCGACATTCTCGCGTGGCGGCGTGCCTCTGACCGTAACCGGCGACTACGTAATCTGCACGCTGCCGACACCCGTGCTCAGGGGCGTGGAATTCGCTCCTGTGCTGTCGGCGAGCAAGCGCGCCGCGATCGAGCAGGTGGGCGGCCTGCCGATGGCGCGGGTGTTCCTGCAGACGCGCCGGCGGTTCTGGCTCGAGCGGGGCGAGAGCGGATGGGCCTCGACCGATGATCCGATCGACGTCTGGGACTACACGCGCGATCAGCGCGGCGTGCGCGGCATCCTCGGCGCCTACACCAGCGGCAGGATGGCGCGCCAGATCACGCTGATGGAGCCCACGAAACGCGGCGCCTTCGTGCTCGACATGATGGACCGCGTGCATCCTGGAACACGCGAGCACTTCGAAATCAGTGCTTCGCACAGCTGGATCGACGACCCCTGGTCCCTGGGCGCGGCAGCGGAGTTCGGGCCGGGTCAGCTGACCAGGCATTATCAGAGTCTGCGAAGCGCTGAAGGCCGTTTGCACTTTGCCGGCGAGCACACCTCACCGTGGAGCGGCTGGATGAACGGCGGGCTGGAATCGGGCGTCCGCGCCGCGGCCGAAGTCCAGGCAAGATGACTCTCGGAGTCGTGTCGCGTCAGATCCCCCGCTGACCGCTTGAAGAATGGAGATCTCGGATCCCGCGGGTACGGGAGTGCTCAATCCTCCTGTGTAGCGGATATTCTCGTTGCCGACGAACACGTTGACGTGCTCTCGGACCTGCCCCTGCTCGTTCGCAACACGATCTCGAAGACCGGGATGGAGCGCCCACAGGGCCTCGAGCGCAGCCGCCACGGTAGCCGGCGAGCCTCCGATCTCCACCTGTTCGCGTCCGCCGGCAAATGATCGCAAGCCCGAGGATATGTGGAACCTGACCGGCATCAGCGGACCCTCCCCCGCCGGGTCTGCTTCCGTGCAGGACGCTTCGATCGCAACGATCCGGAAGCAGCCCGGACAGCGCGCTTCGGGGCTTTCCCGGTGCGCCCCGCTATGCGCGGTTTCCGTGCCTTCGCGCCGGAAAGGCGAGGCTCCCCCACCGAGACAGCCCTGACGCAGACGACCGGAGGCAAGCCGCCGAGGATACGATTCCACGTCCGCCCTTCGTCGGTCGATGCGAAAAGCTGTCCGCTGCGGGTCCCGAAGTAGATCCCCGCCTGTTCGAGCGTGTCCGTTGCCATGGCATCGCGGAGGACGGTTTCGTAGGCGCCGTTCTGGGGAAGTCCTCGCGCGAGCGGCTCCCACGACCGACCGGCATTGCGCGTGCGGTAGATGCGCAGGCGTCCGTCCGGCGTGCACCGGAACTCATCGGATTCCACGGGAACGATGTACACGCAGTCCGGATCGTGCGGATGCATGACCATCGCAAACCCGAAATCGGAAGGTACGCCGCCGGCGATATCCTGCCAGCTCTCCGCGCCGTCGTCGGAGCGATAGAGGCCCCAGTGATTCTGGAGGAACATGCGTTCGGGACGCGCCGGGTGCAGCGCGATCTTGTGGACGCACTGTCCGAACTCCGGAAACTTGTCGGGCTGGAACATCACACGGATCCCCCGATTGCACGCTCTCCAGCTGAGCCCGCCGTCCTCGGTGCGGTACACGCCTCCAGCTGAAATGGCGACGTACATCCGCTGCGGATTGAGGGGATCTTCGACGATCGTGTGCAGCGCGAGGCCACCGTTCCCGGGCATCCAGCGCGGGCGATGGGGATGATCGAAGAGGCCGCGCACGAGCGACCATGTCTCACCCGAATTGCGCGACTCGAACAGCGCGGCCGGTTCGACGCCGCAGTACATCGACTCGTTGTCGTGACGTCCGAGCACAATCTGCCAGATGTTGATCAGCGACGTGCCGCAGTCGGCCGGAAATTTCACGTTGGCCTCCAACGGATTGGTCCACGTCCTCCCGAGGTCGTCACTGGAGCGCAGGAACGTGCCCCAGAAGTTCTGGGTGGAGGCCCAGAGCCGCCGGCGTCCGTTTCGTTGGTCGAAGGCCAGCGAGTAAACGGCGTGGCCGTGAAAATAGGGACCGGCCACGTCCCAGCGCGAGCGCTGTTTCGCCGAGCGCAGGAAGAAGGCGCCCTTCGTCGTGCCGACGAGCAGCATGACGTCCCCGTTTGCCGGGCGCAGATGACGAGTCCCACGCATCACGGTGGTTTGAAAGCCTGCCGGCTGGGTTGAGGGCTGGGCGCCCGTCATCGAGGCCGATTCAACGGCCTCGAGTGCGGCCTTGACCTCGCTGGCCTGTTGGTAGCGTTCGGCGGGCCGCTTCGCAAGGCAGCGCTGAATGACCCCCCACAGACCTGGAGGGATCCGCGAGGGTAGCGGCGGGAGCGTCTCCTGGATGATTGCGGCACTCGTCTCGAAGGGGGTCTTTCCGCGAAACGGCAGCTGGCCGGCTACTGCCTCGTAGAGCACGATACCGAGCGCCCACAAATCGCTCTTCGAGTCGCCCGGTTCACCACGCAGGACTTCCGGCGCCATGTACGACAGGGTGCCGCTCACCTCGCCGGAACGCTCGCGCGCCGCGAACGTCACGGTCTCGTCCACGGACGCGGCCGCCGGCATGCGCCGCGCCAGCCCGAAGTCGAGCACCTTGATCGAACCCTCCGGCGTGACGACGACATTCGAGCTCTTCAGATCGTGGTGGACGATGTTCCGGCCGTGGGCGTGGCTGAGTGCGGCGGCGAGCTGTCCGCCGTAGCGAAGGACGGATTCGACGGGGAGCCCCGCCGCTCCGATGAGATCGCTCAGGGGTTTCCCGTCGACGAGCTCCATCGCGATGTACAGCCGGCCGTCGACCTCGATGACCTCGTAGATCGTGCAGATGTTGGGATGGTTGAGCGCGGAACCGGCCCTCGCTTCGTGCAGCAACTGGTCCTTGCCGGCCCTGTCCATGACGCGGCTGTCGGCGACGACCTTGATCGCGACGTCGCGATGGAGGATCTCGTCGTGCGCGCGGTACACGACGCCCATCCCGCCTTCGCCGACCTTCGAAATGACACGGTAATGGTCCAGGAGCTGACCGATCATGTTGGAACTCTTCCTGCCTCCAATCGAGCGATCTGAGTATAGTGTCGCCAGGCAACGATCGAAGTCACACTGCGGGTTCGAACTCCCAGCGTATGTGTAGCGAGCTGCGCCGGAGGATATCGGGCCACGGCGCAGCCCGCCAAACAAAATGCTCTCGGAGGTGCGGGGCTCACGCCGCGTGATGGCGGGCGGCGGCGCGCATCTTGGCGACGGCCTTGGCTTCGATCTGCCTGACGCGCTCACGCGTCACCGACAGCCGTCGTCCGATCTCCTCGAGCGTGAGCTCGCGGTCCAGACCGAAGCCGTAGCGAAGACGGAGGACCTCGCGCTCGCGCTCGGTGAGCGGGCCCATCGCCCGCTCGACCTCGCCCGCCAGCTCGCCGCGCATGGCTTCTTCTTCGGGCGATCGGCTGCGCACGTCGCGGACCAGGAGGGCCAGCGGTGTCTCCTCGTCTTCGCCGACCGGCGTCTCGAGCGATGTCGGAAGCCTGGCGGCCTCGAGCAGCAGCATGACCTTTCCGACGGGCATGCTCACCCGGGCGGCAAGCTCCTGCGGCCGCGGCTCGCGCCCGAGCTTCGTCTGCAGCTCCGTCCGCGCGCGCGTGAGCTTGTTGAGCGAGTCCATGACGTGGACCGGCAGCCGGATGGTCCGTCCGTAGTCGGCCACCGCGCGGCCCACCTGCTGGCGGATCCACCAGGTCGCGTAGGTCGAGAACTTGAACCCGCGCCGATATTGGAAACGGTCCACAGCCTTCATCAGCCCGATGTTGCCTTCCTGGATCAGATCGAGCAGCGAGAGGCCGCGATTCAGATATCGCTTGGCAATCGACACCACCAGGCGCAGGTTCGGCTCGACGAGCTTGTGCTTCGCATCGAGAAGGGTCTGTTCCCTGTCACCGACGTGCGCAAAGCGCTTCTGGAACGTCTGGCGCGGCAATCCTGCGCGCGCTTCGAGCACGCGAAGCCTCTCGACGCGCTCGGCGCCCGGCGCCCTCTTCTCCACCTGTTCGAACTCATCGTCGAGCCCGCGCAGCTCGGCGACGATTTCGTCCACGGCCGAGGGACGAATCGGAAGCTCCCGGAGAATCGCTGCCATCTCCTCCTCCAGGCGCTCGATCGCTTTCCGGTGTCTCGCGCGGCTTGCGGCGGTCGACCGGGCGCTGGCGATCAGTTCCGCGTATCCCTCGATCCGCCGTTCGAGCCGGCGAACGCGCGTGAGGGCCCGCAGGACCGGCTCGATCTTGTCGCGTTTGAGCTCTCCGCCGTCGGGCAGCAGAATCAGCTCGGCCGCCGGCGCGTCGTGACGGCGAACCGAGTCGGCCAGTGACAGCAGCGTCTGGCGCGCGGCAGGAATGCGCGCCAGGCCCGCCAGCACCTCACCGCGCGCCAGCTCGATCTCGCGGCCTATCTCTTGTTCCTGAGCCGCCGTCAAGAGCTTTCGCCGCCCGATGTGCTTCAAGTAGACGCGAACGAGATCGACGTCTTCCTGCGGCAGTCGGGCCTCCGGGACGTGTTCGATCTGTTCCGGATCCAATTCCTCACGCGCGTCCTCGTCGATTGGCTGCTCCTCGAACGCCTCGGGCTCCTCTTCCTCGAGCAGCCGCTCCGGCGGTTCGACGACCATCGGTCCCATCTCACCATGCTCGTCAATCGGTACCAAACCGAAGGTGTGAGCGCGCTCGCGCCAGTCGAGCACGTGGGCATTGCGTTCGGGCTCGTGCCAGTCCACCAGCGACTCTCCTGCCACCCGGCCACGCGAGGTGGACGATGGGGGGCGGCCTGTTCGCTTAGCCATCAACCTGTCTCCTGTCCTGGGTTCCCGCGGCGCGGCTGACGTCCTCAGCGGACCATCACGTGCAGTGAGGCGGAATCTGCACTTCCAGCGGCTGCGTCGCGGCAAGCCGGCGCCGGCCTCACTCGTCGTCTTCTGGCCGTCCGGGAGCGAGATCTCCTTACCGTCCAATGCAAGCCGATTGCCGGCCGTCATACACGCGACGGAGTTCCGCATCCGGGCCCAGGACTCACCGTCAGCGTGGCATGTGTCCGGAACGCGGCCGCAATGCGGGAGACCCGCCAGCAGTCCCCAAGCCCAGCAGTTGCCCGTGAACGGGCCATGGTCCTTCCTCCGCCGGCGGCGAAGACCGGGAGGATCAGATTCACCGGCTGAACAGTCGTCCGATCCCCACGTAGAGCCGCCAGCGCCCGCTGTCGAGACCGGTGGTGCCGGCGAGCAGTACAGGCCCGATGAGGGTGTCGATGATCACGCCGGCGCTGGCGTGGCTGTGCAGCCCGGCGAGGTCCCAATCGTCGAACGCATCGCCGAACTCCAACCAGCCGCCGCCGAAGATGCCGCCGCCAAAAAAGTCCGGCAGGCGTCCGATCCGGCGCAGGTAGCCGCCGGTGGCGATGTAGTAGTGATCGCCCACCAGCTCACCCACGTTGTACGCGCCGAGGTGGAGCGGCGATCCCAGGCCGAACTGGTCGGTCGGCAGCGGGTGGTGGTCGAATGAAGTGCCCAATCCACCCAGCACGAACAGGCGGTTCCGCTCGCGGAGCGACCAGAATTTCACGCCTTCGCCGGACAACTGGGTC
Organism: Vicinamibacterales bacterium; assembly: GCA_035711845.1. Classification (GTDB taxonomy): domain Bacteria; phylum Acidobacteriota; class Vicinamibacteria; order Vicinamibacterales; family 2-12-FULL-66-21; genus DASTBU01. The sequence continues at coordinate 83,095 of DASTBU010000122.1, forward strand.
AGGCCCTCGCTGGCGCGTCTCGTCGGGAGCGGCGGTGTGATGTCGGGCCCGTTCAGGACGTGTCGCAGCGACACTCCGGCCCCGATTCCTGCCGACGGGATGACAGCCTGGTCCTGGCTGTTGTAGCGCCAGGCCAGCTGGGCGACGGTCTGCATCCCGTTCAGTTCGGGCAGCCCCGGGTCGCCGACCGCAACCTCCGTGTCCAGGCGGCCGAGGTACGCCCCCAGCCTGACGTCACTGATCCTTCCGAGATTGGCGCCGACGTTGACGCCGCCCCGGAGGATCGTCGCTCCATACCGCGCGACGACCGAGTCATCGGCAATCACGTTGAACGTGCTTCTGACGACGCCCGCATACGGCGCCACGAAGAGCACGTTCCCGCCGACAGGCCGGTACAGCTCGGCGCCGAGCGACGGGTCGGAGCCAAGCGTCGCGTCGATGCGGACCTCGGAGCCGGACCCGACCACGTCGAAGGCGAGGTAGCGGCCCGTCAGCGCGATCCTGAAGTCATCCGACGTCGTGTTCTCGAGGTTCAGTCCCAGCATCATGAACGGCGGGGCATACACCTTGGCGGTGCCTCGAACGAGGAGGCCGTACTGGCGATCTGCGCCGCTGACGAAGCGCCAGGTCATCGTCTCGTATCGATCCAGGCCTGCAACAATGGCCAGGTCGGTCTCGAACGCATCGATGTCGAAGGGAACCCCGACGTGGCGCGCGAGGAGGCGATCCAGGACGCGGCGATCCTGGGCGGCGAACTGCTCGACGCGGACGAACGAGGGCACCGGCAGGGTCTTCCGCGTGCGTGACCGGCGCGTTGCCTGCCACTCCGCGTACTGCGCCTCGCTGACCGCGAGCGGCAGCAGCTCGGCCCGCTTCGATTCGGCGGCCTGATAGCCTGCCGCCACGAGCTCCGCACTGCGCCGCCAGTCGAGCGATCCGAATTCCTCGAGCGGCACGTTGATGATGACGTCGGCCGAGGTGATCGACGAGTTGGTGCTGGCCCGCATCATCGCGTCGAGCGTGGCGCCCGCCAGACCGAACATCGAATAGTCGACCGTGGTCTTGTCCGACAGCTGGCCCACGTTGATGGCGACGACCCTGCCAGCCCCCATCGCCCGCACCACGTCGGCCGGCACATTGTTCATCGCGCCGCCATCGACGAGAACACGGCCGTCCATGTGCACCGGCGGGAAGATCAGCGGCAGCGACATCGTGGCGCGCATCGCGACAGCGAGCGATCCCCTGTCGAACACCACCTGCTCCGCACTCAACAGATCCACCGCCACGGCCCTGAACGGCGTGGGCAGATCGTCGAACGTCTGGACGTCGTAGTACGCCGCGGCGATCCGGCCGAGCAGCAGGTCGACCTGCTGCCCGCTGTTGATGGACGGCGGCGCAACGATGCCTCCTTTGAGCCCGAACTCGAGCCGTGCCGGATAATCGCGCGCGTCGGCCTTGCGGCGGATGTTGCGGAAAGCGAAGCCCGACGATCCGAACAGCTGGTCCCAGTTCAGGCTGTCGATCATGGCCTTCAATTCCGCCGAATCCATGCCGGCGGCAAAGCTTCCGCCGATGAGCCCACCCATGCTCGTGCCCGCCGCCACGTCGATCGGAATGCGATGCTCCTCGAACCACTGGATGACACCCACGTGCGCGAGGCCGCGAGCGCTGCCGCCACCGAACGCGACTCCAACGGTCGGACGGGCAGCCTGGCCGGCGACCGGGGCCCCGAGAGCCACCACACAGAGCAGGGCGCCGAGGATCGGCCCGAGCGAGCGACGTTCAGCTGAAGGATTCACGCGCCTATTCTCCAGAATTCTCCACATTCTATTGGTTTGGATCCGGTATCCCGGTCTCGTCGAATCGGTCTTTGCCGCCAGCCGCGTGGCTTCGAGCGGCTCGCGGCCGGGATGCCTCGCCGCGACGAACGCCGGAGACGGGACCCTGGTGCCTGAAACGTCATCTGCGCTGTTGTCCACACCAGCTCGACCGTGGGATTCGGTCTCGGTGCGAGTGCGCGCAACGGCACAGGTCTTTCATTCCTTCCAACCTGCCAGCGTGCGACGATGTGGACTGCGAATCAACGGTCGAGCTTGTCGTGATTGTCTAGGCTTCTCGAGGAGCCAAAATCGAATGCCTACACCCCCGACTCCGGACCAGACACCCGCCTCGACCGGCATCGACGGGCTGGACAACATCCTGCGCGGCGGCCTCGCTCGACGGCGTCTGTTTCTGCTTGAAGGTGTGCCGGGAAGCGGCAAGACCACCTTGGCGCTCCAGTTCCTGCGTGCCGCGGTCGTGCGCGGAGAGCCGGTCCTGTACGTCACGCTGTCGGAAACCGAGGAGGAGTTGCGCGCGGTCGCGCGGTCCCACGGCTGGACGCTCGACGGTATCACGATTCAGGAGCTGATCCCCACGGAAGCCGCGTTGGACCCGGATGAACAGTACACGATGTTCCACGCCTCGGAGGTAGAGCTGAGCACAACGGTCAAGGAGGTGCTCACCACGGTGGACCGGGTCAACCCGGCCTGCGTGGTCTTCGATTCCCTCTCCGAGCTGCGCCTGCTGGCGGGCAACGCCCTGCGCTATCGCCGTCACATCCTGGCGCTCAAGCAGTTCTTCAATTCACGGCAGTGCACCGTTCTCCTGCTCGACTTCATGACTGCGACCGAGCAGGACCAGCAGATGCAGAGCATCGCGCACGGCGTAATTCGCCTCGAACAGTTGAGCCATGAATACGGCTCGGAACGCCGGCGTCTGCGCGTCCTGAAGTACCGAGGTGTGGCGTTTCGCGGCGGGTACCACGACTACGTGATTCGGAGAGGCGGGCTCGACGTCTTCCCGCGTCTCATTGCATCGGAACATCGGCGAAGCGGCCGGCGCTTGCAGCACGCGAGCGGAATTCCGGGACTGGACGCGATGCTCGGCGGCGGCATCGAGGAAGGCACGAGCACCCTTATCGTCGGCCCCGCCGGGACCGGCAAATCGACGCTGGCTGCCCAGTTCGCGGTAGCGGCCGCCGCTCGTGGGCAGCGCGCGGCGCTGTTCGTCTTCGACGAGATCCCGGACACGCTGATCTCACGCTGCATGGGATTGAAGATCGACCTCGCGTCCTTCATTGAATCCGGCGCGATTACCCTTCAGCAGGTCGATCCCGCCGAGCTCGCTCCGGGGGAGTTCACGTCGGCAATCCGACGGGCGGTGGTCGAACACGGGGCTTCGATTGTAGTCATCGACAGCTTGAACGGCTACTTGAACTCGATGCCCGAGGAGCGGTTCGTCACGATTCATCTCCACGAGCTGCTGATGTACCTCGGGCTGGTGGGCGTTGCGACGATTCTGATCGGAGCGCATCAAGGCATGATCGGCACGCAGATGCAGACTCCCGTGGACGCCAGTTATTTCGCCGACGCAGTCATCCTTCTCCGGTACTTCGAGGCGAGGGGAGAAATCCGGCAGGCGATTGCCATCATGAAGAAACGCGGTGGCCAGCACGAGCGCACGATCCGCGAATTTCTCATCGAGGACCGCGGGATCAGTGTTGGAGAGCCTCTCACGGACTTCCGCGGGATTCTGACCGGGGTTCCGGTTTACGACGCCGCCGCGGCAGACTCGAAGCAGGGGACGCTGACGTGATCGAGCGCGGTGAACCCTCCGCTCACGATCGACGCGTCCTCATTCTCGCGCCGACGAGGAGGGACGCGACCCTCACGCAGACCCTGCTCGCACCGGCGGGGATCGCCAGCCACCTCTGTCCGACGCTCCCTGCGATGGTAGCCGCACTGGAGGCGGGGGCCGCCGCAATCATCATTGCCGAGGAGTGCGTGGCCTCGCCGGGCAGCGGGGCGCTCGTGGACGCCATCGCGAAACAACCGGCCTGGTCGGATCTGCCGGTGCTCGTCCTGGCGCGGCCCGGCGCTGATTCCGTCGATGTAGCCGAGGCGGTGCGCACGCTCGGCAACGTAACGGTGCTCGAGCGGCCGTTACGCGTCGCCACACTGCTGAGCGCCGTTCGCACGGCGGTCCGGGCGCGGGAGCGTCAATACCAGATTCGCGGGTATCTCGCCGACCGCGTGCGCGTGGAGGAGGCGCTGCGCGTCGCCGACAGGCGGAAGGACGAGTTCCTCGCGACGCTCGGCCACGAGCTGCGGAATCCGCTCGCCCCGATGCTCGCCGCTCTGCAACTCCTCAAGCTGGGGGCCGTCACCGAAACGCGCAGCCTGCGGGCGGTCGCGGTCCTGGAGCGGCAAGTACACCATCTGATGCGCCTGGTGGACGACCTGCTCGAGGTGTCGCGCATCACGCGCGGCGTGATCGACGTGCAGAAAGAGCCGCTCGAGCTCGGCGCGGTGCTGCGGACCGCCATCGAGACGAGCCGCCCCCTCATCGAGGCGGCGGGTCAGCATCTCACCGTCGAGATCCCGGAACAAACCGTGCCCCTGACCGGGGATCCGGTGCGGCTCACGCAGGTATTCGCCAACCTGTTGAACAATGCATCGAAGTACTCCAGGGTCGGCGGGCACATCTGGTTGAAGGGATTGCAGACCGACCAGTGGGTCGTGGTGTCGGTTCGCGACGACGGAATCGGTATTCCTCCGTCGGAGCTGACGAAGGTATTCGAGATGTTCACACAGGTCGATCGTTCGCGCCGACGCGCGCAGGGCGGGCTCGGAATCGGCCTCACCCTCGTGCAGAGCCTCGTGGCGATGCACGGTGGGACGGTCGAGGCACACAGCGAGGGATCCGATACGGGCAGCGAGTTCATCGTTCGGCTGCCCCTCCTTGCCGATAGCCCTCGACTCTCGGCCCGGGCTGAAGGAGCGGAGGCATTCCCGCCGCAACGGATTCTGATCGTCGACGACAATCGTGACGCCGCAGAAACCCTCAGCTTCCTGCTGGCCGAGCTCGGCGCGACGGTCTCCGTCGCTCACAGCGGACCCGAAGCGCTGCACGCGGTCGACGCCTTCGAGCCCCACGCGGTGCTGCTCGACATCGGGATGCCGGGCATGGACGGCTACGAGGTCTCCCGGCAGATCCGGTCCTCCGGGGAACATCCAGACCTGCTGCTCGTCGCGCTCACCGGCTGGGGGCAGGATGACGATCGCGAACGATCCGAGCGCGCCGGGTTCAACCACCACCTCGTCAAGCCGCCCGACATCGCCCAGCTGCGATCAATCCTGCTCGCCCACGCCACACGGGTCCCAACGCGTGAGGCACGCGCAGGGCGGCGGCGGAGCTAGTTTCGATTTCGGTGCCGGCCGGGAACTGCCGCCCTTCGTGACTGTCGATTCGGGTTCAATGTTCAGGGTTCAGCAATTTTCAGCAACTTCGCAGGCCGTTTCCACGTCTCTGGTTCCGGAGGTCTCATGCTCAAAGAGGTATTGATGGCAGTCTGCGCTGGCGCGGTGGTCGGCGGTACGGCGGCCGCACAGAACCGGAAGCCGGCCGAACCCAAGCCGATGGTGCACGAGATCATCGTCACCGCTGACACGGTGTATACCGGCACGGTGGAGATGGCCGTCACCCGTGGAAAGGTCACCGGCGACATGGTGATCACGTCCCCGACGAAGATCACGGGGAAGGTGGCGGGCTCGTCGAAGGCCGGCGTCCTCACCCTCGAGTTCCCTTTCACGATGGTCGAGCAGGACTGCGAGGGCACGGTGAAAATGACCATCAAGCTCGGCGACAAGCCGGGCGTCGGGAATGGAACGATGGAGGCAATCGGCTGCGGATCGGAGCCGGACACCCCCGTGACAGGGACCGTGGAGCTGAAGCCGGCGGCACCAAAGCCGGACAAGTAGTGTTCATCACGAGTCGCTAGTCCCCTGGAAACGTAATGCGTTGCATAAGTCCCGGAGCGCGGCGCCCGGATCGCAAGGCGCGACGACCGAGCATATTGGGTAGATGTGAGGGAGGAGCAACGCAGCGAGCCGGGATGCCCCGCCCGGGAATTATGTGACGCATTACGTTTCCAGGGGACCCGCAAAACGGGGCGGAGCCTTACGGCCCCGCCCCGTTCAAGCCCTGCACGGCGCTGGTTGCCCTGACCAGAACGAGATCCTCGCCTGCATACGCAGCGTGCGCGCTCCGAGGAACTGGTCCGCCAGGTTGAACCGCGGATCGGGCCGCAGTTTGCGGGATTCGGCGATCCCGAACACATCGAAGCCCTGGAAGAACTGGGCGTCGGTGATGCCGGCGACCGAGTCGCGGTACCGCGCCTGGAACTGGCGCGTGATCGTGTCCTGGTCGAACAGGTTGAAGATGTTCAGGCCGACATTCACCCGGGTCCGGCCGGACAGACGCAGTTCGTGCTGCAGGAGCAGGTCCGTCTGGGTGAACGCGGTCGTCCGTCCCAGGTTGCCGCGCGCCTCGTCGAAGACAGGCCTCGCTGAGTGCCGCTTGCTCACTCGGTCACCCAGAGCAGCACAGCGAACACCACGATCGTCGCCGTGACGACGCGCTCGAGCCACCTGTGACCTTTGAGCACGGCGACGCGGACGCCCACCACGCCTCCTAGCAGATTCCCGCCGGCGAGCGCGAGGCCGGCCGGCCAGTTGACGTGGCCGGTCCCGGCGAAGACGGCCAGCGAGAGGAGCGTCAGGAGCATGACCGTGAACACCTTGACCGCGTTGCCGCGGACCAAGTCCATGCCGGCGAGAGAGGTCAAACCGAGCGCGAGGAAACCGACCCCCGCCTGGAGAAAGCCTCCGTAGACACCCGTCACGAAGAATCCGACGAGCATCGTCCAGTGCCATGGGCGCCTGACCTCGGCGCCCGGTGCCCCTCTCAACGACTTGTGCAGCAGCGTGCCGAGCGTCATCGCCAGCATCACCACCGACAGGATTCGCCTGAACGCGATATCCGGAACGTTGAGCGCGGCCCACACGCCGAGCCCGGCGCCGACGACTGCGGGCACGCTGACCGCGAGCGCCCACGTCATCGGGAGCATCTGGTGACGCCGGAAGCCGGCCACGGCGCTGACGTTCTGGGCCAGAACGCCCATGCGGTTGGTACCGTTGGCGACCCCGGCTGGAAGACCCAGGAAGAGGAGCAGCGGCAAAGTGAGGAACGAGCCCCCGCCGGCGATGACGTTGATGACAGCAGCGACGAAACCGACGGCGAAGAGGGCCAGCAGACCGAGTATGGACACGATGTGAGCTTAGCGCTTCGTGGGGCGCGCACGAATTCGCGGCGGCCGTACGCAAGGTAATCTTGACGTCCTCTGACCGCGGGCGGTCACACACTGTTCGGATCCGCCCGCTCGGCCGGCGGGAACCCCCGGGGGCCCTCGAGCTTTTACCCTCACCTGTCTGGCACCGGTCTGGCTTGCCCTGCGTGCGAAGGGACGTGCCCTCCGCATCAGACGAACCTGCGCGGCGAGTGAGATCGCGCAGCGCCGGTGCGACGACTTGAATCAAGCGCGAGGTGAAGATGTTCGAGGCTCTCCTCCAGGACCTCGTGTTCGCCGTCCGTCTCTGGCGGGTTCGCCCGGTGCTCGCCGTCGTCATTGTTCTGACGCTCGCCCTCGGGTTTTCGGCGACGTCTGTGATGGTTAGCGTCGTCCAGACCGTGCTGCTCGAGCCCCTGCCTTATTCGGATCCGTCCCGGCTCGTTGTCGTGCGTGCAGGCTTGCCTGGGCAACGCCGTGCCGTGGCGCAACTGTCGGGACCCGAAGTTGTGGCATTGAAGGACCGCGCCCGGACAATCGACACTGCCGGAGCCGTGTGGGCGCGTCCTGGGGCGCTCGGGGGATCCGGGTCGGGCGTCGAGATCGAGGTCGGGTGGATCACCCCGGGTTTCCTGGAGGCGTTCGGTGCGCTCCCCCAGGTTGGCAGGCTGCCAACCCCCGAGGAGCACCAGCGGACCGACACCATCCTGTTGAGCGATGTCCTCTGGCGGGAGCGTTTCGGCTCGGATCCTTCGATCGTCGGCCGCCGAATCGACTTCGACGGCGAGCCTCGCACGGTCGTTGGCGTGATGCCGCCCCGCTTCCGGATGTTGTTCCCGCCCGAAGACGGCGTGCCGGAATCGATCCTGGCCTGGCTCCCGTGGGGCGTTGACATCGGGCAGCATTCGCGTGCGTTCAGGGTTTTCACGACGGTCGCCCGCCTGGGCTCCGGAGTCACCGATCTCCAGCGCGATGCGGACCTCGCAACGGTCGCCGCCGGGATCTCGCGGGAGGACGCGGAGTACTCGCGCTCGGGGTTTTCATTGACCGCGGAATCGGTTCCTCGGGCACTCGTCGCCCCGGTGCGCCAGGCCCTGCTGATCGTCCTGGGAGTCGTCACGCTGGTCCTGCTGATTGCATGCGCGAACGTGGCAACGCTCCTGTTGATCCGGTCCATGCAGCGATCCCGGGAATTTGCGGTACGAATTGCGCTGGGCGTCGGACGCGTTCGCCTCTGGCGGCAGTTGCTCGTCGAGCACGTGCTGCTGGGCGTCCTCGGGGCTGCCGCGGGGCTCTGGCTCGCGGACGGTGGACTTCTCCTGCTCCGCCAGCTCGATCCGGGCGGCATTCCCCGGCTGCAGGAAGTCGCCATCAAGACCCCGATTGTCGTCCTCGCGGCGCTTTCGGCCCTGGCAGCTGCGGTTGTAATCGGCGCGGGGGCGTCACGGTACGCACTACGGTGTACGCCGTCGCCGCACCAGTCGCTGCGGGGTGCAACGGGGCGGCCGCGTCCGGCGATGGCCTTCTTCATCATGACGCAGTTCGCGCTCGCGGTCGTGCTGCTCGCCGGCGCGGGGCTTCTCCTTCGCACGATGGCAAAGATCAATGCCGTGGAACTGGGGTTCACGCCGGCGGGTGTCGTCTCGATGCGCCTGTCGCTTCCCGATGTGCGATATCCGTACGACACCGCGGGTCCCGCCATCGCGGCGTTCTATCGGCAGCTCGACGAACGGCTTCGTCACGTCTCATCTGTCCGCGCCGCGGGCTCGACGTTGAGTCCGCCACTCGCCGACCACCCGATGAGGGCCCGTGCGTACTCGTACCGGACACTCGAAGGCGACGTGGAATGGGGGAAGTTGGCCGCGGATTACCGGACGGTCACGCCCGGGTGGTTCGAGGCCGTCGGCGCCCGCCTCGTCGCGGGCCGCGTGTTCGACCGGCACGATCGAATCGGCCGTCCGCTCGCGGTGATAGTCGACACGACGCTCGCCGTCCGCGCATGGCCGGGCGAACCGGCGGTCGGCAAGTCGATTCGAGTCGAGGTTTTCAGGAACGGCGTGTTCGCTCCTGCATGGGGAGAAGTCGTCGGCGTCATCAAGCCCGTGCGTCAGATCAGCCTGGTCACCGAGGAACGCGAGCAGGTGTATCTGCCACACGAGCAGTCGCCGCAACGGACGATGTATGCTTTCGTCCGTACAGATGGCGATCCGCTCGCGATCGTCGGCCAGGTGCAGGCGATCGTCCGGACCCTCGAGCCCGATCTGCCGATCTTCGACGTCCGGCTGGCTTCCGACTACGTCGCGAACGCAACGGCGGTAACACGATTCGCCCTGGTCGCGCTCGCGGTCTTTGCCGCGGTCGCGGTCGCACTCGCAGCCGCTGGGGTGTTCGCCGCCATGTCGGCGACGGTGGGCGAACGCCGGCGCGAGATCGCCGTCAGGCTGGCGTTGGGTGCGCCGCCCTCCAGAGTTTTCCGGCAGGTCATGGGGCAGGGACTCGGTGTCGCCCTCCTGGGGATTGGGGCTGGCGCGATCGGCGCGATCGCCCTCACTCGCCTTCTGTCCAGCCTGCTGTTCGGCGTACGTCCAGGCGATGCGCCGACGCTTGTCGGCGTGACCCTGCTTGCCGTGGCGTGTGCCGCAATCGGCTGCTGGCTGCCCGCAAGACGCGCCTCGGCCGTGGAGCCGTGGCAGGTGTTGGGGGAGGAATAGACAAATCACGTGCGATGTGCGATGTGCTACGTGCTCCTTGTCACGTGCGACGTGCTACTGATTGAGTGCGATCACCGGATCGATCCTCGAAGCGCGGCGGGCCGGGACGGCGCAGGCCGCGAGCGACACCAGCCCGAGGACGACGGCCACTGATCCCAGGACGAACGGATCCATGGCGCCGACGCCGTAGAGCTGCGACTCGAGCGCGCTCCTGATCGAGAAGGCGCCGATGATCCCGAGCGCGAGGCCCGCTCCGAGCAGCAGCAGGCCCTCGGACAGGATCAGCAGGAACACGCGCCACGCATCGCTGCCGAGCGCCATGCGGATGCCAATCTCCCGCGCCCGCTGCGCGACCTGGTACGCCAGCACCCCGTAGATCCCGACCGCCGCGAGGAACAATGCCACGGCGCCAAAAACCGCTGCCAGCACCATGGGCGTGCGCCGGTCCACCAGCGTCTCCTCCAGCCGCTCCTGCATCGTCACGACGCCAAAGAGCGGGAGCTCCGGGTCGATCTCCGCGAGCGTGCGGCGAATGGCAGGTGTGATCGCGGTGGAGCTCGAGTCCGCCCTGATCGTCAGCCCCAGGTTGTGCCTCGGCTGCTGGGCGAGAGGAAAGTAGTAAGCGCCGACCCGATCGTCGGTTTCGACGAGCCCGGACATCCGGATCTCCGAGACGACGCCGACGACGGTGTACCAACGCGAGTCGGGACCGGGTTTCGTCAGGTCCTGTGCGCTGCCCGGCGAGTACATCCGGCGCCCGAGTGGATTCGTGTCCCGCCAGAACCTCCGCGCAAGCCTCTCGTCGACAATTACAACGTTCGGCGAGCGCTCGGTGTCGCTGTCGTTGAAGAAGCGCCCGCTGCGCAGGGCGATCCCCATCGACTCGAAGTAGCCGGGCGAGACCGAGGTATTGAACGGCGAGATGAGCGATTCACCCGGGGCCATCCGGTATCCCTCGGCGAGGATGACGCTGTCGGAAGAGTCTCCGCTGAATGGGACGCTCGACGTGATCCCGACCTGCTGCACGCCAGGCAGCGTTCGAAGTCGCTCGAGGAAGCGACCGGTGAAGATCCGCAGGGCCTGCGAGTCTGGATAGCGCGACTCCGGCGGAGCAACGCGTGCCGTCAGCACGGACGCCGGTTCGAAGCCGGGATCGATGGCGAGCACCCGCTGGAAGCTGGCCAGGAGCAGCCCGGCACCGATGAGCAGCATGAACGCAAAAGCTACCTGCGCCGTGACCAGCGACCGCCGGACGAGCCGCGTCCCATGCCCGCTCGTGCCGCTGCGGCTCTCCTCGCGGAACGCCTGGCTCAGGTTCACATGCCGCATCGAAACGACCGGCACCAGCGCGACCACCATGCCTACCCCCAGCGCCAGCAGGAGCGTGAATGCGACCGCCACACCGTCGAGACGGACCTCTGTGCCCCGCGGCAGACGTTCGAGCCCCAGCGCCGAAAGCACCGATACGCCCCAGTAGCCGACTGCCAGTCCGAGCAGGCCGCCGGCCGCCGTCAACAGCACGGTCTCGGTCAGCAGCTGTCGTGTCAGCCGTCCAAGTCCCGCGCCCAGGGCCTGCCTCGTTGCCAGCTCCTTCGCGCGTCCGCTCGATCGCACCAGCACGAGGTTGGTGATGTTGACGACGCCGATGAGCAGCACGAAGAGAACACCGCCCCACAGCAGGTAGAGTGTGCGACGGATGCTGCGCACCAGGTCTTCCTGGAGCGGAACCACCACGGAGTGGAACCCGGCGTTGGTCAGGATTTCTTTGAAATGCGGAAAGCGCTCCATGTTGCGCGCGTTGAGCGCATCGAGCTGCTGCTGAGCCTGCGCCGCGGTCGCTCCGGGACGCAATCGCCCCACCATCGACCAGTTGTTGCTGTGGCGCGCAGACTTCTCTTCCACGCTGAAGGCGGCGGGTATCCAGAGCCTGACGTCCGGGTCGAGAAACGAGAAGCCGGCGGGCAGCACGCCGACGATCGAGTACGGCTCCCCGTTGATGCGAAGCTCCTGACCGACCGCTTCGGTTCTGCCGCCATAGAGCTCCTGCCACAGGCCGTAGGTGAGGACGACCTTGCGATCGTTCCCCAACTCCCCTTCGGCCTCGGTGAAGATCCGCCCATGGAGGGGTGCGGCGCCCAGCATCCGGAGCAGGGACGGCGTCGCCATCATCCCGGACATCCGCTGCGGGTCGCCTTCGATACCGACCGTGAGGCCTCTGGTGTCGTACAGCGCCTGCTCCTCGAACGCCTGGAGTTCGCGCAGCCGATCGTAGTAGTCGGGAACACCGTTGGACGAGCGCTCCACGCCGGCCCGGGGATAGCTGTTGTGCATCAGGACCAGCCGTTCGGGCTCGCGGATCGGCAGCGGCCGCAGCAGCACGGAGTTCACGACGGAGAAGATCGTGGCGTTGGCGCCAATGCAGATGGCGAGGGTCAGGAGGGCCGTCAGCGTAAAGGCCCGGTCCTTGAGGAGCAGCCGGACGGCGAAACGAAGGTCCTGGAAAAGTCTTTCCATACGTCACCTATACGCGGCTGTGAGCGGGCAGTTCGGGGTCAAAGGCGGGGAAAGGGGTTCAGGGTTCAGGGTTCAGCGTTGACCGGAACCCTGAACCCGTGAACCCCTGCACCCCCTGAACCCGTCTAAGCTCCCATGTCCCGAACCATCCAGGATCTGCGTCATGCGTTGCGCGTGACGTGGCGATCACCGCTCGTGAGCCTCCTCGCGGTCGGGGCGTTCGCACTCGGCATCGCGGTCACGACGACGGTCTTCAGCATTTTTCACGGCGTGCTGCTGAAGCCGCTCCCGTATCCGTCTCCTGACCAGCTGGTCATGGTGTTCGACACACAGCCCGCCTGCTCCACTTGCCCGGCTTCTTTCCCGAAGTTCCACGACTGGAAATCCCGCAATCAGGTATTCGCCGCAATCGGGGGGTCGACACCCGCGGGCTTCGTGCTGTCGGGGCACGGCGACCCTCTGCAGCTCGATGCGGTGCGCACCACCGCCTCGCTCGTGGACGTGTTTGGCGTACAACCGGCGATGGGACGCTGGTTTTCCGAAGATGAGGACCGGCCCGGTGCGGCCAAGGTCGTCGTCCTCAGCCACGGGTTGTGGACCGAGACGCTCGCCAGCGATCCGGCCGTGCTCGGAAAGGCCCTGACGCTCGATGGTGAGCCCTACGAGATCGTCGGCGTGATGCCGGAGGGGTTCGCGCACCGCGGGGCAAGGATTTTCGTCCCGCTCGCCACACCGCTCGATCCGTCCACGCGCGGCACGCATTTTCTCTCCACGTATGCGCGCCTGAAGCCAGGCGTTCCGATCGAACGGGCAGCCAGCGACATGCGCGCGCTCGGCAGGGTCCTCGCGGCCGAGTTCGGGCACAACCACGGCATCGACGTGGCGTCCTACCGCGAAGTCATCGTCGGTACGATCAGGCCGCAGCTGCGCATGCTGCTCGGCGCCGTCTTCGCCGTGCTGCTCATCGGGTGTGCGAACGTCGCGAACCTTCTCCTCGCGGCCGGACTTGCGCGGCGACGTGAGCTCGGTATCAGGCTCGCGCTCGGCGCCCGCACGTCGGATCTCGCCCGGCAGTTGATTGCTGAGAGCGCCACGCTGGCTGTTGCTGGCGGCGCCATCGGGGTGGTGCTCGCGTTCTGGCTGCTCCGCACGTTCCTGGCACTTGCGACAGACCAGCTGCCACGCGCGACAACGATCGCCATCGACGGACGCGTCCTGGCGTTCAGCGGCGTGGTGACGCTGTGCGTGGCGCTCGTCTGCGGTCTCTGGCCGCTCCTGCAGTTGAGGACGAAGGCGCTGGTCGGCGCGGTCCGCGAAGGAGACACGCGCACCGGCAGCGGCCCCGGCGGGCAATTCGGCAACGGCCTCGTGATCACCGAGATCGCGATGGCGTTCGCGCTCCTCGTCGGGGGCGCCCTGCTCGTGAAGAACCTGATGTTGCTGCAGGCCCGCGATGCGGGAGTCGCCACCGAGCGCGTGATCGCGTTCGATCTGGCTCCTTCGGGCGAGCGCTACACCGCAGAGGAGCCGACCCGTGCCTTCTACCGCGCGCTCCACGCGCGGCTCTCACAGGCCGGAGGCGTGCAGAGCGTCGGTTCCGTCAGCCATTTGCCCATGTACCGCTTCGGCACGAACGGCGAAATGCAAATCGAAGGGAGGGCTCCGTGGGGGCCCAACGACGCGCCGCTCGTCGAGTACCGCTGGTATCACGGCGATTATTTCAAGACGCTCGGCATTCCACTCCTGAAAGGACGATTGCTCGACCAGCGCGACGGGGACGGGACCACGACCGTGCTCGTCAATCGTGCGATGGCTGAGAAGTTCTGGCCCGGACAAGACGCCATCGGCAAGCGATTCGGCCAGGGGAACGACCGCTCCCAATGGTACGAGGTCGTCGGCATCGTCGGCGACATCCGCTCGTTCGGCCTCGCACGGCCCACCCCATTCGAGTTCTATCGGACGCTCGATCAGCACGTGGCCAGGTCGTCCCAGACCGTCGTGATGCGCGCGGTGACCGACAACCCCTCGGCGCTGATTCCGACTGCCCGTCAGATCGTGAGATCGATCGATCCCGCCATCCCCGTCACCTCCGTACAGACGATGGAAGAGGTCGTGGCGGGATCGGTCGGACAGCAGCGCCTCGTGTCGGCGACCGCCGGGGTCTTTGCGCTCCTGGCGGCGCTCCTCGCGATGGTCGGCGTCTTCGGCGTGATGACATACAACGTCCGTCGACAGCGGCGGGAGATCGGCATCCGACTCGCGCTCGGCGCGACCCGCCCCGCCGTCCGCCGCCTGATCATCGGTCGCGGGCTGAAGCTCGCACTCATCGGCAGCGCCGCAGGCGCGCTGGGAGCGTACCTCCTCTCGGGGGCGCTGCAGACGATGCTGGACGACGTTGCGCCAAAGGATCCACTGGTGTTCGCGGGGACCGGGCTCGCGGTGATCGCGGCCGCGGTGCTCGCGTCATACCTGCCGGCGCTCGCCGCGGGGAGGACGGACCCGATGGTGGTCCTCCGGGATTCCTGATCCTTGTCGTGCTCGCGTGCCCGAGTGCCTCGTCCGGCCAGGTGCGCGCACGACAACACGACGCGAAGCGCGCTATCCTCAGGACTTCTACGGAGCCCTCACATGAAAAGACTGTTGTTCGGACTCGCCTGCCTCCTTGCCGCAGCGCCTCCTGCGCTCGCGCAGCAGAAACGCCCGCTGCAGGTGGACGATATCTTTCGGTTCAGAAACGTCAGCGACCCGCGCATCAGTCCCGACGGCGCCTGGATCGCGTATACCGTATCGCGTCTGGATCAGAAGAAGGACGCCGGCGACGCGGATATCTTCATGGTCCCGTTCAACGGCGGCGAGCCCATTCGCCTGACCAGCAGCGAGAAGTCGGAAAACAGGCCGCGCTGGAGCCCTGATGGCAGATATCTGGCCTTTCTGTCGAGTCGCGATGCCGGGAGCTCGAGTGGTGACGAGGAGAAGACGCAGGTCTGGCTCCTCGACCGGCGCGGTGGTGAAGCGACGAAGCTGACCGACTACAAGGGCGGCGTCTCGTCGTTCGCCTGGTCGCCTGACAGCACGCGTCTGGCCGTCGTTGCCAAAGATCCCGATCCCGATGAGATCAAGAAGGAGGACAAGGGCGACAACGAGAAAGCGCCGAAGCCCATCGTGGTCCGCCGGTTGTTCTTCAAGAGGGACGGCACCGGATATCTCGACGAGTTCAGAAACCACGTGCACGTGTTCGATGTCGCGAAGAAGACGACAACGCAGGTGACGACCGGACGCTACGATGACGACAGCCCGGTATGGTCGCCCGACGGAGGGTCGATCGCGTTCGTCAGCAACCGGACCGAAGAGCCCGACTCCAACGAGAATACCGACATCTTTCTCGTGCCGGCTGCAGGGGGTGAGCCCCGGCGCGTCGCCTCGTCTCTCTCGGCAGAGTCCGACCCGGTGTTCACGCCCGACGGTGCCTCGCTCGTCTACGCTGTCGGGGGAGACCCGAAGGACATCTGGTACGCGACCAACAATGTCGCGGTCGTAAGGGTGGACGGCGGCACGCCGAGGATGCTCACGCAGGGCATCGACCGGAATCTGAGCAGCCCCAGGGTCTCGTCCGATGGCGCTGCCGTGCTGTTCCTCGTCGAGGATCGCGGGGAGTCGCATCTGGCGAAAGTGCCGATCGCCGGTGGAGCGCTCGAACGGATGGTGGCCGGCGAGCGCGAGGTCGGCCAGTTCGATGTCGGTCCGAAGGGGCAGATCGCGGTGCTCGAGTCCACGCTCGAGAGGCCTGCCGAGATATTCACTGTCGGTGCAGGCGGCGCGCTCGCGCGGATCACGAAAACCAACGACGACTTTCTTGCGGGGATTGCGCTGGCGCGGACCGAGCGCTTCACGACGCCGAGCGCCGACGGCACGGTGATCGACGGCTTCCTCACACGCCCGCCGGATGCGCCGTCAGGCACGAAGCTGCCCACCATCCTTCGCATCCACGGCGGGCCGGTCAGCCAGTTCAGCGCCAGCTTCGATCTCGAGTGGCAGATGCTCGCGGCGCACGGCTACGCCGTCGTGGCCGCCAATCCACGAGGCTCGTCAGGGCGCGGACGGGATTTCAGCCGCGCGATCTGGGCCGACTGGGGCAACAAGGACTACGAAGACGTCATGGCGGCCGTCGATCACGTCGTCAAGAGCGGCGTGGCCGATCCGGACCGGCTCGGCGTGGGCGGCTGGAGCTACGGCGGCATCCTCACGAACTACGTGATCACGAAGACGACGCGCTTCAAGGCGGCGATTTCCGGCGCCAGCGAGGTCAACTACCTCGCCAACTACGGGCACGATCACTACCTGCGCGAGTGGGAAGCCGAGCTTGGACTCCCGTGGGAGCGAACAGACCTGTGGATTTCGCTTTCGCCCTACTTCAAGGCGACCAAGGTCAAAACACCGACGCTGATCCTCTGCGGGCAGGAAGACTGGAACGTACCGCTCATCAACTCCGAGCAACTGTATCAGGCGCTCCGGCGTCTCGGCGTGCCGACCGAACTGGTGATTTATCCCGGACAGGGACATGGGATCGAGCGGCCGAGCTACCAGAAGGACCGTTACGAGCGGTACCTGGCGTGGTACGGCAAATACCTCATGGGGAAGAGCTGAGGCCTGACCACGCGTCAGAGCCGCGAAAAGGCGGGCAATCTAGCGCGAAACTCAATAAAAATAATATTTGATTTACTTTTAATGATAATATAGTTAAACTTACAGTTCATAAAATGCAAGGCAGCAGCCTCCAGATTGGCTCCCGAAAAGAGCCGGCCCGATGGATCGACGCACTCGAGGACGAGGACCTGTCCTTCATCAAGCGGTTCGTGCTGGCCTCCGGCTCGCTCAAGGAGCTTGCGAGCGTGTACGGCATCAGCTACCCGACCGTGCGGCTCAGGCTCGACCGCCTCATCCAGAAGATCAAGCTGCTCGAGCGCGATGACATCACCAGCTCTTTCGAACGCCTGCTCCGCTTACAACACGCAGACGGAAAGATCGACCGCCAGACCATGAAGCTGCTGCTCGACGCGCACCGGGCAGAAATTGACGGAGAGCGGAACGACTAGAAAGGAGTCCGCGATGATCAGGTCAGGAAGCGTGCTGCTCGCCGCGTGCTGTCTCTTGCTGGCGTCGAGTGCGTGGAGCGAAGAGGTCATCCGGCGGGTCGACTGGCAGGAGCTGGCGGCGGCGAACGCCTTGAAGTCGGGCACCGTCGTCGGGAACGCTTTGGAGGCAGGCGCACCGAGCCTGCGCGTGGTTCACGAGGGCACGAGCCCGGTGACGCTCCCGCTCGTGACACTCGAACGCCCCGGGATCCGGGCAGCGCGCTATGCACTCAGGGGGCGCGTGAAGTACGAGCACGTGGCAGCTGGCAGCTATCTCGAGATGTGGAACCACTTCAAGGAAGGCGCGTTCTTCTCTCGCACCCTGGATCGGAGCGGTCCCATGGGCCGTCTCGACGGCTCATCCGACTGGCGCGAAATCGTACTGCCCTTTGCCAATCGTGAGGGCGGATCCCCTCCGGACAAGCTCGTTGTCAATCTGGTGCTGGCCGGGTCGGGGACCGTCGTCATCGGCCCGCTGGAGCTCGTCGAGTTCGGAGCTGGCGATGATCCCCTGCCGGCGAATGCCACCGGCTGGTGGAACGGCCGCCAGGCAGGGATTCTCGGCGCCATAGCCGGATCGACACTGGGAATCCTGGGCGCGGTCGTGGGCTGGCTCGGATCTGCGGGCCGTGCCCGCGCATTCGTGCTCACAACGCTGAGAGCGATCGCCTTGTTGGGGATCGGCGCCCTGTTGCTTGGAGTAGGGGCACTCCTGGCCGGCCAGCCGTACGCGGTCTACTATCCGCTCATCCTTCTTGGAGTCGTGACCACGGCGCTGGGGTTCTCACTTCCACGAACGTTGAGCAAGCGGTACGAGGACCTCGAGCTGCGCCGAATTCAGGCCCTCGACGCCTGATGCCCATGTCTCGCTGACGGGCCGCGCCGGTTCAGGTGGTACGGTGGGTTTTGGTTCAGGCCGCGACGCGCGCCGCGGCGGCGCCGAGGATACGGCGCGTGTCGCGCTCCTGGAGAAACGCGATGACACGCAGGTTCTCGGGCCTGGAGTCGGCATCGATCGATACGGACACCGTCGCCGACCACAGGCGCTCGTCCTCGGCGAGCGCGCCGATCGTGGTGAGGCTGCGCACCACGGCGGTGTGCCGCAGTTTCCGCCCGCTGTTCTCCCCGTGCCGTACGTCGGTGACGAGGTTGTCCTCGACGACTGCCACGAGCACGTCCGCGTCCCTCTGCAGCGCCAGATTCGGCGGCACACTGACGTCGAGGTCAACGCGTAGCTCGCGCCGGGCGGGCACGCGCGCCACATCGACTGTGACAGTGGCCTTCGGCACCGCAGCCGCCCGGCGGATGGCCTCCCCGACAGCGGCTGCATCGCTCCCAACGACCTGCCACTGCCCGTCGACGACGAGTTGTGGCGTGTAGATACGATCCGTGCGAAATACACGCGCGTCGTAGTCGGATTGTCGCGCGGAGAAGGCCGCGGAGGAGAACCGGTCGCGCCAGCCCAGCCGGTCCCAGTAATCGACGTGTTCGGCGAGCGCCAGCACCTCCACGCCGGGGATGGGCTGATGCAGCACCAGGTCGGACAGAACATCGTCCGCCGGGGGACAGCTCGAGCATCCTTCCGAGGTGAAGAGCTCTGCGACGACGGTCACGGTCTGTGGCGACTGCGCCTGACCTGCGATCCGGTGCGGCCCCTCCGCGAACGACGCCGTCAACATCGCGCCCGCAGCGAGGACCCATCTGACATCGATGGACATGAACCCCCTGAGCCGCGCACTCAACGCGCGGTCATGAAGCTAAACCACCGCACGCACCCGAAATATTCCCGCCGGCGGAGTCACATCGTCCGGTCTGCGCTGACGCCGCGCCAGCCCGCGCGGCATCAGCCGAGGAAACTTCAGCGAACGACGACGGTGCCGACCATGCTCGGGTGAATCGTGCAGTGATAGGAGAAGGTACCTGGCGTGCTGAATGCCCGCGTGAATTCGCCGTTCGGCCTGACATCTCCCGAGTTCCATCCCGGAGCGTTCGATGTCGACGTGTGAGTGGTTGCGTCGGTGTTCCTCCAGGTCACCGTCGTGCCGGCCGTGATATCCAGCTGCGCTGGAACGAAGGCTCGATTGCCAAGGAATTCCGCACCGGCAGGAATGGTGACCGCTGCCTGCGATCCGGCTGCAGGCGGGGCGGCCGGTGGCACCGGCGACGGTGCAGGTGACGGTGAGTAGCCGTCCCCACAGGCCATCGCAAACATCAGGATTGCCGGGACGAGCGCGAGACGAAATGACGACATCTGGGTCCTCCGAGCGCGACGCGTGAGACGCGTCCGTGGCTCTGGCGGCGCTGGCGTGCGGCGCTGAGCGTCCACACCTTTGCCTAATCGCCACGCCCGCTGGGATATTCCCTGATGAGTTCACGGCATGACCGACAGGCCGCAATCGCGCCGAGCTCCCTTCACCCTTCCTGCTCCCGCTGCTGTCTCGCCGATCCACTTGCACTCTCGATGTCTTTCAACAATGCGTCGATCGAGGCTTTGCGCCCTGCCGCATACGCGTGGGCCCACCGATCCGGACCAAGACGGGCGCGCACGTCGCGTTGCGCCCGTTCGTCGAGGTCGCGAACCGATCTGTCCACAACCGTCACACCCGTGCGTTCGGTAACGGCATCTCGAACGCCCAGAATCCGCGCCGCCCATGCGTCGTTGCCCTTGAGAACGGCTGCCGCAGCGAGTGGGACCAGGGCGTAGACGAACGCGAACTTGTCATGGAGCTCCCGAATCCGTGTGAGGCTCTCGCGGATCAACGCGATGGCCTCGTCGGCGTTTCCACGCCGCACCGCGACAATCGCACGGCCGTAGAGCGCCCATGTCAGGAACCAGGGACCGGCCTGCCGCAGCATCGATGTGGCCTCATCGAGCAGGCATTCCGCCTCGTCGGCGTCGCCGGTGGCCAGGGCGATCACCGCCATGCCGCTCAGCGCATTCCCGATGCCCGCGGGGATCGCCAGCGTACGGAACACCTCGAGACTGCGGGCGAATCGATCGCGGGCAGCCTCGAGATTGCCGCCGGCATGTTCGACGTGCCCTGACAGATACTCCACCTGCGCGACGACAGCCTCGTCGCCGGCGCCATGGGTGAGCGCCAGGGCGCGGTCCACCGCGACAGCGGCACGCTCGAGCTCGCCCTGCGCGTACCACAGGACCGCCGCTCCAGCGAGGGCTCTCAATTCCGCAGCAGCTGGGAGCGAGGGCAGGTTCAGGATCTGCTCATACCACTTGAGCCCTTCGACCGCGTGGCCACGGATCAGCCAGAAGTACTTCAGCCCCCACGCGATGTTGGCTGCGTCGGCCGCACGGCCGCCCCCGATGAGCCACGTCAGGGCGCAGCGGTAGCTCTCGAGATCTTCACGCACGCGATCGAGCCAGCCAGCCTGGTCAGGGTTGAGCAGCTCCTCGGCGGCATGCGAGGCTTCGCAGATGCACTGACGCACCAGCCCTTCCAGCGCGTCGTCGCGCTCGCCCGCTGCGGTGAGCTCGAGCGCCGCGTACGCGCGCACCGTTTCGAGCATCTGGTAC
This sequence comes from Vicinamibacterales bacterium, assembly GCA_035711845.1. Classification (GTDB taxonomy): domain Bacteria; phylum Acidobacteriota; class Vicinamibacteria; order Vicinamibacterales; family 2-12-FULL-66-21; genus DASTBU01. Next base: position 104,152 of record DASTBU010000122.1, read on the forward strand.
AGCGTGCGGCCCGGCACCGACGTCTCAGCTCGATGCAGGAGACTCCTGTCGATCAGGCTCGCCACCGCCGCCAGCGCGTCGTCGCACCTGACCGAGGCATCACGGCCGGCAAGAACGGCGGCGGCGGCTTCGATTGGAAAGCGACCGGACAGCGCGCCGAGCCGCCGGAACGCACACTGCTCGCTCGGGTCGAGGAGCTGGTAGCTCCAGGCCACTGTCGCATTGATCGTCTGCTGGCGTTCGGGGAGATCGCGCGGGCCGGCAATGGGCAGCAGGACATCCTCGGTGAGTCTGCGGAGCAGATCCTCGGCGGTCAGCACTTTCATCCACGGGGCGGCGAGCTCGAGCGCGAGCGGCAGCGCGTCCAGCCGCCGGCAGATCGCCGTCACCGTAGGGCCGTTCGCGGAGGTGAGGCGGAAGTCGGGTCGCACGTCCCGGATCCGTTCTATGAACACCCGCACCGCCGGACACCGCGCCAGATCGGCGGGCGATTTCTCCTCGGACGCGACGGCCAGCGCGAGCGGGCCCACCACATACTCACGCTCTCCGCGCACGCGGAGCGGGGCGCGGCTCGTCGTCAGCAGTCGCAGCGATGGGACTGATGCCAGGAGCTCCGCCACCAGCGGCGCCGCCTCCAGCACCTGCTCGAAGTTGTCGAGCACCAGCAACACCGGGTGACTGGCGCACGCCGCGCGGGCGCGCTTCGGCAGCTCGGCCGCCGTGACGTCCGACAATCCGAGCGCCTCGGCGATTGCCGATACGACGAACGCAGGATTCCGAATAGCTGCGAGCGGTACGAACACGACACGGCTCTCGGCCTCGGCGGCGATCGCGCGTGCGACCTCCAGCGCCAGCCGCGTCTTGCCGGCTCCTCCCGGACCGGTGAGCGTGATGAGGCGTGCGGCGGGATCCTCGAACCAGCGCCGCAGCGTGAGCATGTCGGCGTCGCGGCCGACCAGGGCCGTGAGCGGAAGCGGCAGCGGGCCACCGCTCAGTTCCTCGACCGCCGTGTTCACCTCGGGCGCCCGCGCACTTCGCATGAGCGCGTCACGGGCGTCACTCCTCAAGTCCAGTGCCGCCGACAGCGCACGCACCGTCTCCACATGCGGCCGCCGCCGTTCGCCGCGCTCCAGCGCGCTCACGGCATGTACCGACAGGCCCGCGATGGCGGCGAGTTCCTCCTGCGTGAAGCCGGCAGCCTCGCGGAGGGCCTTGAGGCACTCGCCAAACGATCCAAGAGCGCCCACTTTCATGGAATTAATCATCTTACTGCTGCTGTACGGGTGTCGTACGGGCTTTGTGCGGGAGTTGTGGGTGGTCGGCAGTTCGCGGGCCCGCCAGACTGCTCATATGGCATTGGACGCGGGGACGACCACGTTTGTCACCGGCGCCGCCGGATTCATTGGGATAGAGCTGGTACGGGTCCTGTCGGCACGGGGCCACCAGGTATTCGGTCTCACCGGCTCGGCGGAGGGGGCGGAGCGCGTGCGCCGTGCCGGCGGTGTTCCGGTGCCGGGCGACCTGCTCCAGTCCGGGAAGTGGCAGGATGAGGCGCCGGCCGATTGGGTGTTCCACCTTGCACCACATCCGGTCTGTGGCCCTCGTCTGACGCGGCGACATACCGAAACCATTGCGCGCGCGCGCGTGTTGATGGATTCGCGGTTGCTCGAAGCCGTCGAGGGAGGCGCGACGCGCCGGATTATCTACCTCTCGGATACGAGCTATTACGGCCCGACGGGCCGGCGCGGGATCACCGAGGACGAGCCGGTCACGGCTTCGGCATGGGGACGCTGCCTGACGCCCGCGCTGGATCGGGTGGACGGATACGTGCTCGCCGGGCTGCCGATTGTCACCGCGTTCACCGGCTGGGTCTACGGCACCGGCTCGTGGTTTCGTGACCGCGTGATCAAGCCGGTCATGGGCGGCCGCCGGGTGCTGCAGGTCGGACGACCCGGGCCGTGGGTGTCGCCCATTCACGTGCACGACTGTGCGCGTGCGCTGGTGCACCTGGCCGAGCACGGCGCAGCAGGCAGCCGCTACTTCCTCGTGAACCGCGATCCGATTCGGATGCATGAGTTTGCTGAAACCTTCGCCCGGCTGGCGGACCGCCCGCTGCGCGTCTTGCGGGTGCCCGCTGCCGCAACGCGGCTCGTGCTCGGTCCCGTTCTGGCTGACTATCTCCAGGCCGACGCCGTGTTCTCGAACATCCGGCTGCGCGGGCTTGGATTCCACTTCCGGTACCCCACGCTGGAGCAGGGACTGCAGGAAGTTCTGGGAGCGCTCGATGAATGACATGGCGTATCTAGAGGCAACAAGGGCCGAGGTCGGAACGAGCTTCGAGGACGTCGTCCTGCCGCACCTCGATGCCGCGCACCGACTGGCGCGGTGGCTGATGCGTGACCCGCACGACGCGGAAGACGTCGTGCAGGAGGCATCGCTGCGAGCCCTTCAGTACTTTCGAACCTTCACGGGCGGGAATGGGCGCGCCTGGTTCCTGACGATCGTGCGGAACACCTGCAGCCGACGGCGTGCCCACAGCTTTCAGACCCCAACCGACACGTTCGATGAAGAGCAGCACAGCATCCTTCGACAGGGGGCCGATCCAGAAACGTTGATGCTCCGGACCGATGGTCTCACGCTGATCGACCGGGTCATCAGCAACCTGCCGGATCGTTCCCGCGAACTGCTGGTGCTCCGCGAGGTGAAGGGCCTGTCGTATCGGGAGCTGGCTGAGGTGATGGGGGTGCCCATCGGAACGGTCATGTCCGGCCTGTCGCGCGCCCGTCAGGCATTTCGCGGCGCGATCGACAACGAGTTGAAAGAGCCCGGCACCGCGAGGACACATCCTCGACATCGGCTCGCCGGCGCGGCGCCGGTCACCGCGGCCTGACGTCAGGGCGATTGATGGTCGGATTCCCGGCATTTGAAGAACGGGGAGGAGCGCAAGTGAAGCTAGTAAGCAACAGTCGCGGTGGGTGGCCCCAGCCGATGGCCTTCGGCCAGTACTTTCACCGGTATGGCATCGTCGGTCGCAGCCGCGCCATCATGCAGGTGATTCGTCGAATCGAGCTCGTGGCGGCTGCCCGCAGTACTGTCTTGATTACGGGCGAAACCGGCACCGGCAAGGAACTGGTGGCCCGGGCCGTCCACAATGGCAGCGCCCAGCGGCACATGCCGTTCGTCAAGGTCAACTGTGCGGCCATCCCGGAGACCTTGCTGGAATCGGAGCTCTTCGGCCACGTCAAGGGGGCGTTCACGGACGCCACGGCGACGAAGAGAGGCAAATTCGCCCTGGCGAATCTCGGTTCCATCTTCCTCGATGAGATCGGCACGATGAGCGTCGGCCTGCAGGCCAAGTTGTTGCGCGTCCTGCAGGAACGCGAGATCGAGCCGCTTGGTGCGGAACGGGCGGAGCACGTGGACCTGCGCGTGATTGCCGCGACCAATCGCGACCTGCGGCGGCTCGTCGGCGACGGACGGTTCCAGGACGACCTGTTCTATCGCCTGAACGTGATTCCGATCGTCGTGCCCCCGCTTCGCGAGCGCCTGGACGACATCCCGATGCTCGTGGAGTACTTCGTCGATAAGCATGCGACACAAAACGGCAAGCGCATCGACGCGCTCGAGAAAGGCGTCGTCGCCTCGCTCCGGGAGTATCACTGGCCCGGCAACGTGCGTGAGCTCGAGAACACGATCGAGCGCGCGGTAGTGCTCACGACCGGCGCCGTGATCACTCGTGAGGCGGTCAGCGTCGAGGGCGCCCTGCGCGTGCCGACCGCCGTCCCGTCGTTGAAGCTGCGCGAGAACGTCGAGTGGGCCGAATGCGCGACGATTCGCCGGGCGCTCGAGATCTCGACCGCCAAGCAGCAGGCGGCCAGGCTCATGGGCATCAGCCCCAGGGCGCTTTCCTACTATCTGGCCAAGTACCCGTTCATCGATCCCGGCAGGACCCATCGCGACAACGTGATCGCCGCCCCGGACCGCGCTGACGTTCGCGGGATCGACAAGGTTTCGCCCGGGGCGGAGCCGGTCGAAGACGAAATCGCAGCTATCGAGCTCGACCGCCTCACGGTCTGAGACCCGTCCGACGAAGACGAGTGACAGCAAGCCGCCGATACCTCGAGGTCTCCCAATACCGTCGTTTCTGGTCCCTGCCGTACTTCATGTGCTCGGGCTTCGACTGTCCGCCTTCAGCGCGCCAGTCGGAACGACGAGCACAGTGCCAACTCCGTGCCGACGGATTCGCGGGCAGTGGGCCGCAACTGCATGCCTCGCCCGCCGAACAACATGGCCCACAAGGGAGGATGCAAGCGAGTCGAGGAGCACCGGCAGCCCTTACAGGATCCGTAACCGCCTTACCGCCGGCCGAATCATCGCTGTCGTCTCTGTTGCTCGAAGTCCTGTCGTCATCAGCGGCTCGAAGTCTCCGAGCCGGCACGATCGTGGCATCGAGACGGAGCACCTGAGTCCTTCCGCCCAGGCTCAACGCGTCGGCGGAATCGTCTGCCGTACGCTTCGGGTAGAATGCCGAACTAGAGATGCATATGCCTTCTGGAACACCAGCTCAACTCGTCCCCGCCTTCGGCGGTTCCTTACTCCAGTCCACGGACGCCGCGTACGACAGCGTCCGCAGAGTTCACAACGGGCTCGTCGACAAGCGTCCCGCCATCATTGCCTGCTGCTCGGGCACGGCGGACGTCATCGACGCCGTGAAGATCGGGCGTTCCCTCGGCCTCGAGGTGGCGGTGAGGGGCGGTGGCCACAACGTCGCCGGGCGCGCCACGGTCGACGGCGGCGTGATGATCGATCTGTCGCCGATGAAAGGCATTCACGTGGACGCGCGCACGCGGACCGTCCGGGCCCAGGGAGGCGTGCTCTGGAAGGAATTCAACCGTGAGACGCAGCTGCACGGTCTCGCGACCACGGGGGGCGTCGTCTCCAGCACCGGGATCGCGGGGCTCACGCTCGGCGGCGGCCTCGGGTGGCTGATGCCGAAGTTCGGCCTCGCGCTCGACAACCTGCGCGCGGCCGAGATCGTCCTCGCCGACGGCAGTGTCGTGCGCGCGAGTGCCGAGGAGAACGCCGACCTGTTCTGGGCCATCCGCGGCGGTGGAGGCAACTTCGGGATCGCGACGTGGCTCGAATACGAGCTGCACCCCGTCGGGCCGATCGTCACCGGCGGGCTCGTCGCACACAAGGCGACCGACGCACGTCAGGTGCTCCGATTCTTCCGGGAGCAGTGCGCGTCGTTGCCGGAGGAAATGATGCTCGCGGCGGGACTGCTCACCGGGCCCGACGGTTCCGCACTGGTCGGCATCGTCGGAGGCCACTGCGGTGACGCCCCGTCGGGAGAAGCCGCCACACGGCCGCTCAAGACCTTCGGGGCGCCCGTCCTGGACGCCATGGGGCCGATTCCGTATTGCGATCTGAACAGCATGATGGACCCGTCCTTCCCGAAGGGCGCGCTCAACTACTGGAAGGCGCAGTTCCTGGCCGACCTGACCGACGAGGCGATCGACGTGCTCATCGGGCGCGCTGCCGTCGTACCATCGCCGCAGTGCCAGATTCTGCTGGAGCACTTCCACGGCGCCGCCACGCGAGTGCCCGTCAGCGCCACCGCGTGCACGCTGCGAACCCCCGGGTTCAATGCGGTCATTGCCGCGCAGTGGCTGGATCCGAAGGACACCAACCGTTGCGTGGAATGGGCGCGCGAGACGTTCCGGCTGCTCGGACCGTACCTCGGATCGACGCGGTACATGAACTACCTGGATCAGGACGAAGACGACCCGGCCCGCATCGCCTACGGTGCGAACTACGAACGGCTCCGCACCATCAAGCGGACCTACGATCCGGAGAACGTGTTCCATATCAACGTCAATATCCCGCCGCGGTGACGATCGAGGAATAGGAGGGCGATGAGCTCGCGGTCCCCGGCCTCCGGGGTTCCGCTTTCGGTGGCGGCGCCGGTGGGCCCGAGGGCTGACGCCGAACTCCGTCCGGAAGGCACGATTGAAGTTCGACCCCTCCGGCAATTCCTCTCGTTCCTCGGCAACGCGCAGGAGAACGGACAGGAGTCCCTGTCGGCGAGCCCGGAGCGCCTCCGGCGTCAACGTGCAGACTATTGGCAGCTCGTTCATACCCACCTCGCCGGCCGTCAGTACTCTTCGAATGCGTCGTCCGGGAAGCAGTACAGCCACCGTTCGCCGCGCTCCGCCGAGGCAATCACCGGGTGCGCGCTCGAACGCGCGTGCCGGCTGGCATGTCGGTTGGGGGACGAATCGCAGCACAACGTGACGCCGCAGGTCTGACACGTCCGCAGGTGGACCCACGACGAACCGATCTTGACGCACTCCTCACACTCGTGCGAGTTCGACGTCCTGACCGTCTCGACCGCCGCGATGTGTGCACATGGCCGTCCGTTCATGACGCCGCTCCATTGTGACACTGGCCGGAGCCATGGCCCCTTTCGCGCCCTGGTCTAGGCGGGCACGGGTGCCGGCAGCGGCGTGGTCGCCGGACGTGGAATGCCGGCCGCAGCGTAGATCTCGGGTTCGTCCAGACTCTCGTGGAGGAGGAGCTGCGCGACGATGGTGTCCAGTTTGTTCCGGTTGTCCCTCAAGAGCCGTCGCGCCTCGGTGTAGCACTCGTCGGTGATGCGCCGAACTTCTTCGTCCACCGCGTCGAGAAGACCATCGGAGATGCCCGCCATGCGGGGATCCCCTTCCGCCGGCAGAACCGACAGCGTCCCGATCCGCTCCGACATCCCCCATCTGCCGACCATCGACCGGGCAATGCGGGTCACCATCTCCAGATCGTTTTCCGCGCCGGTCGTGACGACGTTGAAGACCTCCTGCTCGGCGGCCATGCCCCCGAGCGCACCGATGATCCGGCCGCGCAGGTAGTTGGCGTCGTACCCGTAGCGGTCTGCCTCCGGTGTCGACAACGTGACGCCCAGCGCACGGCCCCGCGGGATGATCGAGACTTTGCGGACGGGATCGGCGCCGGGCTGCAGCATGCCGATGAGCGCATGGCCGGCTTCGTGGTAGGCGGTCCGGCGCCGTTCTTCTTCGGGAATGACGACGTTGCGGGCCGTGCCGAGCTGTACCTTCTCGAGCGCGTCCGTCAAGTCGCGCTGGCGCACGGCGTCCTGCCGGCGGCGCGCGGCGAGCAGCGCGGCTTCGTTCACCAGATTCGCAAGGTCGGCGCCCGTCATTCCGGGCGTGGCCGACGCCAGCCGTTCGAGATCGGCGTCTGGCGCGAGCGGGACTTTCCGCGTATGGACCTTCAGGATCTCCACCCGACCCTTGTGGTCCGGCGGGTGGATGATGATCTGCCGATCGAACCGTCCCGGCCGCAGCAGCGCGGGGTCCAGGACGTCCGGCCGGTTGGTGGCCGCCAGAACCACGACGCCTTCGTGGCCGGAAAAGCCATCCATCTCGGTGAGGATCTGATTGAGCGTCTGCTCCCGCTCGTCGTGGCCGCCGAAGGACCGCGCGCCGCCGCGCGCGCGGCCGATCGTGTCGATCTCGTCGATGAAGATGATGGCCGGCGCGACTTTTCGCGCCTCCGAGAAGAGCTCACGGACGCGGCTGGCCCCGACACCCACGATCATCTCGATGAACTCCGAGGCGCTCGCGCTGAAGAACGGGACCTTCGCCTCGCCGGCGGTGGCGCGTGCGAGCAGGGTCTTGCCGGTGCCCGGGGCACCGGCCAGCAGCACGCCCTTCGGAGCGCGGGCCCCGAGACGCCGATACTTCTCGGGTTCCTTCAGGAAGTCGACGACCTCGTTGATCTCCGCCTTCACCTCGTCGATCCCAGCGACGTCGTCGAACGTAACGCGCACGGTTTCGGGGTCGACCCGCTTCTGCCCGCCGCGTCCCAGCAGCCCACCCATCGCCCCCTGCTGGCGTTTGAACACCCAGGCGTAAAAGGCGACGAGCAGGAGGATCGGCGCGAACGATATGAGCAGGTTCGTCAGAAAGCCACGCTGCTGGACCAGCGGTGTGGCGCGCACCGTCGCGCCGCCCTCGGTCAACTGGGCGAGCAGATCGTCGCTCGCGAACGTTGGCCGCTCGGTCGTGAACTGCTGATAGGTGCGATCCTTCTGGCCGGGAACCGGCACGGCCTTTTTCAACTGGCCTTCGATGGAGTCCCCGCGCGCGAACAGCTCGACGACGTTCTTGCTGGCGACCTGGTTCTTGAACTCGGTGTAGGGAACAGCCTGCGGCCCCGACAGCCGGTCCTGGACCGTCAGCGTCGCGAACAGGACCAGGTACCCGACCAACCAGATGGCCGCCGTGATCCAGCGGCGCTTCGGATCGCGAGGCTTCTCTTTCGGCAGGCCCTCCGTACGCCACGGCCGTAACGGTCGCGGTGGCGGCGTGTCGGGCGGTCCAGGCTCGCGCGTCGAGTTCGAAGGCGTCTGCGGGGCTTGGGGCGTCATGGCTGACCTTTCTTTGCAGAGGCCCGTGTTGAACGCAGCGCTCCCGCTCTGGCGAGAAGCTCCGAAGAAGCGCGCTTCTGCGCAGCACGATGTATCGCCAAAAGCATAGTGAACAGCGTGGGAATGTCTATACACGATTGTAGCGGCCGCCCGCCGGCGGACCGGCCGCGCAAAAGCGTCGGGTCGGCCCAGCACCTCTCTAGTCCCGCTGGATCTCAAGCGTAGAATGAGCGGGTGGGGCGAGCCTCCGCCCTGCTGAGATCGATCCTGGAGGCCGAACTCCCCCTCTCTCGACAGGAGAATTGCGATGTCTTACGTTCCACTTCTCGAAGCTGCTGCCAGCACCTGGTGGATCCTCGCTCTGCGAGGCGTCTTCGCCATCCTCTTCGGGGTGTGCGCCTTCCTCTGGCCTGGTCTGACGCTGGGCGTGCTCGTCCTTCTCTGGGGAGCGTTCGTCGTGATCGACGGGATCGTGGCCGTCATCAACGGCATTCAGGCGCGGTGGTGGTCCATCGCGATCTTCGGGGTGCTGGGCATCGCCGTGGGGGCCTACGCGCTCTTCCGGCCCGGCATCACGGCGCTGGCTCTTCTCTTCATCATCGCGATCTGGGCCATCGCACGTGGAGTCCTGGAGATTGCCGCCGCGATTTCGCTGCGCAAGGAACTGTCGAACGAATGGCTCCTCATCCTGAGCGGGCTCATCTCGATCATCTTCGGTGTCTTCGTGGCGGCGTTCCCCGGTCTCGGCGCGCTGTCGGTCGTGTGGCTCATCGGCATCCAGGCGGTCGCGATCGGCATCCTTCTTCTGGGATTGTCACTTCGCCTGCGACGGTTGGGACACATGGCCAGGTCACGCCTGACGGCGTAGGCCGAGGAAACGACACGAGTGCCTCGCGCCCGACGCTTCGGCAGTCCTCGTTGCCCTCGGCCCAGCAGTCATCCATGAGCCATCGAGGCCTGACGGTCGTCATATCGGACAGTCGCCTTCGAGGATTACGACGTCAAGCGGCCGGGCGCGCCGGCCTGATACCCATCGGCGGCGGTGCGGCCGCTCGAGGGTTTATCATTCCGGACCATGTGGCACAGACTCGTTGCGCCCGCTGTCCTTCTGGCCGCCCTTGTCGCTTCTTTCTCGACGATCCGAACCCGGCCCCCCGGCAGTCAACCCACGACGTCTGTCGCCGATCCGCTCTCCCCCGCCGCCGTCCGCGCCCGCGTCGAGCGGGAGTGGACCGTCAAGGCCGACAAGATGCGGCGGTACCTGCTGCCGCTCATGCGCAGGCACGGCGTGGATCTCTGGATTGTCATGAGCCGCGAGAACGTGCCCGACCCTGTCGTCGAGCTGTTCGGCGGCCTCGGGTTGACGGGCTGGTACGGCCACCGCAACGCGTATCTCTTCTACGACAAGGGAGGAGGCGACGGGCTCGAGGCGACGGTAATCGGCACGCACCTGTCGCAGCACTTGAAGGCGTTCTACGGAGCGATCCGGTCTTATGGCGAGGAAGGCCTGAAGCCGCACTTGCAGAAGTACCTGACCGAGCGCAATCCGAAGAAGATCGCGGTCAACCAGTCGCGGACGATCAGCATGGGCGACGGCCTCACCGCCGAGCTGAAGGCGTATCTCCTAGACGCGCTCGGCCCCGACCTTGGGGCCCGCATCGTCTCGTCCGAACCGCTCCTCGTGGACTACGTCTCCGTCCACACGCCCGAGGAGGACGCAATCGAGGCCGAGGCCGCCAGGGCGACGTGGGACATCCTGAAGCGCGCGTTCTCGAACCAGGTCATCACGCCCGGCAGGACGAGGCTGATGGACGTGCACTACTGGATCACGGCCGAGCGCAAGCGGCTGAACTTCGAGTTCAACTTCCCCGCGAGCCTCGATCTCCAGCGCTTCCGCGACGGCAAGGTCGTGTCGCTCGACGATGCGGATGATCCGGTGATCGAAAAAGGAGATGTGCTCCACGTGGACTTCGGGGTCCGGCAGTCGGGCCTCGTGACCGATCAGCAGAAGATGGCCTACGTGCTGCGCGACGGCGAGTCGGCGCCGCCGGCGGGTCTGGTGAGGGCGTTCGTGGATTCGGTCAAGGGCGCCCAGTTGCACGCGGCGGAAGTCGTCGCGGGTCGCACGGGGATCGACATCAAGACGCGATCGGAGGCGGCGGCCAAAGCCGCCGGCATCGATCTGCTTGTGTACTCGCACGTGCAGGGTTACTGGGTGCACGACGCCGGCCCGTGGACGGTCTTCGACTGGCCGGAGCGTTACGGCGTCCACCCGCGCGAGGTGCTCCAGGGCGGCGAATGGTTCTCGGTCGAGTTCCGCACGCGCACCGCCGTGCCCGAATGGGGCAACCAGCTCGTCTCGATGCAGCGCGAGGAGGACGCGATTACGTCGAAGACCGCGCCGCTCCGGTACCTCGCCGGGCCGCAGACCGAGCTGTGGATCGTGAAGTGAAGCGCAGCCAACCGCGGATCGGCCGCTGCCAGGCTCATCGACGTTCTGCCAGCTCCATCGACTCCAGCACGAGTCGCCCCAGATCGCGTTTCAGCCCTGCTTTGATCTCCGCACTTGCCGGATCGTCCACCAGGTTGCGCAGCTCGTAGGGATCCGCCTCGAGGTCGTAGAGCTCGTCGAGGTCGGGATGCTTCATCCAGCGGATGTACTTGTGAGTCCGCGTGCGGATGGCGCGATAGTCCATGTCGGCCAGCCACGGCATCGGATTCTCGTAGCTGTAGAACTCGACGAGCAGCGACTGCCGCCACGGCGTCGCGTCGCCGCGGAGCAGAGGCACGAGCGATCGCCCCTGGACGTGCGGGCCGATCGGCACGCGCGCGGCTTCGAGCACGGTGGGCGCGATGTCGACCGACAGGACGAGCTCCGGGGGTCTCGCGCCGGCGCCGACGAGCGGCGGATAGCGCACGAGGAGCGGATCGCGGATCGACTCTTCATAGGGCAACCGGCGCTCGAGGCTCAGCCCATGCTCGCCGAAGAAGAATCCGTTGTCGCTGGTGAACACAATCATCGTGGTGTCGAGCACCCCCTGTTTCTCGAGCGCGGCTATCAGACGGCCCAGGCTTTCGTCGACCGCCAGCAGCATCTCGGCCCGCCGCCGGATGGTCGTTTCGCTCGTGCCGGGGTCGAGGATGCCGCCGAACCTGGCGGTGATGTCGGCGGAGGCACGATAGGCGAGCGCGCGCCGAAGCGCGGGTTTGCCCGCCAGGCCGTCCGGATCCGGGACCGCGTTGGGGCGGCGCTCGTACGTCCGGGCTTCGTATCGGCCCCGGTGCCGCGGCGCCGGAACGTAGCCGAGGGAACTGCCGGTGTCCACCGATCCATCGTCGCGCTGCCGCACGTCCGGGTGAACGGCCTTGTGGGCCAGGTACAGAAGGAAGGGACCGCCGCGCTGCCGGCCGATGAAGTCGATCGCGCGATCGGTCAACAGATCGGTGACGTAACCGGTCACGACGTGGAGGCGGCCATCCTCGAACAACTCCGGATCCTGCGCGCGTCCCTGACCCGGGAGGCCGACCCAGTAATTGAAGCCGGGCCGCGGCGTGGGGTCGTTGCCCATGTGCCACTTCCCCAGAAACGCCGTGTCGTATCCGTGCTCGCGCATCGCCATCGGGAAGGTCGTCAGGCGATGGCTGGCCAGGTTCCGGGCGACATTGTCGATGATGCCGTGCCGGGAGGGGTACTGCCCCGTCAGAATGCTCGCGCGATTGGGCGAGCACAACGGAACCGCGTGGAACGCGTTGACGAACATCGCCCCTTCGGCCGCCAGCCGATCGACATGAGGTGTCTCGACATAGGGGTGGCCGGCGGCGGCGAATTCATCCCACCGGAGATCGTCGGTCACGATCACGACGACGTTCGGACGCGTGGCGGAGCGGTTGGGCGCGGAAGGCGGAGTTCCTGACGATCCGCTGGACTGGCGGTCAGGCGGGGACGGTCCCTGACAGCCGCCGATCAGCAGCACCAGGGGCAGCGCCCGGTACAGGCGAGACATGTGCCGCGATTTGACCTCCGATCCGGTGTGTCGTCAAGAGAGTTCGGCGGGCGGCATCCGGTTAGGTGGCCCTGAGCCCGCCGAAGCGTTCGAGCCGATTGACGTAGCGAGGGCGAGCGCACGTTACTGGAGCGACCACGCCTGGACCCAAGGCGCGGCGGGTGCGATGGCCTACTGACGCCGGACGAGCTCGATGTCGAACCGGGTGTCCCCGTCAACCGTCACCGTGATCGAGTCCTTCTCCGGTCCCGGTGATGCAGCCGAGGCGAGCTCGTAGCCTTCTTTGCGGATGATGAGCGACAGCGGGCCGTTGTCCACCCACGAGAAGCTGTAAACGCCCCCCGCGTCAGTGTCAACGGCCGTGTGGCCTTCGGGGCTGCCGCAGGAATCGCAATACACCAACACTCCTTCGACAGCTATCCGCCCCCTCGCCGTCGTTTCGAAGACAACGCCGGACAGGACCTGCGTGGCGATGGTTCTGACCTCGAGATCGAGCCGCGTGTCGCCGTTGACGGCGACGGTTCTCCGAACGGTCGCGTAGCCCGCCTTGCTGGCGATGATCACGCCGCTCGGCCCCGGCAACCTGGAAAGCTCGTAGAACCCCGCGCTGTCGGTCGTCGCGTACCGCCCGGATGCCTCTTCGCGGATCTGCACGGCCTCCAGCGGCACCGAGCCCGATGACGTTCTTTCGGACACGACACCGGAGACCGAATGTTCGCCCATCGGAACAGTCGGTGCTGTCGGCCTGTTGCAGGCCGACAGCGAGACGACAACAGTGGTCAGGATTGCCAGCCGCCGTATCAGGTCCGGCAACCCGTGGTTGAGCCGGTGGGGCTCGAGCGTGTGAAGGATAGGTTTCATCGTGATTCCCCCTGTATGAGTAGCGGAAACGCGGGGCCGGAACTTGAAGCGGGATAGGCGTACAATGGCGACATATCGGACCATCCCACGCCGGTCACCGCGCTGCTCCTCGAATGGGGACAAGGCGACGAGGCCGCCCTCGAGCGACTGGTGCCGCTCGTCCATCACGAGCTCCACCGAATCGCGCGCCGGTGCATGGTCGGCGAAGGCCCGGGCAACACGCTGCACGCGACGGCGCTGGTCAACGAAGCGTATCTGCGGCTGGTCGACGGGAAGGCGGTCTCATGGAACGACCGCACGCATTTTTTCGCGGTGTCGGCACGCATCATGCGCCGCATCCTCGTGGACCACGCGCGGGCACGGCGCGCCCTCAAGCGCGGTGGCCACGATCCGATGGTCACGTTCGACGACGAGCTCGTCGTCGCGCAGGAGCCTCGCCACGATTTCGTGGCCCTCGAGGACGCCCTGCAGGCTCTCGCCGCCTTCGACGAGCGGAAGAGCCGCGTGATCGAGCTGCGGTTCTTCGGCGGCCTGACTGTTGAGGAAACCGCATCGGTGCTCGGCGTCTCGCCCGACACGGTGATGCGCGACTGGCGCCTGGCGAAAGCATGGCTGCAGGGCGAGATGCGCCGTGCGGCGCCAGAAGCGTAGTGGGCCCCGCGTGTCCCTCTCTACGGCAGTCTGCCCGCGCTCGACGAGCTGGGGCGCGAGACCGACGAAGTCGTGCACGGCCTCGGAAGCCTTTACACCTGGGACCTGTGGTCGCCCCGGCTCGGTCTCGTCGCCAGGCTGACCACGGACGGCCGTACGATTCTGCGCGCAACCTATGGGCGTTACAACCAGGGCGTGCTGGTGGGGGAATTCCAGTCGTTCCGTCCCGGGGCTTCACCGGTCACGACGAAGGCCTATTCGCCCCGAAACGGGTGAATACACGGGAGCTTCCCGCGTCGTCGATCCCCGTCGCAACCTGCTGCTCGACCCACGGATACGAGCCCCGCATTCCAACGAGGTCTCTGTCGGCATCGACCGGGAAATCGGCCGACATCTCGCGGTCGCGATCGCCTACGTGCGCAAGGATGGCCGCGACTTCATCGGATGGACGGACGCGGGCGGGCGGTACCGGCAGGAAACCCGACTGCTGCGGGACGGCCGGCTCCTCCCCGTGTTCGTGCTGGAGAACCGAACGACCGATCGACGTTTTCTGCTGACCAACCCCGACGGGTACTCGCTGACGTACAACGGCTTGGTCGTCGTCGCCGAAAAGCGGCGCTCACACGGCTGGCAGGCGTTCGGATCGTACACGTTGTCGACCGCGTACGGACTTCAGGCATCGAGCGGCGCCCCTGCCTCGGGCGCGCAGGCCAGCACCGTCGCGCCGCCGCCGGCGCCGGCAGGCCTCACCTTCGGTCGCGACCCGAACGACCTGACAGATGCCCGCGGCCGTCTGCCAAACGACAGGCCGCATGTGTTCCGGGCGATGGGCAGTGTCGACGTCCACCGGACCGGGTTCGTCGTCGCGGCCAATTTCCAGCACTTCAGCGGCAAGCCGTGGGCGGCCACGGCCGTCGTCTCACTGCCGCAGAACGCGCAGCAGCGCATCCTGCTCGAGCCGCGCGGGTCCCGCCGGCTGTCGTCGCAGTCGCTCCTCGACGTCCGCCTGTCGAGGGCGGTCGCCCTGAAGGGAGTCGGTCGGGTCGAGTTGATCCTGGACGTTCTCAACGCACTGAACGACACTGCCGAGGAGGGTCTCGTCACTGACATCCTGCAGACCGAGACGCACGCCAATGCGAATTTCGGCCGGCCCAATGTGTTCATCGATCCACGCCGTGCCATGTTGAGCGTCAGGCTGACCCTGGGCCGATGACGGCGACGCCGGTTCGCCTGATCCTCTCGAGGCCACCGCGATCAGTCGGCCGCGGACAAGGGCCGACGTCGGTTGCGCCGCCGTACCCGTCAGCGGGGGTCGTGAACCCCTCGCGTTGTCCGCCGATCTCGACTACCGGTTCGCGCCCAAACGGCGCTCGATGGACCTGGATCACACCAGGCGCGCTGACGGTCACCGGGAACCAGGGGCAAGGTGATCGCGAATCCCGGCTCGTGTTATCTATCGTCCTATGGACACGCGCGAGATCAGTCCCCTTCTGGCCAGGCTGTTTTCCAAGCTCGTGGAGGGTGCGCACGATCGCGGCGGGGGTTTCGTTCTCAATGCCGGGGATGCCGGGCTGCTCGCTTCGCTGGAGAAGCTCAGCGCCGCCGATGCCTCTCGCTCGACGAACGATGGTGCGACCATCGCCGCGCACGCGCAGCACCTGCGGTATGGCCTCTCCCTGATGAACCGATGGGCAAACGAAGGCGGCAATCCCTTCGCCGACGCGGCGTGGGACGAAGCGTGGAAAACGGCTGCGGTAGGCGAGGAGCACTGGAGCGAGATCCGGGCCGGGCTGCGCGGGGAGGCCGACCGATGGCTCGCCGCCCTGAAGACGCCGCGCGACGCGCACGCCCTCGAGGTCACCGGCATGATCGCGAGCGTCGCGCACCTGGCGTATCACGTCGGCGCGATCCGACAGATCAGCCGGCAGGCCCGAGGCCCGAGGGAAGGGACGTTCGCGCCGGGCTCGTGACGAGCTCGCCGATTCCCGGGCAAGGAGCGCCGGCCCCGGCTGGGTCTTTGCTGTCGCACGGGATGGGGCGCGTCGCCTGAGGTCGCGGCCAGGCCAGGTTGATCCGGTCGGTTGAAACGACCGAAACGGGTCACCCGTTGGCCGCACCGGCCAAGAAATTGACCGCCCGCTGGCCGAACATTCTAGAGGCGGCCCGTCGGTCCGACCTGCCGGGTGCCGCCACCGAGCCGGCGCGCGAGGTGGGTCCATATCGCGCGAGGCCCCATAGAGAGCGGCGGGTGGGCTACAGGCCACCATGGGCGGTGGTCGTCGGTCGCACGGCGACCACCGCCGCGAATTCGGCGGCGATCCTGCGCGACGGTTCCGCGGCGGTCGGGGATCTTTCGGAGGTACATGGTCGCCCCTGACCCGTTAGTGTTCCGCATCTCTAGTGCAACACGGGAGCCATTCCTGGCGAGTCGTTGCCGGTCGGGGACCTGTCTGCACGGTCGAGGGTACGACGCCGAACGTACCGCTCGTCGCGGCGCCTGGCCCGGATGCATCTGTTGAAGCAGAGAGGCCCACATCGTTGTCGCCGAGCCGGGAACCCCCTCCTGAGATCCGAGAAGCCGCCACCGCGTCGTTGTTGTATTCGAGCGAACGGCGACGATAATGGCCCTGTAAAGCACGCGATCGCCGGCCGGCTCGACAGAGGAGGCACTCCGATGTTCAGACGCACCCTTGCGCTCATCTTCGCTTCGGCGCTCGCTGCGGCGACGCTCCAGGCGCAGCCGCCTCAGCGCCCGGAGCAGCCGCCGGCGCGGCCGGAATCCGGACGCGAGCGGGAGCAGCGGCCGACGTACGAGGTGGCCGGCGAGCCCGAGGCGCGGATCTCCGAGACGTCGCACACGATGCGGCTCGGCGGCCAGGAGATTCGCTATGCCGCGCACGCGGGAACGCTGCCGGTCCGCCTCGACAACGGCGACCTCGCCGGGCGCATGTTCTTCGTCTCCTACACCCGCGCCGGCGAGGACGCGAAAACCAGGCCGATCGCGTTTCTCTTCAACGGCGGCCCGGGCTCGGCGAGCATCTGGCTGCACATGGGATCGTTCGCGCCCGTCCGCGCGGAGATGGCGGCCGAGGGCTTCCAGCCCGCCCCGCCGTACCGGCTCGTCCCCAACGAGCATTCGCTCCTCGACGTCGCCGACGTCGTGTTCGTCGACGCGATGTCCACCGGCTACAGCCGCACCGTCACCGGTGTGGATCCGCGCCAGTTCCACGGCGTGCGCGGCGACCTGCGCGCGTTCGGGCAATTCATCCGCGAGTACGTGACCCACTTCGATCGCTGGTCCTCGCCGAAGTTCATCATTGGCGAGAGCTACGGCAGCATCCGGACCGCGGGGCTGGTCGGCGAGCTCCAGAACCGGCACGGCATCGAACTGAACGGCGTCGTTCTGCTCTCTGCGCTCCTCTCCTACCAGACCATCCGCAATGCGCCGCAGAACGACATCGCCTACGTCGTCCTCGTGCCGACCTACGCGGCCACGGCCTGGTTCCACAAGAAGCTGCCGGCGGATCTGGCGGCACAACCGCTGAAGGCTGTCGTCGACGAGGCGCGCGCGTTCGCGTTCGGCGAGTACGCCGCGGCGCTGGTGAAAGGGAACAGGCTCACGCGGTCCGAAGTGAGCGCCGTCGCGCAGAAGCTGGCGCGCTACACGGGCCTGTCAGCGGACTACCTGGAACGCTCGAACCTTCGCGTCTCCGCCGGCCGATATCGGAAGGAACTGCTGCGGGAGCAGCGTCTGGCCGTCGGCCGGCTCGACAGCCGCTTCACGACCGTGGATCTGGACGCGGCCGGCGAGACGCCGGAGTTCGATCCCTCCAACACCGCGCTGGCAGGGCCTTACGTCGCCGCGTTCAGCGAGTACGTGCGAGATACGCTGGAGTGGAAATCGGACCTGTCGTATCCCACGAGCGGCAACGTCCGGCCGTGGTCCTGGGACGAGTTCGAAAACCAGTACATGGACATGACCGAGGAACTGCGGGCCGCCATGGCGCGCAACCCGCACCTCCAGGTGCTTGGCGTCGCCGGCTACTACGACCTGGCGACGCCCGTCGGCGGCCTCGAGTACAATCTGTCGCATCTCGGGTACGACGAAACGTTCACGCGGCGCACCAGCATCACGTATTACGAGGGTGGACACATGATGTACATCCGCCCTTCCGCGCACGCGCAGCTCAAGGACGACATCGCGCGGTTCATCCGCCAGGGCGCGCGAGCCGGCGCCGGCACGCGGTAGGGTCAGATCTTGTTTCTTGCACGGCTGTCCACCTGAAGCGACACACCAGGTGGTGAAGATCTGCATTGCGGGGCACCCGCTGGGTTGGCAGCTGCTGCGATCTCCGACCGCCGCGTGATCGGGAACCTTCGGAAAACCAAGGCTTTCCGAGGTGGACGGGTTCTTGCCCCGCGGCCGGGCATGAGCCGTCCACTCCGCCTGCACATCCCGGGCATGCTGTATCACGTCATGTCCCGGGGCAACGACAAACAGTGCATCTTCCGCGACGACGTGGATCATCGCTCCATCCTGGACCGGCTCGCCGACGCGCTCGCGCGTTTCGACGTGCGCTGCGCCGGCTACTGTCTCATGTGGAACCACTACCACCTGCTGCTGCGCGCCGGCGCGCTGCCGATCTCGCGGATGATGCACCAGCTCAATTCCGGCTACTGCCTGGAGTTCAACCGGCGGCACCGTCGCGTGGGCCACGTGCTCCAGGGCCGCTTCAAGGCCTCGCTGGTCGAGGACGGGGCGTCCGCGCGGCGCGTCCTCCGGTATCTGGCCCTCAACCCCGTCGAGGCGGGCTACGTCGGCAGTCCCGAAGAGTACGCGTGGAGCAGTTATCGTGCGGTGATGGGCATGGCCGAACCGCCAGCATTCCTCGCCCCGGACGAGGTCTGGTCGGCTTTTCGCGCATCAGACGCCCACACGGGGCGCGCGCGACTGGCGGAGTTCGTTCGCGCCGGCCTGCAGGAAGCGTGTCCCGACCACCTGCTGATCGGGTCGGATCGCCTGAAGCGGCTGATGGCGCCGCTGCTGGAGCCGCATCAGCCCATACGCGAGCACGTGCGCGCCGAGCGGCACGCGGCGCGGCCCTCGCTGGGCACCCTGTTCGACGGCTGCGTCAGACAGCCAGCCCTCGACGAGGCGGCGCGCCGCGCGTTCGTCGAACACGCCTACACGCTGGCCGAGATCGGCGCGGTCGTCTCGCGCGATCCCTCGGTGATCTGCAGGTGGATTCAACGCGCCAACCGATCAAGACGGGTGTGGTCCTCGCCAGAGGACACCCGTGCAACAAACAAGATCTGACCCCGTCTGCTACTGCGCTTTCTTGGCGTGAAGCGAGAATGCGGCGCCCTGCGGATCCATCGCGTTCAGGACCCAGTCGCCGCCGGGAACCTCCATCGGCCCGTTGAGGATCTGGCCGCCGTTCGACTTGATGCGCTCGACGGCAGCGTTGATGTCCGGCACGCGGAAGTAAATCTGCCAGTTCGGCGGCACGTTCGCCATCTCGGCAGGTTTGTTCATCATGCCGCCGATCATCCCGTGAGGGCGGTTGAACATGTGGTACTTGCCCATCGGACCCATGTCCATCGTGTCGCCGGGCTGCCAGCCGAAGACCTCGCCGTAGAACTTCATCGCGGCCGGCGCGTCGGTGGTCATCAGCTCGTGCCACGACGCCTCGCCCACTTCCGGCGCTCCTTCCGGCGGCTGTTCGTTGCTCGCCGGCTGGTAGATGTAAAACGCGGCACCCTGGGGATCCTGCATCATCTGCATGCGTCCGACTGTCGGCACCTCGATCACTGGCGAACACTCGCTGCCACCGAGTCGCGTGATATGGGCGGCGGCCTCCTCAAGTTTCGGCACGCCCACGTACATCGCCCAGAATGGCGGGGCCTTCATTTCTTCGGGCCTCGTCATGAGGCCCGCGACGGGAACCTCTCCGCTTCGATTGAACATGGTGTAGGGCTGAGGCGAGCCCTCGAACGGGGCCGACGTCCAGCCCACGACCGTTCTGTAGAACGATTCGGCGGCTTTCATGTCGGTTGTCATCAACTCGTACCACAGCGGGCGCCCGAGCAGGGTTGAAACGGCAACGGTCATCGAAACCTCCTACGCGAAACATCTGGCGCCGACCACTCGCGGGTCGGTGCTGCAAGATCGAGTAGTGTGCCACAGCCAGACGGTGTCGCATACCAGAGATCGAGGGCGGATTGCCCTCTTTTGCGGGACGACCGGTGTGACGAACGGTCAACGCCCAGGCTGAGTTGGAGGTTGGGTTCCTTCAACTCCAGATCCCCAGCGCCCGGCGGACGGCGACGAGCTGGCCGACATGATAGGCCGTGTGATCGACTACGAGCAGGATCGCGCGCAGGTAGGTCTGCGTCGCCTTGCCCGTCGGCACCAGCGCGGTGAGATCGTCCACATCGCGGGCCAGCCGCTTCAGCTCCTCCAGCCCGCGCTGATAGGACGCGATACTGTCGGTCCATGCTGAATCGGACGGCGGCGTCGGGTCTTTGGGCCAGTAGTCGTCGGGCCAATTCAACGTGTGCTCGTAGTCCACGTTGACGCAGAAATCCAGGATGTCGTCCTGCGCAAGACGCATGTGCTCGAGCAGCTGCCAGGGCGAGTGATCGAAGCCGGCCGCGCGTGCGCCGCGCTTCTCGGGAGGAATGCCATCGAGAGCTTTGGCGAATCCCACGTGCGCCTCCTCCCAGTCGAGGGCACGGACGAGATGAGTGCGAAGAGCATCGGATTCGCCCATCGGTGTCTACCTCACTTGGGTCTCGGATCGGATTGGCCCTCGAGGCCCGGGAAACGGCCTGCCCGCGACAGCGACACCGCCTCGACCAGCGCCCTGGCCGCATTGCGAACCTCGTGCTGTACGTCGGTATCCTCGTCGAGCGCCTCGTGGCTCGTCGCATACGGCTCGTAATAACCGATGTAGCGATCGATGCCACCCTGCGGCGTGGCGGGCCGCAGCTTCATGTCGGTGAGCCAGTCCGTCAGCGACCGCCGCAATGTCTCGGCGCCCACCGTATCGCCATGGACGACGACCGCGAAGAGGCGCCCGGCGAGATGCCGCGGATAGCCCCACCCCTGGAGCTCCAGCGCCTTCGCTTCCTCCACCGTTTTCCCGTGCGTCGTCGTCTGATCGGGATTGCCGCCGTCGGCGCACACAAGGCGGTCCATCATCAGCTTCAGCACGCTCGGAGCCTGGTACCAGTAGACCGGCGTAACGATCATCACGCCGTGCGCGGCCACCCAGCGCGGGTAGATTTCGTTCATCCAGTCGACCACCTGCCCCATGGCGTGGTTCGGATAGCACGAGCACGGCCAATGGCAGAGCGGCATCGCCGTGGACACGCATGCCTTGCACGGGAGAATCTGGCGGCCGTACTGCGCGGTCAGCAGGCTCAAATCGAGGAAGTCGCAGTCAACGCCGGCGGCCTCGATTTCCGTTCGCGCCTGTGACGCCAGCCGGAACGTCTTCGACATCTCGCCAGGGCACGTCTGATCGTGGCGCGCCGCGCCGCACACCAGCAGCACGCGCCCGGGCTGGCTCGCGTCCTTCTGCTCCCGCTCCGCCTGCTGAATGCGTTCGCGGGTCTCGAGCCACTCGACAGGCAGCTCGAACTCGGGATCCGCGAAGCCGGGACCGGCTTTCCGCTTGCGAGGGCTCTTGTGGTACTCGTCGTACGCCCGCCACGCGACGTCGACGACGTCGGCGATCTGGCGTTCGACCGTCTGGAACGCCGGATCGTAGAAGCGCTCGCGCAGCCGGCGCTCGAACTCCTCGCGCGTCAGCTTGACGTCGCCCTGCCCCTTCCTTGCTTCAATGGCCATGCGATTGTGCGCCGACACCCGGCCGTTCGAGCGTATCACGCGGCGCTCGAGGCGACCGACAAGCCGGCTTTGCCGGCCTACCCGCCTCATTGGACCGGCGTGAAGGCCCTATAATCAGAAGTCCCGGTCCCCACCACCCGGACGTGCGGGGCACCATCACACCTGGGCGGCACCTGCGGCGTCCTTCCACCAAGGAATCTGACATGAGCGAAACCGAAGACTTCGCCGCGATGTTCGAGGCGTCGCTCCAGGTGAAGCGAGTCGACCAGGGGCAGACCGTCGAGGGCACCATCGTCGCGATCGGGCCCGAGGTGGCGTTCGTGGATGTGGGCGGCAAGGGCGAAGCGACGATCGACGTCGATGAGCTCAAGGACGTCGACGGTCAGATCGACGTCGCGGTGGGCGATCGCGTCCACGCCGTCGTGGTCTCGACCAGAGGCGGGCTCACACTTTCCCGCCGGCTCGCGCGCGGCGCGGCGACGCGGCAGCAACTGGAGGACGCGTTCCACAGCGGTCTGCCGGTTGAAGGACGAGTGGAGAAGACGGTGAAGGGCGGATACGAAGTGCGCCTCGCGGGTCAGCGCGCCTTCTGCCCGTTCTCGCAGATCGACACGATGCGCACGGAGCCGTCCGTGCACGAGGGAAAGGTGTACACCTTCCGGATCACCGAGTACACCGAAGGCGGCAGGAATCTCGTCGTCTCGCGCCGCGCGGTTCTCGAAGAGGAGCAGCGCGCGGCAGCGGCCGCAATCAGGCGATCGATCGTCCCCGGCGCGGTACTGACCGGACGCGTCGCGTCCGTACGCGACTTCGGTGCGTTCATCGACCTCGGTGGGGGCGTGCAGGGACTGCTGCACGTCTCCGAGATTGGCTGGTCACGCGTGTCGGATCCGTCACAGGTGCTGCAGCCCGGCGAGGAGATTACGGTGAAGGTCCTCGCGGTTGATGAAGCCGGGGAGAAGATTTCACTCGGCTTGAAGCAGCTCACCACCGATCCGTGGTCGAGAGTCCAGACGACGTACGACGTGGGGCAGGTGGTCACGGGGCGCGTCGTGCGTGTAGCGGAGTTCGGGGCCTTCGTGGAGCTCGAACCAGGAGTCGACGCGCTGGCCCACGCCTCGACGTTCGAGCCGACGTCGCGGGGATGGAAGGCGTCGGTCGCGCCTGGAACGACCGCGGCATTCGAGATCCTGGCCATCGACATCGACAAGAAGCGAATCGGCGTCGCCCTGGTTCCCGAAGGTTCGACGCGCGCGCGCGCGGCCGGGCGATCGGCTCCGGACATCGCTCCAGGCGCGCGCCTGCAGGGGAAGGTCGAGCGGCACGAGCAGTTCGGTGTGTTTGTTTTCCTGGGGCCGGGTCGCACCGGGCTCATCCCGCTCAGCGAGACCGGCCTGTCCAGAGACGCGGACCTCGTGAAGGCGCTTCCGATCGGCGCCGATGTCCAGGTCATCGTTCTGGACGTCGACGAGTCAGGGCGCCGCATTCGTCTCAGCGTGAAGGCGATCCAGGACGCCGAGGAAGCCGCGGAAGTGCGCGAGTACGGCGAACGCGAGGGCGCCGCGCCGGCCGAGCGGTTCGGGTCGCTCGCCGACAAGTTCCGGGACGCGTTGCAGCCTCGGGCGAGCCGTGGGGACGGCGAGTCGAGCGAAAAGCGCGGAGACAAGTAGGCTCGCGCCCTTCAACGCTGGTGAACGAATCGCGCTCCAATCAGCCGGTGCGTCGCAGGAGGGATCACCGCCCCGGATCGAACCACGCCGGCGCAGGATCCACGGCCGCTTCGATCTCGGCCACGAACGTCCGTTCCAGCTCGTCCACGATGGCGGCGATGTTCGCGACGATCTGCTCCCAGTTCGCGGTGTTGCCGATCGGGTACTGCCGCGCGTCCTCCCGGACTGAGACGGGCGGCACGAGCGTCGCGGTGAAGCCCGGGCCGCGAACGTGGAACATGAAGGTCACCGAGCGGCTCCAGGTCCCCACATCGAGCGCCACGTCGATGACGTGATTCGCTGCGGTGCGGCGGCGAAGAATGAAGACGCCGCTCTGTCCGCGGCAGTCGAATCCCCGTGACGCGAATGCCTGGACGAGCGCCGGCTTCAGCGGGCCGCTTGCGCCGCGGCCCGACAGCCGGGCTTCGACCGCCGGCGGCAGGTCGTGTGGCAGGCCAACCCGCTCGACGAGCGCGTTCATGCCGCTTCGGTACCTTGCGACGATGGAACTGATGCGCGCGATGTCGGAAGCGCCAGCCGCTCCGACGGAATCTACGGTCGTTGCCCGGGTTGCCATCGCGGGCGGCGCAACGAACTGCGCCGTCTGCTTCGGCTTGCCGAGCCCGGCCAGTATCTGCGCAATCGCGGGCGGCGGATCCGGCAGCTTCGTCGCGGTCGCCTCACCTTCCACCGCATAGAAGGCCGACAGATTCCGATTGCGCCCGTTCACCCACCAGCTGTCGCCGACGGTGATGCCGGTTTGGAAGGTCAGACCGTCGGGTAACCCGACGACCGGGCCAAAGCC
>DASTBU010000123.1:0-20436 GCA_035711845.1 Vicinamibacterales bacterium
ACCCCCCTGACGAGCCAGCGGGCATCCTTGTCCGTCAGCGTGCCCCTCGAGGCCGCCGGGACGGCCGCCAGCATTCCCATCTCGCTCGTGTTGTGGTTTTCCTCGCTGTGGCTCACGATCACGTCAGGACCGACACGGAGCGCGGCGGTGTTCAGCCCGCGCTTGCTGACCATCCAGTTCCAGATGGACTCACCGGTCGAGACCTTCAGCGCGTGCATCGCGCCGTCGCTGCCGCCCGTGAACAACATTCGTGTGCCGTTGACGTCCGCGATGAAAGGATTCGCGTAAATCGTGTCGGTCGGCCGTCCTTCCGGAGCGCTGATCCAGGTCGCCTGACCGGTCGCCTTGTCGAACGACACGAAGCGGTGCGCGCCGTTGGCGTGCTGCCCCCAGAGGAACATGAGGCCGCTGACAATCACCTGATCGCCGTCCACCACCGGCGACGACACGCGCCCGCCGTGCGTCGTCCACATCCCGAACTCCTCGGCGAGCGAGCGCTCCCACAGCAGCTTGCCGTCAGGGGACAGCGACATGAGCATCCCGTTGCCGCTGAACGCGAACACGTTGCCGGTTTCCGGATCGACAGCCGGTGACGCCCAGGCAATCCGATGGGGCGGGACGTCGCTCGTGAAGATGTTGTACTTGTGCTCCCAGAGCAGCGCGCCCGTATCGGCGTTGAGGCACATGAGCCGTTCCTGCATCCCGGCTCCGCTGCCGGAGGTGTTCTGCAGGTAGAGATGATCGCCCCAGACCACCGGGCTCGAGCGCCCGCCGTGGGGAGCCCGCCACGCCAGGTTCTCGCCGGAGGGGGACCACGAGGATGGCAGGTTCTTCTCCGCGGATGTGCCCGTCCGATCGGGGCCCCGCCACTCGGGCCAGTTGGCGCCCTGCATCAGGGCGGCTGCCGGAAATGCCAGGACGAGAGCGAGAGCCAGCGGTAGGCGAGGAAGAGCTGGAGCTTTCATAGGTCTCTACAGAATAGGTCGGACCAATCGCAACACTCAACCCCAGGATCGGGGCCGTCTCATGCGTGATTGGACGCGTACAGCCGGTCCGCCGTCCATCCCTCCCGAATACGGCTTCGTCCGCCGAATCGCCGCGCCGGTACCGGGGCCGGGCGTCGCCAGGAGTCAGTGGCTATAATCAGGTCACTACGATTCACCCGCCCATGTCTGTTTCACCCACGGGGAGTTGGTTCTCGAGGAGCTTGCCTGATGTGTCGTCCCTGTTCGGTCGTGCTCTCTGGACTTGTGCTCGTCTTTTCGGTATCCGCTGCGCGGGTAGCAGCCGACAACTGGCCGCAGTGGCGCGGGCCGGGCGGCCAGGGAGTGTCGACGGAGGAGCAGGTTCCGACGGCCTGGGCGCCGGATCGGAACATCGCGTGGAAGACGGAGCTGCCCGGGAGCGGGCACTCTTCGCCGATCGTCTGGGACGACCGCGTGTTCGTGACGGCGGTGAACGAGGGGGACGTGGTCCCCGGTGCGAAAGCTGTGCCTCACACTGTTGACGGCAAGGAGTTCATCCACCCCGATACCACCGCGGCCGACAAGAAGCACACCTTCCGGGTGCTCGCGCTCGATGCGAAATCGGGAAAGATCCTCTGGGACAAGGTGGCGTACGAAGGGACCGTCTATGACGGCCGGCATCGCAGGAGCAGCTTTGCGGGACCGACGCCCGTCACGGATGGAACCATGGTCTACGCGTACTTCGGCCCCGAAGGCCTGTATGCATTCGACTATTCCGGAAAGCAGGTGTGGAACGCGGTGGAGAAGTTCCCGACGCTCGGCCTGGGCACGGGCACCTCACCCGTGCTGTACGAGAAGCTGGTGATCATCCAGCGTGACGAGGACAACGGCGAGAAATCCGTCGTCGTCGCCTACGACAAGGCCAGCGGCAAGGAAGTCTGGAGATCGAAACGCGACGTTCAGATTTCCTGGGGCACGCCCGTGCTGGTGTCCGCCAGCGGCCGCGTGGAGCTCGTGACGAACGGTACCGAAGCGATCATCGCCTACGATCCCGCGACGGGAAAGGAGCTGTGGAGGACGCCGGGCGTTCAGAGCAATGCCATTCACACGCCGGTCGTCGGAAAGGGACTCGTGATCGTGACGGCGGGCTTTCCCGCCAAGCGCGTGATCGCGATCCGGCCCGGGCAGGTGCCCGACGACAAGCGTGTCGCCTGGGAATACGCGAAAGGCACCGGCTACGTGATTTCCAACATCCTCTACGGGGACTATCTCTACCTGCTGACCGACAACGGCATCGTGACGTGCCTGAACCCGGAGACTGGTGAGGTGAAGTACGAGGGCGGACGCGTCCCCGTTCCGGCGCGCTTCATGGGCTCTCCGGTCGCCTTCGCGGGCCATGTCGCGCTGACGAGCGAGGACGGTGACACCTACATGCTCAAGGCCGGCCCCAGCCACCAGATCGTCGGCACGAACTCGGTGGGCGAGCCGGTGTACTCCTCACCGGCGATCGCCAACGGGCGCATCTACATCCGAGGGGAAAAGCACCTCTTTGCTATCGGGGGTGTCAGCGGGGACTAGAAAATCGCCTTCACTCCGAACTGAATGCGCCTCGGGCTCTGTGCGGACAGGATCCGGCCGAACGTCGGCGAGCCGAGGAACGCGTCGGGCAGATCGAAGTTCGTGTGGTTGAAGAGGTTGAACGCTTCCGCCCGCAGTTGCAATCGCACGCTGCCGCCGACGGCGAGGCGTTTCAGCACGGCGACGTTGACGTTCTGGTAGCCTGGGCCGTCGAGGATGTTCCGCCCGGCGCTGCCGAAGGTGCCGAAGGAGGGCATCGAGAACGCGGCGACGTTGAACCACTGATCGGCGGTGGGACTCGAGCGCGACGGATCGCCTGAGATGTTGGGACGATCGTTGTTCCCGAACCCGAGATTCGAGCGGCCCGTGTTGCTGATGTCGATGTCGGGATGCACGGCCACCGTGAACGGCCGCCCGCCTTGAAGCGTCACCACTCCCTGCAGCTCCCAGTCGTCGAGCCACACGCTTCCCCCGAACGGGAGCGCATACGCGAAGCTCATCGAGAAGCGGTGGCGCACATCGAAGCTCGCCCGCCCCTCTTCGGCATCAGGATCGAGGCTGTTCTGCGGGAAGTTCGGATCTCCGGCGCTCGTGAAGAATCCCGAGGCGTTGTCGGTCGCTTTTCCCAGCGTGTAGGCCGCCAGCAGTGAGACGCCGCGCGTGCTGCGCTGCTGGAACTTGAGCTGCAGTGCGTTGTACTTCGAGGTCCCTCGCGACTCGATCAGCGTGATGTCGGCGAACAACGGGTTTGGCCGGAGGTTCAGCGGGTTCGGGCTCGCCGGCGCCTGATTGGCGTCGCGGGCAGAGATCAGGTCGTGCCCGCTCGAGCCCACATAGGCGACTTCCACCGCGCGAGCGGACCCGAGTTGCCGTTGCACGTTCACGTTCCAGTGCTGCATCCACGGTGTCTCCAGGTCGCGCTGATAGGCAGTGGCCGACGGCGGAATGAACAGCGGGAAGTTCGACGGGAACGGATCCGCCAGCGACAGCAGCGGCAGACCGGGACCGGGAATGAACACGTTCAGATTGAAGAAGGGCGGGTTGAAGAACAGCCCTTCGGAGGTAGCCAGCGCGCCCTGGTTGTGGTAGATGCCGTACCCACCTCGCAGGACCGTCGTGGCCCTATCGTCGATGGTCCACGCGAAGCCCGCCCTCGGGGCGAGGTTGTTCCGATCCGGATTGTAGCCGCCACGCGGCATGCCGCTGGTGCCAACGCCCACGAGTCGACGGGTGTCCCGGTCGTAGAGATTCGCACGATCGTCCCTGTCGACCGGCGGCGAGACGTAGTCGTAGCGAAGACCAGCCGAGACCGTCAGTCTCGTTCCAGCCCTCCAGTCGTCGTGGGCGAAGAGGCTCCAGGACTGTGCCCGAAGGTTCTGCGGGTTGTCGAGCCGCGCGCCGCCCGTCACGACTGGCAGCCCCAGGAGCAGGTCGGCCAGCGCGTTGCCCGTGTAACCCTGTTGCAGGAACTGCAGGAAGCCGCGCGCTTGCACGTCGCGATAGGCGAACTGCCGCACGCCATACCACTCTCCGCCGAGCTTGAAAAGGTGGGCCCCACGCATCCAGGTGAGCGTTTCGCTGACCTGGAACGTATCGGATTGGCTCTCCTGCGGGTTGTTGTATTCGTGTCCGAGCGGTGAATACCCCGCTATAGAAATCAGGCTCAGCCCCACGTCGCGAGGGTCTGTAGAGAGAGCCGGCAGACCGACCGACTGGTTGGTAATCGAGGCATTCTCGGGGAAGACACCGATCGCGACACGGTTGTAACCGAGCCGGATGTCGTTGACCATGGACGGGCCGAACGCCGACATGTGGGTTGCGCCAAGGTTCTGACCGCGACGTTCCACCGCGTTGCCGAATTCGGGTATGGATGCGAATGCCGATCCCCCTGCGAACGGTTCGATGAGGCGCCGGTCGGTGAAGCTGTAGCGAACCGTCAGCCGGGACCCTCCACCGAACGCGTGATCGCCACGAACATCGAACTGGTCGACGTCATCCCGCAGCGTGGGCGACGAGACGAAGTTGGCAAACGGCACGGTCCGGTTCGGTAGAGGGTAGAGGTTCGCGATGGCTGCGCCAATCGGATGCGTGAACGGCAACTGCCCGTTCGGGAAGGGCTGGCGGGTAAACGGATCGACCGGCCTCGCCAGGAGCGACTGCGAGAAGTCGCCGTTGCGCTCGGCGGCAGTCGGCACGTTCGTCACGCGGGTGATCCCCTCGCGAAGGCGCGTCCCCTCGTAGTCCGCGAAGAAGAACGTCCGGTCCCTCACTACCGGTCCTCCGAGCGAAAAGCCGAACTGGTTGCGGTCGTACTCGGGATCCGGCTGATCGGGCGGTGCGAAGAAGTTCCGCGCGTCGAGGCCCCCGGTCCGCAGGAACTCGTACGCCGTGCCGTCGTAGCCGTTCGTGCCCGAGCGAGTGATGACGTTCACTTGAGCGGCTGCGTTGCGGCCGAAGGAGGAGTCGTAGGTAGACGTGAGGACTTCGAACTCGCGGATCGCATCAACAGGAGGACGCACGCCCGAGGTGCCGAGCTTCGGGTCCATGTTGTAGACCCCGTCGAGCAGATACGCGTTGGCGTCTTCGCGGCCGCCGTTGACGCTGAACGCGAAATCACCGCGCACGGAGCTCGCGGAACCCTGCGGGGCGGGAGTCGCACCCGGCGCGAGAAGCGCGAGCTCGAGGAAGTTCCGCCCGTCGAGCGGTAGCCCGCTGATCTGCCGTTCATCGATGGGCGTCGACATCGCCGCGGAGTCTCGATCGATCGGCAGGAACGGCGCCGACACGTCTATTCCCTGAGAGACCGCGAGGTTTAGCGGCGCATCGAGCCACAGATCCTGTCCGACGCGCAGTTCGATCCGCGTGGAGAGCGTCCTGTACCCACCCAGGGAGACCTCGAACCGGTAGCCGCCGACGGTGAGCTCCGGCAGCGCAAAGCGGCCGCGCTCGTCGCTGGTCGTCTGCCGCAGCTCGTTCGTGCCCTCCCGCGTTGCGCGCACCTCGGCGCCGGCCAGGGGCGCTCCCGCCGGGTCGATCACCCGGCCCCTCACCGATGCGCGATGCGACTGGGCCGCCGCCTCGCCGGCCTGAAAGATCAGCAGAGCCAGGGCGACCAGGGTCAGCGTCGAAATCCGGTCTCTCATCTCGTTCATAAGCACAGTGGTCTAAGACGCCTGCGCGGCCGTCCGTGTTTCCTCGACAGGAAACACACAGCATACACGCGCGCCTGCCCCAAGTCGTGAGTTACTCCCGCAAAGCTCCGCCTCGATCGGCGTGCAGGACCAAGAGGCCAGGGATGGACCCGGCGTATTCCGGGGTGAATCGCCAGGTACGGCCGTCGAGCCTCGGCGTTCCGGCAAGCAGAACAGTTATTGTAGTAGGCTCTCGTCGAGGCGGCGAACGTTACCAGACATTGACATGAAACTGTTGCCACGTGTTTGCGCAGTGGCCTCGACGCTCATGTTGAGCGGTTGGGCCCCGTCTCCCGCTGGCGCCCAGGAGCCCGCCGCACAGCGCGTCGAGCCCGCGCGTCGCTGGTACAAGGGCAACACGCATACCCACACCCTCAACAGCGACGGCGACTCCACGCCTGACGACGTCGTGCGGTGGTATCGCGAGCACGGCTATCACTTCCTCGTTCTGACCGATCACAACTTCCTGACCTCCGTCGAGGCGCTGCAGGCGCTTCACGGCGCCGACGACCGGTTCCTGGTCGTGCGGGGCGAGGAAGTGACCGACAAGTTCGGCGACCAGTCGGTTCACGTCAACGGCCTGAACCTCGGAGAGCGCGTCCCTCCGCAGGGAGGCTCGTCCGTCCTGGACGTCGTGCAGCGGAACGTCGATGCCGTCCGGAAGGCGGGCGGCATCCCGCACGTCAATCATCCCAACTTCCGCTGGTCCATCTCGACCGAGGAGCTGCAGCTGGTCCGCAACAACAGGCTGCTGGAGATCTTCAATGGGCATCCGATGGTCAACAACGTTGGTGGCGGCGGGGTCCCCGGACTGGAACAGGTCTGGGACGCCATACTGTCGAGCGGCGCTCTCTTGTACGGCATCGCAGTCGACGATGCCCACATTTTCAAGGATCCGGGAAACCCGGCCGTGGCAGGGCCGGGTCGCGGCTGGGTGGTCGTGCGGGCGACGCGTCTGGAGCCGGGCGCCCTGATGGACGCCCTCGAGCGCGGCGATTTCTACGCATCGACCGGGGTGGAGCTGTCCGAGGTGGAGACGACGACCGATCGAATACGCGTGGACGTCCGGCCGACCTCCTACTCGAAGTACCGCATTCAGTTCATCGGCAGGAAAGGGCAGGTGTTGCAAGAGAGCCTCGAACCGTCGGCCACCTACACCTTTCGCGGCGACGAAGGCTACGTGCGGGCCCGCGTGCTGGAGAGCAACGGCC
Source organism: Vicinamibacterales bacterium (assembly GCA_035711845.1). GTDB lineage: Bacteria > Acidobacteriota > Vicinamibacteria > Vicinamibacterales > 2-12-FULL-66-21 > DASTBU01. The sequence continues at coordinate 6,946 of DASTBU010000123.1, forward strand.
ACATGGCGTGGGTCCAACCCGTAGTCGTGGCCCGCCTTCGCCCAGGCTACGGCGCGGCCCGCCTTCGCCCAGGCTACGGCGCGGCAGGCGGGTGGGAATCGAGTGTGATCCTCGCGCTCGGATTCGGAATGGTCGGCACCCTGGTTCACGTCCGCCGACGCGCCGTGGCGAACAGCAAGCCTCGGGACACACGAACCCATTGAACCAGATGAACCAGATGAACCTGATGAACCCATTGAACCGCTTGATTCTGGCGGCACTCGTCACTGTTACGGGCTGCGTGTCGAGTGCCGCCCCGCGCGGCCCCGCGCCGGTAGGCGCTCCGCCAGCCCCGACCCGGACTGTCGCTGCGGCGCCAGCGCCCCCCTCGGCCGTTGACGGCTCTGTCATCGCGGAGGCCTCCGTCCGCAGCCACATGACGTTTCTCGCGGGCGATGCGCTGAACGGTCGCGGAAGCGGGACGCGCGACGAGTGGATTGCGGCGGAGTACCTCGGCGCGCAGATGCTGGAATGGGGGATCGAGCCGCTCGGCGACAACGGCGGCTTCGTTCAGCAGATCGAGGTCGAGCGGTACGAAACCACCGCGCCGCCGGTGATGGTCGCCGGGAGCACCAAGTACACCCACGGCCAGAACATCCTCGTCCAGAGCCTGAGCGCAGCGAAGATCGCGGGCACGCTCCAGAAGTTCGCCGGAGGAAGTCCGGCGCCGCCCGGGTCCGTTGTTCTGATGCCCGAAACACCACCCCAGGGCTATCAGGCGTCTGTCAGCGCCGCTTCGGCGGTCCTCCTGCTGGAGAGTCCACAGATATCTTCTCGCCGGACATCGAGCCGTCGGCTGCCCACGCCCGCCGCTCGGCTGATCGGCGTCCCCGCAGGCGCTCCGATCCGCCCCTCGGTCGTGTTTCTGGACAAGGCAGCGTATGCAGCAATGGCCGCCGCGCCAGAGGGTACTCAGATCTCCATCGAAGCCGACGTGAAGCCGGCGCGGAGAACGCAGACATGGAATGCCGTCGGCCGGATCACGGGCAGCGACCCGGGCGCCTCCTCGGAGGTCATCCTGCTGTCCGCTCACCTCGATCACGTCGGCAACCGCCCGGCCAGAGATGGCGCGACCGGTGCGGACACGATTTACAACGGCGCTGACGACGACGCATCGGGAAGCGTGGCGGTGCTGGAACTGGCCCGAGCGCTCGCGGCCGGGCCGCGGCCGAAGAGAACCATCGTGTTCGCGTTCTTCGGGAGCGAAGAGGCAGGCGGGTTCGGCTCACGGTTCTTTGCCGACCGGCCGGTCGTCCCGCTGTCGCAGATTGTTGCGAATCTCCAGTTCGAGATGATTGGACGGCCCGACAACAAGGTGCCCGCCCAGACCTTGTGGCTGACCGGGTACGAGCGCTCGACCCTGGGACCCGAGCTTGCCCGGCAGGGCGCGAAGCTCGTTCAGGATCCACATCCGGAGGAGAACTTCTTCACTCGCTCCGACAACATTCAGTTCGCGCGCCGCGGCGTGATTGCGCACACCGTGTCCAGCTTCGGCCTGCACAAGGAGTATCACCAGGCGTCCGACGAAGTGCGCCACATCAACTTCGCGCACATGACCAGCGCCATCCGGTCCATGCTGGGGCCGATCCGCTGGCTCGCCGATTCCGGCTTCACGCCCGAATGGCTGCCGGGGATGAAACCATAGGAATGCTGAATGCTGAATGCTGAATGCTGAATGTTGAATGCTGAAGGTGGAAGGCAGAATGCGGACGGCGGACGGCGGAGATCAGCCGCCTCTGACCTTTATCTCCTCCACCATCCACTCCCGCACGGGATAGACACGGAGATAGCGCGCGCGGGTGGGAGGGAACTGGATCCTGGCCGGCGCCTGCCTCCAGTCGCGCAAGAAGGCATCCAGCACGAACTCGCCGGTCCACCCTAGCCACACCTCTCGCCACTGCTCCCCATCGTCAGACGCTTCGATCAGCAGGCGTTCGTCGACGTCTCTGAAGCGTTCGCGCACCGCGAACTCGATCGCGCTGAGAGCCCGAGGCTCTCCGCAGTCGATTCTCAGCCGCCGGGCCTCCAGGTCCATTGCGCGGCACGGCAGTTCCGAATCAGGCGGCGGCAAGGGCTTCGGCGGCTGGCGGGGTAACAGGTAGACCGGGCCGGCTCCGCTCACATTCAGGAGCGAGGCCTCGGCCATGGACTCCACCATGCGGCGGAACCTGCCGCTCCGGTCGGCGGCGCGGCTCACGACGATCACCAGCGGGCGATCCCTGGCGAGATAGCGCAGCACCGAAGGGTCGCGGCGTCGCACGGCGAGCGTGAGCACGGCGTAGTGATACGGGGTGTAGCCGCTGTATCCGTTGACGAGCGGCCGCTCGTGGAACATCGCGCGGTACAGGCTCGCCACTCTCCCCCCGCCAGAGTCTGTCGGAATCTCGAGGACCGCCGCATCCGGCGCGTCCGTGAGCAACAGCCTCGGCGGCGGCACAATCAACGGCATGCGTTCCTGAAGCCCCTCGAGCCCGACGACTGCCACGAGGAGGGCTCCCGCAGCGGTTCGCCAGCGGCCGCCGGACCTGAGAAACCAGGCCAGGGAACAGGCTGCGGCGAGCGCGAGACACAGCGACCCGAGCATCGCGTACCGCGAGGGCACCCGCAGCCCGTTGTAGCCGGGCAGCCAGAGCAGCCAGGTGTAGGGCCGCAGCCACGAAGGCGGGCCGCCCGACTCACCGCCGGGTCCCAGCGCGAGCGCAAACATCAGGAGGGCGGCTGCGCAATAGAAGATGAGGTTCGAGGCTGTACCGGCATGAGGCCCCCGGAGGCTCGAAGGCTGCGGAGATCGTCGACGGCGCACAAGGGCGAGTGCAAGCCCGAGTGTCGCGAGTATCACAACGGTGAGACCAGGAAACAGATAGTCCTCTGCCGACGACCCCTTGCCATCGGACCACAAGGCCAGGAGCGGATGTCCACGGCCGAACGAGTTCAGCGTCGCGCTGTACTGCCGGATGCTCTCGAGACTGCGCGCGATGCCGAGCGACTTGTGCACCGAGTAGTAACCCAGCAGGACAGGCAGCAACAGCAGCGACGAACCAACCCAGACCGCCACGAGCGCCAGACCCTTGCGGGGGGCGGTCCGCCACGGCGTGAACCAGACGATCCACGGCACAATCAGCGCGGGGAGAAACAGCATGTAGTAACCGTTCGACAGTGCCTGGAGGACCCAGGAGAGGCCGAACAGCGCAAGCCATCGGCCACGGCCCGTGTCGACATATGCGTGCATGCCGAGCAGCATCGCCGGCATCCATTGCGACGTGAGCATCTGGATATGGGACACGTGGCTCGCGCGGTAGGGCGCGAAGCCGAACGCGAGGCCCGCGCAGGCGGCGGCCAGCGTCGATCCGGTGAGTCGGAACGCGAGCACATAGGCGAAGAACGCCGACATCGCATAGGAGAGCAGCAGCACCAGGTTGTGGGCGGTCAGCGGTTCGAGCCCGGCGAGCTGAAGCGGCGTTGCGATGACGCTCTGACCGAGCAGGTGCTCGGACAGCGCGATGGCCCCGCGCATGGGAACGAAGATCGGCGGGTTCCACCAGCGTTCCGTGAGCGGGACCGCGTGCGCGTTCCACCAGAGAATCCAGGTGGTGAGGATCGGATCCCCCGGATCGTGGGGAATCCTCGACAACTGCGCGGCGAGCGGCCAGGTCCAGAAGACAGCGAGGATCGTGGCAACGAGCAGCGCGCCGGCATGCCGCGCCTGTAGTCTGGTCATCGGCGGCTCGTCAGTACGCAGCCCGGGCGCTCTGAGCATCGCTGTCGATGATCGTGAGCCAAGCCGTCCCGTGGTGAGTGCGCCCGCCAGTCTGAATCGGGAATCGAGGAGTCGATTCCCGATTCAGTCTTCGCGTACGACGCTACCGTCCGACGCTGGCTGTCGTGGTTCCCGTGCCACCCTGGGGTCGGGGAAGCGGCTTGCGCGGGAGCTTTTCCTCGCGGTTCGCGGCATGATAAACGAACGCGGCAACGATCACCGCGTTCTGCTTCATGTCCGCGGCCTGGATGCGCTCGTACACGTCCATGTTGGAGTGGTGCGTCCGCGTGCTGTACTCCACGGGATCCTGGATGAACTGGAAGCCGGGCAGTCCCACGCGGTCGTAGGACAAGTGATCGGTACCGCCCGTGTCCCTGATCGACAGCGTTCGCATTCCCAGGTTGTGGAAGGGCTTCATCCACGTCTCGAAGATGGGTGCGATGGCTTCATTACCCTGGAGGTACACGCCGCGAATCGCGCCGGTGCCGTTGTCCACGTTGAAGTAGCCTGAGAACTTCGCGTGCCCGGGTTTGAGCACCATGTCGGCCGGATTCGCGAAATGCTCGGTGACGTACAGCCGCGACCCGATCAGCCCCTGTTCCTCGCCGCCCCATAGCCCGATCCTGACCGTTCGCCGCAGCGGCAGGCCGCTCTGCTTGAGGATGCGGATGGCCTCCATCATCACCGCCGACCCGGCGGCGTTGTCCGTCGCTCCAGTTCCGCTGTGCCACGAGTCGAAGTGGGCGCCCAGCATCACGAGCTCGTCTGCCTTGTCCGTGCCGGGAATCTCCCCCACCACGTTGAACGAGTTCACGTCGTCAAGGAACGTGTTCTTGATGTCCATTTCGATTTTGACGGACTGATTCTTGGCGAGCGTCCGCGAGATGCGCCCGTAGTGCTCGACTGCGATCGCGATGGCCGGGACGCCGAGCTCGGCGTCGGGCTGACGATTGGCCGATGCGCCGCCCACGAAGACGGTTCCTCCATCACCGCGGCCGGCGGTCAACGTCGCCAGCACGCCTTCGGTCTTGTAGAACTGCCCGAGCGCGCGCGCAAAGCTCTGGGCGCCGCCTCGACCGCCCCCGGGCCCGCCGGCTCGTCCTGGTCCTCCGGCGCGGCCGCCCCGGCCCACGCGAGTCGGATCGTCCTCCCGCTCCATTGCCGCGAGCTCTTCCTCGGTGAATCGCCGTGCCGGCGGCTCGAACAGCGCGTTCACGTCCCGCATCGCCTGGGTAAGGACGAATTTGCCCTTCAGCTTTCCCTTGAACTCAGCCATCTGTTGCTCGTTCTCGATGACGGCGATCATGGCGTCGCCGGAGACGAGGCCATTGGTCCCCGGCGTCCACGCAGTCGGATGACCGATGATGGCGAAGCTGCCGCCGGGCGTCGTGGCCATGGCGTAGTACTTGTCATTCGACCATCCTCGGCCGAACGGGAACGGCTCGAGCCCGACGTTGGCGAGCCCCCATGACGTCATTTCCTTCACGGCCCAGTCGCCGGCCCTGCGATATCCCGGCGAGTTGGTGAGGCGCGGACCATACACGTCGGTCAGCCAGCTCAAGATCTCCATCACCTGTGAGTTCTGAAACCCTTCCTGCTTGATCTTGAAGATCGCCTCGTAGTCGATTTTTTCTGGTGCCTGCTGAGCCGACACCGGAACGAGCGTGACGGCAAGTGTCAGCGCAGCGAACGCCGACAGCACCGGCCGCTGTCTGATCGCAAAGTTCATTGCATCCTCTCTTATAGGTAGTGCAAGCCTTGATGACGTGGACCGACGCCCGTGGTGCCGGCCCGCCGCAAGCATAGCCGGGTTGTCAGTCCATTTGCCAGACGTGACGGGAATAACGATTCTGACGCCTGAGAGGCGCGGACCGCTTACAGAACTGAATGTTCGAGTCGAAAAATGTGATCGGCGGCGGTCGTGTGACGGGCCGTCGGCAAGCCGCAGGTGCATGACTGCCTGGAGTTTAGCGCCGTCGGGCCGAGCTGGACGGTCACTGGTGCATGGGTTGCACTTTGCAGGGTCGCCCCATGAGCACTATCCCCATGTCAAGTGAACGGCCAGAGGCTCCCTTGTTCTGCGACGGTATCGGCGATCGGGTGGTCGCTGCCGATGGCGCCACCGGCGAACTGCTGCAGATTCTGCGCATCAAACCGGCGCTCACCGCCGTTCCCTCGTTCGAGTTCGCGCTGCGCGAGCGGACCGCGCGGCTGGCAAATTTCAGGCACGCGTATTACGCGCGCGTTCGTCGCGTGGATCGGGTACAGGTGCCCGCGCCCGGCCTGGCGATCGTATCGGATCACGTCGAGGGCACCCGGCTGTCCGACATCCTGCGGGTCGCGCACGAACGCAGGCTCCAACTGGATACCAATGCGGCTGTCTGCCTCATACGGCAGCTGGTGCCCGCCCTCGCGCTGCTCCACGAGAACGCAAGGGACGTCGCTCACGGGCTGATCGCGCCAGAGCGGCTGATCGTCACGCCCCACGCCAGGCTGGTGATCGTCGAGCACGTGCTCGCGGCTGCGATCGAGCAGCTGCAATTCAGCCGCGACCGCCTGTGGCAGGAGCTCCGGATTGCGATGCCGCCGAGCGCCGGCCTCTCGCGCTTCGATCACCGCGCGGACGTCACAGGCGTGGGGCTCGTCGCACTGGCGCTCCTCCTGGGCCGCCCGCTCAACGCCGACGAGTATCCGCACCGGCTTCCCGCTCTGCTCCAGGAAGCGCGTCAGCGCACGTCGATGGGCGAGGAGCAGCCTCTCTCGGCGCCGCTGCGCGACTGGCTGGCGCGTGCGCTGCAGCTCGATTCGCGCCGCGCGTTTGCGTCCGCACCGGAGGCGCTCAGCGCGTTCGAAGAACTGCTGGCGGACGACTCGATGTACGTCGCTGCTCCAGTCGCACTCGAGACGTTCCTGTCGCGGTACATCGCCGCGCTGCTGGAGCCCAACGGATTCGAGGAACCGCCTGCGCCGGTCCAGAGCTCGAGTGTCGCCAAACCAGTGCACGATGCGCGACCGTTCGGTCCGACGCACGCTGCGCCCCCGCAGGCTGCGGCGCCGTCTGCGCCTGCCCGGTCGGGCAGACACACCGAGGCTCCGGTGGCGACGCGACCACTCGTCTTGTCGGGCGCCTCGCCCGCATCGCCGGGCGCTGTAGCGCCCCCGGCACCGAGCCAGACGACGGCACCGAGCCAGACGACGGCACCGAAAGCGGGCGCGCAGCCGATCGCTTCCGCCCGCGATCTCACCGATTTGATCTCCGCCGACGATCTTGCTGCGACGTCCCACCGCGGTCCTCTGGCACAGCCCCGGCCGTCACTCTTCGATGTCGACGCTGCGTTCGGTCCGCCTGATGTGCCGGAGCCGGAAACGACGAAGCGGCGATTCACGCTCTCGAAGAAGGCCGTGCTGGGCGTTGCGGCTGCCCTCATTCTGGCGGCGGCCGGTTTCGTCGCGCCCAAGTTCTTCACGAACAGCGTCGCCCCTGCGCCCGAGATGGGTACGCTCGTCGTGCAGTCGAACCCGGCGGGCGTGCAGGTCTTCGTGGACGGTGTCGACCGCGGGCTGACGCCGGCCAACATTTCGGTTACGCCCGGTGCGCACATCCTGGAGTTGCGCGGCCGCGGAGTGCCGCGAGTGATCCCGTTCAATGCCACGGCCGGGGCACAGGTCTCTCACTATCTCGAGTTCGCCGCGGCGCCAGAGACCGGTCATCTGCGCGTCGAGTCGCAACCGGAGGGCGCCAAGGTCACCGTTGACGGCGTTGCGCGCGGCGTCGCCCCGCTGACGGTGTCGGATCTGACCCCCGGTGATCACGAGGTCCTCCTCGAATCGGCTGAGGCGTCCTCACGTCACGTCGCCACCGTGCAGGCGGGCGGAACCGTATCTCTGGTGGTTCCCGTCGGCGCGGCGGCGGCCGCCGACGCGCCCGGTTCGGGTCCGGTATCCGGGTGGCTCAGCGTCAAGGCGCCATTCTCGCTCGAGATTCGCGAGGGTGGCCGTGTCATCGGTACGACCGACGCGGACCGGTTGATGCTTGCGGCGGGTCGCCACGAGCTGCTGCTCGTGAACGAAACGCTCGGCTACACGGCAACGCGCGTCGTCACTGTCTCGCCGGGCAAGACCGCATCGATCAGAGCGGAGCTTCCCAACGGGGCCGTGAACCTCAACGCCTCACCCTGGGCAGAGGTCTGGATCGATGGACAGCGGGTCGGCGAAACGCCGATTGGGAACCTCTCGGTGCCGATCGGTCCACACGAGGTGGTGTTCCGGCACCCGCAGTTCGGCGAGAAGCGTCATGCGATCTCGGTCACCACGGCGGAGCCGGTCAGGCTCAGCGTGGACATGCGGTAGCTGACGGGAAGGCTGAAGTTCGACGATGATCCTCATGAAAGGCACGTGCGCGTCCCTGGTGCTGACCGTCGCCCTGGCGGCTCCCGCGGCCGCGCAGGAAAACTCGCTCGAGACAGCTCGCAACCTGTATGCGTCCGCGCGGTACGACGAGGCGCTTCTGGTGCTGAACGGTCTCCGGCCCGGTCCCGATGTCACGAACGACCTGAAAGCGATCGAGCAGTACCGTTCGTTGTGCCTGTTGGCGCTCGGACGAGCCGAAGAAGCAGAGGCGGCCATCTCGGCGGTGATCGCTGCCGACCCGATGTATCAGCCGAGCGAAGCCGAGGCATCCCCGCGTGTGCGCGCCGCGTTCGCTGAGGTGCGCCAGCGCCGCCTGCCGGACATCAGTCGCGAGCGGTACAGCTCGGCGAAAGCCGCGTTCGATCGCAAGGACTTCGCTCGGTCCGAACAGGAGTTCCGGGAGCTGCTCCAGCTGATCGACGATCCCGATATGGGCGGACGTCTGGCGGACCTGCGCGTGCTCGTGGAGGGCTTCCTGGATCTCAGCACCGCGGCGGCCGCACCGCCTCCGGCGCCGCAGTCCGCCGAGCCGGCGCCGGCATCTCCGCCTCCGGCCCCGCCCGCCGCGCCGGCTCCAGCGACGCCTGAGGTTCAGTCCGACCGAGTGTTCGGCGCCGAAGATAACGGCGTGGTACCGCCGGTGGCCATAAAGCAGGAGGTGCCGCGGCTTCCGTCCACGATCGCGTCGCAAACCCGGGAACGCGGTCTGATGGAAATCGTGATCGACGAACAGGGAAGGGTCACCCACATCGAGCTCAGAGGGCGGATGCATCCCGTCTTCGACAGCCAATTGATCGCGGCGGCCAAGGACTGGCGCTACAGGCCCGCGACATTCAACGGGCGCGCGGTCAAGTATCGCAAGCTGGTCCAGATCAACATTACCAAGTGACCCTCGGTGCGCCGGCAAGAAGACTCAGCCGAACACGCTGCTGAGTATGGTTTCCGTGGACGAGCACGCACGTGTGTCGACGAGCACGCACGTGTACCGTGTACTCCGGCGAAATGGTTGGGAAGCTGAAGTCCCACCTGACGGTCTTGACCCAGGAGACTCATTTGTACAAGTTCTGACGGGGTCAAGACCTCCAGCGTGTAATTTCCTGGACGCTCAGAGACCCCGGCCGCTCAGCTGTTAGTCCTCGAGAAACGAGCCCTGCCGCACAACCGCCGGTTTTTCCTGCGTTGCCGCCCCTCGCTCAGGCTGGCAGGGAAGTAGCAGGACAACGGCCGGAATGCTTACCGACGACACGAGACTCTCCCTAGCTGATCTGTCCATCGCCGGCATTCTTCTGCGTCCGAGTGAGTCCGTGACGATAGTTCGCGAGCTCATTCTCCAGGTAGTGGGCGGCTCGGTTCCCGGTGTGCCTTTACCACACGTCATTCGTCTGATGCCCTGCGGTACCATCACGGTCGAAGGGCCTGTTGCGTCCGACCGCGCGGTCTCGCGAGCCGCGCAGCTGCTCGATGCGTTGCTCCCGCCTTTCGATGCGGCACGCGAGCTGAAAGTGCCCGGCGCGCTTCGACTGGTTGTGGCACGGGCACGCGGAACCCTTGACGTCCCCTGTTACGAATCTCTCGAACAGTTCGCCGACGCCCTGCTGCGATTCAGCGATCCCGATCCGCCTGCGCGGATACGCGAGCTGGCCGCAGCGTGGGCGGCTGCTGCGGGAAAACCCACCAGCGCCGTGGTCATGCCTTCGACGGGCTCGCTCCGATCCGAGGGTGGAAGCAAACAAGAAGAGAGCGCTATCCCTGCGGGCGCAACGGGGGCTGGCGACGTCACGCTCGACCGTCGAGATGCCGTGCCGCTCACCATCTCGGACATACGTCGGGCACGCCGTGGAACGGGGCTGACGCTTGGGCAGATTTCTGAACGAAGCAGCATACCGGTCGCGCTTCTGCGGCAGCTCGAGTGGGGCTACCTGAGAAACTGGCCTGCCGGCATGTACGGCCGCGCCGAATTGACACGATACGCGCGCGCGGCGGGCCTCGATGAGCGGATGGTCCTCGCTACCGTCGGGCCCCTTGTCGCCAGTATCGGTGCGAGAGAGGATTCCGAGGTCGCTGTCGAGGGGGTCGAGGTCGGAACGAAGACGGACGCGACGGTCGTGATCGAAGATCTGCCGTTGAACCCAGAACTGGACAACGCTCCGGTAGTGCCGGAGCCCTTCAGATGGAGACGAGCGGCAGTCGCGGCTTCCTTCGGCATCGCCGCAATGCTCGCCCTGCTCGTCCTGCCGCCGTTGCCGGACATCCCAGCGTGGAGGCCATCCACGCAGTTGGCCGAGGGGCTTGCCTCGGCGGGCACAAGTGGCCGACCCGCCGAAAAGACCCCGTCCGCCGACGCAACAGGCGCCAACCAGAAGGTGGGTTTGGCCCCTCGAGGCCCGAATTCCGCATCCCGCTCCCGCAGCCCTGCCGGCGATGTGGTTGAACCGGCTCGCGGCGTACCAAATCTCGGAGTTGCCTGGTCATCGTCTTTGGCTTCGGTCGGAAGCGCGATGTTCTTTCGGCCCGGGGAAAGCGAAGGAGCGGCACCGGGGCTGGTGCAGGCCGGTTCGGTAGGGGAGAACGTACTGCTGCGCATTACGCGCGTGGTGGACGACAACTCCCAGAATTTCCACGCACGTCCGTCGCCGGATGGAACGCGCATCGCCTTCGACTCCGATCGAGAGGGCGAGCGCGGGGTCTATGTCGCGAAGGCTGACGGTTCGGATGTGCGCAGGATCACGGGCGAAGGGTTTGCGGCCATCCCGAGCTGGTCTCCGAACGGGAAGGCCCTCGCCGTGATTCGGGCCGAGCCCGACAGGCCGGCCGTCTGGAATCTCTGGCTGGTCGATCTCGAGTCAGGCGATCTCCGTCGCCTCACCTCTCATCGGTCCGGACAGCCATGGGGCGGCTCGTGGTTCCCCGATGGAAAGCGACTGGCCTATAGCCACGAAGGTCGGCTCGTGATCCTGGATGTGGACAGCGGACGGGAACGGCTATATCCGTCCCCCCGGAAAGGACGCCCGATCCGAACACCCGCCGTCTCGCCGGAAGGGGATCGGATCATGCTCCAGCTGCAGGGAGACGGGGCCTGGCTTTTCGACTTGAGGGACGGATCCACCCGCAGGGTTCTCGGGGATCCCTCGGCCGAGGAGTTCACCTGGTCCCCTGACGGACGCCGTGTCGCCTACTACTCCCGCCGGTCGGGGCAGTGGGCCGTCTGGCTGATGGCGCCTGGTTGACCACCCCGGTCCCCCCCAGCATGGTAAAATACTCGGGCTTTGATGGCCCGGAACGCAGCACCGGCCGCCGCTCTTGCCGCGCTCCTGACCGCCTGCGCGGCGGTGCCGGAGGCGCCACCGTCCACGCCCGGCCAGGACATCGTCCTTCCCCTCGACAGCCAGATCATCGAGGCGGTGGTGCCGCGGAATGCGACCCTGGATGGCCTTCTCCGGCAGCACAATCTCAACCTCGAGCTGATCCAGGCTGCCATCGAGTCTGCGCGCGATGTCTTCGATCCGCGCGATCTGCGTGCGAATCGCCCATATCGGTTGGTGCGATCGCTCGACGGTCTGCTGCGCGAGTTCGAATACCAGATTGACGCGGACAGGTTCCTGCGGATCGTCAACCCGGACCGATCGCAGCCGGCTGTCCTGCGGGCGCAAGTGCTGTCCTATGACAAGGAGGTCACGGTCGCGGCGATTCGGGGCGTGATCGACACGGAGCAAAATTCGTTGATCGCGGCGGTGACCGAGGCCGGCGAGGACGTGAACTTCGCCATTTCCCTGGCGGCGCTGTTCAGCGGACAGATCGACTTCCAGAGCGAGCTCCAGCCGGGCGACAGCTTCGAGGTCCTGTTCGAGAAAGCCACAATCGAGGGAGACTTCGCCGGCTACGGCTCTATTCTGGGCGCCCGTTTCAGCAACGACGGCCGGGATTACCAGGCCTATCGTTGGGTGAACCCGGGCACCGGGAAGCCCGGCTACTACGACGAGGAGGGCCGCTCGCTGAAGCGCACCCTTCTGAAGTCTCCGCTCAGGTTCGAGCCCCGCATCACGTCAGGGTTTTCACGACGACGGCTGCATCCGGTGCACCGGAGGTATCGGGCGCACCTGGGTGTCGACTATGCCGCTCCCCGGGGGGCGCCCGTCGTGGCTGTCGCGTCGGGCGTGGTGGTGTCAGCGGGTTGGGCAGGCGGCGGCGGGAATCAGGTCCGCCTGCGTCATGCCAGCGGCCTCGAGAGTTACTACCTCCACCTGTCGTCGTTCGCTAAAGGTATTCGCCGCGGCGCGAGGGTCGACCAGGGGCAGCTGATCGGGCGCGTGGGGGCGACAGGCACCGCCACGGGACCGCATCTCGATTATCGGCTGCGCAAGAACGGCGTGTTCGTGGACCCGCGGCGGCAGCACGCGCGTCAGCCACCCGGCGATCCCATTCCCACGAATCTGCTGGCTGACTACCGCGTCGCTCGCGACGGGGTCGTCGGACAGCTTTCGACGATCCTGCTCGCGCACCCCGACGCAGTCCGCGCCAACCAATAGCGGGATCCCGCAGCCATCGGCGTCCGTTGTCCTGATTCAGCGTCCGGCTCGGTGACCGGCCAGGCGGCCGGTCGACTGCCTCCCCCGATGACCGCCGCGGCCCTGCGTCGCCAACACACCCCGGTCGTGGTTAGAATGTCTGGATGTCCATGCTCTACGCCTTCAGAGCCTTGCGGCCCAGCCCCGAATCCGCGTCTGCCGTGTCGTCGGTTCCCTACGATGTCGTCAGCACGGAGGAGGCACGCCAGATCGCGGCGGGCAATCCCCTGAGCTTCCTGCGCGTCACGCGGTCCGAGGTCGACCTGCCGCCGGATCAGGATCCCTACGCGCCAGAGGTGTACGCCCGGGCGAAGGAGAATCTGGCGGCATTGCGCGAGAAGGCGGTGCTCATCGTCGACGAGAAGCCATCGCTGTACTTCTATCGCCTGCGCATGGGCTCGCACGAGCAGACGGGCATCGCCGGCTGCTTTTCCGTCGACGAATACGAGCAGGACGTGATCCGCAAACACGAGCGGACGCGCCGGGACAAGGAAGACGACCGCACGCGTCACATCCTGGAGTTGCGCGCGCAGACCGGCGTCGTATTTCTGACCTATCCGGCCTCGTCCGAGGTCGACGCGCTGGCCGGCCGCGTTACGGCCGGGGAACCCCTCTACGATTTCACCAGCGCCGACGGCGTGCGGCACACCGTGTGGCGCGGCGGCGCCGACGTCGACCCGAAGATCATTTCGGCTTTCGCTCGGATTCCGGCGCTCCACA
>DASTBU010000124.1:0-40609 GCA_035711845.1 Vicinamibacterales bacterium
GGCGCGCGCCGGACGCAGGTATCGGCACGGAACTCGCTGCAGTGGCTGCTCGTCGGCGCGCAGGTGGCGCTGTCGGTCACGCTGCTGACCACCGCCGGCCTGCTCGGCCGCAGCCTGCACGCGCTCTCCCGCATCGATCCGGGCTTCGAGACGCGCCGCGTGCTGACGTTTCGCATGAGCGGGAGCTGGGGCGAGACGTCCGATTTCGCGCGCGTTGTCGAGCGGATCGACACCGCGATCGCCGCGCTCGAGGCACTGCCGGGCGTGGAGTCGGCCGCCACCATCGGCTGGTCGCTGCCTGGCGTGCCCACGCAATTCGAGACGACTTTCGAGCTCGCGGAAGCCAGCTCCGCCGCCGGCCCGCCGCTTGTGGCCGAAGGGCGTGCCGTCTCACCCGAGTATTTCGCCACGATGCGGATCCCGATCGTCGCGGGGGAGCTGTGCCGACGACGCGCCGCCGTTGCCGGCGCGGAGGCGATGGTGAACCGCGCGTTCGTCACCAGGTATGTCGCCGACCGGCCCTCAGCTGTCGGGTTGCACCTTCGTGACACCGGAAATCCGTCCCCGGCGCCGGTGCGCATCGTCGGCGTGGTTGGCGACGCGCGCGAACGAGGCATCGCGAGCCAAGCCAGTCCGGCGGTGTACTGGTGCGCCAGCGCTCCGAATCCGATGCCGTACTTTCTCGTCCGGACCGATGGCGATCCGCTCGCGCTGGCGCGCGACGTCCGGCTGAAGATGAAAGAGCTCGAGCCCCTGCGCTCCATCTACGACATCGCACCGCTCGAGCAGCGGATCGGCGACGCGTTTGCCGAGAATCGACTCCGTGCCGCGCTCGTCGCGCTGTTTGCGGCCGCGGCGCTCTCACTGTCGGCCGTTGGCCTGTACGGCACCCTGAGTTACGCCGTGAGCCTGCGGCGCAGGGAGGTCGGGCTTCGCCTGGCGCTCGGCGCGACCCGCCGCCGCATTCTGTCCGGCTTCATGGCACACGCCTTGCGGGTCGTCGGTGTCGCGTGCGTCGTCGGCGTCGCGCTCGCCCTCGCGTCGACGCGTCTCATTGCCGGCATGCTGTTCGGCGTCTCGCCGTCCGATCCGTTGACGCTTGGCGGCGTCATTGTCGTCGTCATCGCCGTCGCTGCGCTCTCAGTGCTGGTGCCATCGACGCGCGCCGCGCTGCTGGAACCGATGCAGGTGCTCCGGGAGCAGTAGAGGGGTAACAATCGCTTGCGCCTGGAACGGGCGCGAGGCCCGGTTTGTCTGCCGGCCGTTCGCCTGCGAGCGAAAACTCACTGTCCTGCGGTCGCGTCGCTCGAGGCCGTCGCCGGCCGGTGGGGAATCGCAGAATCGGCCGACAGCGAAGGAAGCATGTGTTTCCTGGTGGTGCGATTGATTCGCGCCGCGCGGCGGCCGGCAGCGAGCAGGGGAGCAGCACGAGGGCAGCGAGCGCAGCCGGCACGAGCATCCGCGGTGCTTGTCATCCACGAGGTGGTCGACCGCGCCGACTTCTTCGCCATGCAGGTGAGAAAATCGTGATTTGACGGGACCTCGCATATCATGGTATATCACACTTCGTTATAACGAGGTCTGACATGTCACGAAACATTGATTCAGAAATCGACGCCCTGCTCCCGCTGGCGCCGGCATTCCTGCACATCCTGATCGCGCTCGGCGAAGACGAGCGGCACGGCTACAGCATCATGCAAGACGTCGCCGAGCGCACCGGCGGGCGCGTCCGCCTGAGCCCCGGCACGCTCTATGGCTCAATCAAGCGGATGCTGGAGGAGGGCCTGATCGAGGAGTTGACCACCGGCGCCGCCGGAGCGGACGAGCGCCGCCGCTTCTATCGCATCACGAAGTTCGGTCGCCGCGTCGTCGCCGCCGAGGCCGAACGTATGCGCTCGCTGCTCTCGCAGGCGCGCGTGTCCGGGCTGCTGCCAGGGCGCTCCTAGGCACACCATGGACGTCGAGGATGCGACCTTCGACATGCCAGCGCCGAGGAAGCCACCGCTATGACCCGCACCACGCTCTCCGAGCGTTTGTACCGGCTCCTGCTCCGCTGCTACCCCGGTGAGTTCAGGGACGACTACGAGCGCGAGATGATGCTCGCCTTTCGCGAGCGGCTGTCGCACGACCGCGGCCTCGGCCTCGGCGCCGTGCTTCGACTCTGGGGCCAGCTGATCGCCGACTCCCTCTTCCGCGCGCCGTGGGAGCACCTCGACGTCCTGCGCCAGGACGTCCGGTACACGTTCCGCTCGCTGCGCCGTGCGAAGGTGTTCGCGCTGACCGCCATCGCCACGATTGCGCTCGGCGTCGGCGCCAACACCGCGATCTTCAGCGTTGTCCATGCCGTCGCGCTGCGGCCGCTGCCCTACGAGGCGGCGGACCGGCTGGTGCGGATCTGGGAGCGCAACGATTCGCTCGGGGTCACCGCGTTCGCGGTTTCGCTGCCGAATTATGTGACGTGGCGCGCGCGCGCGCGGTCGCTCGACGTCGCCGGCTGGCGCGGCGGCAGCGTCACGCTGCGGGGCAAGGGGGACCCAGCCCGGGTCACCTCGGTGACGATCTCGCCAGACTACTTCCGCCTGTTGAGCGTGAAGCCGGTAGCAGGCCGCGTGTTGACCCCTGCGGACGAAAACCCGGCGGCGGGCAACCCTGCCGTCATCCGCGATTCACTGTGGCGGCGCCAGTTCGACGCCGATCCCGGGATCGTCGGCAGCTCGGTCAGCGTCGGCGGGCAGCCCTACACGGTCGTCGGCATCATCCCCGAAGACAGCGTGCCGCTTGCCGCCGAGCTCTACATGCCCCTGCGATTCGACCCGGCCCAGGAAGACCGTGACAACCGCATCTCCAACGTCATCGCGCGAATTAGGCCCGGTTTCACATTCGAGCAGGCGCAGGCGGAAATGCAGACGATCGCGCGGCAAATCGAGGCGGAGTTCCCGGCGTCGAACAAGGGCTGGGGAATCACGATGAGCACGGTCTACGACTGGCTCATTCCCGAGGCCACGCGCAACGCGATGTACGTGCTGCTCGGGACCGTCGGCTGCCTTCTCCTGATCGCGTGCGCGAACGTCGCCAACCTGCTCCTCGCCAGGGGCGCGTCGCGCAAGCGCGAGCTGGCCATGCGGATGGCGATCGGCGCGGCCCGGCGACGGCTCGTGCGACAGATGCTGACCGAGGGCTTCGTGCTCGCCATACTTGGCGGGGCGGCCGGCGTGCTTCTCGCCTCCTGGACGCTGCCGATGCTGCGCGCCTGGCTCCCGACCGCCTTGCCGCGTGCGAACGAGACGACGCTCAGCGTACCCGTGTTGCTCTTCTCGCTCGGCGTGTGCCTCGTCACCGGCATCGCGTTCGCCATCCTGCCAGCTCTCGCCTCCTCTCGCGGCGATGTCGTTGAGTCGCTCAAGGAAGGTGGGCGCGGCAGCTCGACGTCCGGCGGCCGCTCGCGCCAGGTGCTGGCGGCGGCGCAGGTCGCGCTCGCCACGGTGCTGCTGGTCGGCGCGGGGTTACTCGTCCAGAGCCTGATTCGGCTGCAGCGTGTCGACCTGGGTTTCGACCCCGCGAACGTCACGACCGGGATGATGGGGCTCCAGGGACGTGACGTGAAACCGGGAACGGAGTGGGACGCGTTCTACCGACAGCTGCTCGAGAAGATCGCCGCCGCGCCGGGTGTCGAATCCGTCGGCCTGTCGAGCGGCGCGCCGTTCGGCGGCGGCAATACGGGCATGCCGCTCACGGCCGTCGGCCAGTCGCAGCTTGGCGGCGCGTCGCTGCAAACGGACTGGCGCATGGTCAGTCCCAGCTACTTCAAGACGCTGCGCATCCCACTGTTGCGCGGCCGCTCTTTTTCGGACGCGGGCGGCACCGCCGACGAGAACCGGCTGATCGTCAGCGCGACCATGGCGCGCCGGTTCTGGGGCGATGCCGATCCGATCGGCCGCCAGATACAGGCCGGACCGAACGGGATCTGGACCGTCGTCGGCGTGGTCGGCGACGTCCGCAACATCGATCTCTCGCTGACACCGACACCGACGATGTACATCTCGGCGACGCGCTACGTGTGGCCCACGATGACGGTCGTGATTCGGGCAGACGAGCGGGCGCAGGCCGGCGCCGTCCTGCAGCAGGCCGTGAAAGAGATGGATCCGCAGCTCGCGGTCTACAACGTGCGGGACATGCACGCGCTGATCGAACAAAGCGCGTCGCAGCCACGCCTCAACGCGTCGCTCGTGGCGATGTTCGCCGGCCTCGCGGCACTACTGGCCGCGCTCGGCATCTACGGCGTGCTGGCCTATCTCGTGTCGCAGCGCACGCAGGAGATCGGGATCCGCATGGCGCTCGGTGCCGAGCGGTCGACCGTGCTGCGCCTGGTGCTGTCACGCGGTCTCTGGCTGGCCAGCGCCGGCCTGGTCCTGGGCATCGCCGGTGCACTCGCTGTCGCCCGCTGGATTGAATCGCTGCTGTTCGAGGTGCGGGCGCGCGACCCGTGGACGATCGCCGCCGCGGTTGCCATGGTGGCGGCGATCGCCACGCTCGCCAGCTATCTGCCGGCGCGGAGGGCGTCGCGAGTCGATCCTCTCGTCGCACTCCGCCCGGAATAGAAGTGTCCAGTTCGGATTCTTTCCGCGCCTGGAGGTGCTGGTCGCGGATCTCTCGGGTGCGGCACGCAGGCTGACCGGCCGCCCGCTCCTTAGAGACGGAGCGCCTCGAGCGGATCGATTCGCGCCGCGCGCCGGCCAGGCAGCCAGCAGGCGAGCAGCGCGACGGCAGCGAGCCCAACCGGCACGAGAACGAGGGTCACGGGATCCGTCGGCCCGACGCCAAAGAGCAGCCCGCGGATCGCCGGACCCAGCGCGAGCGCGCCCGCGAGCCCCAGCGCGCTGCCGAACGCCGTGAGCACCAGCCCCCGGCCGAGGACGAGCGCGAAGAGGTCGCGGGGCTGCGCGCCGAGCGCGAGCCGCACGCCGAGCTCGTGGCGCCGCTGCGCGACAGCGTAGCTCATGACGCCGTACACGCCAATGCCGGCCAGCAGCGCGGCGGCGGCGGCGAACATCGCCAGGAGCAGCGCACCGAACCGTTGCGGCGCAATCGAGTTCGCGGCGAGCGATGACAGCGTGGAGATCCGCGCGACGGCCACGTCCCGATCCAGCCGCGACACCTCACGCCGCAGGATGCTGGCAAGTGTAGCGGGATCGCCCTGGGCGCGCAGTGCGACCGTCATCGACGACCAGGAGTTCTGGTGGTGCGGAACATAGACGAGCGGCTGGTCCTCGTCCGCGAGACCGTTGTAGCGGACGTTGGCGACGACGCCAACGATCTCACGCAGGAGATTCTCGTCGCGCCAGGACCGCAGCCGCCTGCCGAGGGGATCGGCGTTCCCGAACACGCCCGCAGCCATCGTCTCGTTGATGATCATCACGGGGCGAGAGTCCGCCGTGTCGCGTTGCGTGAAGGCCCGGCCGCGGACGATCGGAATCCCGAGCGTCCGAAAATAGTCGGGCGTGACGACGTTCCACTGGGCCGGATGATCCGAGGACGCGGGCGGTTCGGGTTGTCCCTCCACCAGGAACACGCGGCCGAGACCAAACCCTCGGCCACCGGCCGGCAGGTACGACGTCGCCGCGGCTGCCTCGACGCCGGGCGCCGACGCGAGCGCATCGATCAGCCGGTCGTAGAACTGCGCACGCGCCGCCGGCTCGGGGTATCGAGCCGACGGAGCGACGATCCGGCCGGCAAGGATCTTCTCCACATCGACGCCGGAATCGCGCCGCATCAGGTGGCTGAAGCTACGCAGCATCAGCCCGGCACCAACCAGAAGAACGATCGCCAGCGCCATCTGCGCCACGACGAGCGCGTCGCGGAGACGCCCGGCCCGGCGGCCGGAGCCGGCGGCGCGGCCGCTCTCGCGCAGAGCCTCAGCCGGGCGAGGGGCGCACGCGGCGAGCGCAGGCACGAGACCGAATAACACCGCCGTCGCGACGGTGAGACCTGCGGCGGCGGCGAGTACGGCCCCCTCAACCCTCATGCTGTCGATCATCGGCAGTTCCGGCGGGGCCGCGGCCCTGAGCGCGCCTGCGAACCATCGTGCGACGAACACCCCTGCCGCGCCGCCGGCGACGGCCAGCACGAGGCTCTCCGTCATCATCTGGCGCACGAGCCGCGCGCGGCTTGCGCCAAGCGCCGACCGCAGCGTCAGCTCGCGCGCGCGATCCGCGCCGCGCGCCAGCAGCAGGTTGGCGAGATTGACGCATGCGATGAGCAGCACGAAGCCGGCACCGGCGAGCAGCATGAACAGGCCGGTCCGCAGCTCGGGCTCGACCAGGTATTCGCGCGCGGGAATGAGATCCGTCGTCCAGCCCGTGCGCGATTCGGGGTGCTCCTGCGCGACGCGATCGGCGATCGCTGCCACACGGGCGCGCGCCTGCGCGAGCGGGACGTCCGGCCGCAACCGGGCGATTGAGAGCCAGATCATGTTGTCGCGCCGGCGGCGCACGTCGTCCACCAGCAACGAGGGCTTCAGGGGGAACCACACGTCCTGTTTCGCAGGCCACATGCGCTCCTCCTGGACGACGCCGACGATGACCCTCACGGTACCGGCGACGCGGAACCCCCTGCCGGCAATCTGCGGATCGGCGCCAAAGCGCCGCTTCCAGAGCGCCTCTGAAATGACCACCACGTGCTCGGCGTCGGCGGCATGGTCGGACGGCATGAACACGCGGCCGGCGAGCGGCTGCGTCTGCATCAAATCGAAGTACTCGTCCGACACCTGCAGGGCATCGACGCGTTCCGGTGCATCGCCGCCGGCGATGTCGATCTGAATGGGTCCGAACAGCGCCACGTGGTCGAACACGTCCCGCTGCTCCCTCCAGTCCTCGTAGTCCGCGTACGGCGTGCTGCCACGCAAGATGTTGCGCGCCCGATTGACGCTGACGGGGACGACGAGGCGATCCGCCTCCGCGATGGCGAGCGGCCGGTACAGGACGGCGTAGACGGCGCTGAAGATCGCAACCGTGCCGCCGATGCCCAGCGCGAGCGTCAGCAGCGCGACCGCGGTGAAACCGGGGCTGCGCCGCAGCATCCGCATGGCGTAGCGCACGTCCTGCCACCAGGTGACGAGCGATGGACGGCTCGGCGGAGCGCCTGGCGGCGGCAGCGACGGCGGTGCTGCAATCGTCCGCGTCAGCTCCTCGCGCATGCGGCGATCGTCGGCGAGCTCGGCGAGCGCCGCGGTCCGCGCCTCGTCATCGCTGCGGCCCATCGCACGCATCTCGGCGTACCGGTCGTCAAGGTGCTGCTCCAGCTCCTGCGCGATCTCCGCTTCCCGCGCTGGATCCAGGTTCGCCGCCTCGAGCCGCCGCCGGATCTCCTGCCGCCATCGCGACATCTCTACGCCTCCTCGATCCCGGCAATGCTGTTGATCGCCGCGGCGAACGCGCGCCAGGCGCTGCGCTGTTCGCCGAGCACGCGCCGGCCTGCAGCCGTCAGCCTGTAGTACCGGCGTCGCCGCTGACCCGCCTGCTCGACCCAGCGTCCTTGAATCCAACCGCGCCTCTCGAGGCGATAGAGCAGCGGATAGAGCGCGGCGGCGCTGAACGTCACGGTGCCGCCGGATCGCTGCCCGATCAGCTTGCCGATCTCGTAACCGTGCCGCGCGCGTGACTCGACGAGCGAGAGGATCAGGAGCTCGGCGCTGCCCTTCTTCAGCTCACGCGTCTGGATTCGCTGGAGCGTCGCCCGTGTCCGCCGTATATGTGTCATCATGATATATCGCACAGAGATAGCACCGAGGCGCTTCCACGTCAAGCTGGAACGTGTAATCCGCGCGGCCTGGATCGGGGTGGCCGGCAGCGTGGCGCGGGAGGGCGGGTGGCAGCCAGGCGGAGCGCGCTGGATATCAGCCGTCGGGCACGGTAGCGCGCCTGGCCGGACACGCGACGTTCGATCGATCATCACCCGGCGCGCGGCGGCGGGTCGATGACACTGCTGATGAGATCTCGCGCCACGCCGTGATACGGCCGCCAGGCCCTCCACACCTCGGCCGCCCACTCCAGGACGCGCGTGGCGTGGACCTCCGGCGAATCAGCCATGGCCACGTCGAAGACAGTGATCGCCGCGCGCTCGGCCGGCGGATCGAGATGCGGCCACGCGGGTCGGGCGGCGAGACGCTGCAGGAAGGGTGCGACCCGGACCGGCGCGAGGCCCTCGGCCTGCGTGAGGTACAGCCCGGCGAGATGAATGCACACCGACTTGTCCGGATGCGGGCCGCCCGCGTGTTGCACGGTGTACGCGTCCACGCTCAGCTGGTGAACCCGCCCGAACAGCACCGCGTTCTCGAACTCGGCGGCGAGCACCTCCTCGAACACGGACCAGCACTCGGCCGACGCATTGAACTTGCGATCGTAGTGCCGGCGGCCGGCCGGCATCTCCAGCCCGCATCCAGGGCACGTCGTTATCGAGGGCTCTGAGACGGTCATCGCTGACACAAGGTTGCCACACAGCAGTCTATGCGACGAAAGCGGATACGTATATGCCGAAGCTGACTCTCAGCGTGGACGAAAAGGTGGGTCGAGGCGCCAAGCGCCACGCGGCCGCCCGAGGTAGGTCCTCCCGGCCTCGTCGAGCGTCACCTCGATCTGCTGGCGACGCCGCCCGGGGCCGACGACCGGACGCCATTTCTGCGTATGCTCCGCGGCGCGTTCTGTGAGGGCCGCGTCGCGGTTTCTGTCAGCCCAGGCGGAATTACGTGGATGAACCCGCAGCCTTGACACGCCAGGGGTTTTGATCGCGGCCCGCTCGCGGCGCCCGCTGCCCGGCGCTCGGCCATCGCGCTCCGCCTATCGCGTGGAGCTCGCCGCGCTCAGCTTCTTCTGCGCCTCTGCCACCCAGTCTCTCTCCAGATCGCCGTCGCGCCAGAGATCGACGAAATGCGTGTACTGCTGCCGGGCACGGGCGGTGTCGCCGCGCCGCTCGTAGATCTGTCCGAGCAGGAAGAAGGTGCGCGACCAGAGCTCCAGGGCGAACGCTCGTTCGTGTCCGGACTGGATGCGCTCGAGCAGCGGCGCCGCCTGCGCGTCCCGGCCGGCCTTGATGTTGGCGAGGGCCGCGTCGTACCAGAGCTCGACGTGGGACGAAGGAGGTCCGGTCGGTGGTCCGTGAGGCGGCAGCATCCCGACGGCTTTGTCCAGCTCCGCAATCGCGGTCGGGGTATCTCCACGCTGGTAGGCGAGCTGCCCGCGCGTCCAGTGCACGCGACGCGTTTCGCGATCGCTCGGCAGCATCCTGCCGCGCGACTCGAGCAGATCGAGCGTCTTCGCCGACTCTCCTGTCCGCCCCAGAGCCGCCTGCGCGAGGGCGGTGAGCTGCAGCGCCCTGAATTCCGCGTCGCGGCCGCGCGCATCCACCAGTCCGAGCTCCGTCTGTGCCAGGGCGGCGGCCGCATTCCCGTCCCGCAGGAACATCTCGGCAAGCCGATTCCGGGTGGCGGCACGCTGCTGGCGTGGCAGTCCGGGAACGCGTCCGCAACGCTCGAGAAGATCCAGCGCCACCTGACGGCGGCCGTGGGCGGCGGCCGTCCACGCTCTCCCAAGCAGACCCTGAAACTGCGAGAACGGATTGGGAGAGCCCGCGAGCTCCTGGTCGACCGTCGCGGCATCCGACCACCGCTCCTGGAGCATCGCGACCGAGCGGCGAGGCAGCCGCGCGGTGACGTCGAGCGGGTCGAGCGATTCCGACTTCTGGAATGCTTCCCGCGCGCGATCGAGCTGGCCGTCGGCGATGAGCGTCATGCCGAGCATCCGCAGGCCGGCGGCGCTCTCCGGGTACTGCCGCACGAACTCGTCGGCGACCTCGCGCGATCGGCGGATGTTCCCCGTCTGGATCAGCGCGTCCGCGAGGTTCTCGTACGAGGTGGGATTCGACGTGCGGCGGCGCCGCATTTCTTCGTACTGCTCGATGGCTTCGGGATATCGCTCGAGGACGGCGAGGATGAGCCCCAGGTTGTGCCGCGACGCCTGGTGCTCCGGGTGAAGCGTCAGGCCCTTCTCGTACGCGTCGATTGCCTGCGCCCACGTCTCTGGCCTGTTCGAATAATAGAACCCTTCGATGTAGTAGCGCTCGCGCGTGGTGAGACGATCCGTCAGCTCGAGCGCCTTCTTCGCGAACTCGTCGCGCTTGTCGAAGGCGACCAGGTTGTTGTGCACGACGGCCAGCTTGGCGTACGCCATCGCGAACCGCGGGTCGATCGCGATCGCTTTCTCCAGCAGCGGCGCCGCCTGCGCCGACAGGCCCCGCTCGTGGAAGTTGATGCCCTCGGCGTAATACCGGTAGGCTTCGATCGACGACGTGGTGATGTCCGTCAGGCCGCGATCGAGACCTGCCTCCTCCTTCTTCGGCCCGTCGCCCGGCGTGGCCAGGAGCGCGCCCGCGCGGCTGCCGCCGATCTCGGCCATCTTCGCCTTGATTCGGCGCGTCAGCTCGTCCACGAGGTTGAAGAGGCTCGACTCGCCAGCCCCTTCGACGCGCTCGGCTGTGACGATGCGGCCGGTTCGCGCGTCCTGCAGCCGTGCGCTGATGCGGATCGTGTTCCCCGCTTTCACGTAGCTGCCCACGAGCACCTTGTCGACCGCCGCGCGACTGGCGATCTCCTGCACGAGGTCCGCGGCGAGGACGCGATCGTCGGCGCGCTTCAGCTCCATCAGGATTTGTGCGAGCCGGTCCGTGCCCATCACCTCGAACTCCGGGGACTGCGACAGATCGGTCACCATCATGTCCGTCAGGCCGGTGCGCATCCAGTCCAGCGACTGATCGCCGGTGTTGTTGTCGAAGTACAGCACCGCCATACCCGGCTTCCCCGACGGGCTCGAGGGAGGGGGCTCCGCGCCTCGTCCCGCCCACCACCACACCGCGGCGCCCGCCAGGACGGCGAGCGCAATCAGCCCGGCCGCGACCAGACCTGCCGGTCCTCTGGCGGGCGCGGCCAGAGCCGTGTGGCCTGAGGCCGGCGTGGCGACCGCGACACTCTGCGACGACTCGATCCGGCGGCGCGCCGCCCGCAGATCGACGACCAGGTCCTTCATGCCCTGGTAACGGTCGTCGGCGTCCTTGGAGGTGCACTTGGCGATGATCCGCTGCAGCTCCGCGATCGCGTCCGCCGGCGCGTCAGCCGCCGCCGACAGCGGCGGGACGGGCTGCGTGAGCACCGCCTGCATCGTGTCGAGGTTCGACTGGCCCTGAAACGCCGGACGTCCGGTGACCATCTCGTACAAGGTGACGCCCAGCGCGAAGATGTCGCTGCGATGATCGACCCTCAGCCCGCGCGCCTGCTCCGGGGACATGTACGCGGCCGTGCCGAGCACGAGCCCCTCCTCGGTTCGCGGCCCGTGCACGCTCACCGTAGCCGCCTCCTGCGGCTTCGTCTCGTACATCTTCGCCAGACCGAAATCGATCACCTTCACGTGGCCGTCGCCCGTGACCATCACGTTGGCCGGCTTGAGATCGCGGTGAACGACGCCGGTCTCGTGCGAGCGGGCCAGGGCCTCGGCAATCTCGGTGGCGAAGGTCAGCGCCCGCGGCAGCGGCAGCCGCCCGCGGCCGAGCAGCGCGCTCAGCTTCTCGCCCCGGATCAGCTCCATCGCGATGAACATCACCCCGTCGGCGTCGCCCACCTCGTGAATCACGGCGATATGTGGGTGTTCGAGAGAGGAGGCGGCTCGCGCTTCCTGCAGCAGCCGTTCGCGGCGTGCCGGATCGTGCACGAGCTCCTCGGGCAGGACCTTGACGGCGACCTCGCGACCCAGATTCACGTCGATCGCGCGATACACCACGCCCATCCCGCCGCGGCTGATCTCGTCGACGATGTCGTAGTGTGAGAGTCTCCGGCCGATCATAATTGTCGTGGCTGGCCGCTGTGGTCGGGCCCAGGGCGCTGCCATCATAACGGATTCGCCCGGATCACGCGCAGTGCGCCAGGTCGCTCATTCCGCTTGAGGTCTACCCACTCCGCCGAGCGATCCCAACCGGGCAGAAACCGACACCGACGTGTGGTCCAAACGTCCGAACTCGCCGCCCGATGCAAGCGGCAGGCCCTCGTCGGCCAGCGTCCACCGAATGACACGGTGTCGAGGCCTGCCTGCAGTGACGGACAGCCGCGTGCATGTCCCGCCATTGCAGCGCCGGCTGCTTGCCCGCGACGATGACGTTCACCTAGTTACGGCTGAGCAGGCAGTGGTCGGTCGCCGACAGTGGACAGTTCGCGTCGGGAGGCGGGTACACGTGGATGAGGTCCGCCCTCTGTTCGTGACAATGTCGATGAATCCCGGGTCCTGATGGCTGAATCGGTTGTGATCCTGTCGCCAGACATGCGACGTCGCAAGTTCAGCGAGGTTACTCAGGAGCGATCGGCAATGTCCGTGGGCCATCTCGCGATCAAGAATGGATAGTGAGGCCTGAGCGAGAACTGAACTGAACGAGAGAAGGGAGGTCGGCCGTGCCCGAATCGAGAAAGGTCCGCGTCGGGATCAATGGCTACGGCGTGATCGGAAAGCGCGTGGCCGCCGGTGTCGCGCACCAGGACGACATGACGGTGGCGGGTGTCTCCGACGTGGTGACGGACTGGCGCGCTCACATGGTGAGCCGGAACGGGTTCCGCTTGCTCGGCGCGACGGAGGAGCACGCGGATTCCATGCGTGCGGCCGGTCTTGACGTGACCGGCACGCTGGACGATCTGGTCGGCGCCGCTGACGTGGTGGTGGACTGCACACCCAAACGTATTGCCGCGGGGAACGTCGACACGTATCGGCGCAGGGGCATCAAGTTCATCCTGCAAGGCGGCGAGAAGCACGCCGCAACGGGCCATTCGTTCGTCGCGGAGTGCAACTATGCGAGCGCCGTCGGTCGTGATGCGACCCGCGTCGTCTCGTGCAACACGACGTCTGTCGTTCGGACACTCACCGCGCTCAAACGCGCCGGGCTGCTGCGACGCGCTCGCGGGACCCTCCTGCGCAGAGCCACCGACCCGTGGGAGAGCCACGAGAGCGGCATCATGAACACGCTCGTCCCCGAGCCAGAGATCCCGAGCCACCAGGGACCGGACGCGCAGACCGTCGATCCGGAGCTCGACGTCGTGACGATGGCGGTCAAGGTGCCGGAGACGTTGGCGCACCTGCACTATTGGTCCGTGCAGATGCCTCGAGAGGCAAGCAAGGACGAAGTGCTGGACGCGTTTCGCGCCTCGTCGAGAATCGCACTGATCCGGATGAGCGATGGCCTCGTCGCACTGAACACGGTGAAAGAGCTGATGGCGGATCGCGGGCGTCCGCACGACAATTTGTACGAAGTGGCCCTCTGGGCCGACATGCTCCGCGTTCAGGGGGACGAGCTGTTCTACGCGTACATGGTCGACAACCAGGCGATTGTGATTCCCGAAACCATCGACGCCATTCGCGCGCTGACCGGCGCGGTTCGCGATGGTAGCGAATCCATTGCCCGGACCAATGCGGCACTCGGAATCGAGGCAAGCCTCGTTGAAGCCGGTGTCGGCGAAACCGTCCTTCAGGAGCGATAACGAGAACGGGATATCCGACTCCGGCAAGAGGGAAGGATGCCGCAGCCGTGCCGATTCATCACAGGTAAGCCGGGATGCGCATGACCAACCCCAATCGTGGTCGGGTCGTGAACCTGAAGTGGCGCTTCGCCTCCCGGATCTCTGGTTGAGTCGGCATCAATATTCTCCGGAGGTCCGCACGGCGGCACGACCAGCCGTTCTCACAAAAGCGGTGAGCATAGACGCAGCGTGGAATCTACGAACCGCGCGGACCGCCTGCGCCCCTCGTACTCGGCTGCCGAGACCTCCACGCAGTGCGCGAGATCAGCGGTGAAGTCGGCCTCCAATTCGCGGGTGATGCCCGGTCGTAGACGACCAGGTTCGTCTCGTAGTTGATCGAAGAGCTGCGAATGTCTAAGTTGGCTGAACCGATCGAGCACAGCGTCGAATCGACGCAGACGGTCTTCGAGTGAATGTACGCGCCCAGGTACATCAACACCCGCACGCGGGCGCGGGCCATGTCGGCGGCATACGTCAGGCCGGCACGGTAGGCCGGCGACCACTCCGCACCGCTCGGCGCGATCATCACGCGAACGTCGAGCCCTGCTAGCGCCGCGGTCTTCATCGCTTCGGCGACGCTCGTATCGAGAATCAGAAACGGAGACTGCAGATAGATGTGATGACGTGCGAGCGCGATCATCGCCAGGTACGACTGGCGTATCGCTTCCCAGCGCGAGTCGGGGCCGGCATTCACGACCTGAATCGGCGTGCCCTGAACGCATGCAGTAACCTGCGGGGAATACCGTACCTCGAAGAGATTTTCCCCGGTAGTGTTCAGCCACATGGTCGCGAATACCGCCTGCAGGATCGGGGGTGGCCAAACTGCAAACGAACCGTTGGCGAAGCCGGGTTGATCGATAAACTGGAACAGGGCGCACGATGAAATCCGCCTCTCCCGCAGACGAGCACGAGCACCACCACCACCACGGCCAGTCGCCCGCGCCTCGGCGGGAGCGAGCGTCGGCCGCAAGTCACGCCCAACCGTCGGGGCCGGCCGCGGGCGCCGAACACGGTGCTCACGATCGGCACGCGGGCCACAGCGTCGAGATGTTCCGGGATCGGTTCTGGATCACGCTCGCGCTCACGATTCCCACGCTCGTGTGGAGCGAGATGATCCAGGGGTGGTTCCGCTTCACGGCACCGTCCTTCTCCGGTTCGGCCTACATTCCCGCGGTCTTTGGAACCGCGGTGTATCTGTATGGCGGCTGGGTGTTCCTCGCCGGAGGAGTTCGCGAGCTGCGCGACCGCCTTCCGGGGATGATGACCCTGATCTCGCTGGCACTCAGCGTCGCATTCGTCTTCAGCCTGGCGGTGACGCTCGGATATCCGGGAGATCCGCTGTGGTGGGAGCTGGCCTCGCTCGTGACGATCATGCTCCTCGGCCACTGGATCGAGATGAGGTCCATCTTCCAGGCCAGTGGTGCGCTGCGCGAACTGGCGCGGCTGCTGCCGAGCACGGCTCAACGCATCGTCGGCGAGCGGATCGAGGAGGTCTCGATCTCATCGCTCGGCGAAGGAGACCTGGTGCTCGTGCGCCCCGGTGCGAGCGTCCCCGCGGACGGAGTCGTCCGAACGGGTAAGAGCGACGTGAACGAGTCGATGATCACGGGCGAATCCGTCCCCGTGGAAAAAGTCGAGGGGTCGAAGGTGATCGCCGGCACGGTCAACGGGGCGGGATCGCTTCGCGTCGAGGTCACCGGCACCGGTGAGCACACGGCCCTCGCCAACATCATGCGCCTCGTCGAGCAGGCGCAGACCTCGCGGTCGCGCGCGCAGGCGCTGGCCGATCGCGCCGCGTTCTTCCTGACGCTCATCGCGATCGCCGCCGCCGTGCTGACGCTGATCGTGTGGACGGCGCTCGGGGCGTCCGGGGCCTTCACGGTGGAGCGAGTGGTGTCGGTGCTCGTCGTGGCCTGTCCTCATGCGCTGGGCCTCGCCGTTCCGCTCGTGATCGCCATTTCCACGACGCTCGGCGCGAGATCCGGGCTGCTCGTCCGCGACCGGCGCGGTCTCGAAGAAGCGCGACATCTCACGACCGTCGTCTTCGACAAGACCGGCACCCTGACCCGCGGCGAATTCCGCGTGGTGGACATCGCGACCGATGGCAGTCTTGACGACAATGCGGCGCTTCGCCTCGCCGCAGCCGTCGAACGTGATTCAGAGCACACGATCGCGCAGGGCATCGTGAGGAGCGCCGAGGAGCAGGGGCTCACGGTGCCAGAGACCGGCGCGTTCGAGGCGATACCGGGTCACGGTGTGCGCGCCGTCGTGGAGGGGCAGGAGCTCTTCATGGGCGGACCGGCGATGCTCCGGCGGCTCGCGATGACGCCCGCGGCGGCGCTGCGTGAAGCCGCCGATCGCGCGGCGTCGCGTGGGCAGGCGTCGGTGTACCTCCTGACATCGACGACCGCCCTTGCGGCGTTTGCGGTCGCCGACGCCGTGCGGCCCGAATCGCGAGACGCGATAGAGCGCCTGCACGATCAGCAGATCGAGGTCGTCATGTTGACCGGAGACGCGAGGGCCGTCGCCAACGCGGTTGCCGCCGACCTGGGGATTGACACCGTCTTCGCCGAAGTGCTGCCGGAAGACAAGGTGGACAAGATCAAGGAGCTGAAAGCCGCGGGCAAGCGCGTCGCCATGGTGGGGGACGGCGTGAACGACGCGCCCGCGCTGCTCACGGCCGATGTCGCCATCGCGATCGGCGCCGGGACGGACGTGGCCGTCGAAACCGGCGATGTGGTCCTCGTCCGGAGCGACCCCCGCGACGTCCCGAGAATCATCGCGCTCAGCCGGGCGAGCTATCGAAAGATGGTCCAGAATCTCTGGTGGGCCGCCGGCTACAACGTCGTTGCCATACCCCTGGCTGCCGGTGTGCTGGCGAACCAAGACATCCTCCTGCCGCCCGCCATCGCGGCAGTGCTGATGTCTGCGAGCACGGTGATCGTCGCCATCAACGCGCAGCTCCTGCGGCGCGCGCGCCTGTAGACATCGACGGAACGACAGAGCCTCGCCGGTGAGTGT
Source organism: Vicinamibacterales bacterium (assembly GCA_035711845.1). Classification (GTDB taxonomy): domain Bacteria; phylum Acidobacteriota; class Vicinamibacteria; order Vicinamibacterales; family 2-12-FULL-66-21; genus DASTBU01. The sequence continues at coordinate 16,619 of DASTBU010000124.1, forward strand.
TTCGTTCAGCTTGTACGCCGTGCCCGTAGAGGGAGCGCGTGCTTCTTCGTTTCCGGTCGCGCCTGTCGCGTCACTCCCAGTCGTCGCAATCGGAGCGCTCAGAATCGCAGCCTGATGCGAGTCTTCGTTGCGCGGCCAATCCAGGCTCCGGACGTGGATGAGCTGGCCACGTAGAAAGCTACTTTCCGGCCAGCGACCCACCGTGGCCCACCCAGCACCCCATGGTCGGACCGGGGCTTCGGCTGACAAAGCGCACACCTGGCACAACTTACGTCGCTGTTGGCGTCGGCTCCAGGGGGACGCTGGATATCCGACCATTTGAGGTCCTTGATCGACGGCCACGAAATAGATTATTTCTTCATCCGCAAATAAACAATGGTATCCACCACCGCCAAGCACGCCGTCCGCGCCCTCACGCACCTCGCGTCGCTCGCCCCGGGGGAGTCGATCGGCGGCCGCGATCTCGCGCGCGCCGCGAACATCCCTCCCAACTATCTCTCCAAGATCCTCTGGACGCTTGGGAGCGCGCACGTCATCGACGCGACGCGTGGCATCGGCGGAGGCTACCGCATGCGGCGCCCGCCGGAGACCGTCCGCCTGATCGACATCATCGAATTGTTCGACAAGGCCCGCACCGCGAGCGACTGCTTCCTCGACGGGACGCACCCCTGCAGCGACTCCACGGCGTGCGCCGCGCACGAGCACTGGCGGGATGTCAAGAAGGCCTACGTCGAGTTCCTCGAGCACACCACGCTGGCGGCCCTCGCCTCCAGCAGCCGGCAACAGGCTTCACCGGAGTCGCACCCGTGACCCGCCTCTTCCTTCGTTCGCTCCTCTGCTCGCTCGTGCTGCTGGCGGCGGGCGCCCCGAATGCCCTCGCGCAGGATCCGGCGCAGTTTTTCCGGCAGAACTGCACGGCCTGCCACACGGTGGGCGGAGGGCGGATCACGGGTCCCGATCTCAAGGGGGTCAGCGGCCGCAAGGACCGTCAGTGGCTCGTCCGGTTCATCGTCAACCCGAAGGCGGTCATCGACTCGGGCGACCCGTACGCGAAGCAACTGCTGGACGAGGCACGGGGGGTCGTCATGCCCACGCTGCCCGGGATGAACGCGGCGCTTGCCGAGTCGCTGCTGAATCTGATCGACGCCGAGTCCAAGCTGGAACGGTCGCAGTTCGCCGGGCTGCAGTTGAGCGACCGGCCGTTCGGGCCGGCCGACATCCAGCGCGGGCACGACCTGTTCACCGGGGAACTCCGGCTGGCGACTGGCGGTCCGCCGTGTCTCTCGTGTCACAGCGTCGGCGGGGTGGGCGCGATGGGCGGCGGCAAGCTCGGTCCCGATCTGACGCTCGTGTACGAGCGGCTCAACGGCCGAAAGGGGCTCGGGACGTGGCTGTCGGCGCCGGCCACGCCGACGATGCAGACGGTGTTCGCGAAGACGCCGCTCGCGGTCGAGGAGCTTGATCCGCTGCTGGCGTTCTTCGAGGACGCGGCCAAGCGACGCGCCGAGGCCGACCCGGTTGCGCCGCTCACCTTCTTCCTGCTCGGACTCGGCGGCGCCGCCGTGGGCGCCGCGGTCTTCGACCTCGCGTGGCTGCACCGCTTCCGCAGCGTGCGACGCCGGCTGGTGGAAGCCGTCACGAGGAGAGGCACACAATGAGCTCGCGTAGATTCCTCGCGTGGATCAAGGACGAGACCAACCCGGCGCTGCGGAGTTGGGAGCAGTTCTATCGCAACCGCTGGCAGCACGACAAACTCGTTCGCAGCACGCACGGCGTCAACTGCACGGGCGGCTGCTCCTGGCAGATCTACGTCAAGGACGGCATCGTCACGTGGGAGATGCAGGCGCTCGACTACCCGCTGCTCGAGCCAGGCCTGCCGCCTTACGAGCCGCGCGGGTGCCAGCGGGGTATCTCGTTCTCCTGGTATCTCTACAGCCCGCTGCGCGTGAAGTACCCGTACGGGCGGGGGGCGCTGCTGGATCTGTGGCGCGAGGCGCGGGCCACCACCGAGGATCCGGTCGAGGCGTGGAAGCAGATCGTCGAGGATCCCGCCAAGCGAGAGCGATGGCAGCGCGCCCGTGGCAAGGGAGGGTTTCGACGCGTCGACTGGGACACGGTGCTCGAGCTGATCGCCGCTGCCAACATCTACACCATCGAGAAGTGGGGGCCCGACCGTATCGCTGGCTTCTCGCCCATCCCGGCGATGTCGATGATCAGCTACGCCGCCGGCGCCCGGTACCTTCAGCTGATTGGCGGCCTGTCGCTCTCGTTTTACGACTGGTATTGCGATTTGCCGCCCGCCTCGCCGGAGGTGTGGGGCGAGCAGACCGACGTCCACGAGTCGGCCGACTGGTACAACGCCAAGCTCCTCGCGGTGATGGGGTCGAACCTGAACATGACCCGCACGCCGGATTGCCACTTCGCGGCCGAGGCGCGGCACAACGGCACGAAGATGTGGGTCTTCGCGCCGGACTTCAGCCAGGTCGCGAAGTACGCCGACGAATGGGTCGCGATCAATGCAGGTCAGGACGGCGCGTGGTGGATGGCGGTGAATCACGTCCTGCTCACCGAGGCCCATCACCAGAAGCCCGTTCCCTACTTCGTCGACTACACGAAGCGCTACACCGACGCGCCGCTGCTCGTGGAGTTGCAGGAGGTGAGCGACGGTCTGTACCGGCCGGGCCAGCTGCTGCGCGCGGGGCGCCTGGCCGGCTACGACGGCATCGAGAATCCCGAGTGGAAGTTCCTGATGTGGGACGTCCCCACGGACCGGCCGAAGATGCCGATGGGCAGCGTTGGGTTTCGCTGGGGGCAAGAGAAGGGCAAGTGGAACCTCCTGCTCAAGGACGGCGTCGACGGCTCCGACATCGACCCGGCGCTGACCTCGCTCTCGAGCGCCGATGCGGTGGTGCAGGTCGAGTTCGACGACTTCGGCGAGGCGCAGGCTGTCGCCCGCGGCGTGCCCGTCAAGCACGTGACGACGGCGGACGGGACGAAGGTGCTCGTCGCCACCGTCTACGACCTGTTGATGGCTCAGTACGGGGTCGTCCGCGGCCTGCCCGGCGCCTACCCGACCGACTACAACGACGAATCGGCACCCTACACGCCGGCATGGGCCGAGAAGTACACCGGCATGGGACGCGAAACGCTCATCCGCTTCGCGCGCGAGTGGGCGCAGACCGCCGAGCTGACGCGGGGCAAGTGCACGATCATCATCGGCGCCGGCGTCAACCACTGGTACCACGGCAACCTGATGTATCGCGCGGGCATCAACGCGCTGATGTTCTGCGGGTGCGTCGGGGTCAATGGCGGCGGCCTGGCGCACTATGTGGGGCAGGAGAAGCTCGCGCCCGGCGAGTCGTGGGCGGCCATCGCCTTCGCGCGCGACTGGCACGGCTCGGCGCGGCTGCAGAACGCACCGAGCTGGCATTACGTCAACACCGACCAGTGGCGCTACGAGCGCGACTTCACCGACTACCACACCGTGCCAATCCGACAGCCGGAGGGCTCGCTCGCGCGCGGCCACACGATGGACCTGCAGGCGCGCGCCGTCCGCGCGGGATGGATGCCCTTCTACCCGCAGTTCGATCGGAGCCCGCTGGAGGTCGTGCGCCAGGCGCAGCAGGCCGGCGCGACGACCGACGAGCAGATCGTGACGCATGCGGTCGAGCAGTTGAAGTCCGGCGCGATGAAGTTCGCCGTGGACGACCCGGACGCGCAGGAGAACTGGCCGAGGGTCTGGTTCATCTGGCGCGGCAACGCGCTGCTGGCGAGCGCGAAGGGGCACGAGTACTTCCTGAAGCACTACCTGGGCACGCACTCGAACCTGATTGCCGAGGAGCTGGCGAAGGACGCAGTGCAGGAAGTCACCTGGCACGACAAGGTTCCCACCGGCAAGATGGACCTCGTCGTGGACCTGAACTTCCGCATGGATACCTCGGCGCTGTACTCGGACATCGTCCTGCCGGCGGCGTCCTGGTACGAGAAGGCCGATCTCAACTCGACCGACCTCCACAGCTTCATCCATCCGCTGTCGGCCGCCGTCCCGCCCTGCTGGGAATCGAAGTCGGACTGGCAGATCTTCAAGGCGGTGGCACGGACGTTCTCCGAGCTGGCCTTCAAACGCTTCCCGCAGCCGGTCAAAGACCTGGTCACCTCCGCGCTGGCACACGACTCGGCCGCCGAGATCGCGCAGCCCGACGCGCGCGACTGGCGGGCCGGCGAGGTCGAGGCCGTCCCAGGCAGGACGATGCCCGCCATGCGGGTGGTGACGCGCGACTATCGCAACGTGTTCAACCAGTTCGTGTCGTTCGGTCCGGCGGCGCGCGCCAACGGTCTCGGCGCGCACGGCACGCACTACGCGATCCAGGATGTCCACGACGAGGCACTAATCTCCCTCCCCACCGTCGAATGGGACGGCCACCGTTACCTCTCGCTGGCCGACGACGAGCACGTCTGCAATGTGATCATGCGCTTTGCGACGGTGACCAACGGCGAGCTGGCGTACCGGTCGTACCGGAACATGGAGGAGAAGGTCGGGCTGCCGCTCGTGCACCTGGTCGAGAAGTCGCGCGACGTCCGCGTGGACTACAAGGCGATCCAGGCCCGGCCCGCACGGTTCGTCAACAGCCCGATGTGGTCGGGCCTGGTCACCGACGGGCGCGCCTATTCGCCGTTCACGTACAACGTCGAGGCGCTCGTGCCCTGGCGCACGCTCACCGGACGCCAGCACTTCTATCTCGACCACCTGATGTACCTGCAGTACGGGGAGCACCTCCCAACCTACAAGCCCAAGCCCAAGCCGACGGAGTACGCGGACATCCGGGTCTCACGAGAGGTGGGGCCGACGAAGATGCTCAACTACCTGACGCCGCACGGGAAGTGGCACATCCACTCGACCTACGGCGACAACCTGCGGATGACGACCCTCTCGCGCGGCGTCGAACCGTTCTGGATGAACGACAAGGACGCCGCCGACATCGGCATCGAGGACAACGACTGGGTCGAAGTCCACAACGACCACGGCGTCGTCGTGACGCGGGCCGTCGTGAGCGCGCGGATCCCGCGCGGGGTGTGCATCCAGTACCACTCGCCCGAACGCACGTTCTCGGTGCCCAAGTCGCCGCTGCGCGGGCACCGGCGGGCCGGCGGGCACAACAGCCTGACGCGGACGCGGCTCAAGCCGAACCTGTTGTGCGGCGGCTACGGGCAGTTCACGTACGGCTTCAACTACTGGGGTCCGGTCGGCTGCAATCGCGACACGCACGTCCTGGTGCGCAAGCTGCCGGAGCTGCGGTGGTAGGAGATTCGAGTTCTGAATTCTGAATTCTGAATTCTGAGTTTTGAGTTTTGAGTTTCGAGTTGTGAGGTTCGAGTCGTGAGTTGCGATCGTTCGCGAGCGTTCGTGACAACTCACCGCTCATGACGACAAGGGATACCGCCATGGACGTCCGTTCGCAGATCGCGATGGTGTTCCACCTCGACAAGTGCATCGGGTGCCACACCTGCAGTCTGGCCTGCAAGAACATCTGGACCGACCGCAAGGGCGCGGAGTACATGTGGTGGAACAACGTCGAGACCAAGCCCGGCACCGGCTATCCGACGCGCTGGGAGGACCAGTCGTCGTACCAGGGCGGCTGGGAGGTGGTGGACGGCACGGTGCGCCTGAAGTCGACGAGCAAGGCGCGGACCGTCACCAACATCTTCCATCACCCGAGCCTGCCGACGCTCGACGATTACTACGAGCCCTTTACCTACGACTACCAGCACCTGTTCAACGCGCCTGAGGGGCCCGACCAGCCGACGGCGCGTCCGATCTCGATGATCACCGGCAAGCTGATGGACATCGAGGCCGGCCCCAACTGGGACGACGATCTGAGCGGGTCGCCCGTGTACGCCGAGCACGACCCCAACCTCAAGGGGCTGACCGAGGAGCAGCGCCAGCAGCTCTTCGCGGTCGAGCGGCTGGTCTTCTTCTACTTCCCGCGGATCTGCAATCACTGCCTCAACCCGTCCTGCGTTGCCGCGTGTCCGTCCGGCGCGCTCTACAAGCGCGGCGAGGACGGGATCGTCCTGCTCGATCAGAACCGGTGCCGCGGCTGGCGATCGTGCGTGCCGGCGTGCCCGTACAAGAAGACCTTCTGGAACTGGGCGACGGGCAAGTCCGAGAAGTGCATCTTGTGCTACCCGCGCCTCGAGACCGGCCAGGCCCCCGCGTGCTTCCATTCCTGCGTCGGGCGCATCCGTTACCTCGGCGTCCTGCTCTACGACGCATCGCGCATCGGCGAGGTCGCGGCCTCGCGCGAGGAAGAACTGATCGACGCGCACCGGTCGCTCATCCTCGATCCGCACGATCCCGCCGTCATCGAAGCAGCGCGCCGCTGCGGCGTCCACGATGCGGTCATCGACTCCGCCCAGCGGTCGCCCGTCTACAAGTTCGTCAAGATCTGGAAGGTCGCGCTGCCGCCGCACATCGAATTCCGCACGCTGCCGATGCTGTTCTACGTCCCCCCGATGTCGCCGGTCATGGCCCAGAGGACCGACGGCGTCATCGAACACACCTCCGACGACCTCTTCCACGACATCGAAGTGGCCCGCGTGCCGATGAAGTTCCTCGCCAACCTGTTCGGGGCCGGCCACGAAGGGAAGGTGCGCTACGCGCTGCGCAAGCAGAAGGCCGTCCGGTGGTACCGGCGCGCTGTCACCGTCGGAGACGTCACGATGGAAGTGGCCGAACGGATGCTGCGTGAGGCCGACTGCTCCGTCGAGGAAGCCGAGGCGATCTACTATCTGACGTCGATCTGCCCCTTCGACGAGCGGTTCGTCATCCCGCCGATGCACCGGGAGGAAGCCATCGAGATGATCGACGATCCCCTCTTCCACAAGATGGGCGTCGGCTTCGGCTTCATGAGCGGGCCGAGGAGGGGATTGTGACGGCCGCTCTCACACGGGCGCTGGCGTGCGCCGGCGATCTGCTGACGTACCCGGCCGAGGGTTACGGCTGCGATCTCCCCGCGCTCGCCGCGAGCCTCGCCGCCTGCGACGGCGAGGCCGCCGCGGCGCTCGCAGCCTTCGACGCGTACGTCAGGGGCGAGTCCGTCGAGAACCTCCAGGAAGCCTTCACGCAGACCTTCGACCTCAACCCGGTGTGCGCGCTCGAGGTGGGGTGGCAGTTGTTCGGCGAGGAATACGAGCGCGGGGCCTTCATGGTGCACATGCGCCAACTCCTGCGCGAGCACGGCGTGGCCGAGCGGGGGGAACTACCGGACCACCTCTCGTCATTGCTGCCGCTGCTGGCGCGGCTGGAGCCGGATCAGGTCCGGGCGTTCGCGGCCGATGCGCTGGTGCCGGCGGTGACCAAGATGCTCGCCGCCATCGAGAAATCCGAGAGCCCATTCCGACCGCTGATGGAGGCCGTCGGCCGAATGCTCGCCGGCTGCGTGTCGACGCCATCGGAGGTGACTCATGCTTAGTCTCGTCGGCTATCTCGATGGGGTGCTGTTCGGCGCGCTGCCGTACGTGGCGATGTTCACCTTCTTCCTGGTCACGATCCAGCGCTACCGCGGCCAGGCATTCACGTATTCGAGCCTCTCCTCGCAGTTCCTCGAGAACCGGCAGCACTTCTACGGCCTCGTGCCGTTCCACTACGGGATCCTCGTCGTGCTGGCGGGCCACATCGTGGCGTTCCTCGTGCCGGGGTGGGTCCTGGCGTGGAACAGCCGGCCGCTGCGGCTGTACGTGCTCGAGACGACCGCCCTTGTCTTCGGGTTGCTGACGCTCGTCGGCCTGACGCTCATCATCGTCCGCCGCCTGACGGTGGGGAAGGTGAAAGTCGTGACGAGCTGGGCGGACTGGGTCGTGCTGGGCATGCTCGCCGTGCAGGTCCTCACCGGCGTATACATCGCGATCGCGTATCCGTGGGGCTCCTCCTGGTTCTCGTCGATCGCGGCGCCCTACCTCTGGTCGCTCATCTGGTTCTCGCCGAACCTGATCGCCGTAGCGGCGTTCCCGCTCTGGGTGAAGCTCCACATCGTGAGCGCGTTCCTGATGATCCTGGTCTTCCCCTTCACGCGGCTCGTCCACATCCTCGTCGTGCCGAACCCGTACCTCTGGCGCCGCCCGCAGGTCGTGCGGTGGTACCGCCGGCCCGCGTCGGCCGCCCCGGCCCGCGCGAGGACGTCATGACCGGCCGCGTCGTCAGCGCGTTGCTCGCCGTGGGGCTCGGCTACAACCTGCTGGCCGTGACGCCGCGGATCGCGAACTGGCGCCTGCCCGGCAATCAGCAAGACTACGAACCCGTGCAGCCGATTGCCTACTCGCACCGCCTGCACGCCGGCGACCTGCAGATTCCCTGTCTGTATTGCCATTTCGGGGCGGAGAAGAGCCGTCATGCGGGCATCCCGCCGGCCAACGTGTGCATGAACTGCCACAGGTTCGTCACGGCCGCGCTCGGCGCCGTACGGGCCGAGGACGAAGCGGCACTGAAGGAGAACCGCAAGCCTCGCCGGGTTATTGGACCCGATATTCGCAAGCTGTACGCGGCGCTGGGGCTGAACGACGCGCTGCAGCCAGACCGTACTGGCAAGCCCACCCCCATCGTGTGGACGAAGGTGCACAACGTCCCGGACTTCGTCTACTTCGACCACAGCCCGCACGTCCTGGCCGGTGTCACCTGCCAGACGTGCCATGGCCCGGTGGAGACGATGGAGCGGGTGCGGCAGGTCGGATCGTTGTCGATGGGCTGGTGCGTCAATTGTCACCGGACGTCGAACGCGGAGGGCGTGGCCGGCAGGCCCGTGTACGCGTCCACGGCCTGTTCGACGTGCCACTACTGACAGCGGAACAGGTCAGGTGCCACGTGCGCGGGCCGAGAGGTGATCGCCGTTCGTCGTCATGCGCGTCAGCAAGTGGAATTTCAGCACTGAGTGGTGATTGACTGCGACTACTCGGAATCATGTCGAACGCATCCACACGGTATTGGACGTCGCTCGAAGATCGCGCCCGCGATGAGGCCTTCCTCGAGGCGGCGGCGGACGAATTCCCGGAACCGGCCGTGTCGATTGCGGCGCCGTTCGGCCGACGAGGATTCCTGAAGGCGGCCGGCTTCAGCCTCGCCGGGACGGTGGCGGCAGGCTGCCAGCGCGGCCCGATCCAGAGGGCGATTCCGTTCCTGAACAAGCCCGAGGAGGTCACGCCCGGGCGCGCGGCGTGGTACGCCTCGACCTGCGGCGGCTGTAGCGCTGGATGCGGCGTGCTCGTCAAGGCGCGCGACGGGCGTCCGATCAAGCTCGAAGGCAATCCCGAGCATCCGATGAGCCGCGGCGGCCTCTGTGCTGTCGGCCAGGCGGCGGTGCTCGGACTCTATGACAGTCAGCGCTATACCGGACCGCGCCGGAACGGCGAGTTGACGACGTGGGCGGAGATCGATGCCGACGTGGTCGCGCGGCTCGACGCCATCCGTCAATCGGGCGGCGCCATTCGCTTCCTCTCGGGCACGATCGCCAGCCCCACGCACCAGGCCACGATCGGACGGTTTCTCGCGCAATTTCCCGATTCGCGACACGTGGTGTACGACGCGGTCTCCTCGTCGGCCATCCTCGACGCGCATGCGCGCACGCACGGGCGGCGCGTCCTGCCGCACTACCGCTTCGACCGCGCCGCGGTGATCGTGGCCATCGACGCCGACTTCCTCGGGACCTGGATTTCACCGGTCGAGTTCGCGCGGGCCTATCGCGATGGCCGATCGCTCGAGGGCGATCCGCCGCGATGCTCCTATCACGTGCAGGTCGAAGGGCGACTGTCGATCACCGGCACCAAGGCCGACGCACGTATCCGCATCGCGCCGGACGAGACGGCGTCGATACTCGAGGGCCTCGCCGCGCGGGTCGCGGCGCGGGCCGGCGTGCAGTTCGATGCCGCCGGAGGCCCGCCCCCCGTGGAAGCGTCGGTCCTCGACGACCTCGCCCGGCGCTTGTGGGACGCGCGTGGAGCGAGCCTCGTCGTCGCCGGCAGCCAGGACATCGCCGCCCAGTTGCTCTGCAACCTCGTCAACCACCTCCTGGGGAACTACGGCGCCACGATCGATCTCGAGCGGCCGTCGCGCCAGCGACAGGGGGACGACGCCGCGCTGGCGCAGCTCATCGACGAGCTGCGCACGGGGTCGGTGGCCGCGCTCTTCGTTGCCGGCGCCAATCCCATCTACGACCTGCCGGTGGGCAGCGAGCTCCGCGCGCTGGTCCGGAAAGTGAACCTGTTCGTGAGCTTCGCGTGCGTACCCGACGAGACCTCGGCGCTTGCCGGGTACGTCTGCCCCGATCATCACGCGCTCGAAGCCTGGGGCGATGCCGAGCCGGTAGCGGGATGGGCGAGCGTCGCACAGCCTGCCGTGAATCCGATCAGCGACACGCGCGCGGTCGTCGAGTCGCTTTCGACGTGGATGGGAGACGCACGTCCAGCCTATGAGCTAGTTCGCGAGCACTGGGAGAAGGAGCTGTTCCCGCGCCAGACGGGCACGCTGTCCTTCCAGGCGTTCTGGGATCGGGCGGTCCATGATGGGGTGGCACTCCTGCAGGTGCGCGGTGGCGTCGCCACGACCTTTGAGGCGGCCGCGGTGAAGCCGCTCGTGCGCGCTGCGAGCTCGCAGGACGACGCGCTCGTGCTCGCGTTGTATGCGAAGGTAGGAATCCTCGACGGCCGACACGCGCACAATCCATGGCTCCAGGAGTTGCCCGACCCGATTTCGAAGGTCACCTGGGACAACTACGCTTGCCTCTCGCCGGCCACGGCGTCCCGCCTCGGGGTTGCGGAGGGTGATGTCGTGCGCGTCCAGACGGCCGACGACTCGGGCAACACGATCGCCCTCCCCGTCTGGGTACAGCCCGGCCAGCACGATCGCGTCGTGGCCGTGGCCCTCGGCTACGGGCGGGCAGGTACGGGCCGGTTCGCCAGCGTCGGTCCGCGCTGGCTCGAGGCACGGCCGGGCGTCGGCGACAACGGCCTGGTCGGGGTCAACGCCTCACCCTTCGTCGTCCTGCGTGACGGTGCGCTCCGCTACGATGCACGGCGCGTCAACGTCACGCACGCCGGCTCGCGGGTCGAGCTGGCATCCACGCAACGCCATCACTCCATTACCGAGCCCCGCCGGGTGTCGTCGGCCGGCGCGCGCCCGATCGTCCGCGAGACCACCGTGGCGGAGCTGCGATCGCAGGATGCGACAACGTCCGCCCCGGAGCGCCAGCGCCAGGACCTCTGGCCGGACGACCATCCCGTCACCGGGCACAAATGGGGAATGGTCGTCGATCTGAACGCATGTACCGGCTGTTCGGCCTGCGTGGTCGCCTGCCAGGCCGAGAACAACACGCCGGTGGTGGGACGCGACGAGGTTCGCCGCCAGCGCGAGATGCACTGGCTGCGCATCGACCGCTACTTCACGGATGCCGGCGAGGACGTGGACGTCGTCCACCAGCCGATGATGTGCCAGCACTGCGCCAACGCATCCTGCGAGAGCGTGTGTCCGGTGCTGGCCACCGTCCACAGCGACGAGGGGCTGAGCGAGCAGGTGTACAACCGCTGCGTCGGCACGCGGTACTGCGCGAACAACTGTCCATACAAGGTCCGACGCTTCAACTGGTTCACCTACGCGCGTCCGGACGAGCGCGAGAACCTCGTGCTGAACCCCGACGTCGTGGTGCGGACCCGCGGCGTGATGGAGAAGTGCAGCCTCTGCGTCCAGCGGATTCAGGAGTCGAAGATCGGTGCCAAGCAGCGCGGTGCGCGAGTAGTCGATGGCGACGTGCAGACCGCCTGCGAGCAGTCCTGCCCGAGCCACGCCATCGTGTTCGGCGACCTGAACGATCCCAAGAGCCGTATCGCTACGCTCGTGAAGGACGGCCGGTACTTCCGGGTCCTCGAGGAGCTGAACGAGCGGCCAAACGTCGGTTATCTCGCCGTCGTGCGGAATCGCGCGGCGGCCAGCGGCGAGACGCGTCATGACTGAAGCCCTGGGGCACGCCGTCCGGGCGCCGCTCATCGTCGGCAAGCAGCTCTCGGAGGTGACGGAGGATATCTGCCGCCCGCTCGACACTCCTCCGACCTGGAAGTGGTGGGCGGGGTTCCTGCCGTCGCTCGGGTTGCTGGCGCTGGGCGTCGTGGCGACGGCGTATCAGATCGCCACGGGTATCGGGACGTGGGGCCTCAACCGGACCGTTGGTTGGGGGTTCGATATCACGAACTTCGTGTTCTGGATCGGCATCGGCCACGCCGGCACGCTGATCTCGGCGATTCTCTTCCTCTTCCGGCAGCGCTGGCGCACGTCGGTGAACCGCGCCGCCGAGGCCATGACGCTCTTCGCCGTGATGTGCGCGGGGATCTTCCCCCTCATTCACATGGGCCGCCCCTGGCTCTTCTACTGGATCGTGCCGTATCCCAACACGCGTGGTTCCCTGTGGGTGAACTTCCGTTCCCCGCTGGTCTGGGATTTCTTCGCCATCAGCACATACTTCACCATCTCGGCCCTGTTCTGGTACGTCGGCCTGATTCCCGATCTCGCGACCGCGCGCGACCGCACCCCGCCGGGGCTGCGCCGGAGGATCTACGAGATCTTCAGCCTCGGCTGGAACGGGTCGTACCGCACCTGGCAGCGGTACGAGATTGTCTACCTCCTGCTGGCGGGCCTGGCGACGCCACTGGTGATCTCGGTGCACACCATCGTGAGCTGGGACTTCGCCACGTCGGTGATTCCCGGCTGGCACACGACCGTGTTCCCGCCCTACTTCGTCGCGGGCGCCATCTTCTCGGGCATGGCCATGGTGCTCACCCTCATGCTCGTCGCGCGGACGACGATGGGGCTGGAGGCCTATATCACGCAGCGGCACGTGGACGTGATGTGCAAGCTGATCCTGCTGACGAGCGGCATTGTCGCGCTGGCCTACGGCACCGAGTTCTTCATGGCCCTCTACTCGGCGAACCGCTACGAGCAGTTCGTCTTCAAGAACCGCGCGCTCGGTCCCATGGCCTGGTCGTACTGGATCATGGTGAGCTGCAACGTGCTCGTGCCGCAGTTCCTGTGGTTCGCGGCGGTGAGGCGGAACTTCCTCGTCGTCTTCGTGCTGACGCTTTTCGTCAACGTCGGCATGTGGTTCGAGCGCTTCGTCATCGTGGTGACGTCGTTGCACCGCGACTACCTGCCGTCAGCCTGGTCGAGCTATGCGCCGACCTCGATTGAGATCGCGACACTGCTCGGGAGCTTCGGGCTGTTCTTCACCGCGTTCCTCCTGTTCTGCCGGTTCGTGCCGGTCATCGCGGTCTCCGAGGTGAAGGGCGTGATCGGGACGTCGTCCGCCGATCGCGTGCCGCCGCCGAAGGAGGCGGGACGGGCGCCGGCGGTCCTGGCCGGCTTGGAGGCGTGACATGGCGTGTCGCAGCATGCTGGGCGTCTTCGCGCGCGAGGCGGACATCCTGAGCGCCACCGAGGCGGCGCGGCGCGAGGGCATCGCGATCCTCGACGTCTACACGCCCTACGCCGTGCATGGTCTCGACCAGGCGATGGGGCTGCTGCCGTCGCGGCTGCCGTGGGTGAGCTTCGTCCTCGGCCTCGTCGGCGCCGGGCTCAAGGTGTGGTTCGAGTTCTGGGCGTCGGCGGTGTCGTGGCCGATCAACGTCGGTGGCAAGCCGTGGAACTCGCTGCCGGCCTTCGTGCCGATCACCTTCGAGGTCATGGTGCTCTTTGCCGGCATCGGCACCGTCGTCGCGTTCCTGTTCGTGGCCAGGCTTCGGCCGTGGCGGCGCGCCTCGCTCGTGCACTCGCGTGTCACCGACGATCGGTTCGTGCTGCTGCTCGAGCAGACCGACGCGACGCTGGCCGTCGAGCGCATCCGCGATCTCTTCGTCCGGCACAACGCCGTCGAGATCGCCGAGCGCGACCTGCAGGAGGTCCCATGAAGCCGGTCACCCGGCTCAACGTCGTGCTGGGGATCGGCTTCGTGGCGTCGCTCGGGCTCATGTGGGCTTCGCGGCGGGACGTGCACCAGCCCAACCTGGAGTTCTTCCCCGACATGGCGCACGCGCCGCGCTACGCCGCGTTCGAGCCGAACCCGGTGTTCCGCGACGGCAAGACGCTGCAGGCGCCGCCGGCCGGGACGATCGCACGGGGCTGGCTTCCGCTCCACTACGGCGCATCCGCGGCCGAGGCCGAGAGGGCCGCGGTGGAGCTCGAGAACCCGTTTCCCACCGGTGAGGCCGCGACGATCGCGCGCGGCGAGCAGGTGTTCGCCTCCTTCTGCGTGCCGTGCCACGGTGCCGGCGGGCGCGGCGACGGACCGGTCGCCACGCGCGGCGTACCGCCACCGCCCTCGCTCGTCGCCGGGCGCGCCCTCACGTTGAAGGACGGCCAGATGTTCCACATCCTGACCTACGGCCAGAACAACATGGCGTCCTACGCCTCGCAGATCGCCAGGGAGGATCGATGGCGGGTCATCCTGTACGTCCGCTCGCTGCAGATGCGGGCGGCGTCGGCTACGTTGACGAGCCAGCCGTAGGGTACGCGACGCCGCAGACCGAACGCGCGGCCTCGGCCGGTCGCCTCTTTGGACTGGCCGGCGTTGCCGGCGCCGTCGTGCTGGCAGCCGGGGTCGTCGCGGGTGTGGACCGCGCGTGGGCCGGCTGGCTGCTGGCAAGCGTCGGCGTGCTGACCACCGGACTGGCGGGCCTTTTGTTCGTCGCCATCCTTTATGCGTCCGGCGCGAGCTGGGGCGTGGCGTTCCGGCGGGCTCCCGAGGCGCTGTCGGCGGCGATCCCGATCGGGGGCGCGGCCCTGCTGGCGCTCGTCGTGTTCGCGCCGTACGGCTACCCGTGGGCGCATGGGCACGAGTTCCACGGCGGCGATCTGGCGAACTTCAAGAGGGCCTGGCTCTCGTGGCCGTTCTTCGCCGCGCGCGCCGTCGTCTACGTGGTCGTGTGGATGGCGTTCGCACGCGCCATCATCGGCCATTCCCACCGGCAGGACCAGGACGCCGATGCCGCCCGTTCGATCCGCAACATCCGACTCTCGATCGCGTTCCTCGTCGCGTTCGCTGTGACGTTCAGCCTGGCGAGCTTCGACTGGATCATGTCGATCGAGCCGGAGTGGTACAGCACGATTTTCGGCATCTACAACTTCGCCGGTCTGTTCTCGGGCGGGCTGGCGTCGATCGTGCTCCTGGTGGTCTGGCTGCAGCGCGGGCCGCTGAAGCACGTAGTGACCGAACAGCACCTGCACGATCTCGGCAAGCTCCTGTTCGCGTTCTGCACGTTCTGGATGTACATCTGGTTCAGCCAGTACATGCTGATCTGGTACGCGAACATCCCCGAGGAGACGACCTACTACATCGCGCGGACCCGTGGCGCGTACGAAGTGCTGTTCAGCGTCAATATGGTGTTGAACTGGGTGGTGCCGTTCTTCGCGCTGTTGCGGCGGGGGCCCAAGAAGCGGTCCGAGCTCATCGTGAAGGTGGCCGTCGTCGTGCTCCTCGGCCGCTGGCTCGATCTCTACATGATGATCGTGCCGCCCTTTTCTCCGTCGGGGCCGCCGTTCGGCCTGTGGGAGATCGCCGCCATCCTGGCGATGGTCGGCGTCGCCGTCTGGGTGGCGCTCCGCGCGCTCGGCCGGGCGCGGCTCGTGCCGGTCAACGATCCGCGTCTCGACGAGAGCCTGCACTATCACGCGTAGCAGTGAGCGACGGACCGAGCGTGACGACGAGATGCTGTCGCGTCGAGTGAGGTCTGACGGATGAGGGCTCCGCGCGCTGCCCGGGGGGGCAACTTCGCCCTGGTGATGGCGACAGACTGGCCGCGGTCGCCGGTCCGGCGGCGTTTTCACTCCACGTGATCACGGCGGTTCGAGCAGTTCTCCACGCCCACGCTGCTATTGCTTGGCGGGGACAGCCCACCGATGTTCCGTCAGGTCATCGAGATCCTCGGCGTTGCGTTGCCGAACAGTCGAATTGCGGTTCTGTCCGGCCAGCAGCACGTGGCGATGGACACCGCACCAGAGCTGTTTCTGAAGGAGCTGATCGGGTTTCTGACTGGCCGACCTGAGGAGGCTGCACGCCGGTAACCAGCACACGTTTGGACTCGACGAAGAGCGAACGATGCCGTCTTCAGCCTGATGCACGCGGCGCTCCTCGAGCGCACCTCCCGGATCGCCCGCGTCAGGGCGGGCGTCAGCGACTCGGCCGGCACACAGGACCGCAGGACCGGGTCGAGAAACGGTTCGACCTCGGCCTCTTGCGCGCCGTGGACGTGTCCGCCGCTAACAACGACTCGACTGCACGCAACGCCGCGTCGTCATCGACCGCCGCGGGCGGAACGGAGCCGCACTGTTCCACCGCCAAGGCTCAGCTTCTTCCGGAAGCCGATCAGGCCTGGTCAACGCTGGTGGCGGCAAGCGCGTAACCTATCTGATAGCGTCGGAACGTGATACGTATCGATGCGTGGAGGTGTTCTGTGCTCAACGTGTTCCTGCTCGCAATAGCGGCGCTCCTTGCGGCCGCTCCGATGGCGGCTCAGGACGCTCAGACGTTCGGCCTGAAGGAATGGGACGTCGAGTGGGGCGGCCGCACGCGCGATCCGGCGGTCGCGCCGGACGGCAAGGTCTGGTTCGTCGGTCAGGCAGGCAACTACCTTGCGGTTTTCGATCCCGATACCGAACAGTTCAAACGCTACGAGATCGACGAAGGCACCAATCCGCACACGGTGATTGTCGACGCCAAAGGCATCGTGTGGTACGCGGGCAACCGCAACGCCCGCATTGGCCGCCTCGATCCGGCTACGGGGGAGATCAAGGTCATCCCCACCGGCGAGGCGCGCGACCCGCACACGATGGTGTTCGACGGCAAGGGCAACATCTGGTTCACGTCGCAGGGAGCCAACCGTGTCGGGCGGTTGAACATGGCGGCCGGGAAGATCGATCTCGTCACGCCGAGTGAACAACCGTCGAACCCGTACGGCGTCGTCATCGACGACAGAGGGACCGTCTGGGTGGCGCTCCTGCGCACCGGAATGATCGCGAAGATCGATCCGGGCACCTTGAAAGTCAGCCGCGTGAAGGAGGCCAACGAGGCCTCGCGCGCGCGGCGCCTGGAGGTGACCGCTGACGGGATGATCTGGTACGGGGACGAGGCGCGCGGTTTCCTGGGCCGCATCGACCCGGCCACGGGCGAGACGAAGGAATGGCAGGTCCCCGGCGGGGCGGGCGCCCGACCCTATGCGATCACGAAAGACGACCAGGGACGTCTGTGGGTCTCGGAGACCGGTCCCGAAAAGCGCCTCGTCGGGTTCGACCCGAAGACGGAGCGCTTCTTCGCCAGCATCCCGGTGAGCGGCACGATCCGCCACATGTTCTTCGATCCGGCCACGAAGATGCTGTGGTTCGGGACCGACGCCAACAGGATCGGACGGATCGTTACCACGGGGAAGCCGACCTCGTGATCGGACGCGCGACGGCCGGGACGACGGCGTTGTTCGCAACCGCGATGATCGTCGTTCTGGCAGGATCGCCGCGCGTGGCGCGTCCGGAGCATTCGCCGCTCCCCCCGCTCCGCCGCGGCATCTTCGCCGGCTACGCCGGGGGCGCGCCCGCGGGGTTCTCCGGAGGCTTCGGCGAGCCGTCGTGCCATGGCTGCCACTTCGACGCGGAGGTCAATGCCCGACCGGGGCGCGTCGCGCTCGCCGGCGTGCCGGAACGATTCGCCGGCGGGACGAGCTATCCGATAACCATCACGCTGTCGCGGCCGGGAATGAAGCTCGGCGGCTTTCAATTCACGGCACGCTTCAAGGACGACGGCGCGCAGGCGGGCACGCTGGCGCCCGCAGCGCGCGAGGAGAAGCGAGTCCGGCTGGACGAGTTGGGGGAGATCACTTACGCGAGCCAACGGCAGGAAGGCTCGTCGCTGGCCGCCCCGGACAGCACTCGCTGGTCGCTCGTCTGGACCGCGCCGTCGAGAGGGGGCCCGGTTGTGTTCCACGTTGCGGCGAATGCCGCGGACGGAGACGGCACCGCCGATGGCGACCACATACACACAACTGTGGTCGAATCCGCGCCCGCTGCCGAAACCTCCCGCAGCCTGCTTGTCATCGTGTTGGAAAGTGCTCATTACGAGGAATGCGGCGGGTAGCCGGCCGCTCCCGCGACTCGCCCGCCGGTCCACGCGGACCACGACTCGCGTCCGTTGGTCGCGGCCATTGAACGTGCTGAACTGCGTCGCACCCGCCGGGGACGTGCGGGCGAAGCGAACTGCCACGGGGTTGCGCGTCACCCCAAGGTGGACAAACGTGCTACCCTGCGCGCTTCTGAAACCGGGGAGGAGCATACCCATGCGTGTCATCTTCAGCGGGCTCGTCATCGTCCTGGTCGCGGCGGTGCACGGAGGCCATGGCGCGGCCCAGACTCCGTCGGGCGCGAATCCGATGAGCTTCTTCATCACGAGCGTCGGCGGCGGCGATGGGGCGACCCTTGGCGGTCTCGCGGGCGCTGACGCGCACTGCCAGAAGCTTGCGGCAGCTGTCGGCCAGGGCAACAAAACCTGGCGCGCGTATCTGAGCGCCGGCGCAGCGGGCCAGCAGCAAGCGGTCAACGCTCGCGATCGGATTGGGACGGGCCCTTGGTACAACGCCAAAGGCGTGAAGGTGGCCGACAGCGTGGCCGATCTTCACAGCGACAAGAACAGGCTGTCGAAGGAGAACTCGATCACCGAGAAGGGCGAGGTCGTCAACGGCCGCGGTGATTCGCCCAACCGCCACGACATCCTCACCGGCTCGCAGCTCGACGGCACGGCGTTCACCGATCCCGGCGATCACACGTGCGGCAACTGGACGAGCAACGGCGAGGGGAGCGCGCAGGTCGGCCACCACGATCGGCAGGGAGGAGGACAGAATCCGACGTCGTGGAACAGCGCGCACGGGTCGCGGGGCTGCAGCCAGGAGAACCTGCGCGGCAGCGGCGGCGATGGCCTCTTCTACTGCTTCGCGCAGTAGGTCAGAGGAGCCTGACCGGGCGTGTGCGGGGGCAGCCGCAAGGGTCGCCGGCCTGTGATACGGTTTCCCGGGTGCGATGGCCCGCCGCACTCGCCACGGTCCTCGCGCTCCTGACTGCCGGTGCGCTGACTCACCAGCCGCCGGCGCGCGAACCGCTGCCGTACAAGGATCCCCGCCTCCCGGTCGACGCGCGTCTCAAGGATCTCCTCGCGAGGATGACGCTCGAGGAGAAGTTCTGGCAGCTCTACATGACAACTGGCGGTCCCGACGTTTCGTCGGGCTTGCCCGCCGGAGCTTCAGGGAAGGCGAGCGATTACAGCCGCGGCGTGTTCGGCCTGCAGATCCCGACCGTGCCGCGCGGGCCGGATGGCGTACCTGCGACGATGCCGCCAGAGGGAGCCGCGCGGCGGCATGCCGGGCGGATCAATGCCATCCAACGCTTTTTCGTCGAGGAAACGCGGCTCGGCGTTCCCATCATTCCGTTCGACGAAGCGCTGCACGGGCTCGTGCAGCCGGGGTCGACGATGTTCCCGCAGGCCATCGGGCTTGCAGCCACGTGGGACCCGCGCCTCGTGTCGCGCGTCGCCGGCGCCATCGCGTGCGAGACGCGGACCCGAGGCATCCGCCAGGTCCTCTCGCCTGTCGTCAACATCGCCGACGACGTGAGGTGGGGCCGCGTCGAAGAAACGCAATAGAGCTCTTCTGAGCAACCGTGCGATCCGCCTGAAGAGGCGGCAGCAAGCTGGACGCTGAGCCGGAATTCTGGACAGCTCATCGTGCGCGCGCACACCATACCGGCCGCCGGATTGGGATGATTCCTGCATCGCTATCGATGCGCGCCTCGCTGAAAGCGCCCTGTGCTCGAGCGAGTGCCGCTGCTTCAGGACAGGAACTTCCGACTGTCGCACAACACAACTGAGGAGGATCGACATGCTACGAGACACAAACGCGGTCGCCACGCTCGCGGTCAAGGACCTCGGCGCGGCCGCCAGGTTCTATGAGGAGACGCTGGAGCTCAGTCGAGCTGGCGCCGAAGACGACGAGTCCATCCTGTTCGAGAGTGGGGACACCACGATCAACGTGTACCGATCCAGCTTCGCCGGTACGAACAAAGCCACGGCCCTGACCTGGACGGTTGACGACGTCGAGGACGTCGTCCGCACCCTCAAGGCCAAGGGCGTAGAATTCGAGCACTATAATCTGCCCGACACGAGGCGCGAGGGCGACGTGCACGTCTCCGGCGATATTAAGGTCGCCTGGTTCAAGGATCCGGACGGCAATATTCTCAGCGTAGTGAATCGCTAGCCGTGCTTGCACGGCGTGAATGTGTACGAATGTGTCACTTCTGCCGTGCAACCACGGCTTAGCCGCGGCCGCGACGTGGCCGCGGATCTAGTAACGAAGCTGCGCCCTTCTGTCACGGTGTTACTGGTGGGTTGGAAGCGCAGCTTCGTTACGGTCTTGAGCGGCGCGATCCGCGTGGCTGGCCGGCGGCATGAAAGGTCCGCCCGCAAGATGATGTTCAGCGGATTATCGACGTCAGTCTCCTGCCGGCTAGCGCGATGGAACGGCGAGCAGGCGCTGCTCGGACGATTCAACGAGGGCATAAAGGTATGAACAAGACTGCTCGCAACAAAAAGGAGTTGTCACCGAAAGAACATGACGAACTACTCAGCGTGCTGAAAGCGCGTTTTGAGAAGAACATGAATCGCCATCAAGGTGTTGAATGGACGAAAGTACAAGGAAAGCTTGAAGCAAGTCCTGAAAAGCTCTGGTCACTCAATGAGATGGAAAAGACCGGCGGCGAACCGGACGTAGTCGGGCATGACAGGAAAACGGGCGAATACATCTTTGATGATTGTTCAGCAGAAAGCCCGAAAGGCCGCAGAAGTGTTTGTTACGATCGCGAAGCGCTGGAGTCGAGGAAAGAACACCGGCCAAAAAACAGCGCGATGGATATGGCGGCCGCCATGGGCATTGAGATCCTGACGGAGGAACAATATCGAGAATTGCAGACACTCGGCAATTTCGATACGAAAACGTCGAGCTGGGTGAAAACACCTCCTGATATCAGAAAACTCGGCGGCGCCCTCTTTTGTGATCGGCGGTACGACCACGTCTTTTTGTATCACAACGGTGCGGAGTCATACTATGCCGCCAGGGGGTTCCGAGGCTCGCTGAAGGTCTGAACTCGCTTTCTGGCGTCCACTTCGCCTGGTTCCTGCCGCTGCACTGCCCGTGGAGTATCGATGAGTACGATCGGGCGGAAGCGACGACCCCACCGCGACCCGTTGAAACCCAATCCGTTCCTGCTGAACCGCTGGGCTGTGGCGCCCATGGGCGCCATTCAGTGGGTCAGGGCGAAGATGCGTTTGACGTTCTCCTCGGAGAAGAACTCCGCCGGCGAGACGACGCCTGAAAAGACGCGCGCGAATCCGTCGCTCGCCTCGCGATTGCCGGACACCACCTCGAGCAACCGCTGCATCTCGGGCGGTGGCGGCTGCATGGACGCAAACTGACAGGTGAACTCGTAGATCCCGCCCTTGAGGGCTCGATCGTCGCGGTGAGTCTGGGTGTCCTTCATCGCGTCGTCGAACGGCCGCGAGCCCGAGAACGATGCATCGAGGGCGTCCGCACACCGCTCCGCCTGGTGGAAGGCGTCACTGATACCCTGTGCGGTGATGAAGTCCTTGTTGTAGCCCGCGTCGCCGACCAGGACCCAACCGGGTCCATACGGCTTGCGGAAGAAGTTCGCCACCGCCATGCCGTAGAAACGGTCCTCGCGCTTGCCGGCGCGCAAACGGTCGGCGAACGCCGGTGCGCGATTGAGCGCGGCGAGGAAGTGACCCTCGATGTCCTGCCTGTTGGTCTCGAACTCGGCATACGGCCAGCCGACGATCACCAGGGTCAGGCCGTCGTTCGTCGGCCACGCCGCCCATGAGCGGTCCCCACGGTCGTAGGCCTCGAAACCCTTCAAGGGAAGTCCGCTCCAGTAGCTGTAGTAGCCGGCGAGGAGACGCGGCTTCTCCTGATAGGTCTCGGCCCCGACCGATCGTGCGACGAGCGACGATATGCCATCGGCGCCCACGACAATGCGCGCGCGCTCCGTAAAGGACTTCCCTCCGGCGCTGCCGCGAATGCCGGTGACCCGTCCTTCCTCAGTGAGGACGTGCTCCACCGCGAAGCCCTCGCGTACCTCGGCGCCCGCCTCAGAGGCCGCGTCCACCAGCATCTTGTCGAGCACCGTGCGACGCGGACCGTAGGACGACGGCTGGTGGGCCAACCCCGGGGTGCCGGTGATCGAGAAGGCTCCCATGTCGAACATGTACTCGGGAATCGGCGGGCAGCCGGTCGCGCGAACGTGATCGAGAAGGCCCCATCGCTGCAGAGCATCGAGGCCGGGCGGATGGACAAGGTGGGTGGAGACCGTGTCACTCGGAAACGTCGCGCGATCGACGATGAGAACCTTGTAGCCTTTGCGGGCGAGCAGCATCGCCGTCGGGGATCCGGCGCAGCGCGCGCCCACCACGATTACGTCATATGCTCCGGTCATGTCGTACTCCTGAGAGGGAAGGAACGCGCGTCAGCCTGGCCCCCGCATCAATTGGGTCGAGGAGGGACTGCGGCACGACACACGAGAGCTGCATCGCCGTTTCCTCAATCGTCATCTGGCGTAGAAGATCGTCGACGCGCTGCATATCCTGGTTCGCAGATTATACGGTTTGTGTCTGCGTTGATCGCGACATGGCGGCACGGCGCCTGCTCCTTTCGCGGACCAGCGCCGTGACGTCGCGGGCCGAGTTCATCAGCCTACTTCAATTGGTTGGCTCGGCGTCCTGAGCATAGCACCGGGGAAGATTTCACGCGGGCCTCTGTCACGTTGACCCGATATGGACGCCCCGTGCGCGATCTCCTATCAGCGACGCTCTCAGGTACGCCGGGGCACTGGGCGGCGGTGGCGGCAACAGCGAAGGAGGGGGTATGAGATTCGTAGCTATTGGGTGTCTCTGTGTGGGGGTGCTCGGACGATGGTTGTTCCTGGCGCCGATCGGCTACCTGAATGCACCGCGGTCGATGGGCAAGAGCTTGATTCACGATCCGCGGCGAGCACCGCTCGTGCGGCGCACTTTCGAGGGGTACGCGACCGGCCGCTAACGAAGAAAGAACTGCTCAAGAAAGCGCGGAGTTGGGGCCTCACTAATCGCCGTGGAAAGGCCGTTCACGTCACAGGCGATCGGCATGTTGCTGTGCAATCAGTCGTACGCCGGCATCGTGGACGTGCCTGAGTACGGCGTTCGCAACAAGCGCGGCGACTTCGAACCGCTGATCTCGGAAGAGCTGTTCTACCGCGTCCAAGCGATTCTGTCGCGCCGTGCGCCGAGCACGGCACCGCGCCAACGGGCGCATCCAGACTTTGCTGCGCGGCTTCGTTCGCTGCGAATCGCGAATCTTGCGAACGCGCCTTGACGGGCAGCCGGGTCGATACCAGCAACCAACTGCGAAACGGCCGACCGTCACCGCAGGTGCCGCTGCGCGAATGCGCCGCCCGAACCCGACTTCAGGTTCCGGGACCAGCGCGTCGACGTACACGAGATGCGCTATGCGGTCTCGCGCGTGCTCAGCGACGCCGGTGATGTGCGCTTGATCCGCTTCGGTGGACACGTTCCGAAAGGTGGATACGATGTCCCGCATGTCCCGAAGCAGTGGGGGCCGCCCCGTCGGCAGTTCTCTGAGGAGTTCAAGGAAGGTGCCGTCCGCCTGGTCCTGGACGAGGGCAAGACGGTCGGCGCGGTGGCGCGCGAGCTGGATCTGACGCCGTCGGCGCTGGGGGGCTGGGTGCGTCAAGCCCGCGCCGAGCGGACGAAGGGCAAGAGCGGGCTGATGAAGGAAGAGCGCGAGGAGTTGACGCGGCTGCGGAAAGAGAATCGCGAGTTGCGCCTGGAGCGCGACCTCTTAAAAAAAAGAGTCTCGGCCCTCTTCGCC
>DASTBU010000125.1:0-11350 GCA_035711845.1 Vicinamibacterales bacterium
CCGAGCACGTCGAACGCGTTCTTCCAGATGGGGGGATGCCCCGGCGACCTGGTTGACGAGTTCGGCTCTTCGAACGTGTTCTGTCTGGAGTACCACATCCTTCAGAACGTCACCAGCATCAACAGCCTGACCTTCCAGTTCCAGGATGCCAGCGGGCTCATTCCGACCAGTGCGATCTTCCAGCACGACAACTTCGACCTCAACGGCTTCGGCGGCTTCGAGACCCTGGATGACGGTTTTTCGGTGAGGTTGTTCACTACAAACGGCCCTCTTCAGTGCCCCGTGTTCGAGGGTGAGATCCAGATTTTCGTGCCGTGTGCCCTGGGCAGCACGATTCAGGTCTATGCGGGCATCGTAAGTCCTGAGACTCCCAATCCGCCCTATTTCGCATCCCTGCGCGCGGTCAACGACATCACGGTTCCCGAACCGGGACTGCTGGTGCTGATGGGCATCGGCCTGGTGCTGGTGGGGCACCGCCTCCGCCGACGCCGATCGACCTCCTAAACCCGCGGTTTCTCGAGTTGAGCTACGAGCGGGTGGCGCACGGCGGGGGCGCCCCACACGCGCCACATCTGCGATAACAGCTTTTGGCGCCGAGGACGGGCACGGAGTAGATCCCATTGCCGACGGCTCCCGCAACTTCGGGGCACGAGCGCCGCGGCCTATCCCGCTCGAACGAACTCCTGCAGCAGTGACCTGAAGCGTGGATCCTGGGCGAGGCGCTTCAGGTCCGGGTCGTCACGCGCGAAGCCCGCTGGGTACCCGGCCTTGAACGCTTTGCGTAGCTCTACGATGGCTTGATCGTCCCGCCGCGCCAGCGCGCGCACCAACGCGACGTTGTAGAGAATCGTGACGTCGTCGGGGGCCGCGGCCTCGGCCTCCTGGACCAGCTTCAACCCCTGCTCGATGTCACCCTTTTTCGCGTAATACGTTCCAAGATTCGAACGGGTCGTCGCGTCGCTCGGGTTCACCTGGAGCGCCCGGAACGCCAGCGCAATGGCCTTGTCGTAGGTCTGGCGGGCCTTCTCCGTCTGCCCGAGCCATCGGTATCCGTCTGCGAGGTTCGACAGCCATCCGTCCACGCTGGGGCTCAGCTCGACCGCCTTTTCGTAGGCCGGCAGTGCGTCGGCGAATCTTCCTTGCCAGGCATAGGCAATCCCCAGGTTCGTGTACGTCTCGGGTGTCGCCACGAGGGTCAGCGCTTTTTGAAACGCTTCCGCCGCTTCTTCGTACTTGCCGGTCTGCAGATACGCCGCGCCGAGATCGTTCACTCCGTTCACGTTGTCGGGTTCGAGCTGGATCACCTTTTGGAACGCTTGCGCGGCTCTCTCGTAATCCCCGAGCTGCCAGTAGGTAGCCCCGAGTGCGTTGTAATTCAGCCAGTAGTACGGGTTGACGTCGATCGCTTTCTGGTGCATGGCGATCGCATCGTCGGTGCGCCCTGCGGCCAGGTAGGCGTCGGCCAGCCGCCGGTGCGCATCGTCCGAGTTGGGCGCCAACTGGAGCGCGCGGCTCAGCTCGGCGATCGCCTCGTTGGTCTTGCCCGTCGTGAGGTAGGCGTTGCCCGACGCGAGACGGACTTCCACGAGGTTCTGATCGAGGCTCTTGCCCTGATCGGAGGCGAACACTGCCCTGTCGGCCCACAGCCGCTCGCGCGTTTCCCGGTACATCTGAATGGACGCATCGGCCAGCCCCGCATACGCGAGCGCGAATCTCGGATCGGTCTGGAGCGCCGCTTCGTAGAACTTGATCGCCGCTTCGACGTTCCTCCGATCCTGCTGCCCCCGCATGGCATTCCGGCCCTTGAGATACAGGTCGTACGCGGCGATGTTCTCCGTGGGTCGTGAGATGCTCCGCGCCGAATCGGTCGCCGACGGCGTCAGCTCGAGAGCCTCGACGAGCTTTGCAAAAATCTGGTCCTGCAGCGTGAGCAGATCCTTTGGATCGCCCGCGAACTGATCCGCCCACACCCGACGCCCGGCCAGCGGTTCTTCCACGTTCACCGTGATGGCGAGACGGCCGCCGCCCTCCTGAACGGTGCCGCTGACGATCAAGTTCGAGCCGAGCTCGCGCGCGAGGCGCGGAAGCGGATGTTTCAGGTCGACGGCATCGATGGCGCTCGCCGGTGCCACGGTCACCGCGCTGAGCCCGAAGAGCCGGGCCGTCAAGCCTTCCGCGACACCGGTGCCGATGTGCTCCAGCTCCTGCGCCGAGCCCACCGTCTTGAACGGCAGAACCGCGATCAGCTTCTGCTCGGAGGCTGGCGGAAGGCCTTCCACGGCTGTCGAGCGCCGCAGCACGACGTTTCTGACCGGGGGCAGGGCTGCAAGGCCGAGAAGAACGGCGGCGAGCGCTCCGGCGACGATCCACCCGCGTCTGGACGGGAGTTGGAGCGTGATGGAGACGGAATGGGCGGTCTGGCTTCTCGAAGGCGCACGGGCCGCGTCGAGGTCTGCCACGATCTCGCTGGCGTGCTGATAGCGCCGGACCGGGTTCTTCTCCAGACAGCGCATCACGATACTGCTGAAGAAATCGGGGACGGCCGGATTGACTTCGCGGAGGTCCTTCGGCACCTTTCGCACCCGCTGCATCAGCAGTTCCATCACGGAATCGGCCGAGAAGGGCAGCACGCCGGAGGCCATCTCATACAGGATGAGCCCCAGTGCGTACAGGTCACTGCGATGGTCGGCGCGACTGCCTTCCACGAGTTCCGGCGCCATGTACTTCGGGGTGCCGATGAAGTCGCCCTGTCGGGTCAGGCCCATCGCCGAGGCTTCGTACGACTTCGCGAGGCCGAAATCCGAGATGTAGGCGGTACCGGACTTGTCCACCAGGATGTTCTGCGGCTTCAGATCCCGGTGCACGACGCCCACGCTGTCGGCGGCCGCCAGGCCCGAGGCCAGCTGGCGCGCGATCGCCACAACCCGATCGAACGGCATCGGGCTGCTGGCCAGGATCGAGTGGAGGTCGGCGCCCTCGACGAACGGCATCGTGATGTACTTGACGCCAGACGAGTCCCCGCCGAGATCGTGGATTCTGAGGACGTTCTGATGAGTAATCTTCCGCGCGAGCAGCAGTTCCTGCTTGAACCGCTCTTGAAACTCGCGACCGGTTTCGGGGTTGGCCAGGACCTCGGAACGGATGACCTTCAACGCCACCGAAACGCCGAGCTCGACGTCGTGCGCGTGGTAGACAGCCCCCATCCCGCCTGCCCCGAGCAAGCGCTCGATCCGATAACGCCCGGCGAACAGCTGACCAGCGCCCAGTACTCCTCCCGACCACGCCACGGGGTCGAGCCCGCCAGAGCCGGACGAGATCGTCGCGCCGTCGGAAAAGACTGCTGGCGTCCGGGCGCCCGGCGACGCCATCGTCGCCACCAGCGATTCGGGGAGCGTGCCGTGGCAGGAGACACACCGTCCCGACGTCAGCGGCGTATCGACGTGGCAATGCGGGCAGAGCATAGTGGCCGGCAGTCGGGCGAGTGACCGCCCAGAACCGCCGCAATCAAGGGCAAGGCGATTATGGTGCCACTGAAGGCCTGAGGCAAGGCGGGACGGGAACGCCCACGCTGCGACCTCCGCGTCCGGCCGATCCGCCTTCGCTCGCCAGAAGTTCTCGCGAGCTACGGCGAGACCTCGCCGCAGCCTTGGCGGAGGCGGGGGCGCTGTGGGCCGATGTGCTCCGGCGCAGAGGGTCCCGGTAGACAGAGACGCTGGAAGTTGAAACTACTTCACGTACCAGTGTCCCGAGACGGAGAAGCGCAGCCGGTCCTGCTCGAAACCGGGGAACGGGTCGTCCGACCAGAGGTAGCCGAGGTCGGCGCTGACAGCGAATCGCGGCACGCTTGGAAACGTCACCTCGGCGCCTCCGAACGTCCGGAAACCGAACGTGCTGTCGGTGACGGGATCCAGGACATCCGGCGCGATCTTCAGTGTGGAACGCCGCAGGACGGCGCCGCCCCCGACGTAGGGACGCAGCCACACGTTGTCGGTCACGTGGTCGCGAAGCAGATAGATCAGGCTCGGCGCAAACTCCATCGAGGTCACGCGCCCCGGCGCCACCTCGCTGGTGATCGCCGAGCGGAACGCGTCGACCTGGACTCCGAAGCGCTGACGCGACCACACGCGCGCCGTCACTCCGTAGTCACCGACGGGCGCGCCCCCCAGCCGTGCGCCGAATCCGACGATGTGCGTGGGGGCGGGGATATACGTGGTGCCAGTCGTCAACCGGGGCGAATCGGTGGTCACGCCTTGTGCGGGAGCACCGGAGGCGCTCGCAACCGCAGCGGGTGCGGGCGACGAGGGTTGAAAGGCGGCCGCGAGCCTCTCCTCGCGAGTCGGGCGCTGCGCCATCGATCCCATGGTCTGGTGGACGTACCCGACACCATCCTCGGCGTCCGGCCACGAGACCTTGGCCCACGATCCGACGTCGCGCGTGACCTCGAGCACCGTTCCGCGCGGCGCCCGACCGATCACGGGGCTTCCCGTGCTGGGAGCCTGGTGAATGGTGGCGGACTGCACCTTCACGGTGAACTCCATGGTCTGCGCGTACAACCACGATGGACACAGGAGCACGGCAAGGGCGGCGACCGCGGCATGACGAATCATCTGAATGCCTCCTGCGACGGCTGAAAAACACGAACACGAGTCCCCGATCACGTTTCCGTGATCGTAGGACCCGGTCGGGCGCAGAAAATAGGCCCGAACGCCGTCATCGGCTGAATCAAAGCAATCGGCGTGCTTTGTTCGGTTGCCTGGGGTGTGGACGGGAACGGGCGATCCGTGAAATTGCCGCCGTCGAGGCGAGCCGGGGCGCTGGCTTACTTGATGTACCCGAGAGACCTGAGATTCTTGAGCACGCGCGGTGGGATGGGGACGAACCCCTCGCGCACGGCGCTCCCTGCGAGGTGCGCGTTACCCAGCATGGCGGCCAGCCTGTCCCGCATTCGCCGGGTGCGATCCGGATCCGTCTGCGCACGGTTCTCGCGCTCCCTGGGATCGACCGTCAGATGGTACAGCTCGTGCCGTCCCTGGAGATTGGACACGAACTTCCACTCCGGCGTCCGGAGCGCGTAGAGCCCGCCCGCGTTCTCGGCGAACGCGACCGGCTCCCCAGTTTTCTCACCGCTCAGCCTGCTCCAGATGTTCGCACCCGCGAGGCCTTCGGGCGCCGTGCTTCCGGCGAGTGCACTGAGCGTGGGGGCGAGGTCGACCGCTTGCGTCTGGGTCTCGCGCATGCCCGGTGGAAGTCCTGGCGCCCGGATGATGAGCGGCACCCGCAGCATCTCGTCGTAGAGCGTCCGGTTGTGCTCGAATCCTCCGTGATCGAAGAACTCCTCGCCATGATCGGCCGTGAGGACGAGGACCGTCCCGTCCCACAGCCTTCGATCCTTCAGACCCGAGAACAGACGCCCGAGGGCAGCGTCGACCTCCAGGATTTCCGCGTCGTAGAGCGCCTCGTAGAAATGCGCATCGCTCGAGCCGTCGCGGACGATCCACGAGGGAATCACGTCCATCGGGGCGACCAGGGCGGGACGCCGCGGTGGGAACATCGCTTGCGATTCCCTCGCCGGCGCGTATGGGCTGTGGGGCTCCATCACGTGTATCCAGAGGAACAGCGGCTTCGCCGAGGCACGTCGATCGATGCGCTCGAGGGCGGCCGTCACCACCTCCGATGCCGTCGCAAAGCTGTCGCCGGCCGACACGAACCGATAATCGTCGAATCCGTTGGCGAACCCGAATTCCTTCAGCAGAAACGGGTTCGTGTTCAACCCGACGGTTTCGTACCCAACCGACGCGAGTGCGCTCGCCAGCGTCCACAGCTGGGGATCCAACACGTCGGTGAGTGGCAAGTTGCCGTCGACATGTCCGGTCATCGCCTCGGAGAATCCGCGGGAAGTGGTAAACGTCTTGTGCGATGTCGGATAGAGCCCGGTGAAGAGCGAGGCCATCGAGGCTTTGGTGTAGGGCGCGTGAGCGATGTGATCGCGCACGACGACTGCCTCGGTGGCGAGCGCGTCGAGGCTCGGCGATGTCGGCCGGTCGTATCCGTAGACGCCCAGGTGATCTGCCCTCAGGGCATCGACCGTCACGAGGACGATGTTGGGGGGCTGCACGCCGGCCGTGGCCGTGGGCGTGGCGGAGCCGCTTCCGGGACTGGACCGCATCCAGAAGCCGATAGTGGCCGCCAGTACCAGGAAGGCGCCGGCCCAGAGCACCCCGTTTCGCGGGCTGGCTCGAAAGATTCGAATCACGATGAGCGCGGATCGAGGATCATGGGTTTCGTGCGCGGCGGGCAGAAAAAGTGCGTCCGCTTCATGATAGCGCCAGACGGAGCGGCTCGGTAAGCGAGGAGTCCCTGGCTATGGCGAGTAAGCGGTTCGGGAAGAGGATTGTTGGCGGCTCGTTGTTCGCCGGGTTGTTGAGCAAGGCCGCACAATACGCGAAGAATCCGGACAAGCTGCGGGACCTCTCCAGGGAGGCCAGAAAAAAAGCCGAATCAGCGGGGAGCGGCGCCCCGCTGAAGGAGTTCTGGGAATCCCTGACCGCATTCCTGCGGCTGATTCGCGCCTACGCGAAAGGTGAGTTCCGCGAGATCCCGTGGCAGAAGCTCGTGCTGATTGTCGCGTCGATTCTGTACTTCCTCACACCGATTGACGTCATCCCTGATTTCGTTGTCGGCCTGGGATATCTGGATGACGCCGCCGTCATCGCCTGGGTCGTGAGCGCCGTCAGGTCCGTTCTGGACGATTTCCTCAGGTGGGAATCGGCGGCCGCGCGCGCCGCCGGAGATAGCCGAGCATCGAGCTAAAGGCGAAACGTCCTTCCAACAGTGTTCCGTCGGAAGGCGGGCGTTACCGTGCAGCCGAGGCTCCGAGGAGATCGGCGAGGACAGGCTCGAGCTCCGCAGGCTTGAATCCGAATGGCCCAGGAGTGCTCTTGTAAGCAATCTTGCCATCGCGGTCAAGGACATACAGGCGGTCAGGCCAGCCTGAATAGGCCCTATCCGTCGAGTTGTCGAAATCATCGACAAGCGCAGGGATTTCGATCCCCAGCTTTCTCACGCAGATGCTCGCAAGGTCCGCCCGTTCCTCTGCGCTCTGCGGACTCTGATATACGACCTCGTCGCGCACGTTCACCGGCATCTGCCAGAGATCGCTTGGATGGGCCTCCCGGATATAGACGACGAAGAAGGCCGCGCGATCGTTGTACCGTCGGTAGATCTCGTTGAGGGCGGGAACCTCCCGCCTGAAGGGCGGTCAGGTGTAGCTGCCGAAAACGAGCACGACCGGCTGCCCGCGAAAGGACGAAAGCCGGACGCGCTCATCTCCCACGGGTTTGCCCCTGTTGTCGAGGGCGCCCAGCGCGAAATCGGGGGCAGGATCGCCCACGTCGAGCTGCCCCGCGCGGGCGCGGTTCCACATCGGCTCGAACGGCACGACCATGAACGCCGGCCCTGGCAGATACGACATGACCCTGCCGAAGCGTTCGACCGGTTGATGCATGGCCGCGAAAATGACAGCCAGGAAGGCACCGTACGCCAGCAGGATCGCAACCGCCAGCGTGATCAGCCCATGTCCGATGCGACGGCCCATGACGACTACCTCTCTGATCCTTCGATAGGTACTTCGAACGACACCAGGTTCCTCTGAAATCCGCGTGTCTTCACGGCCCCATAGATTACGCCCGCGGCGAGCCAGACGCCACCGGCGAGCCTCGCCGGCCAGCGAAGGCTGAGCCAGAGGTACAGGCACACGAGAAACCCGGTCAGGGGCAATACGAAGTTCATGATGCGCCGGTCGTCGCTTCGTACCCAATAACGGGCGAACGCGGCCAGGTTCACACCCATGAACGCGATAAAGGCGCCGAAGTTCAGCAGCTCT
Source organism: Vicinamibacterales bacterium (assembly GCA_035711845.1). GTDB lineage: Bacteria > Acidobacteriota > Vicinamibacteria > Vicinamibacterales > 2-12-FULL-66-21 > DASTBU01. The sequence continues at coordinate 7,883 of DASTBU010000125.1, forward strand.
GCGCCCAGCTGATAGGTGAGCGACAGCCCGCCAAGAAAGGCGAGGAAGCCCACGAGCAGCACGTTGTTGCGGGGAATCCGGTGCTTCGGATCGACCGCCCCGAAAAACCTTCGGGGCAGAGCGTTGCTCCGACCCATGCCGTAGAGGAGCCGTGCGGCGCCAAGATGAGCGCTCGTTCCTGATCCGAGGTTGGCGACGAGCAGCGTGAGGCTCACCAGCGTGAACAGCCAGGCGCCGCCGGCCTTGCCAGCCACGTGCACGAACGCCGTGTCCACATCGGGAAAGCCGGTCCAGTTGCCCCAGACGAGCTGCGCGAGGTACACGAGCACGGACGCGAGGAGTCCGGTAATCAGGCACGTGAGCACGGTCGCCAGCAGGATGTTGCGCCGGGGGTTCTCGACCTCTTCCGACAGCGTGGAGATGCCGTCGAATCCGATATAGGTAAGACACGCAATCGATGCGCCCGTGAGGACGACGGGCAGCGAGAAGGTCGCGGGGTCGTAGAACGGTTTCACGAGCTCGGCCTGGCTGAGAGTCCCGCCCAGCAGGTAGCGCACCGACGCACTGATGAAGAGCACGACCACGATGAACATCCCGACGGCCAGCACCTCGTTCGTGCGAGCGCTTGCCTTCACGCCGCGGAGGTTCAACAGCGTGAATATGGCCGCGAACGTGGCGATCCACGCGGCATAGGGCACGCCGGGAATGAAGTTCATGACCACCTTGCTGCAATAGATGGTGCAGATCATGGGGTTCAGCACGTAATCCATGACCATGCTCCATCCGGTGACGTAGCCCAGCCCGGGGTGCAGCTCCTGACTGACGTAGGCGAACGCCGACCCCGCGTTGGGATAGACGCGAGCCATGCGGCCATAGCTGATCGCCGTCAACAGCATGGCGAACATGCCGATCAGAATCGTGGTGATGACGTGTCCCCGGGCCTCCTGGCTGACAACGCCGAAGATGCCCATCGGGGCGACGGGCTGCACGAGGACGATTCCGTAGAAGACAGCATCCCAGAGGGTGAGCGATCGGCGCAGGCCTGGAGCCGTGGAGGTCACGCTCTCTGACATCGGGCGTCACCGTGTCCCGTAGCGTGCACGCGGTACGTTCCAGGCCTCGGCTTCGATGATGAGACGGCGGGAGTCCTGACGACGTGGAAAGGCTACCCGAATGGTCCGCTTCTCGCGAGGCAGGAGCTCGAAGTAGTTGGCGTCCCAGAACACTGGCAGAAGCTCGTCACCTGATTCAGCCTCGAGCAGCTTCAGGTGGATCTGGAACGCCAGCGCGCTTCCGGTGTTCTCGACGACAACGATCCGAGCATCCTCGACATCGGAGGTCGCCGGCTGTGTCGTGACGGCGAGCGTGGTCGGGGGCAGTTTGGTCAGAGCCGTCAGATCGGCGTGGCGTTTGGTCGGTGTGTAGTACCACTTCGTTCCAGCCCAGTCCAGCTCGTCCGGGCTCGTCGATAACCAGTAGAAGTTCGTCGACACAAGCGCCGATTCGGCATCCTCGAGCTTCAGCCGCAAGAAGTACGTCGTCGTCGGCCCGGGGCCGGACTGCGGCGGAATTGAAAACGCGCGGACGACCCCGTCGGCCGGAACATCGATCGTCTGGGTTCTCGAGAACTTCTCTTGCAGGTCCAGATCGAGGACCTGCGCCGTAACGCGCAACCCCGTCACCCCCTCATGGCGGTCGTTCACCACGGCGACGCTCCCGTCGTCGTAGGAGTACTGGACGTGGAGCGGCTCGCACGCCTTCTTGGTGCCAAAGTAGCCGCCACCCGGCCGAAGGTAGTAGTCATAGAGATGCCAGATCATCGACGGCCAGGCGTTGTTGAGCATCCACTGGATGACCCCCGTCGCATCGTACTTGTTGCGGCCGAACGCCTCGAACATCGCCCGCTGTCCCTCATATGCAAGCGCCTGCGCCTTCCGGGCGTAATCGTCGACACTCGTGGCCTTGCCGTAGCGGGCTTCGAGCGCTTCGGTGAACAGTTTGAGATCCTTGAACTCGTCGCCGCCAGCATGGAACGTCCAGAACTCGTTCATCGGCCACAGGCGATCGGCCGGCAGCATCCTTTGCAGGCTGTCCACGGGTGGGACCGCCGCACCCGGCCCTATCTCGGTGGCAAAGCCGAACGCGCCTCCATTCTTCGTGTCGGTCAGCCAGTACGATGGAGGCACGTAATCGTACGGTCCACGCATCTTCACGCCGCTCGGACCGCTAATCGGCCCGGGCGCATCGGTGGCATTCGAGAGAATTGGCTTGGCCCAGCGCAGGTCGGTCAGGACGTCGAGATACGCTTTCTCCACTTTGGCGGGAGGAGGAAAGTCGCTGCCGTTCAGCCAGACCAGCACGCTGGGGTGATTGCGCAGCCGCAGGATCTGGTCTCGAAGCGAGGCGGGGGCGACGCGATGATCCTCGGCGTCCCACTTGTCCCACTGTTCCCACTGATCGCAACAACACCAGCCGGGCATCACGAGGATCCCGTACTCGTCGGCGAGATCGTAGAACTGGTCACTCTCGAGCTTGCCCTCCAGTCTGATCGTGTTCAGCCCCATTTCCCGGGTGTACCTCAGCTCCGCCCGAAGGCGCTCCGTCGATGCGGGTCGCAGGAGCATGTCCGAGGCCCAGCCTCCGCCGCGCACGAGGATCGGCTTGCCGTTCACTTTGAAGAGACGGTGTCCTTTGGCTGTCAGCTCGGAGGTCATTTGCTGAATGCCGAACCTGATCCGCTGGCGATCCGACTCGCGGCCTTGCATGTCCGCCGCGAGCGCCAGCGTATAGAGGTTCTGCTCGCCGAGGCGATAGGGCCACCACAGACGCGGCTTGGAGATGTTGAGCTCCTTCACCGTGTCGGGCGTGAAGGTAACCGTCTTCCGCTCCCGGGGTCCGAGCGATACGGCCTGCGAGAACGCGATGGTGTCGATCGTTCCGCGCACGGTGCCGGTCAACGCCGCGTCCGTCGCGTTCCACACTTCCGTACTGACCGTCAGCATTGCGCGGTCGAGAGAGGCCAGGTCCACTTTCGGCACCACGTGCGGGTTTCGCAGCGCTATCGGGCCGCTCCCGGTCAGATACACCTCGCCCCAGAGCCCCATGTTCTTGTCAGGCGGAGTGGGATTCCAGTCGACCCACATGATCGATAAATCGTGCGGCTCGGGCGCCATCACTTCGACGGCGAGCACGTTCCGGCCAGCGGCGCGGAGATGGGGTGTGACGAGGAACTGATACCGCCGGAAGACCCCGACGATCTCGTCGGCCGCCGCAACACGCTGGCCGTTCAGCCAGATGTTCGCCCGATAGTTGATCCCGTCGAAATGCAGCCACCAGTGCGTTCCAGCGCTCGAAGCTGGAACGTCGAACTCCGTCCGGTACCACCAGGATGGTGTGAACGGACTGTCGGACGGCATGGGCAGGAGGGTGAACCGCTCGCCGATCGGGTAGGTCGTGCCAGGGATCTTC
>DASTBU010000126.1:0-75978 GCA_035711845.1 Vicinamibacterales bacterium
TCAAGAACGGCGGGGAGTATATGCGCGAGATCTGTGGATCGGATCTGTGGATTGTTGTGGAAAAACTGTGAATCGTGAAATAGGGGCATTGGCCTCAGGAACCGACTCGTCCGTTCAAGTGTTGTCGTTGGTTGGTGCGGAGGAGAGGATCCCCGTCAGAGAACCAGCTCCCATCACACCAGGCGGAGCCAATCCGCCTCCCAATCTGAGACGGCGGTAGAATCCCTGCCAGACATGGCCCCGTCAGCATCCTTCGACCGATCGTTGGCGGAACTCTATCGGGACTACGTCGCATTGCTGGACCGCTTCGACCTCGGGCGGCTTGTGCAGGATGCGGCGGAGGACGCTGCGCTGCGCGAGCGCCTGGTGCGGGCGCCCGGGCACGTGCTGTCGGAACGAGGCCTGACGCGGCCCACCGGTCCCACCATCGAGTTCCTCGAGAATTCCTCTCGCCGTGTGCACCTGATCCTGCCTGCCCTGTCCGACAACACTCCCGCTGTGGCCACACGGAACCCGGTCAAGCGCGCCATCGCGCGAGCGTGTGCCGACTCCACCTATCGCGCCCTGCTGGTCAACGAGTCGCGCCTGGCACTTGCGCACGAGACATGCGAGGTGCCTGACGGGATCGAGCTGCTGGTTCGGGAAGCGTCGACCGACAGGCTGCTCGTGGTGATCCCGGTCCATCCCGGCGCGGTGTCGGGAGAACAGCAGGTTCACGCTCCGGGAGGCGTTGTCGCAGACGTGCCGCGCGGCATGAGCCTCGAGTGGCAGGGGGCCAGCCTCGTGGTGGCAGGGCGCCTCGACGCCAGCACGGCCCCCGTGCTGCGGCGCGAGATCGAACGGGCTCGCTTCGACGTGGATCTCGTGTTTGCCGCCGTGACCTTCCTCAGCTCCGCAGGGCTTGGGGCGCTGCTGGCCGGGCAGAAACACCTGGTCGCGCAGCATTGCCACCTGCGCCTGGTGGACGTCCCCGAACGCGTGCGCACGGTTCTCGAGACCGTCGGCTTCCTCGACCTGTTCGAGATCATCCGTCGTGACAGTGAAGAGACTGACCGTGGATCATCGGGGTACGACGGTGACCGTCTCGCGCGGCTCTTTCTGGAAGCCAGCACGTGCACGTGCGCGTACGGGCGGCTCCGCCCTCAGGACGCGGTGTCGGTTTCTTTCTCCGACGTGCAACAGGCACGCGAGCGGATCGGCAACCTCGTCCTGGTCACGCCGCTGGCCTACTCGGCCAAGCTCAGCGCATTGTCGGACTGCCGTCTCTCGCTGAAGCTCGAAAACCTGCAGATGACAGGCGCCTACAAGGAACGCGGCGCCTTCAGCAAGACGCTCCGGCTGAGCGAGCAGGAACGGCGGGCCGGCATTGTCACCTCGTCGGCGGGCAATCACGCCCAGGCGGTGGCCTATGCCGCCAGGCAGCTCGGGGTTTCCGCGACCATCGTGATGCCGGAAACCACCCCCTTGTCCAAAGTCCAGGGTACCCAGGCGTTCGGCCCCACCATCGTCCTGCACGGCGACACCTATGATGCCGCCTTCCATCGGGCCAAGGAGCTCCAGGAGCAGCGGGGATACACGTTCGTCCATGCCTTCGACGATCCTGACGTGATTGCCGGCCAGGGCACCATCGGTCTCGAGCTGCTGGAACAGGATCCGTACCTGGACGTCGTCGTCGTGCCCATAGGAGGAGGCGGCCTCATCTCCGGCGTCTCGGTCGCGATCAAGGAGACGAATCCGAAGATTCGCATCGTCGGGGTCGAGAGCGCGGCCATGCCCGGCATGCAGGCCAGCCTCGTTGCCGGCGAAGTCACGACCGTCCCCAGCGGCAGCACCATTGCCGAGGGCATCGCCGTAGCCACCGTGGGCCGCCACACGTTTCCGATCGTGCAGAAATATGTCGATGACATCGTCACCGTCTCGGAAGAGGAGATCGCCAACGCCATCGTGATTCTGCTGGAGCAGGAGAAGACCCTGGCCGAGGGAGCCGGCGCGGCAGGCTTTGCCGCTCTGTGCAACCACAAGATCCAGGGCGTCGGCGGCAAGAACGTGGCCGTGATCGTCAGCGGCGGGAATATCGCGCTCAACATGCTGTCCAAGATCCTCGAGCGGGGTCAGGCGAAGGACGGCCGGCTGACGCACTTGAAGGTGGTGCTGCCCGACAAGCCCGGGAGGCTGGCCGACCTGTCGGTTCTGCTGGCGGGTCACCGCGCGAACGTGCTGCACATGGTGCACGAGCGCTCGTTTTCGCAAGCCAATCTCGGCGAAGTGCAGGTTACCGTTACCCTCGAAACCCGGGGGCACCAGCACGCGCAAGAGATTCTCACGTCACTGTCACAGAACGGGTTTCGTGTTGTCGCGGCCTGATTACATCGGCGCGCTCCGCCCTCCTGAACCACCCGTCCGGTAGTGCACCGCGCGAAGATGAAGCGCTTCAGCCAGGCTGCGTTTATCCCGCCGTTACCGGGTCGTCGGGAGGCAGTAGAATCCTGAGCGACTGGAAGGTCCCACCGCTATTGTCACCGAGTCGGGTTTCTCTGGTCATGGCCTCGCCGGCCCGCAGAGAGATCACGTCAGATGCTGAGGAGCGCCATGGCCAAAAAGGCAGCCAATCTCGTCTACGGCGTCGACGACACGCCCCCGTTGACGGTGGCGGCTCTGCTCGGGCTCCAGCATGTGGTCGTGTTGACATCCGGTTGGGTGCTCGTGGTGGTGATCGTCACCACCATCGGCGGCACGCCGGAGGAGGTCACCAACGTCCTGCGGATGTCGATGATTGCCTCGGGCATCGCGACGATCGTGCAATCCCTTCACCAAAGCCCGGTTGGTTCCGGATTCCTGTGTCCCATCGGCAGTGGGCCTGCGTACGTCTCCGCGTCGATTCTGGCGGGCAGGACCGGGGGCTTGAGTGCGATCTTCGCGATGACCGCCCTCTCCGGCTTCTTCGAGGGGCTTCTCGGCCGAATCGTGCCGCGACTGCGTGCGCTGTTTCCGCCCGAAGTCACCGGGCTGGTGGTGACGATGGTGGGTATGGAGCTCGTGGCGCTCGCGTGCCCCAGGTTTCTCGGGTTTCAAGAGGGTGGCACGAGCCTGACAGGAAGCGTCGCCGCGGTGGCGACGGTGACGTTGGCCGCGATGATCGGACCGACGGTCTGGGGTAAGGGCAAGCTCAAGCTGTATCCCGTGCTCGTGGGTCTGTTCGTGGGATATGTTCTCGCCTATTTCGCCGGCGCTCTTCATACCGACCGTCTGCAGGACATGTTCGACGCGTCGATGTTCAGCCTGCCGCGGAAGGTGCAGGGGGGCTGGTCCCTTCATCTCTCGCTGCTGCCCGCCTTCCTCATCGCCAGCCTGGCCTCGACGCTGAAGAGCGTCGGCGACCTGACCCTCTGCCAGAAGATCAACGACGCCGATTGGAAGCGCACCGACATGCAGTCGGTCAGGGGGGGCATTTATGCCGGTGCGATCGGCACCGGCTTGTCGGGTCTGCTCGGCGGCATCGGCCAATCGACTTTCTCGAGCAACGTCGGCCTGTCGCTCGCCACCGGGGCCACCAGCCGGTCCATCGCCGTTGCCTGCGGCATACTGATGATCCTCCTGGCCTTTCTACCCAAGCTCGCGGCCTTCTTCGCCGTGATGCCGGATCCCGTGATGGGCGCCATTCTCGTTTACGTCGCCTGCTACATGATTCTCGCGGGCATTCAGGTCATCACGTCGCGGATGCTCGACGCCCGCCGGACCTTCGTCGTCGGCATCGCCCTGATCTTCGGCCTGAGCGTCGACATGGTGCCCGGACTGTACCGCGACGTGCCCGACGCCATTCAGCCTCTCTTTTCGTCGTCTCTGTCGATTTCTACGGTGCTGGTCGTGCTGCTGAACCTGCTCTTTCGTATCGGCATCACCAAACGCCGGTCCCTGGAGCTGACGCCCGGTGTCGACGGTTCGCAGAAGATCTTCGAGTTCATGGAGACGCAGGGGAGCATCTGGGGAGCGCGCCGCGAGGTGATCATGCGTGCGACAGCGGCGCTCAACGAATTCGTAGAGTCCGCCGCCGCCCTGGGCTTCGTGAGAGGTAGCGCCGTGGCCGACGTCAGCTTCGACGAGTTCAATCTCGACCTGGACATTCGATACGCCGGAACGCTGATGGAATTCCCGAGCCGGCGGCCGACCGCAGAGGCGCTGCTCGCGGACGACAGCGGCGTCGCCGGCCTTTCCGGTTTTCTGATTCGCCAGTACGCCGACCGCGTCAAGACGGAGCACGAGAACGGCCGGTGTCGAATCTCGATGCACTTCGACCATTGACCCGGATTTCGATTGAGTCGACCCTGCATGCAGCCACATCGAGCACGATGAGATGACCCGAAGCATGCCCGCCAGCCGGCGCCGGGCGCTCGTCGCGTCCGTTGTTGTCGTCGCCTCGGTCCTCGGCCTGCTGATCGGCCTCGGACGTGGCCGGCCGGAGCCAATCCGCGTTGGCGTGCTGCACTCGCTCTCGGGCACCATGGCCATCAGCGAGCGCCCGGTGGTGGACGCGACCCTGATGGCGATCGACGAACTGAACGCGGCCGGCGGTCTGCTCGGTCGTTCCGTCGAGGCGGTCGTCCGCGACGGCGCGTCGGATCCCGCTACCTTCGCGCGGGAGGCCGAACGGCTGATCGCTGTCGATCGTGTGGCGGCGACATTCGGCTGCTGGACCTCCGCCGTCCGTAAACAGGTGAAGCCGGTGGTCGAGCGGCACGGTCATCCCCTCTTCTATCCCGTGCAGTACGAGGGTCTGGAGGCCTCCCCCTTCATCATCTACACGGGTGCGGCCCCGAACCAGCAGATCATCCCGGCCGTCACCTGGGCGCTCGACAACCTCGGCCGGCGCTTCTTCCTCGTCGGGTCCGACTACGTGTTTCCGCACACGGCCAGCGCCATCATCCGCCACGTCACGAGCGCGCTCGGCGGCGAGGTCGTGGGCGAGGCGTATGCGCCGCTGGGCGCCCGCGACATGGCTGGGATCGTCGACGAGATCGGGCGCGCACGGCCCGACGTCATTCTCAACACCATCAATGGCGACAGCAACGCCGCGTTCTTCCACGCGCTGCGTCAGGCCGGCGTCACGCCGGCGCAGATCCCGACGGTGTCGTTCAGCGTCGCCGAGACTGAACTGGCGACGATCGGCGTGAAGGACTTCGTGGGCGATTACGCGGCCTGGAACTACTTTCAGTCGGTCGACTCGGAAGAGAACCGGCGGTTCGTCGAGGGGCTGCGACGCCGGACCGGCGCCACTACGGCATCCGACCCGATGGAGGCCGCGTATCTGGGTGTGCACCTCTGGGCGCGGGCCGTGCACGAGGCCGGGGCGACCGAGACGACGGCAGTGCTCCAGTCGCTGGCCGATCAGAGCTTCGCTGCCCCCGAAGGGGTGGTCTACGTCGACGCCCTCACCCACCACACGTGGAAGACCGTACGGATCGGGCGGATACGGTCCGACGGCCAGTTCGACATCGTCTGGGATTCTCGAAGACCGGTCCGCCCCGTCCCTTTTCCCGCGTACCGGACCCGCGCCGAATGGGACGCCTTCCTGACCGCTCTCTTCAATCAATGGGGCGGGCGCTGGGTCAATGAAGGGGCGACGGAGACGGGGAGCCGGCCGTGAAACGCTCGCACAGGCTCTCTGTGCAGCTCAGCGTGTGGTTCGTCGCCATCGCGCTGGTGCCGCTGGCCATTGTGACCGTGTCGACGTATCTGGCCGCCGAGCGCGCCCTGCGCAGCCAGGTGACGACCGGCCTCTACGCGATCGCCCGGCGGCAGGCCAATGAGATTGCGACCTACGTGCGCGAGCGCGAGCAGAACGTGGCGACGCTCTCGCGCATGCCCGGCACGATTGACGCGCTGGAGGAGCTCGGGCGCGCGTTCGCCGGGGACGGCCAGGGACCGGCACTCGACACGCTCGACCGGCAGTATCGCCCGTTCCTCTCCTACTATCAGGAAGCCTTCGGCTATGACGACCTGTTGCTCGCCCTGCGCGACGGCAGCGTGGTGTTTTCGGCCCGGCGCCGGCAGGCCGTAGGGACCAATCTGCGCGCCGACCCCCACCGGACGACGGGTCTCGGCGTGGCGTTCGATCGCATCCGGACCCTGCTCGAGATCGATTTCTCCGACTTCGCACCGTCGGGCGAGGGAGATGTCGCGGCGTTCCTGGCGGCGCCCGTGCTCGAGGAGAACACGCTGCTCGGTGTCGTGATTCTCCGGCTGAACAACAGCGAGATCCTCCGGATCCTGTCCGACCACACCGGACTCGGCCAGACGGGCGAAACGTTGCTCACGCAGCGAATCGACGACGACGCGGTCATCGTGGTGCCGCTGCGTCACGGAGCCGATGCGCCGTTCACGCGCCGTATCGCGCTCGGCAGTCCATTCGGCATCCCCGAGCAGCGCGCCGTGCAGGGCTCTCGCGGCGAAGGTATATCGGTGGATCATCAGGCGCAGCGGGTCCTGGCCGTATGGCGCTACGTGCCCGCGCTGGGCGCCGGACTGGTCGTGAAGATCGGCATTGCCGAGGCGTTCGCCCCGATCCGGTATCTCACGCTCCTGGCGCTCGGTCTCGCGGCCACGACCGTCGGGCTGGTCGTCCTCGCCGCGCGCTCGGTCGGCCGGTCGATCTCCGGTCCGGTCGTTACGCTGACGGCCGCCACGGCGCATATGGCCGATGGCGATCTGACCCGGCGGGTCGACGTCACGGCGCGAAACGAGATCGGCCAGCTCGCCCGCGCCTTCAACCAGATGACCGAGCGGCTCGCCCGATCGATCGAGGAGCTGAGGGAATCGACCGCGGCGAAGGAGCGGATCGAGAGCGAGCTGAGGGTCGCCCACGATATCCAGATGGGCATCCTCCCGAAGATCTTTCCACCCTTTCCCAACCGGCCCGAGTTCGATCTGCACGCCATGCTCGAGCCTGCCAAGGCGGTGGGCGGGGATTTCTACGATTTCCTGCTGTTCGACGACGAGGAGCTCTACGTCGTCATCGGCGACGTGTCGGGAAAGGGTGTACCCGCGTCGCTGTTCATGGCCGTCACGCTGACGCTCTTCCGATCGTCGGTGAGGCGCGGTCTGGGTCCCGGGGCGCTGCTGACCAAACTCAACAGGGACCTGTGCGTGGACAACGTGTCGTCGCTCTTCGTCACGGTCTTCTGCGCGCGCCTCGACGTGCGCAACGGCGCGTTGGTGTTCTCCAACGGCGGACACAATCCCCCGTATCATGTGGCGGCGGGCGGCGTGTCGCCGCTGCCGCTGCGCGGCGGACCCGTGCTCGGCGTGATCGACCAGACGATATACGCCGAGGATTCCGTGACGCTGGCGCCTGGCGACACGCTCGTGCTGTTTACCGACGGCATCACCGAAGCCACGAACTCGGCAGACGAGCTGTACGGGGACGATCGGCTCCGCGCCTCGCTCGACGGCCACCGCGCGGCGCGCGCCGCTGGCATCGTGAGCGAAACGGCGGCCGATGTGCGCCGTTTCGCCGGCGGCGCCCCCCAGTCCGACGACCAGACGATGCTGGTGGTGCGATACCACGGCCCTGGTGACGTGAACCGACGCTGATGCACGAAGCGCTGTCCATCACGATTCCCAATCGGTTGGCCGAGATCGAGAAGGCCGCCCGGCTCATCGAGACGTTCGGCGAGACGCACGGCTTGCCGCCGGAGGTCGTCTTCAACTTCAACCTCGCGCTGGATGAGATCTTGACGAACATCATCTCCTACGCTTACGACGACGAAGCGGACCATCGCGTCAAGGTCCACGTGACGCTCGATTGCGACGTGGTCTCGGTGCGGGTGGAAGACGACGGCCGCGCGTTCAATCCGTTGGACGCCCAGCGGCCCGATATCCGGCTCGGCATCGACGAGCGCCCGATCGGCGGGCTGGGCGTACACATCGTGCGGTCCGTGATGGACGCGCTCGAGTATCGCAGGGAGAACGGCCGTAACATCTTCATCATGAGCAAGCGGACACCGAGAGAAGCGGGATCGGCTCCTTCCACCGCCGAGCCTGGAGTCGACTGAGCGGGAGATCGTCTGCAGAGAGGAGCGGCGTGTGGAGATTTACAGCGCAGAGGAAGCCGGCGTCATGATCATCAGCGTGAAGGGCCGGCTCGACGCCGCCAGCGCGGGCGGCCTCGAGGGCGAGGTGCGGCGCCAGGTGGACGCCGGATCTCGACGGCTGGTCCTCGACCTGACGGACCTAACGTACGTCAGCAGCGCCGGGATCCGTGTCTTCCTGCTCGCGGCCCGCCAGCTCCGCGGGCTTGGCACGCTCCTGCTGGCGGCGCCGTCGCCGATGGTCCGGCAAGTCTTCGACATCGCCGGCGTCGATGCATTCGTCGACGTTTGCGAGACGACTGCTGCCGCGGTCGACAGGCTCCGGAGCTGAACACGGCCGCTGCCAGCGCGGAGGAGCGCCGCGAAACGCGGAACAGGGGTTCGCGCTGACTCGGCACAACCCAATCCGCGTGTGACCCTTCCCGTCTAGTGGCTGGGACCGCATAGGGCGGTGTACTGGCTGGAGACCGCACAGGGCGTCGCTGGTTCCTCGTCCACGGTACCAGCGACAACCTGATCACCGTCAACGACGCGTCGACACCTCGGATATCAGCCGGCATCGAGCGCGGGCGCGCCGGCCGTACGTGCGGTGCTGTTGCAAGCGCTGCGGCGAGATTTCGATCAATCGACACCGGTTTTCATTGCGACGGCTGAAAGTGTTCGACAACGGGAAGCAGGCGAGGTGCGGTTCAGGGTGGACCGCCACGCATACGGCGCGCCTGCTCTTCGGCTATTGCTTCCAGTTCGGCGATCGCTTCGAGACCGCGCGGCCTGCCGGCGGCGCGCTTGGTGTGGATCAGCGAGGGCAGGTCCAGGCACCAGACATCCCGGTCGAAGATGTTCACGCGGAGGGAGCGCGCCAGCAGCCGATCGAAGCCGCAGGGGATCTCGCCGGGCAAATCGATGTCCCCGCATCAACGGGCCGTATGATGACGAGCGAGTGACCACTTCTGGAAGGCAAGACACGTCAGGCGGAGTGCGCACGACACTCGTTTGGCGACTTACGGGAATCCCGAGGAGGATTGAGATGGCGAAGGCACCGCTCAGTTTTACTTTTTACATTGCGGCTCCGATCGAGAAGGTCTGGAACGGATTCGTGTCGAAGGAGGCGAACCAGACCATCTTCATGGGCGCGGACTTCGACGTGGACCTCGAGCCTGGCGGGGCGATGAGTTGGTCGGGGCCCGGTAAGGATGGCAAGCCGACGCGATATGTGACGGGGAAGGTGCTCAGGGTGGAGGCACCGAAGCTGCTCGAGTACAAGTTCGGCATGGGCGAGGGGACGGTGATGTCGAGGGTGAAGGTGGAATTGACCCCGGAGACCGAGGCCGTGAAGGTGGTGGTCACGAACGATGAGTGGGCGGATGACGATCCGGCGTATGTGCAGAACGCCGAGGGCTGGCCGCGGATTCTCTCGCGATTGAAGACGCTCTTGGAGACGGGGAAGACATTTCGACCGCATTGATGGCCGACGATCGTGAAATGATCAAAGGGCCCGCCCACGCGAGCGAAGTCAAGAAAGAGCGCGGAGTTCGCGCGGCTGCGCCCGAGACAGCCGGAGCCCGCAAGGTGCCGTGCAGGAGTGCCGCCAGCTTCGCGGCGGTGTCCTGTTGCATCGACGGCAGGACGTGTGCGTAGATCCCCAGCGTCATCTCGACTTTGGAGTGACCGAGTCGACGCTGAACACGTGCGCCGAGACGCTGGCTGACAGCCTTCAACGTCGCGACGGTATGCCGCGCCTTCGAGATGTCTTGCGAGGGTTGTAACTCCTCGTTCACGTTCGCAGGGACGATTACCTGATGTTCCGTGCATTAGTCATCGCGACGCTCATCATCTCCACAGGAGCTTGGCAAGACGACGGGCCGCGCATTCTCCAGATCAGGATTGTGCTGCCCGACGCGGACGGAAGACTGACACCGGTACCTCGGCACCGGCTCCTCATCAGCGACAATCCGGTCACCGCCTCACCGCGGCTCGTGATCACGGACCTGGACGGCACCGCGACGGTCCGGTTGCGTCCCGGAAGCTATACGGTCGAGTCCGACCTCGCAGTCGCCCTTCACGGCAAGTCGTACTCGTGGACGGAGCAGGTGACGGTCGCTGCCGGCAAGGACGCGTCGCTCGAGTTGACCGCCGAGAACGCGCAGGTCGAGGCCGCAGCGGGCTCGACGACAGGCTCCGCGCCCGCAACGGGGTCCGACGCGGCCTTCTTCCTCAGGAAATGGCAGGACAGCGTCGTCGCACTCTGGACGCCGACGACGCGCGGGTCGGGATTCGTGATCGATGCGAACGGGCTGATTGTCACGAACCAGCGGATCGTCGGCGACGCGAAGTCCGTGGAGGTGCAGTTCACGCCGCAGCTCAAGGTGGCGGGGAGTGTGCTGGCGGCTGATGCCGAGCGCGACGTAGCGGTGATCTGGATCGCCGCGACGACGATCGCCGAACTCCGTCCGGTGCCTCTCCCATGCAATCCCGGGGCACGCACTGCCATCGAGAACGGCCAGGAGTTGTTTGCGCTCGGGGCCTCGCTCCAGCCGCCGAAGCGCATGTCCTCAGGCATCGTGAGCCGCGTGGACTCTCACAGCATCATGCTGGACCTCGGTATCGCGCGCGGCAGCGCCGGTGGACCGGTTTTCTCGTCCGGTGGCGATCTCGTGGGAATCACCACCGTCACCGGCCAGGACGATGGTGACGCACTGGGCGGGACCCGCGTGGTCCACAGCGGGCACGCGTGCGACGTCGTTGCCGCCGCGAAGCAGAAGATGAGTGCTGCAGCCCCTCCCGCCAGCACACCCCTGCCCGTCGAGCCGGGGCGGCCATTCCCGGTCAGCGCGTTGAAGGCGGCCGCCGAGCGCCGCGCCGGCAGCCTGAACCCATACCAGATCCAGGCGTCCGGCTTCGACGTGGCCTTCATTACACCCGTGCTGACGTATGGGGCTCAGTATCAATTCGAGCAGATGCGGCGCCGGCGCACGACCAGCAAGGACACGCGCACAGCGCAGCCGGATCCTCCCACGAGGCGGGCGATCATGGATTTCGCGAACTGGTCCGAATATGTCTGGGAGTTTCCGCCGGTGCTCCTGGTCCGCGTGACGCCCAGGATGGCCGAGGGCTTCTGGACGACGGTCGCCCGCGCCGCCGCCCGCACGCAGGGTGTCGCCCTTCCGCCGATGAAGCGCTACAAGCCGGGCTTCTCCCGGATGCAGGTATTCTGCGGCAGCGCAGATGTGACGCCGATCCATCCCTTCAAGCTCGAACGCCGTATCTCGGAGAGCGACGCGATCTTCGAAGGTCTTTACGTTCTCGACCCGGGAGCGCTCGGGCCGCACTGCGGCGCCGTGAAGCTCGTGCTCTTCTCAGAGGACGAGCCGGAGAAGGGGGACACACAGGTCGTCGATCAGCGAGTGATCCAGCAGATCTGGGACGACTTCGCGCCCTATCGGAGATAGTCCCTTCCTCAGCCTGCGATCATGCGCAGGACCGGCTCTCCTGCGGGAACACGTATCGTGGTGTGCTGTGGCCTGAGCGGCATCTCGTCGCGTGCCGATGCGCACACTCGCGCCGCAGTGTGCGCATCGACGGCCCTCTGGGTGGTGCGGAAGAGAGGATTTGAACCTCCACGACCTTGCGGCCACAAGCTCCTGAGGCTTGCGCGTCTGCCAGTTCCGCCACTTCCGCACGAAGGGGTGAATCACAACCGGCTGGAACGTTCAATTATACCGGGCGCCGGGGCCGGAGTCGAGTCGGACCTGACGATCGTGAACCCTCTCGTGGAGCAGCCCGCCCACCGACGACGAATTACGACCACTTCGCCGCCCACCCTCCAGCCGGCGGAGACGTAAACCGCGCGAGGCCAAACGTTGGATCCGGTTCCGATTCGCCGAGCACCTGAGCCGCGACAATCTCACCGATCGCCGGCCCCATCTTGAAGCCGTGCCCGGAGCCGCCTCCGACGATCCACACATTCGATGCGGCCGGATGGCGATCGATGATGAAGTTCGCGTCCGGCGTGTTCTCGTACTGGCACACCTCGGACCGGACGAGCGGCGCGTCTCCAAGCGCGGGAAAGCGCTTCTTCAGGAACGACCGAATCGCCGCGACCCGCTCGACGCCTGGCACCCGATCGTCGGTCGTCGGATCCATTGGCGGTCCGGGCGTATCATCCGCGACCTTGAATCCGCCATCCGCGACGCTAGGGATGCCATACATGAAGCGTTCGCCGAAGTCGAGCCATACCGGCAGCCGATCGTCATTGAATCGGGTGTCCCCGGGCGGCGGGCCGAAGTAGTGGACCTCCTGGCGCGTCGCGGTGACCAGCGATCCGATCACGTCCGGAAAGATGGACCCCAGCCACGGACCGCACGCGAACACGAAGACATCCGCCTCGACCGATGAGCCGTCGGACAACGCGACACGCTCGACGGGTCCGCCGATTTGCAACGGCGGTACAGCTGCCGCCTGCACGTAACGCCCTCCTTCGGCCACCAGGCACGACACGACGTGGCGGCACGCGCGGCTGGCGAAGAGGTAGCCGGCGTCAGGCTCGAACAGCACAGATGCGACACCGGAGAAATCGATTTGCGGGTACCGGCGCCGGGCCTCGATCAGGTCCAGTTCGTCGAGGTGCAGCCCGACCGCGCGCAGGGCCGCCGCGGAGGCCGCCGCGAACGGCTCGACCCGGTGAAACAGCCAGAGTGCCCCGGACGTGCGCAGCAGGCCCTGACCGTATCGCCGCTCGTGGTTGCGCCAGAGCGCGAGCGCCCGTGCCGCCATTCGCGTGTAAACGGCGTGGCTCCCGTACGTCGCCCGAATCACCCGCGTTTCGCCGCCCGAGCTCGCCCGCGGGTTGCCGGCGCCCCACCCATCGAAGAGCTCGACGAGGGCTCCCCGTCGAGCCAGCTCGAGCGCGGTCCAGCTTCCAAAAGCGCCGGCGCCGAAGATGGCGGCTCTTCGAGGGTTCAAGGGGTTCATGGTTCAGGATTGTTATACTCGTGATCCGCAACAGAACGGGAGGCTTATGTGGCTGTCAGGCGCGGTGTCGTGCTCGTTATCGTTCTCATCCTGGCTGCCGTTGCCATCTCGGCGACCGGCCTTGTCCTCATGGCGCTGATGGTCGGGCGGGGACCGCAGGTCGCGGGCAACTCGACGCTCGTTCTCGAGATCAGCGGCGACCTTCACGAGATCGAGCCGGCAGGCGTCTTCGATCAGTTCTTCGAGCCGCCGCCCACGGTCCGGTCCGTTACCGAGTCGCTCCGCAAGGCCAGAGTGGACCGGCGTGTCTCGAGCGTGGTGATCAGGCCCACGGGCACGGCAGCGCTCTGGGGCAAGGTCCAGGAAATCCGCGATGCGATCGTCGAGTTCAAGCAGTCCGACAAGCCGATCATCGCGTACCTGGAGTTCGGCAACGACCAGGCCTACTACCTGGCGAGCGCCTGCGACAAGGTGTTCCTGCTGCCCAGCGCGTCGCTCGACCTGACCGGCATCGCGAATTACGAGCTCTTCCTTCGCGGCACCCTCGACAAGATCGGGGCCTACCCTGACGCGCTGCACATCGGCGACTACAAGACGGCCTCGAACACGTTCACCGAGAAGACGTTCACTCCCGAACATCGCGAGATGGCCGAGTCGCTGAACACCGATCTCTACGAGCAGCTCATTCGAGGGCTCGCCGACGGCCGCCAGAAACCTGAGACCGAAGTGCGGCAATTGATCGATCACGGCCCGTATCTGCCCGAGGACGCGGTGCGCGTCGGCCTCGTCGACGACCTGGCCTATGAAGACGAGATCGATGACAAGGTGGCGCTCGGGCGGGGACAGCTCAGGGCCCTGCGCCAGAGCGACTACCGGCGGATCAGCCCGGCCTCGCTGGGCCTCGGAACCGGCGAGAGAATCGCGGTCATCTACGCGGTCGGCATCATCTCGAGCGGCGAGAGCCGCAACGACTCGGCCGGCCAGACGGTCGGGTCCGACACGCTCGTGGGATACCTGCGCAAGGCACGAGCCGACAATTCGATCAGGGCAATCGTCCTGCGCGTGGACAGCCCGGGCGGATCGGCAATCGCGTCGGACGTCATCTGGCGCGAGGTCATGTTGACGCGGGACACGAAGCCGGTGATCGCCTCGATGTCCGACGTGGCGGCCTCGGGCGGGTACTACATCGCCATGCCGGCGCACGCGATCGTCGCCCAGCCCTCGACGCTCACGGGATCGATCGGCGTGGTGATGATCAAGTACGTGCTGGATGGCACGCTCGACAAGCTCGGGGTGAACATCGAAAGCGTCAGCCAGGGACGCTACGCGCAGATGTACTCGCCGGTGCGCCCGTTTTCGCCGGAGGAACGCGCGCGGGTCGAACAGTTGATGCAGGCGACCTACGACACGTTCGTCGAGAAAGCGGCCGCGGGCCGCAACACGACCCCCGAGCGCATCGATGCCGTGGGACAGGGCCGCGTCTGGACCGGACGGCAGGCCAAACAGCTGGGGCTGGTGGACGAGCTCGGTGGGCTCGATCGCGCGCTCGCGCTCGCCAAGCAGCGCGCGAACATCCCGCAGGACGAAGAGGTGGAGCTCGTCGTGTTTCCGCCGAAGCGGTCGATCTACGAGGTCATCGCCGATCCGTTCGGGCCGTCGGATGGCGCATCGGCGCTCGGGGCGCTGCTGGGCGTCAGGGAGGCGCGCGTCGTGAACACCCTGACCGCACCGCTGCGCGTCTTCCGCCGCGGCGAGCCGCTCGCGATCATGCCGAACGTGTTCGTCAGATAGCTCAAAGCTTCCAGTTTTCAGCTTCCAGCTTCCAGCTTGCAGCTTCCAGCTTCCAGTTCGGTGTTCAATGGAGCTAGCTGGAAGCTGGAAGCTGGAAGCTACCCGAGCAACTGCTTGAGCGTCTCTCCGTTGATCTGGATGCGGTCGCGCAGGCGGTCGCGCACCTTCGTCATATACGCGCCGTAGAAGCGATTCCGCTGGGACTGCAGCAGCTCGTCTTTGAGCGCCGTCCGGCCCGACGCCAGCTCCTCGGGCGTGACATCCTTCTTCTCGATCACCTTCACCACGAGGGCGCCGGTGTCGGTCGTGATGGGTGAGCTGACCTCGCCGGCTGCCAGCGCGAATGCGGCGGCGTCGATGGCGGGGCTGGCGCCGATGTCCGGGATCGGGCTCCCGCGCGGGATGAGCTCGGTCGTTTTCACCTCGAGGCCGGCGGCCTTCGCGGCTGCGTCCAGCTCTCCCGCTTTCAGTTGACCCTTGAGCGCGGCGGCCTTCTCGCGGGCCGCGTCGAGCGCCTTCTTCTTCAGCACGTCCTCGCGAACCCGCGCCTTGACCTCCTCGAGCGACGGGTCGCGCGCCTCCTGTGTGCCGGTGACCGTAATGAACGCCATTCCCTGCGGAGTGCCGATCGACTCGCTGACCTCGCCCTGCTTCAGCTCGAACGCGCGGGCGCTCACGGCCGGCGCAATGCCGAGCCCCGCAATGGGCTCCTCGCGCGAGAAGAACCCGGACTCGCTGACCACGAGGCCGGGCTGGGGTTCGAGCTTGTCGAAATCGCCGGCGCTCTTCAGCTTTCCGGCGAGCTCGGTGGCGCGACGCTCGGCTTCCTTCTGCACTCGCTCCCACTTCAGCTGATCCTCGATCTGCGGGCGCACTTCCTCGAAAGGCCGCGTGGCGGCCGCGCGCTTCTCTCCACCCTTGATGATGTGGTACCCGAACGTCGTCTTCACGAGATCGCTCACCTGTCCGGGCTCGAGCGCGAACGCTGCGTCCTCGAACTCCTTGACCATCTGGTTGCGGCCGAAGAAGTCGAGATCGCCCCCCTTCTCCTTGCTGGCTTCGTCCTCGGAGAGCTTCGTGGCAAGCGCGGCGAAGTCGGCGCCTCCCTTGATCTGCGCCAGGAGGTCCTCGGCCTGTTTCTTCACCGCGGCGTCGTCCTTGCCTTCGGTCTTGAGCAGGATGTGGCTGGCACGCATCTGTTCGGGCGTCGAGTACTGATCCACGTTGTCGTCGTAATAGCGGCGCACTTCCGGTTCCGCCACGGTCGTACGCTCGCGGAGCGCGTTGGTGTCCACCAGCGCGTAGCGGACCTTGCGCTTCTCCGGAATCCGATACGTCGCCGTGTTCGCCTCGAAGTGCGCGGCGATCTCCCCATCGGTTGCGGTCAACCCTTCGCGAAACTTGTCGGCAGGGAAGGACACCACCGCAAGCTTGACCTTTTCGTTCCGGCGCCGGAATTCCTTGTCGACTTCCTCATCGCTGACCGTGATCCAGGCCGTCAACGCGGCCTGCAGCTTCTCCATCACGATGCCGCGGCGGACCTGATCTTCGAACTCACTGGGCCTGAAGGGCGGATTGGCCGACTGCAGGATCAGGCGATACTGCTGGTCGCCGACGAACTGTCCGTTCTGCTGAAACGCGGGCAGCGACATGATCCGGGTGCGGACTTCCTCGTTGCTCGCCCTGATGCTCAGGCGCTCGGCTTCCGCCAGCGCGAGCTCCTCTTCGATCATGCCCTGCACGATCCGCTGCTCGACCCCCAGCTGTCGCAGCATCCGGTCGTCCATGTTGGCGCCGTAGGCGTTGCGGTATGCCTGCATCTGCTGCGAGTAGGCGCGGCGGAAGCGGGCAACCGTGATGTCGCGGCCGTCGACCGTGGCCACGACGTCGGTATTGCCTGCGCCGGCAGGGTTGTCCATGAAGCTGGGGATGTAGAGCCACACAAACGCCACGACCACAATCGCCAGGCTCCATTTGAGCCAGTTCTTGTGGCGGCGCATCCGGTCGAGCATCGTCATTGGTCGCGGCCTCGTCTTGCAGCGCGCCCGGCGTCCGGAGCCGGGCACGTCTCGGAGTCACTCGGGAACGGGAAACGCTAATTATGCCATGGGTTAGGAGGCGCCGGGTGCCTGGCGCCAGGTGCTCGGTGCCGCATGCGGGCGCACGGACGAGCGGCCTCGCGCCGATAAGGTACGGGCCGGGTGCGGAACCCGCTTGGCGGTCAACCTTTACGCAGGCTGTGGGCTCGGATCGTCCCGCAACGGGCCGGTTTCCGCGGTTCGGATGTGGTAATATTTACGTTGAATAGAAGCACTTACGAGGATTCGCACATTCCAAACGGAACCCAGAGCCGATTGACCCGGACCGACCGGAACGGGCGCGGCCGCGGTCGATCGAGCAGGAGAAGTGTGCCGGCGGTCCGGACGGATCTGGCCGAACGCCTCCGCCCGTTGCAGACAACGCTCCGGCGTACGCTGGCGCGGGCCGACGTTCTCGCTGACATGACGCGCGTGGTCAACGCCAGCCTCGAGCCCGAACGGGTGGCCGAGGCGCTGGCGGCAGCCGTCTCCGCGTGGGTGCCCGCCTCGGGGTGGCTCGTGCTCGCCATCGACGATGGCGGCCGGGTTCGGACGATGGCGGCGAAGGGCCTGACGACGGTGCTGGAACGCTCGGCGCAGGCGGTGGGGGACTGGGTGCTCCAGAGCGCGGAAGTGTTCGCGAGCGCGGATCTCGCCTCCGACACGCGCGTCGTACGGCTCGACGTGGAGCCCGCGGCCGCGATCGGGTTCCCGCTGGCGTGTCGCGGGCGCACGGTGGGCGCGCTGATTGCCATCGACCGTGCACCGGCGACGCGACAGCCGCGATTCGCGCCGGCGACGCTGGCCGCGCTGCGGTCGGCGCTCGAGCCCGGGGCGATCGCCCTCGACAACGCGCTGCGCGTGCAGCGCGCCGAGGCGCTGTCGGTGACCGACGATCTGACGCAGTTGTACAACTCGCGGTATCTGTCGCAGGTGCTGCGGCGGGAGACGAAGCGGGCGATTCGCAGCAGCCGCCCGCTCTCGCTGCTGTTCATCGACCTCGACGGCTTCAAGTCGATCAACGACTCGCACGGGCACCTGTTCGGCAGCCGGGCACTGGTCGAAGCGGCGGGCGTGATTCGCGCCAGCGCGCGCGAGACCGACGTCGTGGCCCGGTTCGGCGGCGACGAGTTCGCGCTGGTGCTGCCCGACACCGGCACGGATGGAGCCGTCTACGTCGGGGAGCGCATCCGTGAGCGCCTTGCCGCACACAGGTTTCTGGAACGGGATGGGCTGGGCATAGCGCTCACCGCATCTGTCGGGGTTGCGACGCTGCCCGCGTCCGCCACGACGGCAG
The DNA here is from genome assembly GCA_035711845.1 of Vicinamibacterales bacterium. Lineage (GTDB taxonomy): Bacteria > Acidobacteriota > Vicinamibacteria > Vicinamibacterales > 2-12-FULL-66-21 > DASTBU01. The sequence goes on from DASTBU010000126.1 coordinate 18,222, forward strand.
AGGGGCTGATCCAGGCCGCCGATCAGGCCATGTACGTCGTCAAGGATCGCGGCAAGAACGGCATCAGGGTCGCCGGGGCATAGGAGTCGTTTTTGAGTCTTCGTTCTCTGTTCTCTCTCTTCTCGAGCGATCTGGCGATCGACCTCGGCACGGCCAACACCTGCGTGTACGCGCGCGGGAAGGGCATCGTGGTCAACGAACCGTCGATTGTGGCCATCAACAAGGTGAACGGGCGCATCGAGGCGGTCGGCAAGGATGCCAAGGACATGCTCGGCCGGACGCCGGGCAACATCGTCGCAATCAAGCCGATGAAGGACGGCGTCATTGCCGACTTCGAGGTCACCGAGAAGATGCTGACCTACTTCATCAAAAAGGCGCACAACAGGAACGTGTGGGTGCGGCCGCGCATCGTGATCGGCGTGCCGTCCGAGATTACCCAGGTCGAGAAGCGCGCGGTCAAGGACAGCGCGTACCGCGCCAAGGCCAGCGAAGTCCACCTGGTCGAAGAGGCGATGGCGGCGGCCATCGGCGCGGGCATGCCGATTACCGAGCCGTCGGGCAACATGATCGTCGACATCGGCGGCGGCACGACCGACATCGCCGTGATCTCGCTGGCAGGCATCGTCTACAGCAAGGCGGTCCGCGTCGCCGGCAACGAGATGGACGAAGCGATCATCCAGTACATCAAGAAGACGTACAACCTGCTCATCGGCGAGCGGACGGCCGAAGCGATCAAGATGGAGATCGGATCGGCGTACCCGCTCGAGGAGCGGATGACGATGGAGATCAAGGGCCGGCATTTGATCGAGGGCGTGCCCAAGACGATCACCATCACGGACGAGGAGATCAGGGAGGCGCTCGCCGAGACGGTGAACGTCATCGTGGACGCGGTACGGGTGGCGCTCGAGCGGACCCCGCCGGAGCTCTCGGCCGACATCGTCGATCGCGGCATCGTGCTGACCGGTGGTGGATCGATGTTGAAGAACCTCGACAAGCGGCTCCGCGAGGAAACCGGGCTGCCGCTCGCGATGGCCGAAGATCCCCTGTCATCGGTCGTGCTGGGCGCCGGCAAGATGCTGTCGGACTTCAACCTGTTGCGGAAAATATCGATCGATTAGTGCCGGGGCTCGGGTCTTGGTGTTCGGGACTCGGGAACTCCGCTTGGATCGTAAGGATGAGTAACGTCGTTCCGCGGGTAGGGCCTGCGTGCGAATGCGCCGAGACGCGAGTCCCGAGCCCCGAATCCCGAGCTCCGAGCCCCGAGTCCGGAGTTCCGAGCCCCGAATCCCGAGTCCCGAGCTTCGAATCCCGAGCACCGAAGTGTTAGACATCCGCCAACGCACTGGCTACCTCTTCCTCGGCGTCATGCTGGGACACCTGATCCTGATTTCGGCCCAGGTGCAGTCGAAGACCGGTGTGCCGGTGCTCGAGAGCGTGACGTTCGGCGTGTTTTCGCGCGTGCAGCAGGCGACTGCGTCGGTCGTCAACGCCGTCCGCGGCGGCTGGGGCAACTACGTCGATCTGAGGGACGTCCGCGGCCAGAACGAATCATTGCGCCGGCAGCTGGCCGAGTTGGAGGTGCGGTTGCAGGAGCAGCGCGCGCTGGCCGAACGGGCGGGCCGGCTGCAGCAACTGATGGGCCTGCGGGCCAGCACGAGCCTGCAGACCATCGCAGCCGAGGTGATCGCCGCCAATCCCATCGCCGACATGTTGACGGTGACGATCGATCGCGGATCGGCCGACGGCGTCAGGCCGGACATGGCGGTCATCGCCCCCAAGGGGGTCGTCGGACGGGTGATTGGGCCGGTGTCGGCACACGCGGCGCGCGTGCAGCTCATTATCGACCGGGATGCTGCGGTTGGCGCGCTGACGGAACGGACGAGGGCCGGCGGCGTCGTCCTGGGCGTGCAGGACAGGTCCAGGGCGCCGCTGCGGATGGATCTCGTGTCGAACCTCTCCGACGTGCAATCCGGTGACGTCGTGGTGGCGTCAGGGATCGACGGAATCTACCCGAAGGGGTTCGTCATCGGTACCGTGGAATCGTCGGAACCGGGTCCGCTGCTGAACCGCGTCATCACGGTACGGCCCGCGGTGGATTTCTCGGGCCTCGAAGAAGTGCTGGTGGTGCTCGTGCCGGCGCGCAGCGCGATGGCCGCCGATGCAACGGCGCCGTCCAAGCGGGGTGAGTCGAAGTGAGAGCGGCCGGTGTGCTGCTGGCGCTGACCGGAGCGCTGGCGCTGCAGACAACGCTGGCGGGGCTGTCGATCGGCGGGGTGGCCGTCAACCTGGTGCTCGTGGCCGTGGTCTACGCGGCGCTGGCCTTCGGACCGGTCATGGGGCTTCTCGCTGGCAGCGCGGGTGGACTGGCGCAGGACGCGCTGGCGGGCGGCGTCCTCGGCATCGGCGGGTTCTCGATGACGCTCGTCGGGTTCATGGTTGGCGTGCTGGGCGCGCAGTTCATCGTCTCCCAGCCGTTCCCGCGGCTCATCATGTTCGTGGGAGCGACCCTGGTCCACGAGCTGTGTTTTCAGGCGCTGTACTCGCTGGCGGAAGTCCGGGCGTTCCGGTTCGACTACACGGCCGTGCTGACGCAGGCCATGGTGAACGGGGTGATCGGGATCATCGCGTTTCAGATCGCCGAGGCCGGCCCCGAGTTGCTGGCGCGGCGCCGCGCGAGAGGCGCCAGCCTCAGCAGGAGGCGGTTCTAGGGTTCACGGACCCGACGGTGCCACGAACGGACCACGGTCGTCACGATGATCGGATGACACGATGAGCACGATGGACCTTATTGGGAACGAGAACTCATCGAGTCATCCGATCATCGTGGCCATCGTGCCTGCCGTGAGCCCGTTTGTCGGACCGCTGCCGCCTGGCGTCGAGAACTGAAGAGATGGTCGACCCATGAGCACGCACTTTGCCCCCGACGATCGCCGGAATCTGACGACCCGGCTGTCGCTCCTGCAGGGCGCCATTGCCGTCGTCTTCGCCCTGCTGGCGATCGGGTTCTGGGTGTTCCAGGTGGCACAGCACCAGAAGTTCCGGGAGATGGCCGAGAACAACCACACGCGGCGGCTGCCGATGCCGGCGCCGCGCGGGATTCTCTTCGACAGGCACGGTACTGTCCTGGTCGACAACCAGTACATGTACAACATCACGCTCGATCGCGAGCAGTCGAGGAACATCGGCGAGACCCTGCGGGTGCTCGAGCGGGCGACAGGCGTGCCCGAGGCGGATCTGCGGGAGACCCTGAACCGTCGTCGCGGCGAGCCGAGCTACAGGCCGCTGGTGCTCATCGAGAACGCGACGGAAGCACAGGTCATCGCCATGCTCGCCCGCAGGTCCGACCTGCCTGGCGTGAGTTTCGAAAATCTGCCGACCCGTAAGTATCCGGCCAGCGACATGGCCGCGCATCTCTTCGGGTATGTGAGCGAGGTGAACGAGGCGCAGCTGTCGCGGCCGGAATACGAGGGGCTCGAGGCAGGCGCGCGCGTCGGACAGGCGGGTGTCGAGCAGGCCTACAACAAGCTCCTGATGGGCACCGACGGAGGGCGCGCGGTCGCCGTCAACAGCCTCGGCCGCGAAATCTTCGAGGTAGACAAGGACTACCCGCTCGAGGGCCGTCGCCTGCAGCTGACGATCGACGCCGACGTACAGCGTGCCACGGAGGAGGGATTCCGCCACTTCAAGTACAACGGGGCCGCGGTGATCGTGGATCCCCGTTCGGGAGAGATCCTGTCGCTCGTGAGCCTTCCGGCTTACGACCCGAACGAGTTCGCGCTCGGGATCGATCCGGCCACGTGGCGTTCGTTGACGACCGACCGGCTGCGGCCGCTACAGAACCGCGCCCTGCAGGGGAGGTACTCGCCCGGGTCCACGTTCAAGATCGCCGTGGCCGTTGCCGCGCTCGAAGAAGGCGTCATCACCCCGGAGCGGCAGGTGTTCTGCCCCGGTGGCGCGAATTTCTACGGCCGCTTCTTCAATTGCTGGCTGGCCGGCGGCCACGGTAGCGTCAACATGCGCCACGCCCTGGAGCGGTCGTGCAACACCTACTTCTATACGATCGGCAACATGCTCGGCGTCGACAGGATTCACAAGTGGTCGTCGCTGCTCGGGCTGGGAGAGCCGAGCGGCATCGATCTGCCCAACGAGGTCCGTGGCCTCGTGCCGTCGACCGAGTGGAAACAACGGGTGATGAAGGAGAAGTGGTATCCCGGCGAGACGATCTCCGTGGCGATCGGGCAGGGACAGGTCAGCGTCACGCCACTGTCGATGGCGGTGATGATGATGACGGTCGCCAACGGCGGCACGCGCTACACGCCGCACGTGCTCAAGGCCGTGGACGAAGGGAAGGGATGGACGCCTGTTCCGGCGCCGCCCCCGCAGTCTGTGGCCCATATGAAGCAGTCGACGGTTGACGCGCTGCACGAAGGGTTGTGGATGGTCGTGAACGCCGCCGGCACGGGCGGACGCGGCAAAATCGTCGGGTACAACGTGGCCGGGAAGACCGGCACCGCGCAGGTCGTGTCGAACCAGGGCAGGGCAGCCGCCGCCCGCGCGGGCGTGGACGTCCGCGATCACGGCTGGTTCGTCTTCTTTGCACCGCACGACAAACCGGAGATCGCCGGCGTCATCTTCGCCGAGCATGCGGAGCACGGTTATCTCGGGGCGCCCATCGCGAAGTACGCGATGGAGACGTATTTCGCGAAGAAGGAAGGACGGCCGCTCCCGTCGCTTCAGACGCCGGCCCCGCCGGTGATTGCCGCAACGACCGCGACGGCGACACCGGGCCAGAACAGGTGAGGCCCGACGGGAAACTGGAAACTGGAAACTGGTAACTGGAAACTGGTAACTGTGTTCGAACGCCGCCTGATATTCCACGTCGACTGGCTCCTCCTGGGGGCCCTGCTGCTCATCACGGGCATCGGCGTCGCCATGATCTACAGCACGACGTTCGTCGCCGTCGGCGACGGCGGGCACGCGGGGCCACAGGTGCGCACGCAGATCTACGCGCTCATCATCGGGCTCATCGCGCTGCTGGTGTGCCTGATGATCGACTACCGGGTGCTGGCGGAGAACTCCCTGGTGCTCTACGGCGGTCTGCTCGCGCTGCTGCTGTTCGTGCTCTTCAAGGGCTCGACCCAGTTCAACGCGACCCGCTGGATCGCGATCGGGCCCTTCAACCTTCAACCCTCGGAATTCGGCCGGATCATGGTCGCGCTGATGCTGGCGATGTACTTCGGCGAGAACCGCCGCGGGGCGCGCAGCGTCAGCGACCTCGCCCTCGGCGGCTTGTTCACGGCTGTTCCCATGCTGCTCATCGCGCGCCAGCCGGACCTGGGCACCGCCGTCACCCTGATTCCCGTCTTTCTCGGCGTGGCCTATCTCGCGGGCATGCGGATGCGCCTGCTCGGCGTGATCGCGCTCATCGCCCTGCTGATGGCGCCCTTCGCGTGGCAGTTCGCGCTCAAGGATTATCAGAAGACACGTATCACGACGTTCGTGAACCCGGAGAAGGATCCGCGCGGCGACGGATATCAGCAGATCCAGGCGCGGATCACGGTCGGATCGGGCGGCTTGACCGGCAAGGGGTTCATGAAAGGCACGCAGGGGCAGTACAAGTTCCTGCCGGTCGCTCACAACGACTTCATTTTCTCCGTGCTGGCCGAGGAGAAAGGCTTCATCGGCGTGCTCGCCGCGCTCGGCCTCTATCTGTTCGTCATCCTGCGCTCGCTCGAGGCCGCCCGCCTCTCGAAGGATCGATTGGGGGCGTACCTGGTCGCAGGCATCATCGCCGGGTTCTCGTTTCAGGTCATCTACAACATTGCCATGTCGGCCGGCCTCGCGCCGGTCAAAGGCATCACGCTGCCGTTGATGAGCTATGGCGGGTCCTCGCTCATTGCAACGCTGGCATCCTTCGGCTTGATCCTCAATGTGAGGATGAGGCGATTCACGAACTGACGGTCGCGCATGACGCTTGACCTGCTCCTCGTTTTCGCTGCCTGGCAGCTGGCCGCCCTGATGGCAGGCCCGCTGGCCGTCCGCGCCGGCGTTGAGCAAGCGTGCGCACCCGCATTTCCCCGGAGCTTCTTCAATGAACAAGGAGATGATCATCTCCTCCAGCGACCTCGAAACGCGGGTCGCAATCCTCGAGGACGATCAGGTCGTCGAGGTCTTCATCGAGCGCGAGCGGCAGCGCGGCGTCGTTGGCAACATCTACAAGGGCCGGGTCTCGAAAGTCCTCCCCGGCATGCAGTCCTCCTTCATTGACATCGGGCTGGAGCGCGATGCGTTCCTGTACGTCTCCGAGGTCGTCAATACCGTCGAAGAGTTCGAGCGCCTCGAGTCGGGCGACGACGAGGAGGCCGAGCCGGAGCTGGGCGAGGCGCCGATCCCCGTAGGCGCGGTTGCGGGGGAGTCCGGCGCCGACGACGACGCGGCGGCCGCGGAGTCCCTGGCCACCCAGCCGGGAGCGCCCGCGAAAGAGGGCCGGCCGGAACGCCGCGGGCGCGATCGCGACCGCGATCGGGATCGGCCACAGCCGAAGATCGAGGACCTGCTGAAGGAAGGGCAGGAGGTCCTGGTGCAGGTGGTCAAGGAACCTCTGGGCACCAAGGGCGCCAGGCTGACGTCCCACGTCAGCATGCCCGGGCGGTTCCTCGTCTTCATGCCCACCGTGGACCATGTCGGGGTTTCGCGCAAAATCGACTCGCGCGAAGAGCGCGGGCGGCTGCGCGGCATCGTCCGCGAGTTCCGCGAGCAGCACGGGTTCACCGGCGGCGTCATCATCCGCACGGCCGCTGCAGCCAGGTCGAAAGAGGACATCGTCAGCGACCTCGCCTACTTCCATCAGGTCTGGACCGAGATCCGCCAGAAGATGGACGCGCGCCGTCCGCCGGCGCTCCTGTTCCAGGAGCAGAGCCTCGTCACCAAGCTGCTTCGCGATCTCCTGACCGACGACTACACCGCGATCCGAATCGACAACGAGCAGGAGTACAGGCGCGTGATGGCGCTCGTCGAGCGCATCATGCCGTCGCTGGTGCCTCGCGTGAAGCTGTATGCGAAGGACTATCCGATCCTGGAGGAGTACGGCGTTCAGGGCGAGATCGACAAGGCCCTGCGGAGCAAGGTGTGGCTGAAGTCCGGGGGCTATCTGGTCATCAACCAGACCGAGGCGCTCGTCGCCATCGACGTCAACACCGGTCGCTACGTAGGCAAGCGGACCGGGCGCCTCGAAGACACGATCGTCAAGACGAACCTCGAGGCCGTGACGGAAATCGTCCGGCAGCTTCGACTCCGCGACCTGGGAGGGATCATCGTGCTCGACCTGATCGACATGGAGGAGAAGAAGAACCGGCAGAAGGTGTTCCAGGAAGTCGAGAAGGAGCTGCGCAAGGATCGCTCGCCGTCCAAGGCCGTGCAGGTCTCCGACTTCGGGCTCGTGATCGTCACACGCAAGCGCGTGAAGCAGAGTCTGGAGCGTCAGCTCACCGAGCCGTGCCCGTATTGCTCGGGCTCCGGCTCAATCAAGTCCGCTTCGACGATCTGTTACGAAATCCTGACCGAAATGCGCAAGATCGGACCGGAACTGGACGGCCGGGGTGTGATCCTGCGCGTCAACCCCGATATCGCGCGGGCGCTCAAGGAAGAAGAGAGCATCGTGCTGAGGGAGCTGGAGGAAACGCTCGGAAGGCCGGTCACCATCAAGCCCGACGTACACCTGCATCACGAGCAGTTCGACGTAATGGCGACGTAGGCCGCGAACAGTGGTCGGTGTCCCGTGGTCCGTCGCCACGGACCACGAGACGCACTACGGGCCGCGGGCGGCGAGTTACGGTTGCGCTGCGCTCGAGGCGGGGAGGTGGATCAGGAAGTGGTTCCCCCCGCGGTTGATCCAGACCCTGAGATACTCGTTTCCACGAAGCATCTGGACCTTCGATCCCCCCGACGCCGGGGGCGCATCCTTCACCACCATCTTGATTTCGGTCTGCGGGACGATGCTGACGACCTCGCGCCCGCGGACGGTCCCCCCCTGCACGAACTCCACCCAGCGCTCGAGGTCCTTGGAGATGCCGCGGGCGTCGGGACTGGCGGTCTGGGCGGTGAGCCTGACCTGGTAGCGTCCGGCCGCAAGCGGCTTTCCGTCGGCCATCACCGCCCGCGTGATTCGGACGGTTCCGAGCGCCAGCTCGCCGGTCGGGACTTGAGGCGCGGGGGCGGTGTTCGGCTGCTGGTTTGGTGTCTGATGCTGCGCCGAAGCGTCGCTCGCCACGAACAGCGACGCTGCCAGCATCCCAACCAGAACCCACTGCTTTTTCATGACGGCACTCTCCTGGACGACGTGGTGCAGACACGGGACGTGTCCCGGCACGCGACAGCACAACCATTATATCGGCTTGCCGGCGAACGGAGATAGCAAGGGAGGGGCCAGTTCGACTCGGCTGCCTCTGTGCCGGGTGCCTGGTACGGGGGTGCCGTGGACGCGACGGCGTGGCGGGAAATACTACGGCTGAGGCATTGTTTCACTACGCCGACTCTTCCGGCACTGAGTAAGGGCGTCCGGCACCAGACACCGCCTGTACCAAGGCACCAGGCCCAGGCCGTCCCGGGCACCCAGGCCCCCCGCAGGAGGCACGACGACCACCTACTGCCGGCCGATGATGATGCTGCCGGAAAACGTCGTGAGATCGAGGAAGGCGCTGGCGTCGCCGAACGTGCCGCTGACGGAGCGCTGGCGGCCGCGGTTCCCGCCGCTCGTGCTGGTGATCTTGAACTGCTCGAGATCGGTGCGCACGCTGCCGCTGAAGGAACTGGCATCCAGCTCGAAGCCGACGTTGCCGCTGATCGTGACGCGAATCTCGCCCGAATGCGATCCCAGGTCGTAGCGCCCGCCCTTGACCAGGGGACCGGTCATCTCCACGTCTCCGCTCACCGACTGGGCGTCGAGGCGTTCACAGTCGACGTTCTGCAGCACGACATCGCCGCTGACGCTCCCGACGTCCAGACGCCGCGCTTTCACGTTCCTGAGCGTCATCGTGCCGCTGATCGTCGCGGCGTCCATTGTCCCCTCGATCGTCGTATCGGTGATCTCGACGTCGCCCGACGCGGTTTTGGCCTGGGTGACGCGGCCGGCGCTCGCGACCCGCACGTCGCCGCTGATGGTTTCGAGCGAGACGTCGCCCTTGATGCCGGTGACCGACAGGTCGCCCGAGATGGAGTTGGCGGTGATCCGCGCGTGCTCCGGAGCCGTGATGCTGTAGGCGACGCTTCCGCTGGACTCCCGGCGTCCCCTGCGAGACTCGTCCGCCGTCCGCGAGTACCGCGTTTGGATTTCCACGCGGCCCGAACGCTCGACAATGTCCACCTCGACGTGTTGAAGCGCCTGCCTGGCTTCCTCCGCCGTCTGCCCGCGTCCGGTCTTGACCGCCTCGATGGTGACCTCGTTTCCGCTTCCGCGCGTCACGGCGATGTCGCCGGCGAGATTGGAGACCTGTATCTCACCGCTTTCCCCGAGCCGGACCGTCTTCGTGATGCGCTCCGTCTCGGTCTGGCGCCGGGAGCCCTGGTAACGCTCGACGTCCCTGCCCTCGACCACCGTTCGCGTAAGGGTGCGGATGCGATGCGGGTAGACCTGGGCGCCCGCCGGCATGGCGGGAAGGAAAAAGGCCGTGAGCGTGATCGTCGTGAGCAGGCTGCGTATCATCATCGTCTGTAATCTGATTCTCTAGGATTTGTTGATGCCCTCGATGACCTGTGCCGCTCCGGCGGCGTCGCCCTTGCGCATCTCGTTCATCAGCGCGACTGCGTCCTGCAGCAGCGCGACCTTGCGGCGGAGGGCGTTGAACAGGCTGTCGCGGGCGATCGTGCTCTGCGGCTCCGTCTTGAGCGCTGCGCGGCTCTCGGCGATGGCCTGGTCGATCATCTCGAGATTCTTCTTCAGCATGGCCGCCGTCTGCGGATCCATGACCGCTTCGTCCGCTTTGGCCGCTTCTTCGAGCTTCGCGATGCCGGTTTGCATGTGCTCTTCGGCCAACCGGAAGTGATCTTCGATGCTTTGGACGGCTTCCTCACCAGCGGCGTTGCTCTCCGCCGCCGCCGACTGCGTCGTCCCGGGCTGCGAGCTGTCGCCGCGAAGGAGCGGGAGCAGCAGCAGGAGCGACGCGCCAACCGCGACGATCAGTCCCGCTGCAATGGCCAGCAGCGCGACGCGCGATGCCCTCGCCGACGGGGCGGGCGCCGGCGGCAGCACGCGGCCCTCCTGCCGCAGGCGACCCGCGATCTGCAGCCACACGCCGTCTGGCGGCGATTGGGCATCCAGGGTCGCGGCGACGTTGCGAATCCGCTGGAGATCCGCGAGCATCGCACGGCATCCCGCGCACTGATCCAGATGCTGCTGCAGCTCCGCCTTGCGGATCTCGCCCAGCGTTCCGTCGACCAGTTCGTGAATCGCCCGCGTGTACCTTGCGCAGTTCATTGCAGCTGTCCGCCGTGAGCTTCCTATCTTTTTTCTGCGAGCAGCGCCCGCAGCTTCATCCGTGCCTTGTGTACCTGCGATTTCGACGTCCCTTCGGCGACGCCCAGAACCTCCGCCACCTCGCGGTGCTCCAGCCCCTCGACATCGTGGAGCACGAATGCGGCACGGCAACCGTCCGGAAGCCGCGCCAGCGCGCGCTCGAGATCCATCTTCGTCACGGTCTGTTCGGCCAGCGTCGCGCTCGACGGATCCGGCAATCCCGCGTCGTCGTCCAGGGCATCCGTGACCTGACGGGACCGGCCGCTCCGGCTCCGCAGGTGGTCCAGGCACAGGTTCGTGGCGAGCCGATACAACCACGTGCCGAGCGCCGACTCCCCGCGGAACGTGTCCAGCTTCCGGTGGGCCGCGAGGAAAATCTCCTGCAATAGATCTTCGGCGTCGGCCGGGTTGCCGACGAGCCGCAGCGCCACGCTGTACAGGCGCCCGGCATGGAGCCGGTACAGCTCTTCGAACGAACCGAGATCGCCCCGGCGGCAGCGTTCGACCAGGGTCAGCTCGTCCTGCCGTCCTGCGGGCGCATGCGCGCGCCCTGCCGCCGCGGGATGCACTGTAACCTTAGACGTCCCCATGCCCAGTTCGCGTTGCCGCCCGGCCCATTCCATCCCGTTGGTTTACGACGTTTTCTGCCCTGTAGTTCTGGCGGGTTTCGGCCCCTTTGGCCCTCCGGCGGGCCGCCCCGTCCATCGGCGGCAGCGGTAGTCCTTGATGCGGTCGCCCGGGACGAGCACGCCCTCGGCCTGCAGCAGCGCCCGTTTCATGGCGGTATTGCCGCCATAGCCCCCGAGCTTGCCGCCGGCCGCGATGACCCTGTGGCAGGGGACGTCCCGTGCCGAACAGTTCTTCATGATGTTCCCGACGGCGCGCCAGGCGCGCGGCTGACCGGCCGACGCCGCGATGTCGCCGTAGGTTGCGACCCGGCCCGTGGGGATACGGCGCACGGCCGCGAGGACGCGAGCGGTGAACCGGGAAGTCCTGGTGTTCAAAACCGCACTCGAACGCCGGCCGAGGTCAGGTTGCGCCGGCGCGCCGATTCATCGCGATCCCTTCGAGGTCTCGGTTGGAGCGCCGATCGCTTCGTTCAGCACGCGTCCGTCGGTCTTCGCGATGCGGACACCAGCCACGGCTGCCAGCGTGGGCACGATGTCGGCAGGCGTGGCCTCGGCCTCGTACTCACCCGGCTTCACCGAGGCGCCGAAGATGATCACCGGCACGCGCTGATCGTAGTCATGCTGGGTTCCGTGCGTCGTCACGCTCGCGGCGAGCAGCCAATCTTCCTTGGGGACGATGATCAGGTCGCCGCTGCGGTCCTTGTGGAAGCTCAGCGCCGCCGCGCGCCGAAGCCGGTCCGACGATGAGCGCGCGTTGTCGCCCTCGAGATCTTCTGCTCGGAAGACCCGCTCGATGGCGGGCAGGCCGGCCAGCGCATTCATCGCCGCGGCCCTGAGCCTGCCGTCCCTGTCCAGGCGTTCATCGGCCGCCGCGCTCAGATAGATGTCGGTGTACGCCACCGCGAGCACGTGATCGCCGCGGCCGAGTGCCGGCACGAGCACCTTCATCAGCGCGTCCGCTGCCTGTTGTCCGGACTGCCGGCCGCCACGACCGGTCTGATCGGGTATGTCGGCCACGCCGTGATCCGAGCTGAAGCCGACGACGTAGTTGCCGGCACCAACGGTCTTGTCGAGGTGATCCAGCAGGTGCCCTATCGTGCGATCCAGGCGAATGAGGAGGTCCTGGACCTCGTGGCTTCGCGGGCCGAACGCGTGGCCGACCACATCCAGCGCGGAAAAGCTCACCCCGAGGAAGTCGGTCGTTTCTCCGCGTCCCAGGTTCAGTGCATCGACGGCTGCCATCGCCATCCGCGCCAGGTACTCGTCGGAAAATGGCGAGCGCTGCCATCGCGAGTAGAACACGCGGTCCGGCTGCGCGCCGGGCGTCCCGAGCGGGTGCGGGAACACGCTCGCCCAGCCCGAGGGCCTGCCTTCGCCTTTGCCTGCATCCTCGTACCGGTAGGCCGAAGGGTCGAGCGCGCGCTCCCAGACCTTGTCGTAATCCGCCGTGACCGGGTTGGCGTCGATGAACTGCTTGAGAAAAGGGACCGGCTCGCGCGCGAAGGCGGTCGAGGTCGACCAGCCCCCGCGCTCGTCGAACCACGTCACCGCGTCGCCCTTGTGCCCGAAGATCGGGATTGCCGACCGCGGTTTCAGCGAGAGTGCGACCGAGCGTCCGCCGCGCTCGTGAATCTGCTCGCCGATGGCGGGCCGGAGCAGCTGCCGCGCGCTGTCTCCTGTCGCCGCGGGCGCCAACCCGCTGTAGCTGATGTCCTTTGCGGAGGGATCGTCGGTGCAGTACGTCGAAGTACCCGAAGCGTGGTCGAGCCAGCTGTTCAGAATCATCCCGTGCTGGTACGGGAACGTGCCGGTGCCGATCGTCGAGTGGCCCGCGCAAGTGACCGTGTTCAGGTACGGGTAGGCGCCCTTCTTGAACCAGGCGCCCTCGCTCATCACGCGCCGCAATCCCGCCGTGAACGAGCCACCATACTCGGTCAGGTAGTCCACGCGTAGCTGATCGACGAGCAGCAGGACCACGAGCTTCGGGTGGGAGGGCGACTGAGCGGTAGAGGCCTGACCTCGCGCGGGGAGCTTCGGCGCGAGAACGAACAGGCATCCCGACAGCGCAACGACGTACGCGAACTTTTGTCTCACCATTGTTCTCAGCGTTTCAGGATCGGAAGGTAGCAGAGGGCCCCGATGTACACGTCATAGATCGCGCAGCCCACGAGATACCAGCGCGGCGCAATTCCGGGAAGCGCGCCGGGCCGGTGCGCCACGTCGAGCACCGCGTGCGCCGCGAAGGCGAGCGCGAGGACCGTCAGCGCCTGGCGGGGATCCCGCACGAGCGTGCTCGCGGCGACGACCAGAAATCCTACCGCGAGCGCGACATCCATTCCGACCCCGACTTGCTCCTCGTGCGACACGGCGAAGCCGATGTAGGCCCCCGCGATGAGCGTGAGCAACAACGCGGCGAACTGCGCGAGCCGGAGCTCCGCAACCAGGCGGTCCGGGGATGTCGGCGGCACCATCGAGGAACGAACCGCGTACCACGTGAAGCCTGCAGCGAGGCCGAGGAAGGCGACCGCGACGGTTCGCAGCCCTTCGGTCACCGATCCGCCCGCGCGCAGTGGTTCGAGTGCATACGTGTGAGGACGGCGGCCAGCCGCCGTCCCCACGAAGTATAGCCTGCAAGGCCCGGGCTGCAGAGCCACTGGAGCGGATCCATTCCGAACGCCGCCGTGTCAGACCCATCCTTCGCCTGAACGCGTGCAGGGATTCCGGTGTCGCTCCGCACTCCTCGAGAATCGCTGCGAGATCCTCGTTTTCCATCTCCCAGTCGATCGCGAAGGCGACAAACGTCTCCATGGTGTTCAGCTGCGGAGCTGGTCCAGAGTTTCCAACTATTGGGTTGACGACCGAACCGATGACGGGGCAGAACCGAAGAAGTATAATCCCGCGCGACTATGCGGGTCGCTGCCGGCGACCGCCTCGGCCCCTATGTTGACCGACTCGCCGCTGGACGCGGGGCCATGAGGCCGAGGGGACCTGCCGAAGCACTGCGAAGGCTGGAGCGCGTTCGATGGAGCCCTGAGGTTGCTGATCCTGCCAACAGACTCGTTTTGAGCTCACGAGACACCGACTCGCATGCGTGCCGTTGACCTGATACGACACAAACGAGATGGCGGCATGCTCGGCGACGCCTCGGTGGAGTTTTTCGTGAGGGGCGTCACCGCCGGCACCCTGCCGGACTATCAGGCTGCGGCCATGCTCATGGCCATCTTCTTCAAAGGCATGACGGCGGAGGAAACAGCCTCGCTCACCAACGCCATGGTCCGCTCCGGTGTCCAGGTGACGTACCCGGACCTGCCGGGGATTCCCGTCGACAAGCACAGTACTGGAGGCGTCGGCGACAAGACGTCGATCGTGCTGGCGCCGCTCGCCGCAGCGTGTGGCGCCTATGTGCCGATGATGTCGGGCCGTGGGCTCGGACACACCGGCGGCACGCTCGACAAGCTCGAATCCATTCCGGGGTTCCGTACGGCGCTCTCGCTCGACGAGCTCCGGCGGGCGGTCCGCGCCGTGGGCTGTGCGTTGATCGGGCAGACGACGGAGATCGCACCGGCTGACCGGAAGCTGTATGCGTTGCGGGACGTCACCGGCACGGTCGAGAGCGTCCCGCTGATTTGCGCGTCGATCATGAGCAAGAAGATCGCCGAGGGCATTGGCGGCCTGGTGCTCGACGTCAAGACCGGCGGCGGCGCCTTCATGAAGACGCTCGACGCGTCGCGGCACCTGGCCAGGACGCTCGTCGCGACCGGGCGCGCGGCCGGTGTGCCGACCGAGGCGCTCATCACCGCGATGGATGCGCCGCTCGGCAGGGCCATCGGCCACTCGAACGAGATCGTCGAGTGCATCGAGACGCTGAAAGGCCGCGGGCCGGCCGACGTTGAAGCGCTGTCGGTGCAGCTCGCGGCGCGCATGCTCGTCCTGGCCGGCGTCGCCAGCGATCTGCCGGCGGCTGACTCGCGTGTGCGCTCCGCGCTCCAGTCGGGTGCCGGGCTTCAGAAGCTTGCCGAGATCATCGAGAATCAGGGCGGCGATCCGCGGGTCACCGAGGATTACGCGCTGCTCCCCTCGGCGCCCGACGAGCAGGTGGTGCCCGCGTCCGTCGCCGGCTTCGTCAATGCCATCGAGGCGGAACCCCTCGGCCGTGCGGCGGTGGCCCTCGGGGCCGGGCGCGCACGCCTGGAGGATCGGGTCGATCATGGCGTCGGGATCTCGGTGATGGCGCAGGTTGGCGCCGAAGTGCAGGCAGGGGAGCCTGTCCTCGTGCTGCGTCATCGCGGCGGGCGCGGATTGAATGAGGCCCTGCCCATCGTTCGGCAGGCTGTGCGGATCGGCGGCACACCACCTTCGCCAACTCCGCTGGTTCTGGAGGTCGTCTAGGTCGCATTCTTTGATAACGCCCCGCTGACGCGGGGACGGTCTTGACCCGACGAACTTGACTCAATAGCGCAAGTTCTGAGGGGTCAAGGCCTCTAGCCGAGAGGTTGCCGACTGATGGCCGATCCGTCACCATCGACTTCCGTGCCTGCGCGCTCCGACCGCAGGCTCCGGGCCGTAGTGGGCATTCTGGCGCTCGCGCTGGCCATCGGCGCGGTCGTGATGCAAGGCACGATCAATCCGCGCGTGCAGGCCTTGGCCGGCATCATCTGCTTCATCGCCATCGTCGCGACGTTCTCCTCGAACCTGCGCGCGGTGAACTGGCGCACCGTGGGCTGGGGCATCGGCCTGCAGGTGGCGCTGGCCCTGCTGATTCTGAAGCTCGAGATCGGCGGCGTGCGGCCAGGGTACGCGTTCTTCAGCAAGGTCGCCGATATCGTGAAGCAGTTCCTGGAGTTCACGAACAGGGGATCGGAGCTCGTCTTCGGCCCACTGGCCAATCAGGGCGCCATGGACAAGGTGTTCGGGGCGGGGCAGGGCTTCGTCTTCGCGTTCGTCGCGCTGCCCACGATCATCTTCGTGTCGTCGTTCTTCACCGTCCTGTATTACTTCGGCATCCTGCAGTTCATCGTGCGGCTTTTCGCCCGCGCCATGATGTTCGCCATGCGAACGAGCGGCGCGGAAACACTCTCCGCGGCCGCCAACGTGTTCATGGGGCAGACCGAGGCGCCCATCATCGTCAAGCCCTACATCCCTTCGATGACGCGTTCCGAGCTCCTGGCGTTGATGGTCGGGGGCATGGCGACCGTTTCCGGCGGCGTCATGGCGGTCTACATCACGCTCGGCGCCGACCCGATTGCGATCCTCACGACGAGCGTGATGGCCGCACCCTGCGGGCTGTATCTTTCGAAGATTCTGTATCCCGAGATCGAAGAGCCCGTGACACGTGGCGAGGTGAAGGTGAGAGTGGAGCGGCACCACACCAACGTCATCGACGCGGCGGCCGCCGGCGCCTCCGACGGGACGACGCTGGCGATCAACGTCGCTGCGATGTTGATCGCGTTCATGGCGTTCCTGGCGTTGTTCGACTACCTGCTGGCGGCCGTGAATCCCCAGTTGTCGCTTGCGCGCGTCTTCGCGGCGATCTTCGCACCCTTAGCGGTCCTGATGGGCGTGCCCGCGCAGGATGTCCCGGCGATTGGCGATCTGCTGGGTACGAAGCTGGTCGCCAACGAGTTCGTGGCGTATATCAAGCTGACCGGAGAATACAGGGGCGTGATCAGCGACCGGTCGTACACGCTGGCGACCTATGCGTTGACCGGCTTCGCGAATTTCGCGTCGATCGGAATTCAGCTTGGCGGCATCGGCGCCATGGCTCCGTCGAGGAGAGGCGACCTCGCCAGCCTCGGCTCCCGCGCACTGCTGGCGGGGTTCATCGCCACGTTGATCAACGCGTCGATTGCAGCGGTGTTGCTGTGATTGCGGTTTTGGGAGCGGCGCCCTCCCTGTGCGGAGACGAATGAGCCGGCCGTGTCGCGTCCGGCGCGCGTCGCCAGTGCGATTCCGCGACTCCGAGTTCCTGAGATTTCGAACGTCGTATGAACCCTGATCGCTACTTTGAAACGGTGAACGAAACCGCGGCGTGGTTGCGAGAGCGCGGGGCTGGGACGCCCGATGTCGCGATCGTTCTCGGCTCGGGCCTGGGCGACTTTGCCGATGCGCTGCAGGAGGGCCGGACAACGCCCTACGGCGACATCCCCCACTGGCCGGCGACGAGCGTAGTCGGGCACGCTGGGCGCCTGGCGCTTGGCAGTCTCGCCGGCCGGAGGGTTGCAACGCTCAGCGGCCGTGTGCACTTCTACGAGGGGCACGCGATGTCCACCGTGACCTTTGCGACGCGCGTCCTGGGGACGCTCGGGGTTCGCACCCTGATCCTCACCAATGCCGCCGGCGGCATCAACGTCGCGTTCGAGCCGGGGACGCTGATGCTCATCGAGGATCACATCAATCTGCTCGGGACCAACCCGCTCATCGGTCCCAACGACGAGCGCTTCGGCCCGAGGTTCCCCGACATGTCGGAGGTGTATTCGACGCGCCTCCGCACGCTCGCGGCCGAGGCCGCCGCATCGCAGGGGCTGTCCCTCGCGCGAGGTATCTACGTCGCGGTTCACGGCCCGAGCTACGAGACGCCCGCCGAGATTCGATACCTGCGCACGATCGGCGCCGACGCTGTCGGGATGTCCACGGTGCCCGAGGCGCTGGTCGCGCGGCACATGGGAATCGAGGTTCTCGGAATCTCGTGCATCACGAATGCCGCCGCCGGGGTGCTGCCGAAGCCGCTCGTCCACGACGAGGTGATGGAAGTCGCCAAACGCGTGCGGACCCGCTTCTCGAAACTGCTGGAGGGGGTGGTGGAAAGGCTCTGACAATGCAGACTGCCGATTGCGGATTGGAGATTGGGGAATTGGAGATTGAGGATTGGCAATTGGGGAATGAGCGCGGGCAATGAGCGGCTCTGACAAGCGTGGAGGCAGGTGGCCCGGCGTCGAGCGACGCTCGGGTCAGCGCCGCGATAGGGATCGGCGGAGAAGTGTTCCGGTGCACGGCGAAACCGACGTCCGCTACAACCCGGCCGAACGCCGCAAACAGGCCAGGCGATCCGGCGCAGAGAGGCGCGACGAAGAGGGGTGGCAGAGCGTGCCGCTCGACCCCGTGCCCGCGATGGCGATCGGGGGCGAGGGCGATCTGCTGGCCGCCGCGGTCGATGCGCGCACGCGGGCACACGCGAGATACTCCCGCTTCAAGGTGGGGGCAGCGCTCGAAACCGTTGACCGCGTCATCGTGACGGGCTGCAACATCGAGAACGCGACCTACGGCCTCACGGTATGCGCCGAACGGGTTGCGCTGCTGAAGGCGCTCTCGGAGGGCCACGAGATCTTCACGCGGATCGTCGTGGTTGCCGACACCGAGAGCCCGACGCCGCCGTGCGGCGCATGCCGACAACTGCTCTGGGAATACTGCGGGGACATCGACGTGATTCTCGCCAACCCAGGAGGCGTGACCGAGCGCTACCGCCTGGCGGCTCTCCTGCCCCTGCCGTTCGACAGGAGATTCTTGTGAATCAGCTACCAGCTGCCAGCTACCAGCTATCAGCTACCAGCTATGAGCTACCAGCTGAGAGCTGAAAGCTGCAAGCTGTGAGCTGTAAGCTGTGAGCTGGTAGCTGCAATAGAATACGTATTCATGCTCCCGACAATCGACTGGCAAGGCGACGCGATCGTGATGGTGGACCAGCGCAAGCTGCCCGGACAGGAAATCTACGTCCGGTGCCGGTCGGCGCAGGAGGTGGCCAAGGCCATTCGAACCATGGTGATCCGTGGAGCGCCGGCGATCGGTGTGGCCGCGGCGATGGGGATCGCCTTGGGCGCCAGCAAGAGCACCGCGCGCGGAACGAAGCAGTTCGCGGTCGAGTTCCAGAAAACGTGCGACATGATGGCGGCCACGAGGCCGACCGCCGTCAATCTGTTCTGGGCGATCGATCGCATGAAACGGGTGTTCGCCGAAGGCGCCCAGGCGGGCGAGTCCCCCACCGAGCTCGCGGCGCGGCTGGAGCGCGAAGCGCGCCTGATCCACGACGAAGACGTCGCGAGCTGCCGCGCCATGGGTGGGTTTGGCGCCGACGTCGTCCCCGACGGCGCACGCGTGCTGACACACTGCAACGCCGGCGCGCTGGCCACGGCCGGCTACGGTTCCGCGCTCGGCGTCATCCGTGCGGCTGTGGAACAGGGGAAGAAGATCGCGGTCTTTGCCGACGAGACGCGCCCGTTTCTCCAGGGGGCGCGGCTCACCGCCTGGGAACTGGTCCGCGACGGCATCAACACCACCGTCATCACGGAAAGCATGGCCGGTCCGCTGATGCGCGCGGGCGAAATCGATCTCGTCGTGGTCGGCGCGGATCGCATCGCGGCCAACGGCGATACGGCAAACAAGATCGGCACCTACACCGTGGCCGTGCTCGCGCACGAGCACAAGATTCCGTTCTACGTCGCCGCGCCGCTCTCCACGATCGACTTGACGACACCCGACGGCGATCACATCCCGATCGAAGAGCGCGATCGCCGCGAGATCACGCACCTCGGCTCGTCGCAGCTGACGCCCGAGGGCGCGCACATCCGGAACCCGGCCTTCGACGTGACACCGCACCGCTACGTCGCCGGCATCATCACCGAGAAGGGCATCTTCCGGCCGCCGTTCGACGAGGCGCTCCGCCGGGCGTTCGAGGCCTGAACTGCCTTCAAACTTCAGCCTTTGAACTTCAGCCTTTGAACTTCAGCCTTTAAACTTCAGCCTTTAAACTTCATTTGCCTGTGCTCGCCATCGAAACATCGTGCGACGAGACCGCGGCCGCCGTGCTCGCCGAGACCGGTGACCCGGCGCGGCCCTGGGCGATTCGGTCGAACATCGTGGCATCGCAGACCGCCATCCATCGGGAGTGGGGCGGCGTCGTGCCCGAGCTCGCCTCTCGACAGCACGTCCGGGATATCTGCGGCGTTGTCGAGGAGGCGCTCCTCCGCGCGGATGCCACCCTCGATGACATCGAAGCGATTGCGGTCACTCGAGGACCAGGCCTCGTGGGTTCGCTGCTCGTCGGCGTGTCCTTCGCCAAATCGCTCGCGTGGGCCAGGGGTATTCCAATCGTCCCGGTCCACCATCTCGCCGGTCATATCGAATCGCTCGTCCTCGCGCACGGCGAGCTGCCGATGCCCGCCGCCGTCCTCGTCGTGTCGGGCGGCCACACGAGCCTCTACCTCGTCGCCGCGCCGGGCAGCTACCGTCTGATCGGGCGGACGCGCGACGATGCGGCGGGGGAGGCGTATGACAAGGTGGCCAAGCTGCTGGGACTGGGGTATCCGGGTGGTCCGGCGATCGACAGGCTGGCGCGCGAGGGGAACGACCGCGCGTTCGATTTTCCGACCGCTCGCCTCACGCATGCGGACCGTCACGATCCCCGCGCGACGAGTACCGGACTGCTGCCTCCGGAGATCGCACGGCGCACCGATTTCAGCTTCAGCGGTCTGAAGACCGCGGTGGTCCGGCTGGTGCGAGAACGAACGGGTATGGCCGAGCGCGGCCCCGCGGCGTCGGCAGACGGCGCCGGCGCCGCCCTCGACCGTCGGGAGATCGCCGACATCTGCGCGAGCTTCCAGCGCGTGGTGGTAGACGCGCTGCTCGACCGGACGTTCGAGGCGGCGCGCTGGCTGGGTGCCGCCAGCGTCGGTATTGCCGGAGGCGTGTCGGCCAACAGCCGCCTGCGTGCGGAAGCCGAAGCGCGTGGGGCGCAGGCCGGGTTGCTGGTGTTCGTGCCGCCGCTCGCGCTCTCGACCGACAACGCGGCGATGATTGGCGCGGCCGGGCTCCGCCAGCTGCGATCCGGACGAGTGGGTTCGCTGGACTTCAACGCGGAGGCATCTCTCGCGCTGTGACGGCATACACCGACTATCTCTGGTTCAACACGAAGAAGCGGCAGGAGTTCATCCGCATCACGGACGAGGTCGCCGCCATCGTCAGGAAGAGCGGTGTGCAGGAGGGCATCGTGCTGGTCTCCGCGATGCACATCACGGCCGGCGTCTACGTGAACGACTGGGAAGATGGGCTGATCGCCGATTTTCAAGAGTGGCTGGAGAAGCTCGCGCCCGCCGGTCTCCCGTATCGGCATCACCAGACCGGCGAGGACAATGCCGACGCCCACCTGAAGCGGACGATCATGGGACACCAGGTGATGCTGCCCATCACCGAAGGCAAGCTGGACCTCGGACCCTGGGAGCAGGTCTTCTACGCGGAGTTCGATGGCCAACGCCGCAAGCGGGTCGTCGTGAAGGTGATGGGAGAGATTGCACCGTAGGCCGTAGTCCGTGGTCCGTCACGGATCACGGACCGCGTACACGCATATTAAAATGACCGATCGATGACGCTCAAGCTGGACATGATTCAGACGCTCGCCCTGGCGGCGATCGTTCTCTTCATGGGTTATGGCATTCGCCGCCAGGTGGCATTCCTGGATCGGTACAACATTCCCGCGCCGGTTGTCGGCGGGTTCCTGTTTGCGGCGTTCTCCCTCGTGCTACGGCTCGGCGGGATCCTGTCCTTCGAATTCGACACGACGCTGCAGTCGCCGCTGATGGTTGCGTTCTTCACGACGATCGGCCTCGGCGCGAGCCTCAGCCTCTTGAGGGTCGGCGGACCCCAGGTGCTGCTCTTCTGGGTCCTCGCCTCGATTGTCGCGGCCCTGCAGTGCGGGGTGGGTATGGCGATGGCGAGCGGTATGGGCGTCCATCCGTTTCTCGGCCTCATTGCCGGCTCCATCACGATGACGGGAGGGCACGGCACCGGAGCGGCGTTCGGCAAGCTGATGGAAACCGACTACGGCTTCTCTGCGGCCGTGACGCTGGCCATGGCGGCGGCGACGTTTGGTCTGGTCAGCGGCGGCCTGATTGGCGGTCCCGTGGCGACGGCGCTGATCAAGCGGCACAAGCCGGCGCGAACCTCCCAGGACGTGCCTCGGGAAGCCGCGGCAGCCGCAGCCCAGCTCGATCCCCTCGATGAAGAGATTGACGTCGAGCCGGAAGGCGCGCCTCCAACCTCCTACACGCTGCTCAAAGTAATCACGATCGTGCTGATCGCGATGTGGGCGGGAGGGCTGCTGGGCGGCTGGATGCAGACCCAGCGAATTCCGCGGTTCTCGCCCTTCGGGTATACCTTGGGTGGCTCCGCGATAACGCTTCCGGCATACATTGGCGCGATGATCGTCGCCGCCATCATCCGCAACGGCGCCGAGGTGACGCGTCTGCTCAAGATCGAGCAGCGGGTCGTGGACGATCTTGGGACGATTGCGCTCTCGCTGTTCCTGGCGATGGCCCTCATGTCGCTGCGCCTGTGGGAGCTGCTCGATCTGGCGGTTCCGATGCTCGCGATTCTCTCCGTGCAGGTCGCGATGATGGCGGCCTTCGCCTACTTCATCACGTTCAGAGTCATGGGCCGCGATTATGACGCGGCCGTCATGGCCGGAGGGCACTGCGGCTTCGGCCTCGGGGCCACGCCGAACGCCGTTGCCAACATGGAAGCGCTCGTCGAGCGCTTCGGCGCGGCCCCGCGCGCGTTCCTCGTGGTGCCGATGGTGGGCGCGTTCTTCATCGATTTCACCAACGCCCTCATCATCACCACTTTCATCAACTGGGTGCATTGACGTGCCACTGTCCAGAGAGCGGGCGCTCGCCCTGATGACCGAGTACACCAGGAGCGACAGCTTACGGAAGCACATGCTCGCCGTCGAGGCGGCCGTGCGCGGGTATGCGCTCATGTGGGGCGAGAACGCCGACGACTGGGGCGCCGTGGCTCTGCTCCATGATTTCGACTACGAGCGCTGGCCCGACCAGCAGAACCATCCGTTCCGCGGCGTCGAGATCCTCGAGGCGCAGGGCTATCCCGAGTGGGTCACGCGCGCGATCCTGTCCCACGCGGAGTATTCGGGGGTGGCGCGCGAATCGCGCCTGGAGCACACGCTCTACGCGTGCGACGAGATGTCGGGCTTCGTGACCGCCGCGGCGCTCGTCAGGCCGTCGAAGAGCGTGCTGGACCTCGAGGCCTCGTCCGTGATCAAGCGGATGAAAGACAAAGCCTTCGCCCGCGCCGTCAACCGCGAGGACTTGCGCAGGGGAGCGGAAGAGATCGGCCTCCCGCTCGACGAGCACATCACCAACGTCATTCGCTTCATGCGCGAACAGGCCGACGCGCTGGGCCTGCGGGGGAATCTCTAGAACAAGGGGATCATGGGGATCACGGGGTTCAGAGTCCAAGGTTCAAGGTTCGAGTTCACTGGGGCCTCGATGCGTTCAACCCATGAACCCCAGAACCTTGAACCCTGAACCCCTTGAACCCCTGAACCGAGCAACCCGTATAAGCTAGAACACACCTTGGACACCGTGCATGTCATCGCAACCAGAGAACCACCGGCGGGGGGCGCTGCCGCCGCGCCTGTGGTGCAGCTCGACGGCGTGACCGTCGTCTACGGCAAGAACCGCGCGCTCAACGGCGTGACCGCCCGGTTCGCGCCGGGCGCCGTGGGGCTGCTCGGACCAAACGGCGCGGGCAAGAGCACGATGCTCAAGGCCCTGCTCGGCTTCATCAAGCCCGACCAAGGACGCATGTCGGTGCTCGGGTTGGACGTCGCCCACCAGCCGATGGAGATTCGCGCGCGCATCGGCTACATGCCGGAGAGCGACGCGCAGATCCCCGGCATGAACGCCGTTTCCTTCGTGGGCTACTGCGGCCAGTTGGCCGGCCTGCCAGCCGTGGACGCGATGCAGCGCGCGCACGAAGTCCTCTATTACGTCGGGCTCGGCGAGGCGCGCTATCGAAACCTCGAGACGTACTCGACCGGCATGAAGCAGCGGATCAAACTCGCGCAGGCGCTGGTACACGATCCGGATCTCCTGTTCCTCGACGAACCGACCAACGGCATGGATCCGAAAGGCCGCGACGAGATGCTGGAGCTCATCCGCGATCTCGGTCACAACAAGAACGTGAACCTGATTCTCTCGTCACACCTGCTTCCCGATGTCGAGTACACCTGCGACCACGTGGTGGTGATGGACAAGGGGCAGGTTGCCGCGCAAGGGCCGATCGCCGAGCTCAAGGGGCCCGCCGGTCGCGTGTTCGAGGTGAGGATCAAAGGGGATCTTCCCGCCTTCATCGACGTGCTCGCCGCGGCGGGCATGGAGTGCCACGCCACCGACGACGACGTGATGCGCGTGTTCGTGCCGGCCGCGGCGGTTGCCGGGGACAAGGACCAGACGGCCATTTTTGCGCTCGCCGCCAGGCATGGCGCGCAGGTCCGTCACCTGCGGCCCAGCATTCCCACGCTCGAGGACGTGTTCGCAAAGGCGGTCGGAGAAAAATAGGGCCGGACTTCAGACCTCATCGACAGATGCCCATCCACGATCAAAGCTATCGCCGGTACCGCGGCGGGAGGGCCAGCCCGGGCCGGGCGTGGACCGTCATCGCGTGGGCGGGGATCATGAACATGCTCCGCAAGCGCGCGTTCATGGGCGTGCTGATCTTCGCCTGGCTGCCCTTCGTCATCCGGGCGGTGCAGATTTACGTGTCCACCAATTTCGCCCAGGCCAGCATGTTCGCGCCCAGCGCGCAGACGTTCCGGCAGTTCCTCGAGCAGCAGGACTTCTTCGTGTTCGTCGTGACGATCTACGTCGGCGCCGGGCTGATTGCCAACGATCGGCGCGCGAACGCGCTCCAGATTTACCTCTCGAAGCCGCTCCTGCGCTCGGAGTACATCGCCGGCAAGGCAGCCGTGCTCTTCGTGTTCCTGTCCTTCGTCACGTGGGTGCCCGCGCTTCTGCTGCTGCTCCTGCAGGTGCTCTTCGCGGGGAACTTCACGTTCCTGAAGAACAACCTGTTCCTGTTCCCGGCCATCACCGTTGCCGGGCTGCTGCAGGTGCTCGTGGCCACCTTCACGATCCTCGCGCTGTCCTCCCTCTCCAAGAGCGCGCGATACGTGGGGATCCTGTACGCCGGTGCGATCTTCTTCACCGCTGCCGTCTACGGGGTGATGTACGCCATCACCGGCAACTCGTCGTTGTCGTGGCTCTCGCTCGGCTCGAGCCTGGCGCAGGTGATGGATGTGATCTTCCGCATCACGCCGCGCTACACCACGCCGTGGCTGGTCTCGTTGACGGTCCTCGTCGGGCTGGTTGTCCTGTCGATCTCGGTGCTCGAGCGGCGCGTGCGCGGCGTGGAGGTGGTCACGTGAGCGCGCCCCTCGTTTCGGCCGATCACGTCTCGAAGTGGTACGGGCAGGTCATCGGGCTCAACGACGTCAGCGTGATGGTCCCCTCTGGCATCACCGGTCTGCTCGGGCCGAATGGGGCGGGCAAGTCCACGTTCATGAAGCTGATCACCGGTCAGCTCAAGCCCAGCAAAGGCTCCGTTCACGTGCTGGGCGAGCCCATCTGGAGGAATCCGCACCTGTTCTTCCAGATCGGATTCTGTCCCGAGCAGGATGCCTTCTATGACCGGATGACGGGCCTGGAGTGGGTGAAGGCCCTGGTGCGCCTGAATGGCCTCGGCGACACGGAGTCCGCCGACGCCGCCCGCCGCGCGCTCACCGCCGTCGATCTCATGGATGCGGCCGACAAGAAAATCGGCGCCTACAGCAAGGGGATGCGTCAGCGCGTCAAGCTGGCCCAGGCGATCGTCCACGACCCGGCGCTCCTCATCCTGGACGAGCCGCTCTCGGGCATGGACCCGCTCGCGAGGCGCCGCTCCATCCGCCTGATCCGGGAGTGGGCCCGCGCCGGGAAGAGCATCATCGTCTCGAGCCATATCCTCCACGAGATCGAGTCGATGACCAACAACATCCTGCTCATCAACAACGGACGGATTCTGGCTGAAGGCGACGTCCACCACATCCGCGATCTGATCGACGAGCATCCCCACACCGTATACGTCAGGGCCGACGATCCGCGGCGCCTGGCGCGTGAGTTCCTGGCCAGAGACGATGTGATGAGCCTGAAGTTCGAGCCGGGAGCCGTGGTGGTCCAGACGGGGAAGCCGGATGCGTTCTACGCGCGGCTGACGGAAATGGCCGCGAGCGGCGAGTTCGGAACGATTGACGAAGTCACGTCGCCCGACGACAACCTGCAGGCTGTTTTCCAGTATCTGGTCAAATGAACCACGTGGAGAAGGGGGCGCTCCCCCCGGCACCCGGCTTCCTGGCCTCGAGCCTGCGCATCTTCGATCTGTCGGTGGGGGAGATGCTCTGGTCGCGGCGCACCGTCTTCATGGCGCTCGTCGTCGGCGCGCCCGTGCTGATCGCGGTGTTCCTGCGCCTGCTCGTCGGCCTTGGCGCCCCGCTGTTCGAGAGCCAGGAAACACGCGACGGGGTCACGACCACGGTCCGCATGACCGGACCGGCGATCTTCGGCCTGATGATCTGGATCTTCTACCTGCGCTTCACGGTCCCCGTGCTGGGCGTGTTCTACGGCACCTCGCTGATGGCCGACGAGGTGGAGGACAAGACGATCACCTACCTCTTCACGCGACCCATTCCGCGCGGCGCCGTGCTGGTGGGCAAGTATCTGGCCTATCTGGCCTGCACCATCTTCGTGGTCCTGCCCTCGATCGTGATCGTCTACCTCCTCGTGGTTCCCATCCGCGGCAGCCTCGGCGGATCGTTCGTGGATCTGCTCAAGGACCTCGCGCTGCTCGCGATCGGGCTGGCGGTGTACGGGGCCCTCTTTGCGTTCGTCGGTGCAAGGTTCAAGCGCCCGCTGCTCGTGGGGCTCATCTTCATTTTCGGGTGGGAACAGGCCGCGCTCGCGTTTCCCGGGTACCTCAAGCGTTTCACGATCGCCTACTACCTTCAGGGTCTCGTTCCACATGCGATGCCCGGCAACAGCATCATCAGCCTGGTCCAGGGGATTTTTCAGGAGAGCCCCAGTCTCGGGACGAGCCTTTTCTGGCTGATCGCGATTTGGGCGGTCTTCCTGTTCTGGGGCGCCCGGCTGGTCGCTCGCAAGGAATACGTGCTCGAACAATGACAGGGTATCTGGTCCCTGGTCCCTGGTCCCTCGGTCCTGGGTCCCTGGGGCCGGGTCCCTGGTCCTTCGTCCCTCGGTCCTGGTCCGTGGGTCCGGGTCCCTGGACGCTGGGTCTCTGGACGGAGGGACTCTGAACGGACGGACCAAGGATCAGGGACCCGGACCGAGGGACCCAGGACCGAGGGACGAAGGGACCAGGGACCTAAAGGCGTTCGGATCCGGACAGTTGCGACAATTGGAGTGGAACTTTTTACCCCATGGATCTGTATAATCCAAACAGAGGGTCACGCGAATGACGAAGAGAACCCGTGTATTCATGGCAGGGTCGGCCGTGGTCATGGCTGTGGGGCTTTGCACGGGTCTGATTGCGTATTACAGCGGGGGCTTCCTGGCGCTGAACGCTTCCAGCGGACCGGAAGAGATGGCCTATGTGCCGGCTGACGCGACCGTAGTGGCATTTGCCGACGTTCGCGCGATCATGGGTTCCGAGCTGCGCGCGCGGCTGAAAGAAGCGATGCCGGGGCAGCAGACGGGTCAGCGGGAGTTCCAGGAGAAAACGGGAATCGACATCGAGCGCGACATCGATTACGTCGTCGCTTCGATGACGGACTTCTCAGGAGGTCACCCCAACGGCCTCGTCGTCGCCCGGGGCCGGTTCGATGTGGTCCGGCTCGAGGGTCTTGCCCGGGAGCACGGCGGCACCCTCGAGGATTACAGGGGCAAGCGGCTCGTCAGCTCACCGCACAGCACGGAACAGTTCACGATGGCGTTCCTCGAGCCCGGCCTCGTGGCTGTCGGCGGCTCGAGCGCCGTGAAGCACGCCATCGACGCGCAAATGTCGGCCCAGAGCGTCACCGGCAACGCCGAGATGATGGACCTGGTGAAGGACATCGCCGCCACCAACAACGCCTGGGCCGTGGGCCGTTTCGACGTCCTCGCCAGCCAGGCGAACTTTCCCGAACAAGTCGCTCGACAGATTCCCCCGGTTCAGTGGTTCGCGGCCGCAGGCAAGATCAACGGCGGCGTGACCGGCCTGTTGCGCGCCGAGGCGCGCGATGATCTGTCCGCGCAGCGGTTGCGCGACGTCGTGCGCGGATTCCTCGCCCTCGCGCAGATGCAGGGGCAGAACGACCCGAAGCTCGCGGCGTTCGCGCAGTCGCTCCAGCTCTCCGGCGACGGGAAGACCGTGGCGCTCTCGTTCGCGGTTCCGGCCGAGATACTGCAGCTGATACCGAAGGCGCAGGTCCAGTAACTCCTCTCGCTCCTCCTCCAAGGCCGGCACGATGCCGGCCTTTTTTTGTCTGACCTCGATCGCCCCCTCCGTCTTGCGCGCCCCGCCTGCGAGGTATACCCTCTCGATGACCGTGGCCAAACTCGTGTTCTTCTACGGAACGTTGATGGCAGGCTTCGACCGCCGTCGGCGCGCCGGCATCGACGACAAGCTCACCTACGTGGGCCGCGGCTCCATACGCGCTGCGCTGTTCGACCTCGGCATCTACCCGGCGGCGATTCCAGCTCCGGAAGAGATTGTCTGGGGTGAGGTCTACGAGATGTCGGACCCCGAGACCGTCCTCCAGGCGCTCGACGACATCGAAGGGTTCCGGCCCGACGATCCGGACAAGAGCCTGTATTCCCGCGAGGAGACCGACGTCCGGCTTCCGGATGGATCGATGGCGCGTGCGTGGGTCTATTTCTACAACGCTCCGCTCGGCCAGGCCCCGCCGATCCCGTCAGGTGATTACCTCGAGCACGTCAAGGTGAGGTAGGGCGCCGCTACAGGGCACGGCCGACGGCCCCGATAAATACGGGCGGTGAACGACGAATCCGACCGGCGTTCCAGGGATCGGATCCCCGCCTACGGTCAGCTGCAGGGTGAGGTCATGGTATTCCAACCCATGACGATCCTGAACATCAGCTACCAGGGGGTGCAGATCGAAACGCCGTTCCCTCTGCAACTCGATTCCCTGCACCAGTTCAGGCTGTCGCTCGGCGACCTTGCCGTCGTCGTGCGCGGTCGGATTGCGAACTGCCGGGTCAGCGAGGTCGTCGACGAGGCAGCGTCGTACCGTTCAGGCGTCGAGTTCGTCGAGCCGTCGGAGCACGTGGTGATAGGCCTGGCATCGTTCGTCGAGGCGCTCAGGGAAGCTCCGGCGCGCGCCGGGGCGGGCGTCGTCGACGGCGAGGTCATCGAAGAAGACACGCATAGCTAACGGTCCCTGGGTCCCTGGTCCCCTGGTCCTTGGTCCCTCGGTCCTTGTCCCTGGTCCTCGGTCCCTCTGTCCTTGGCCCCTCAGGCCTGGGGCCCAGGACCCTTGGACCGAGTACCAGCGACCCGGACTTATGGACCCAGGACCAGGGACCAAGGGACCCAGGGACCGTATAATCAGATGCTATGTCCACCACGATCAACATAACTGTTTATAACAACTATATCGACGGCCGCTGGGCACCTTCCGCGTCGGGAGGGACGTTCGAGAACCGCAATCCTGCCAACACCGACGACCTGATCGGTGTGTTTCAGAAGTCCACGCGCCGCGATGTCGAAGCGGCGATAGAGGCGGCGGCACGCGCATATGAAACGTGGCGTCTCGTGCCTGCGCCTCGGCGGGCCGAGCTGCTCTTCAAGGCCGCGCAGCTCCTCGTGGAGCGTAAGGAGCAATTCGCCAGAGACATGACGCGCGAGATGGGCAAGGTCCTGAGCGAGACGCGCGGCGACGTTCAGGAAGCGATCGACATGACGTTCTACATCGCGGGCGAGGGCCGGCGGATGTTCGGACAGACCGTGCCGTCCGAGCTTCGCAACAAGTTCGCGATGTCGGTGCGCCAGCCGCTCGGCGTCTGCTCGATCATCACGCCCTGGAACTTCCCGATGGCCATTCCCTCGTGGAAGATCATCCCCGCGCTCGTGTGCGGCAACACGGTCGTCTTCAAGCCGGCGTCCCAGACCCCGCTGTCGGCCGTGAACTTCGTGAAGGTGCTGGAGGATGCGGGCATCCCGAAAGGCGTGGTCAACATGGTCACCGGCGACGGCGACGAGGTCGGCACGCCGCTCACGACGCACCAGGCGGTCCGGGTCGTGTCCTTCACCGGGTCCACGCACGTCGGCCGCATCGTGAACGAGGCAGCGGCGCCCGGGTTCAAGAAGGTTCATCTGGAGATGGGCGGCAAGAACGTCATCATGATCATGGATGACGCAGATCTGGAGCTCGCCGTCGACGGATGCCTCTGGGGCGGGTTCGGCACGACCGGGCAGCGCTGCACGGCGGCCAGCCGCGTCGTGGTGCACGACAAGGTGTACAAGCCCTTCGTGGAGAAGTTCGTCGCGCGCGCCAGGTCGCTCGTCGTCGGCGACGGGCTCGACGAGGCGACGCAGATGGGGCCGTCGAACAGCCAGTCGCAGCTGAAGACCGTGATGGAGTACGTCCAGATCGGGCGCGACGAGGGCGCCACGCTCGCGACGGGCGGCCGCGTCCTCGACTCGGGCACGTTTGCGAAGGGCTACTTCCACGAGCCGACGATTTTCACCGACGTCAGCCCGTCGATGCGCATTGCGAAGGAAGAGATCTTCGGACCGGTGGTGTCGGTGATCCCGTGCAAGTCGCTGGAAGGGGCCGTCGAGATCGGCAACAGCGTGGAGTACGGCCTGTCGGCGGCGATTTACACCCAGGACATCAACCGCGCCTTCACGGCGATGCGCGATCTGTACACCGGGATTTTCTACGTGAACGCGCCGACCATCGGCGCGGAAGTACACCTGCCGTTTGGGGGGACGAAGAACACCGGCAACGGCCACCGCGAGGCGGGCGTCGCCGCGCTCGACGTGTTCTCGGAGTGGAAGTCGATCTACGTGGACTTCAGCGGTCACCTCCAGCGCGCGCAGATCGACGTCGAGCAGATCTGATCGCCGCGGGAACCGGCGCAGCTTCCGACGGCTCGGCGACGTTCGCCGGCCGTTGCCGGACCCTTGCGCAGAATCAAGACCTGACCCCGTCCCCGGCCTCCAGACGCTGCGCTATCATTGACAGGTTATGCAGGTGACGGATGTCGTGATTGTGGGGGCGGCGCGCACCCCGATAGGCAAGTACGGGGGAGCGTTCCGGAACGTCCATCCGGCGGAACTCGGGGCGGTCGCCGCGCGCGCGGCACTCGAGCGGGCGGGTGTCGCGCCGGAAGCGGTCGACGAGGTGCTGATAGGGCACGGCCGGCAGGCCGGCTCGGGGCCGAACCCGGCGCGGCAGGTTGTCCGGCGCGCGGGACTCCCCGACTCGGTGCCCGCGCAGACGATCAACAAGGCGTGCGCGTCCGGGATGCAGGCTGTGGCCACGGGCGCGCAGAGCATCATGCTCGGCGAGGCCGACGTCGTGGTCGCCGGCGGGATCGAGTCGATGAGCCGGATGCCGTACCTGATCGACGCGGAAGACGCCCGCTGGGGCCACCGAATGGGTCACTTCACGCTCGTCGACGCCATGTATCGCGACGGCTTCACCTGTTCGGTCTCCGGAATGATCATGGGTGAGACGGCGGAGCTGCTCGCCCGGCAATACGGGATCACGCGCGAAGAGTCCGACGCTTACGCGCTCGAATCGCAGCGCCGGGCTGGTGCGGCCATTCGCGACGGCCGATTCGATGCGGAGATCGCCCCGGTCACCGTCAGCGATGGGAAGACAGGTGCGAGGGTTGTCAGCTTGGACGAGCATCCACGGCCCGACACCACGCTCGAGGGTCTGCAGAAACTGAAGCCGGTGTTCGGCGCTGTCGAAGGCCACCCCGGAATCGTCACGGCCGGCGTCTCCTCGGGGATCACCGACGGCGGCGCGGCGCTCGTGCTGATGCATGCGACGAAGGCCGCCGAAACCGGCATCAAGCCGATGGCGCGCCTGCTCGGATGGGCCTCCGCGGGCGTCGATCCGCGCATCATGGGAATCGGGCCCGTGCCGGCGATGCGGAAACTGTTCTCCCGCACGGGCCTCTCGCTGAAGGATGTCGATCTGTTCGAGCTGAACGAGGCCTTTGCGCCTCAGGTGCTCGCCGTGCTCCGCGACGAGCCCATGCCGCTCGACAAGCTGAACGTGAACGGCGGGGCCATTTCCCTCGGTCACCCGATCGGCTGCACCGGCGCCCGGATCATCGTCACGCTCCTCTACGAGATGATCAGGCGCGACGCCCGCCGCGGACTCGCGACGCTGTGCGTCAGCGGCGGGCTCGGCATGGCGATGGCGATCGAGAAATACTGAAATGCTGAATGCTGAATGCTGAATGCTGAATGAAGTGCGTATTGCGGTCATTCCAGGCGACGGGATCGGCAAAGAGGTGACCGCGGAGGCGGTCAAGGTCCTTCGCGCGGTGGGCGAGCGATTCGGACGTCAGTTCGAGATCGAGCAACTGCCCTGGAGCGCCGACTACTACCTCGAGTCGGGCATCACGATGCCGCCCAATGGCTACGATCTCCTGAGACAGTTCGGCGCGATTTTCATCGGCGCACTCGGCGATCCGCGCGTCCCCGACAATCGCCATGCACGCGACATCCTGCTCGGCACGCGGTTCGAGCTCGATCTCTACGTCAACTACCGGCCGGTCAAGCTGCTCGACGAGCGGCTCTGCCCGTTGAAGGGCCGAACCCCGGCCGACGTGAACTTCGTGGTCTTCCGCGAGAACACCGAAGGGCTCTACGTCGGCATCGGCGGCCGGTTCAAGGCAGGGACCGAGGATGAGATCGCCGTTCAGGAAGAAGTGAACACGTTCAAGGGCGTGCACCGGATCATCCGATATGCCTTCGAATTCGCACAGTCCAGGAGCCTGACGAAAGTGTGCATGGCCGACAAGAGCAACGCCATGACTCAGGGCCATGCGCTCTGGCAGCGGGTGTTCAGGGAGATCGCGCCGCTCTATCCATCCATCGAGGCCACGCACTATTACATCGACGCGCTCGCGATGTACATGGTGCTCGATCCGGGGCAGTTCCAGGTGATCGTCACGAACAATCTCTTCGGGGACATCATCACCGACCTGGGCGCCACGTTCCAGGGCGGGCTGGGAATGGCGGCCTCCGGAAACATCCATCCCGGACGCACGTCCATGTTCGAGCCCGTACACGGATCTGCGCCGAAGTACGCAGGGAAGAACATCGCGAACCCCATCGGCGCCATCTCGTCAGCCGCCCTGATGCTCGAGACGATGCACCTGGAGTCCGAAGCCGCGGCAGTCGAGGCAGCCGTCGTGAAGGCCGTTCGAGAGAAGCAGGTGACGCAGGACATCGGGGGACAACTGGGGACGACCCAGGCAGGGGACTACATTGCAGGTCAGGTGAGACAGGCGTAACCATGACAACAGACATCTTCATCCTGGGCGGCGCGCGCACGCCCATGGGCGAGTACAACGGCAGGCTGAAGGGGCTTTCGGCACTGGAGCTCGGGAGCATGGCGGCCCGCGCGGCGCTCGAGCGGACGGGCGTACGGCCGGAGGCGGTCGATCACGTCGTCTTCGGCAACGTTCTGCAAACCAGTTCGGATGCGGTCTACGGAGCCCGGCACGTCGGGTTGAAGGCGGGATTGCCCGTCGAGGTGCCGGCGCTGACCGTCAACCGGCTCTGCGGATCCGGGATTCAGGCGGCGGTCAGCGGTGGACAGATGGTCCGGCTGGGTGAAGCTGACGTCGTGTTGACCGGCGGCATGGAGAGCATGAGCCAGGCGCCGCACGTCATACGCGGGCTCCGCAGCGGCCTGCGGCTCGGCCAGGGAGAGCTGGAAGACTCGCTCTGGTCGGCCCTGCTGGACACGCACTGCGGATGCACGATGGCGGTCACCGCCGAGAACTGCGCTGCAAGGTACGGCATCTCCCGCGAGGAGCAGGATTGCTACGCACTCCGGAGCCAGCAGCTCGCGGACAAGGCGTGGAGGGAGGGGCGACTCAAAGAAGAGGTCGTTCCGGTCGAGATGAAGGGACGCAAGGGCGTTGACGTGTTCGCACAAGACGATCACATGAGGCCCGACTCGACGATGGAGGGTTTGGCGAAGCTGCCGCCGGCATTCAGCAAGAACGGTTGCGTGACGGCCGGCAACGCCTCGGGCATCGTCGATGGCGGTGCGGCGCTGGTCCTCGCATCCGAGGCTGGCCTGAAGAAGCACGGGCTGACGCCGCTGGCACGGCTCACGCACTGGGCGAGCGTCGGGGTCGAGCCGACGCTGATGGGGATCGGCCCGGTACCCGCCACCCGACTCGTTCTTCAAAAGGCGGGACTGACGCTCGATGACATCGACCTGATCGAGGTGAACGAGGCGTTTGCGGCACAGTACCTCGCAGTCGAAAAAGAGCTCGGCCTCGACCGCGAGAAGGTGAACGTGAATGGCGGCGCCATCGCCCTCGGTCACCCGCTCGGGATGACGGGCACGCGGCTGTTGCTCACGCTCGTGCTCGAGCTGCGGCGGCGCAAGAAGAAGCGCGGACTTGCGACGGCCTGCATCGGAGGCGGACAGGGGATCGCGGCGATAGTAGAAGTCTAGTGAATCGGCACATTGTCGATTCGTTCATTGCTGAATGCAGATTCATTGACGAATGCGGGTGGTGGATTGGGGATTCAATTCGATGATTGTCGACTGCGGCGCGCCAATCATCAATAGGCGAATGAAATCTCCAAGCTCCAATCTGCAATCCTTAAATCAATCTACAATCCGCAATCGACGAATCTCCAATTCTTAGAGGGTTCCATGGAGATCAAGACAGTAGGGGTTCTCGGATGCGGGTTGATGGGGTCCGGAATCGCACAGGTGTGTGCCGCGGCAGGCTACAAGACGATCGTTCGAGAGGTCGAGGAGGGGTTTCTCGAGAAGGGCATGGGCCGGATCGAGAAGTTTCTCGCCGACGGCGTGGCCAAGGGAAAGGTCACGGCCGACGCCCAGGCGAAGACGCTCGGCAACCTGTCGGGGACCACGAAATTCGATGACCTGAAGCTCTGCGACCTGATCATCGAGGCGATCGTCGAGAACGTGGACGAGAAAACGAAGACGTTCGCCGCGCTCGATGCCGTCGTCACCGACCAGACCATCTTTTGCTCCAACACGTCGTCGCTCTGCATCATGGAACTAGCGGCCAGGACGAAGCGGCCCGACCGCTTCGCGGGCCTCCACTTCTTCAATCCGGTGCCGCTCATGAAGCTCGTGGAGGTCATCCGGGCCCTCACGACCAGCGACGAGGCCTACAAGACGGTTTTCGCATTCGCGCAGTCGCTCGGCAAGGAGCCGATCACGGCGCC
The DNA here is from genome assembly GCA_035711845.1 of Vicinamibacterales bacterium. GTDB lineage: Bacteria > Acidobacteriota > Vicinamibacteria > Vicinamibacterales > 2-12-FULL-66-21 > DASTBU01. Next base: position 53,607 of record DASTBU010000126.1, read on the forward strand.
CGACAAGCCGGGGTTCATCGTCAACCGGCTGCTCGTTCCGTACTTGCTCGACGCCATACGCTCGTACGAGCATGGACTGGGGACCATCGAGGACATCGACAAGGGCATGAAGCTCGGCACGGGGTATCCGATGGGCCCGTTCACGCTGCTGGACTTCGTCGGCCTCGACACGACGTATTACATCGCCAACATCATGTTCGACGAGTATCGCGAGCCTGCCTATGCGCCGCCGCCGCTCCTCAAGCGGATGGTGCTCGCCGGACGACTGGGAAGGAAGTCAGGTCGAGGCTTCTATAAGTACTGACACTCAGAATTCTGAATTCGGAATTCTGAATTCTGAATTACCGCATCATCTTCAGCATCGCCGCCGCCTTGTCCTTGAACTCACGGTCCTCTGGCGCCCAGGCAGGATCGAGAGGAGCATCCAGGATCTTCTGCAGCGCTTCGCGGGCCTCCGGCTCGCGATCGAGCTCGATCAGCGTCTCGGCGAGGAAGAAGAGCGAGGCCGTGCTGTTCGGGTTGAAGGTCAGGGATTTGCGCAGGTGCTCCTCGGATTTCTTCTTCGAGCCGCCGAACAGGCCCGGAACCTTGTAGTACCAGCGTCCGAGCGCGCGATCGGCCGAGCCCTGTTGAAAGCCCGGATCGAGGTCGAGGACCTTCAGCAGGTTCTGTTTGATATCGCCGCGGTATTTCAGCCCCTGCCGCAGCCCGTGCGATTCGGCGAGGGCACCCATATTGGCGGCGATCCAGAAGTAACCCTCTGGCCGCTTCGGTTGAGCGGACACCGCCGCCCGCCCGGCCTGGATGCCTTCCTGCAGGATCCTCTTCCCTTCCTCCTCCTGCGCGTGCTTGCCGAGCCAGTATCTGGCGCGCGCGAGCTTCCAGGCGGCCTCGAAATCAGCGGCATTCCTTGCCAGCCGGTCTGCCCATATGGATGCCGCGCGCCCCGCGCTGGCCAGGTCGTCCCGGCGGGCGTAGAGTGCGTCGGGGTCCTCGACGGCCTGTGCCAGACCGGAGCCTGATACCCTGCCCGACTCCGCTGGGTGCATCGTGCAGGGCGGGCCAGCGGGCAGGCACGTCCCGAAAGCGCTGGAAATCGCGATGTACAATAGGAAAATGCAGGACATCATCAGGCAGTTGCTCGCCGAGCTTGGCGAGGATCCCGCGCGCGAAGGACTGCTCGACACGCCCAAGCGCGTCGAGAGCGCGATGCGCTTCCTGACCAGCGGCTACGGGGCCGACGTCGATGCGGTGCTGAACAACGCGCTCTTCACCGTCGATTATAACGAGATGGTGATTGTCAAGGACATCGACTTCTACAGCCTGTGCGAACACCACCTGCTGCCGTTCTTTGGCCGGTGTCACGTGGCCTACATCCCGCAGGGGAGTGTGATCGGCCTCAGCAAGATCCCGCGGCTGGTCGAAATCTACTCGCGGCGCCTGCAGATTCAGGAGCGTCTCACCAGCCAGATTGCCGAGACGCTGCGCGAGAAGGTGCGGCCGATGGGGGTGGCCGTCGTGATGGAGGCTTCGCACCTGTGCATGTCCATGCGTGGAGTCGAGAAGCAGAACTCCGTCGCGGTCACGAGCGCGATGCTGGGCGTCTTTCGTGAGGATGCTCGCACGCGGCTCGAGTTCCTGGAGCTGATCAAGCGTCCGGAGATGGCCGAGCGGTCTCTCAGGACGGCGTTGCCGGGGATGGAGTGCGTGAGCGACTAGCACCGCGCGCTGTCAGCACACCGCACGCCTGATGCAGTCGTGCAGCCGCGCGACGCCCTCGGTCAACGACGCCGGTCCCGGCTGCAAAATGTAGGTCGACTTGATCTCGTAGATGTGATCGTTGCGCACGGCGCTGACGTTCTCCCAGCCCGGCCGCTCGACGATGGTCCGCTTCTTCAAGGCTTTCCCGCACCAGGATGCGATCACGATCTCCGGATCCTTTTGAGCGACGGCATCGGCGCTGACGATTCGATCCTTGGCGAGGCGCTCGGTTCGCAGCTCGCGGAACAACGGCTCGCCGCCGGCAATCTCGATGAGCTCGTCCACCCAGCAGATGCTCGAGATCAAGGGATCGTCCCACTCTTCGAAGAACACGCGGGGCCGGCGGGGGAGCGCGTCCGCGCTGGCTCGCACTTGCTCGAGCCCCTGCTCCAGCGAACGGACCAGTTCCCCGGCGGCTTCGACCCGTCCGACCAGCCCGCCGAGGATCCGAATCATCTGAAGGATCTCGGCCACGCTCCGCTGATTGAACGTCACGACGGGATAACCGCGGCGAATCAGCTCGGCGGCGATCTCGGCCTGCAGATCCGAAAAGGCGAGGATCAGATCCGGACGGAGCGCGTCGATCTTCTCGAACCGCGCGTTGATGAACGCCGAGACCTTCGGCTTCGATCGCGCCTCCGGCGGCCGCACCGTGTACCCGGAAATGCCGACGATGCGGTCGCCTTCACCGAGGAGATAGAGCGTCTCGGTTGTTTCTTCCGTGAGGCAGATGATGCGGTTGGGGTACTTGTCGGACATGTGGAGACCCAGAGAGATAGAGACACGGAGGTTTGGCACGGGCACGGGGGCACGGGGGCCACGGGACCAGGCGAGCGACCAGTCGGCACAGCCCGCAGATGTGAGCCTCGACGCACCCGCCTGCACCAGGCTGCCGGGTGCGGCGGCGCTGACCGATCCCCGTGGCCCCCGTGCCCCCGTGGCCCCGTGCTGACTTTCCCCCGTGCTGACTCTTCCCCGTGCGGCCGCCCCCACCGTTCCTCACCTCCCTGACGCCATCAGCTTTCCTCGCAGTTCCTCGATCCAGTTCTGCACCAAGACGAGCTGCAGCCGTGACGCCGGCGTGTCGGTGCTGGACCGCAGCATCAGGAAGCGCTGGTCGTCTGCCGAGACTTCGAAGTCGGGTCCGAGCTGGCCGCCGAACGGCTCGTAGGCGAACAAGCGTGCATGGCCGAGTACGGTGAATGTCTTGCCGGTCCCGACGGATGCGGCGACGAACGATTGGCCGTCGTAGTAGAACAACTCGCCGCCGCGGTGCGCCCAGCGTGGCGACGTTCCGCCTGCCAGCGATACCTGCGACTTGCCGTTGGCAACGTCGGGGAACGGGCGAACGTAGATTTCGAAGCGGCCCGACTCGTCCGACTGGTAAGCCATCCAGCGTCCATCAGGCGAGATCTGGGGCCGCAACTGCGCGAACGCGCCCGTGAGCAGCCGGCGAGGGCTGTCCGGGGAGCCTGGCACGAGCGCGTAAATCGATTGCTCGCCGTAGCTGCGGAACTCCGTGAAGAGCAGCGTGCGGCCGTCGTGCGACCACCCGTGCGGCGTGTGAAGCCGGCTGCCCGAGGTGGTGAGCCGCCGGACCCGACTGCTGCCATCGATCGTCTCCAGAAACAGGCCGCCGCCATCGCGTTCCGATCGATAGACTACCGCGCGGCCGTCCGGCGTCCACGACGGCGCGGTCTCGGACGTGGGATCGCGGGTCAGCCGGGTCATCGTTCCGTGCTCGATGTCGCCCACCCAGATATGCGTGTTGTCCCGTTCGCTCACCGCCAGTGCGATTCGGCGGCCGTCGCGCGAGAGGGCCGCGCGCGTGTAGCCCCGTGGCTCGAAGCGGAGCGGCGTCTCCCTGCCGCTCCGATTCAGCCAGACCAGCTGGCGTTCCCGCACTTCCACCCGGCGCGGGGCGTACATGAGCGATCCTGCTGCCACGTCAAAATGCGCGGTTGCGCTGGCAGCCGTATCGAGCGCTTCCACCACCGGAACGGCCTCGCCTGTGATTTGCAGCCGGCGCTCGTCGAAGGGCGCTGCCCACATCGTATGGTCGCGGACGAACAGCAGATAGCCCGGAGCGAGATAGCGTGGCTGCGATCCGGCTGTTAGAACGGTTACCCTCTTCGTGTCGAGCCGCACGACGGCCACCAGCCGCTCCTGCGCGCGCACGATTGTGAAGAGCGCTGCGTCCCCGCCGGGCATGACGTGCGGGAACGTGTGCGCGAGGTCGCCCGCGGCAACGTCGAGCAGCGTCACCGGTTCCGGTGTGCCGCCGCTTGCCGCGACCCGGTTGAGCATTCGCCCGGTTGCGGTCGAGAAGACGATCGTATTCCCGCCCCAGCTCGCAGTCGCTCCTCCCGGCGCCGGACAGATGGTGACAGGTGTTCCGCCATCGACCGACAGCTTCTGCAGTGTGCCGGCGCCATCGAATGCGAGCCATGCGCCGTCGGGCGAAAAGAACGGCCCGGCCGCGTTCGTTGTGCCCGGGATCGGTTCCGACTCCATCCCGTCGAGCGCATGCTTGAAGAGCTGAACGGTGCCGGCCCGGCTCGCACGATAGACGACGGTACGGCCATCGGGGGAGAGTGACGCGACCTGCTGGGCACTCGCGATCAGCACATCCGATGCAGGGACCGGTACCGCCAGTCGAACCACCGCGGGCGGACGTGCCCGCCAGGCCCGAGGCAGCAGAACACCCCCGCCGATTCCTGCGATCAGAATGAATGTGGCCGCAGCCGCCCTGAACGCCGTCGATCCCCAGCGAGGCCGGCGTTCCCACGGTCCGGCCTTGCCATCCCCGTGCTGCGTTCGTCCGAGATCGAGCATGGCACTGCCAAGATCGGCGAGCCGCCCCGCCGGGTCCTTTGTCAGCGCACGCCGCAGCACCCGCCGAACATGTTCGGGCGTGGCAGCCGGCAGCAGCGAGAAGTCCGCCTCGCGTTCGACCACGTGCGCGATGGTGTCCTGCGTCGTGTCGCGGTCGAAAGCGCGCACGCCCGTCAGCATCTCGTAGAGCACGCAGCCGAATGCCCAGACGTCAGCGCGGTAGTCGACCTCCACGCCCCGCGCCTGCTCGGGTGACATGTACGCCGGAGTTCCGACAATCCGGCCCGGATCGTGGAGCGACGTGATGTCGGCAGCACTGCTTCCAACCGCTTTTGCGAGCCCGAAGTCGAGGATCTTGACCGTGCCGTCGGCGATGACCGACACGTTGGCCGGTTTCAGATCGCGGTGCACGATCCCTCGTCGGTGCGCGGCTTGGAGGGCAAGCGCGATCTGGGTGGCGACGGACAACACCTCCCGAATTGGGAGGGGGCCCGACCCGATGCGCTCGGCGAGCGTCGTGCCTTCGACGTACTCGAGCACGAGTGCCTGGCGGTCGCCGTCTTCAGCCAGGCCGTAAATGGCAGCGATGTTCGGATGGTTGAGTGAAGCCAGGAGCCGCGCCTCTCGGTCGAAGCGCGCCAGCCGCTGGCGATCCTCGACGAACTCCCGCGGCAATACTTTGAGCGCCACCATGCGCCCGAGACGCTCGTCCCGTGCGCGGTAGACTTCGCCCATGCCGCCGCGCCCGACGAGCTCGAGCACCACGTAGGTGGTGAAGCGCTGGCCCGGCTCGAGTGCCGGGGGCTCCGCCTCGTGGGCCTCCTCCCAGGCCTCGGACAGCAAGCCTGCCATGGCGAGCCCGCTCCGCTCGAGGAATCCGTCGTCCTGTTCCGCTTCCGCAAGAACGTCGAGGAGCGCCTCCGCAAGATCCGGATTGTGGCCGGCCTCGCGACCGATGAACGCGCGGCGTTCCTCGGGTGGATGGTCGAGCGCCCGGTCCAGCAGGTCGTTTGCTTCCGGCCACTTGCCGAGATCGCTCACGCCTCGCCTCCGGGCTCCGGCGGTCGGGTGCCCGGCTCCAGGTGCGCCCTCAGCCATGCGCGCGCCTTGAACCACTCCCGCTGAACGGTTCGAACGGAGCTGTCGAGCGCGTCGGCCGTCTCCTGCTCGTTGAGGCCCGCGAAGTAGCGGCACTCGACGACCCGCACCATGCGCGGGTCGATCTCTTCGAGGCGCTTCAGCGCCTGATCGATGGCCAGGATCTGATCCAGGTCGTGCGGTCGCGCCTCCGGCGCTTCGAGCAGCGTGACGGGAAGCTCGCCGCCCCCTCGCTTCCGTCGTCCATGATGCCGGGCGCGATCGACCACGATCTGGCGCATCGCCAAAGCGGCCACCGCAAAGAAATGCCGGCGGTCGTTCCAGGTGGCCCGGCGCTGATCGATGAGTTTCACGTACGCTTCGTGCACCAGCGCGCCCGTGTCAAGGCTCGCGCCGCGCGTGGTGCGCCGCATCTGCGAGCGGGCGAGGCGCTTGAGGTCCTCGTACACCAAAGGCACGAGGTCCGAGAGTGCCTCGGGCCCGCTTCCGCGGTGTGCCTGCAGCAGTTGGGTGATGTCTCCCGGCATGAGTTCGCGCCTGGGTGCCAGAAACCGGCCTGCACGGTCACATGGCGTGATCGGCGGCTGTTTGACGGGTGAGCAAGATGAGCCGGCCACTTCGATGGTAACGCCGAGAGCCGGGTTGCGCCAAGCATGAGCCGGCCCGAGACGAGACCGTCGCGATGCTTAAAACACGCCTGAATCCACGCGATCTTGTCGCGGCACTCGAGGCCAACCCCGTGTTGACCAGTGGCGTGGCCGACCGCTTCCTCGGCTACGGCGTCATGGGTGTGTATTTCCCGTCCGGCGACCTGCTGGCGCCCGGAGGTTCGCGGCCACGACGGTCGGACCAGGCTACGTGTCGGTCTGGCACCGGGATCGCACCGGCAGGTGGGCTTTCTATCAGGACACGCTGCCGCACCAGGCGTGCACCCGGTATTTCGGCGCCGGAATCGATGCGGCCTACGTCTCTCCGATCGGAATCGTGTGGGGCGGCGCGTTCAGCTTCAACGTCATCGTCTGTCACGGTCGCGGGCTCGAGTGGCGAGTGGATCTCTCCCGGAGCGGCGCAACGACCCTCCTCACCGCCCTGACCGTCCGCCTCCCGAGGCAGATCTGGCGCAGCCGCACTCTCGTGCGCGGCTTCTCAGCGCTGGCCCGTGCCGCGCCGGGGGCGGGCCGGTTCCGCCTCGAGGGCCTGACTCCGAACACCCAGCGATTCGTTGCCCGTCCCGTCAGCCTGTGGCGCGTGTCGTCGAGCCGCGCGGTGATTGGCGGTCGCGATGCCGGCGAAGCAATCGTGCCCGCCGAGCAGGTGCGACTGGGCGATTTCTGGATTCCGACCCGTGGTCTCTTTGCGCTGCTGGACGTCGAGATGAGTCGATGAAGTAGGTGGGGCGGACAGGCCGCGCGGGACGTATATACTGCGGTCATGCGTCGCTTAGGAGTTCTCCTCACCGTATGCATGCTGACCGGCTCAGCGCCGATCGACTCGCAGCGCCGTCAACCGGCGCGGAAGCCGTCAGCGAAGATCGAGCCGGCCCAGGTCACGTGCCCTGAGTCGCTTGGCGTCGGAGTGAAGACCAAGGCCACCTACTGTTTCGTCCTGGCGGGGCGCGACCCGGCCGAAGGGGTCCTGATCAAAATTCCGCCGCACTCCGGCCAGGCGACTCTTCTGTTCGATCTGCACAACCGGCACACGTACTCCGAGAGCGAGGTCAAGGCGGGCAGAGGGTTTGCCAGCTATGCAGCCATCATCGGGGCGCTCACGATGAAGGGCGATCTGCTCGGCCGAGGCGCCGTGCAGTCTGAGTTCCGAGGCGCAGGCGATTTGTTCGAGCGGATTGGCGGCGGCGCCGGTCCTGGCGGCACCAAAGCAGTCGCACCGCTCGGCTGCGCAGAGGTGAGCATCCCGATCCCGGCGACTGTCGATCAGGTGAGCCTCCTGGGAGAGATCCTCGAGGGAACGACTCCTGCCGGACCGGAGGTCGCAAGCCCCGGCCGCCCGGTTGCTCTCGTGAGCAACATCCGAATCGAGTACACGCCGCGGCGGTGAGGCCGCGGTCCGGGCCCACGACTACCACGATGAGTGTGGAACGATTTCATCGGTCCATCGTGTCATCCAATCATCGTGTGACGCCGTGGCGTATGCCTCGGGATCGCCGCGATGTCCGGCCGCTCGGCCGGCTGCTATGATGGCTGGATGATCATTCGCGACGTCCTCATAGTCGGCGCCGGCCCGGCCGGGCTCGCAACCGCCATCGCCGCGACGAAGAGCGGCCTCACCTATCAGGTCATCGAAAAGGGCGCGCTCGTCAACTCACTGCTCCACTATCCCACCGAGATGGTGTTCTTCACGACACCGGAGTTGATGGAGCTCGGCGGGATGCCGTTCGTCAGCCCCTACGACAAGCCGACGCGTCTCGAGGCGCTGCGGTACTACCGCCGGATCACGGACGCGTTCGACCTCGATGTGCTGTTCGACGAAACCGTGGTCGCCATTATCCGCGAAACGGGTGTGCCAGACGACGAGGGAACGTTCCTCGTCGATACACGCTCGACCCGTGGTGTCCGGCGTTCGCTGCGGGGGCGCGCCGCCGTGATCGCGACGGGCGCGTACGACGTGGCGAACCTGATCGGCGTGCCCGGGGAAGATCTCCCGCACGTGTCGCACTATTACACCCAGCCGCACCCGTTCTACCGGAAGAACGTCGTCGTGGTGGGCGGCAAGAACTCCGCCGCCGAGGCGGCGCTCGAACTGTTCAGGGCCGGGGCGCGGGTGACCATGGTTCATCGCCAACCGGCGCTCGGCGAGTCCATTAAATACTGGGTGAAGCCGGACATCGAGAACCGCATCAAGGAAGGCTCGATCGCCGCCCGCTTCGAGACGCGCGTCGTGGAGATCCGGCCCACCAGCGTGCTGGTGGAGCGAGCGGGGGAGCAGAGCGAGTTCGACGCGGATGCGGTGTTCCTGCTGACCGGCTACAGCTCGGACACGACGCTTCTGCGTGCGGCGGGCGTGGACCTCGATCCCGAGACCTGCGGCCCGGTGTTCGACCCGCAGACATTCGAAACCAATGTTCCCAATTTATACGTGGCGGGTGCGGTCGTTGCAGGCATCCAGAGCGGCAGGATCTTCATCGAGAACGGGCGATTTCACGGCCAGCAGGTCATCGATGCGATCCTTGCGAGGCGCGGGGCTCGCGCATTGCAGAGTCGTTGAGGGCGGATTGCAGATTCAAGCGGGGTTGCTGATTGTGAGGATGGCGATGTCATTCGGAGATCGGTAGCAGCTGTGTCAGGCAACCGGTGGTACAGCCGGCCGCCGAACCCCACGAATGACCGAATGAAATCGACCCTCGTCAATCCGCAATCCCCACTCAATCTGCAATCTGCCCTCCACGATTCCGCAATGGGCGTCCTTCAGTGACTTCCCTCCCTCGTCCATTTGTGTTGCGCGACGATGACCTTCATCTCGAGCAGCTCGATGAGCGACCGGCAGCGCGAGAGCAGCGTGTCGCGCTCGAGGAGCGCCTGTTTTTCGACGGGCTCGAGCTCCAGGTACTGCGCGAGCGCGTTCACGAGATCTTCGTCAGGCATTGATGGCGGGACCTTCGGCTCCGCGCCACGGCCTTCCGGCTGCGGAACCAGCAGCGCCTCGAGGCGGCGGCGCGCCTCGCGCATCGCGGCGCGGTCTGCGTCGGTGCTCGACTCGAGGATGCTGTCGACCGTCGCGACGCGATAGCTCTGGCTCTCGCTCTCGTCGATCACCTTGAACTTCTCCAGCCCCCGCAGCACGATGTTGTACCGGCCGTCGTCGAGGCGCTCGGCGAACGTGATGAGGCCCGCACAGCCGATCGGGTAGATCGGGGGCCGGCCCTCGTAGTTGGCTTCCCATCCCGCCCTCAGCAGCACCATGCCGATGATCCGGTCCCCTTCGAGCGCGTCGGCCACCATCGTCCGGTACCTGGGCTCGAAGATGTGCAGCGGCAGGAACACGTTCGGGAACAGCACCGCGTTGGGCAGTGGAAAGATCGGGATCGTCGGTGGCAGGATAGGCGACATCCGGCTGGCGCCGTGCGAGAAGGCCATCAGTGAATCGTCCGGGTCTTCTTGTCCATGTAGTCCATCAGCACGTACTGACCGAGGGTCCGCGGCGTCGTGAAGTACGCCTTGCCGTGGCAGATTTGCGCCACCCGCCTGACGAAGCTCACCAGATCGTGGTCGCGCGCCAGCATGAACGTGTTGATCAGGATTCCCGCCTTCCTGCAGGCAGCCACCTCTGCGAACGTCTCGGAGACGATGAACGGATCGAGGCCGAAGGCGTTGCGATAGATTCGCCCGTCCGGGCGCGTGAGCGCCGACGGCTTGCCGTCGGTGATCATCACGATCTGCCGCATGTCCTTGCGCTCGCGTTCCAGGACCCGCCGGGCCAGCCGCAGGCCTTCTCGCGTGTTCGTGTAGTACGGACCGACGCGCACGCGCGCGAGCTGGGTCAGTGGAATCTCCTCCGCCGAGTCGTGGAAGAGGACCACCTTCAGCGCATCGCCCGGGTACTGGAGCCGAATCAGGTTCGCCAGCGCCAGCGCGACGCGTTTGGCAGGCGTGAAGCGATCCTCGCCGTAGAGGATCATGCTGTGGCTGCAGTCGAGCATCAGGACCGTCGCACAGGAGCTCTGGTACTCCCCCTGCACCACCATCAGGTCCTCGTAGTCGACCTCGATGCCGCTGGCGCCGACCGTCTGCTGACGCATCACGGCATTGAGGATGGTGCTGCTGGCGTCGATGTTCATCGTGTCGCCGAACTCGTACTGCTTGGGCGCGCCGCTCGCTTCGATGCCCGTCGCCATCTCGCGCGTGTCGTGCCGTCCGATGCTGCTCTTGCCGATCGAGCCGAGGAGATCGCGAAGCGCGCGGTAGCCCAGGAAGTCGAGGCTCTTGTCGGTGATCTCGAACCGGACCTGACCTTCGTTGCCGCCCTGGCCGCTTCCGGACTGGGCGCGCTCCGCGCGCGCACCCTCCGTATCGGGCGCGGACGTCAGGTATCCCTGCTGCTGGAGCTTCTCGATGATCCGCTGAATCAGCTCGTCTATGCGCTCCTGACCGTCCTCAGCGTGCTGCCAGTCCTTGCCGAGGAGTTTCTCCAGCATCTCGTCGGAGAGCATGCCGCCGTTCAGCAGCGCCTCCAGGATCGCATCGTGGAGCGTCTGCATCGAATGGCCCGCGTCCTCGTCGTCGTAGGGCACGCCGTATGGGTTGTCGAAACCGCTCGAGAGCAACAGGTCCGACAGGCGCGACAGAAGATCCTCGAGGTCGATGCCGTCGAGATCCTCCGGGGTGAACTTCGAATAGCGATAGCGCATGCGGGCGTCCGGTCAGTTGTAGTACTTCTTCTTCGCGCCGGGCAATGGGAGCTCGCGGTCGATCAAGGTGTCGGCCGGCATCCCTCGTGGCGCGCGCCGGGGTGGCTCGCTGCCGTGGTATTTCCACTCGTCCGAGCGGCTGATCTTCTTCTGCGCGTACAGCCCCTCGAGGACGAAGTCGACAGAGGCGGCGACCATCGACGCCGGCGCCGCGTCTGTGGCTCCGGCCTGTGCGGCGAGCTCTCTGAGGCCCTGGACCGGCGCGGTCCGCTCGAGCACGGCGTCGGCCGGCAGCGTGTCGTCGATGTGCAGCGTGCCCCCGAGGTCGAACCAGTCGGTGACCTGCTTCAGATCGGCGTTCGCGAACCAGCCGCTGAACACCGTGCCGACCGCGGTCTTGATGATGTCGCGCGCGACGTTGTCAGCGCCGCGCAGCTCGCCTTCGTATTCGAGCTCGAACTTGCCGGTGATGGCCGGAAGCGCCGCATAGATGTCGGTGATGCGTGGCACGATCGGGCTCTCGCCGGCGAGCAGCGCGCGCCGCTCCGCATTCGAGACGACGTTTTCGAGCAGGGAGATGGGTAGCCGCTGGCTGACACCCGAGCGCTTGTCGATTTTCGACTCCTGCCGCGCCTGGAACGCGACTTCCTCCACCACCTCGCGGACGAACGGCGGAATGTCCAGGTTCGTGCCACGGCCGGTCACCCAGGCTTCCTGCGCCGTGATGGCCATGCCTTCATGCCGGGAGACGGGATAGTGCGTGCGGATCTCGGATCCGATGCGGTCTTTCAGGGGCGTGATGATCTTGCCGCGGGCCGTGTAGTCTTCGGGGTTCGCGCTGAATACCATCAGCACGTCGAGCGGCAGCCGCACCGGGTAGCCTTTGATTTGAACGTCGCCCTCCTGCAGGATGTTGAAGAGGCCGACCTGGATCTTGCCGGCGAGATCCGGCAGCTCGTTGATGGCGAAGATGCCACGGTTCGCCCGCGGCAGCAGTCCATAGTGCATCGTGAGCTCGTCGGACAAATGCAGGCCTGCGCGTGCCGCCTTGATCGGATCGAGATCGCCGATCATGTCGGCGATCGTGACGTCGGGTGTCGCGAGCTTCTCCACGTAGCGATCGGACCGGTTCAGCCAGGCAATCGGCATTTCGTCGCCGTCGTTCATGACGCGTGCACGGCACGCGCCGCACACCGGCGCGAGCGGATCGTCGTGGATCTCGCACCCGGGCATCACCGGGACCGCTTCGTCCAGCAGATCCGAGAGCGCGCGCAGGATGCGGCTCTTCGCCTGGCCGCGCAGCCCCAGCAGGATGAAGTTGTGCCGCGACAGCACCGCATTCACGATTTGCGGCACCACCGTTTCGTCGTAGCCGATGATCCCGGGAAACAGCGCCTCTCCGGCGCGAAGGCGGCAGATCAGGTTCTCGCGGATTTCGTCCTTCACCGGACGTCGGCGGACCGTGCCGGCCGCGACCGCGGAACGCAACTCAGCAAGGGTATGCGGGCGTGAAGCCGTGGGGGAGGGCATCTCCGGATCTTAACAGGAAGCTTCGAGTTTCCAGCTTCCAGTTTCCAGCTCCAGGTCTCGAGCCCTCGCCTTCGCTGACGGTTCCGGCGCGCACGCCGAGCCTCGAGCCATTCGCGGACGACGGAGGGCGGACGGCGGCAGTGATTTCGTCATCATTTAAGATAGAGCGCTTGTCCCTTTCATCTCACCGGCGGCAGCGGCCGCTCATCTACGCCCATCGCGGGGGAGCCGCCCTCAGGCCGGAGAACACGATCGAAGCCTTCGATCACGGGCTGGCCCTGGGCGCCGATGGTCTGGAATTCGACGTGCACTTCTCGCGCGACGGCGTTGTCGTCGTGCACCACGACGAGACGCTCGAGCGAACCACGAGCGGGCGAGGCGCGCTTTCGGCACACACCGCTGACGAGCTGGAGCGACTGGACGCCGCGTACTGGTTCCAGGGCCTGAATCAGGGCGGCTCGGAGTTTCCGTACCGCGGTCAGGGGATCGGTATCCCGACCCTGCGACGCGTTCTGCGACGCTATCGCGATGCCAGGCTGATCGTCGAGCTCAAGCTGGACGAGCCCGAGTTGGCCAGGCGAACGATCGACGAGCTGCGCGCAGCGGATGCGGTGGACAGGGTGGCGCTCGGGGCGTTCGGCGAGCGGGTGCTGCGGGCGGCGCGGGCGTACGAGCCGCGCATTCCGACCGGCGCCGCGCAGGAAGAGACCCGGTGGGCGCTCTACCGATCGTGGGTCCATTGGCCGCTCGGCCGCACGAGCTATCGCGAGTTCCAGGTCCCTGAGCGATCGGGCTCGACCACCATCGTCACGCCGCGGTTCGTGGCGCACGCCCATCGTGCAGGGCTGCCCGTGAAGGTGTGGACCGTGGACGATCCAGCGGACATGAAACGCTTCCTGTCGTGGGGCGCCGACGCGCTCATCACCGACCGCCCCGATCTGGCCGTGCCGATTGTGCGAGACGCCGATCCGATGTGAACCCCCGCGTCCGCTTCGTCCAGGCGGACGAAGGGGACAGTCCCCTTAAGGGGACAGGCACCCTAAGGGGACAGGTGCCCTAAGGGGACAGGTGCCCTAAGGTGACTGTCCCCATGGGCAGAACCTGCGTACTTTGTCGCGCAGAAAACTCAACGATCGAGCTGTGTGACGATGGTGAACCGTGGCGCGATGTCGACGGGCACGTCGGTCAGCCGGGTCAGCAGCTTCTGTACCTCCGGCCGGATGACTCCAAGCTTTTCGATGAGAGCCTTTGCCTTTTCGTAGCTGCCCTCCGCCTGCAAGGTCATGATGTCGTGCGTCAGGGCCTCGACCGAGCTGGCCATCTTCGGCTCGTCCACGCTGAAGGTGCCATCGGCGTTCGCGCGGAACGCCCCGCTGTCCAGGAAGTAGTTCAGCTGGATCGCGATCCCTCTGCCGTGCGCTTCGTTGATGCCGAACCGGATCGATCGGAACGCCGACGCCAGGAACGTCGTGTACATCGTCCGAACGATCGCCGGTTCGATCCGTCCTTTGTCCGCCAGTTGTTTGAGCGCCCACAGCCCTGAGACGTCGGCCTTCGCTTCCTCGATTGTGCTGTAAGTGTCCTTCAACTCCTGCCGTACCGTCGTCTGCCGACCGGCGACGGTGATGCCGTGCGGGCCGAGGCCGTGCATCAGCTCGTGCATCAGGATGTGCGTGAAGAAGGCGTCGAACGACACGTCCTTCTGTTCGTCGAGCGGGAGCGCGGACTTGGCGATCGGCTGCAGGACCATCCTGAACTTGGCCTCCTGGACGTTCTTCAGCATGACGCGCTTCGTACCCTTTTCCTTCACTACGCGCTCATCGTTCGGCAGGTTGAAGGCAGCCGTCTGCACCCCGCTGTTGGCATCGCCTGCCGTGAACACGACATTCACGACGTGGAGCGGCGCGAGTGCCCCGAGCTTCGGGTTGCGGTACTTCTGATCGATGGGGAGCGTGTTCTCGAGGTCCTGAAGCTGAGAGCCGAACACCCCCAGCTTCTTCGTCTCTTCGTCATCCCGCAGCGTGATGAACGCCTCGAAGGCCGCCTTGTAGTTGAACCACTCGTCCTCGTACACCTCGTAGGGACCGATCGTCGGATCGATTGGCGCGTCGAGCTCCATCCATGCGACGTCGCTGGCGTAGTAGTCGTTCGAGATGAACGCGTCGGCGCGGCTCGTGAGGAATGTCTTCAACGTCGGTTCGGTGGTGGCGTCTGCGGCCTCGCGCAAGAGTGCTGCGGCCCGCGCCAGCTCTCCCTGGTACTCGACCGAGTAGGGGACCGCGGTGAACCTTCCGTCGGGCCCGCGTCGAATCGTCGTGAAAAAGCCGGTCGCGCGCGCCTTCTCGTCGGCCGGCAGCGTATCGATCCACTTCTGCACCTCGTCCTTCGTGGCGCCGGCCGGATAGAAGTTTGCCGCCTCCGGCTTCGGCGGCGCCCCCTCGATGAACGGCTCGTTGTGGTCGAGGCGCGACCATGGACCCTTGTTGATCAGGAAGTAGTGAAGGCGCTGATCTGCGGCCGCCGGCTGGCCCGCGGGTGAGGCCGCCACCGCCTCGCGTGCGAGCCGCTGCAGCATCGCATCGTTGCCCGCCCATACCTGGCGCAGGAAGAGGCTGTCCATGAGCCTGGCGGCGTCGACGAGCTTGGAGAGCGCGCGGCGATCGCCCGCGGACAACCGGCTGGTGTCCGCTCCGATCGCTGCCGGTGCGAAGCGCGCGATCCTTGCGGGTAACTCCGAGGAAACGGTCGGGGACTCTTGCACGGCGGACACTCCGATGATGGCCGCGAGCGCTGCGGTCGAAACGACGAAACTGATCGTGCCGGGACGAGGGTAATGCATGGCTTTTCACGTGATTGCGCGATAAGGCGCGGGGCCCACGGGGACACAGGGACGATCAGCACGGGGACGCGGAGCCACGAGGACCACGGGGCGCAGCTGCGCGCCGCGCAACCCAGCCACACCTCAGCTCATGCTCGTGGCCTCCGTACCGTGCTGAGCGCATCGTGTCTCTGCTCCTCCCGGTTACCTCTACGCCAGTCTTCAACCGATCGGGTCTACAATAGGTGATTGTAGTCCCGTCGGAAACCGGCCCATAGGGACGAAACGTTCAGGTTGGTCACTGCTGACTCAAGGATCGATACAGAGATGAGGAACATCGCGAAGCGCGACGCCTCCGAAATCGAGGCGATTGAACAACAGGAATGGCTCGAGTCGCTCGACTACGTCATCCAGCAGGGCGATCGCGGGCGTGTGCAGCGGCTGCTTGCCACGCTGCGTCACCGCGCGCGGATGTCGGGCGTAGCCCTGCCGTTCACAGCCATCACTGCCTACGTCAACACGATCCGTCCCGAAGATCAGACGCCCGTGCCTGGCAGCCAGGAGATCGAGCGCCGTATCAAGAGCCTGGTCCGCTGGAATGCGTTGGCGATGGTCGTCCGGGCAAATCGCCTTTCCGACGGCATCGGCGGCCATATCTCGACCTACGCGTCGGCCGCCACGCTCTATGAAGTCGGCTTCAACCACTTCTTCCGGGGCAAGGGCAAGGATGGTGACGGGGACATCATCTATTTCCAGGGGCATGCCTCGCCGGGCATCTACGCGCGCGCGTACCTGGAAGGACGCATTCCGCTCGAGAAGCTGCAGAACTTCCGGCAGGAGCTCGAGCCGGCTGGCGGACTGTCCTCGTACCCCCACCCGTGGCTCATGCCCGACTTCTGGGAGTTTCCGACCGTTTCGATGGGGCTCGGCCCCATCATGTCGATCTATCAGGCCCGCTTCAATCGCTACCTCGAAGACCGCGGGCTGAAGAAGCCATCGACGACGAAGGTCTGGGCGTTCCTGGGGGATGGGGAGACGGACGAGCCCGAGGCGCTCGGTGCGATCAGCCTGGCCTCGCGCGAAAAGCTCGACAACCTCATCTTCGTCATCAACTGCAACCTGCAGCGACTCGACGGGCCGGTCCGGGGCAACGGTCAGATCATCCAGGAGCTCGAAGCCATCTTCCGCGGCGCGGGCTGGAACGTCATCAAGGCGATCTGGGGCAGCGACTGGGACCCGCTGCTCGCCAACGATCACGACGGCCTGCTCGCCAAGCGCATGGGCGAAGTCGTCGACGGGCAGTATCAGAAGTACGCGGTCGAGTCGGGCGCGTACCTGCGCGAGCATTTTTTCGGCACCGATCCGCGGCTACTCGACATGGTGCAGCACCTGTCCGACGAGCAGCTGAAGAAGCTGCGGCTGGGCGGGCACGATCCCCTCAAGGTCTACAATGCCTACCGGGCGGCCGTCGAGCACAAGGGGCAGCCGACCGTAATCCTCGCTCGCACCATCAAGGGGTACGGTCTCGGTGAGGCTGGTGAAGGCAAGAACATCACTCACCAGCAGAAGAAGATGAACGAGAGCGACCTCCGCTCGTTCCGCACGCGGTTCGGCATTCCGATCTCGGACGAGGACATCGCCGAGGCCCCGTTCTACCGTCCATCCGACGACAGCCCCGAGTTGCAGTACATGCGTGAGCGCCGCAAGGCGCTTGGCGGCTTCGTGCCTTCGCGAACGGTGCGCGTGGAGCCGCTTACCGCGCCGATCGATTCCCTGTTCGACGAATTCTACAAGGGCACCGAAGGGCGGAAGGCCTCGACGACCATGGTATTCGTCCGGCTGCTCGCGAAGCTGCTGCGGGACAAGGAAATCGGCGATCTCGTGGTGCCAATCGTGCCCGACGAAGCGCGCACCTTCGGCCTGGAGTCGCTCTTTCGCGCGGTGGGGATCTACTCGCACGTCGGCCAGAAGTACGAGCCGGTCGACATGGACACCCTCCTGTACTACAAGGAAGCGCAGGACGGCCAGATTCTCGAAGAGGGGATCACCGAGGCGGGTTCCATGTCGTCGTTCATCGCGGCCGGCACCGCGTACGCGACGCATGCGGTCAATACGATCCCGTTCTTCATCTTCTATTCGATGTTCGGCTTCCAGCGCGTGGCCGACCTGATTTGGGCCGCCGCCGACTCGCGTGTTCGCGGCTTCCTCCTCGGCGCCACCTCCGGCCGGACCACGCTCGCCGGCGAAGGCCTGCAGCACCAGGACGGCCAGAGCCACGTGTACTCGCTCTCGGTGCCCAACTGCCTCTCCTACGATCCCGCGTTCGCCTACGAGCTCGCGGTCATCATTCAGGACGGCATTCGCCGGATGTACAAGGAGCGGGAGAGCATCTTCTACTACCTCACGGTGATGAACGAGCAGTACGCGATGCCGCAGATGCCGGGAGGATCCCGCGACGGCATCCTGAAGGGGATGTACCGGTTCAGCCGCGCGAGTAACGACAAGGCGAAGTCGAAGGCCCAACTGCTGGGGAGCGGTGCCATCCTGAACGAGGTCATCGCCGCGCAGAAGCTGCTCGAGAAGTACGGCGTCGCGGCAGACGTCTGGAGCGTGACCAGCTATCAGGAGCTCTACCGCGACGGCCACGCAGCCGATCGGTGGAACATGCTCCACCCGACGGAAACGCCGCGCGTGCCCTACGTCGCCCAGTGCCTGAAGGACACCGCGGGACCGATCGTCGCGGCCTCCGACTATCTGAAGGTTCTGCCCGATTCCATTGATCGATGGATGCCGCGACGCGTCCGGTCGCTCGGGACCGATGGCTTCGGCCGGAGCGAGGACCGCGAGGGCTTGCGCAACTTCTTCGAGGTCGACGCGCGGTTCGTCGTGCTCGCGACACTGACCGAGCTGGCGCAGGACGGGCAAATCGATCGCAAGGTCGTCGTCCAGGCGATCGAAGATCTGAAGATCGATCCGGAGAAGCCGAATCCGGCGAGGAGCTGACCGAATCTCATGCCCACAGAGTTCAAGATTCCGGAACTGGGCGAAAACATCACCTCGGGTGACGTCGTCCGGCTCCTCGTCAAGCCGGGCGACACGCTGACCCAGGATCAGCCCGTGCTCGAGCTCGAGACCGATAAGGCCACCATCGAGGTCCCGTCCTCGATCAGCGGGACCGTCAAGGAGATCAGGGTCAAGCCGGGCGACAAGGTCAAGGTCGGCCAGGTCGTGCTGGTCGCCGACGACGGGGCGGGTGCCGCGGAGCAAGCGAAGCCGGGGTCCGTCAAAGCGGAGGAGAAGACACCCGCGACAGCCAAGCCGCAGCCGGCAGGCGCGCCGACCGGAGGTGGCCTCAGCCAGGCCGCTCCCGGTGAAGCAGGGGGTGAGCCCGGTGCGGGGCAGCCACGCTCGGCAGAAGAACCACCGCGCCAGAAGCCACGCGGCGAGGTGGTCGAAATCAGCCGCGGCGCCCGGACCCTGGCCGCGGCGTCGCAACCTCCGGCGGAGGCGGCACCTGCAGGCCCGTCAGCGCCCGCGGCGCCTTCCGTTCGACGGCTGGCTCGCGAGCTCGGGGTGGACATCCGCCTCGTATCCGGGACCGGCGATGGCGGCCGGATCAGCGTAGAGGACGTTCAGGCACACGTGCGCGCGGCGATGGCCGGGGAAGGGGCACAGGCGGCGGTCGCCGCCCAACCGCTGCCCGACTTCAGCAAGTGGGGCGAGGTCGAGCGCAAGCCGATGAGCAACATCCGTCGCAAGACGGCGGAGCATCTGAGCCATGCCTGGACGGCGATTCCGCACGTCACCCAGCACGACACGGCGGACGTGACGGCGCTCGAGGCCCTGCGAAAACAGTACGGGCCCCAGGCCGAGAAGGCCGGAGGCAAGCTGACGGTCACGGCGATTGCGCTGAAGATCGTTGCAGGAGCGATGCGCCGCTTTCCCCAGTTCAACTCGTCGATCGATACCGCCCGTGGCGAGATCGTGTTGAGGAAGGCCGTCCATGTCGGCGTCGCGGTGGACACCGAACGCGGCCTGCTCGTCCCGGTGATTCGGGACGTGGACCGCAAGGGCATCGTCGACCTGGCTGTGGAGCTGTCGAACGCCTCGGAAAAGGCGCGCGCCGGCAAGCTGTCGCTGGAGGACATGCAGGGTGGCGGCTTCACGATCACCAATCTCGGCGGCATCGGCGGCACCTCGTTCACCCCCATCGTCAACTGGCCCGAGGTCGCGATCCTCGGTGTGTCACGTGGATCCCACGAACCCGTGTGGAACGGCAGCAGCTTCGAGCCGAGGCTCATGCTCCCGTTGTCGCTCTCGTACGACCACCGGGTGATCGACGGCGCCGACGCGGCGCGCTTCCTGCGATGGGTCGCCGAGGCGTTCGAGCAGCCGATAGTGTTGGTGCTGTAACACTTGACACATGCAACGTGCGACATGCAACGTCCGACCTGCGACGGTGCAACGTGCTACTTGTCGCACGTGACGAGCAGCACGTCGCACCGTAGCACGTCGCACGTCGTACGTATCTTATGCCATCCTCAACCCAACTCGTCGTCATCGGTGCCGGGCCCGGCGGATATGCGGCCGCGTTCTACGCGGCCGACCGTGGGATGCAGGTGGCGCTCGTCGATCCGGAGCCGAATCCCGGGGGCGTGTGCCTCTACCGCGGCTGCATTCCTTCCAAGGCGCTCCTGCACGTTGCCGGCGTTCTCAACGAGGTCAAGCACGCCGAGGCCTGGGGAATCAGCTTCAGGGGGCGCACGATCGACGTGAAGAGCGTGCGGGCGTTCAAGAACAAGGTCGTCGCCCAGCTCACGGGCGGCGTCGGTCAAGTCGCCCGCATGCGGAAGGTCAACCACATTCGGGGGCTCGCCGAGTTCCAGGATCCGCGGACGCTCAAGATCACGCACGACGGCAAGGACGCCGACACCCTGACGTTCGAGCACGCGATCATCGCAACCGGATCCCGTCCAGCGTCCGTGCCAGGTCTCTCGATCGAGAGCGACCGGGTGATGGATTCCACGGCCGCGCTCGATCTTCCCGAGATCCCGGCGTCACTGCTGGTCGTGGGCGGAGGGTACATCGGCCTCGAGCTGGGTACCGTCTACGCGGCGCTCGGATCGAAGGTGACAGTCGTCGAGATGACCGACGGGCTGCTCCCAGGGGCGGACCGGGATCTCGTGAACATCCTCGCCAGGCGGATCGAGTCGATGTGCGAGGGCGTCCTACTGAACACGAAGGTCGTGTCGATGAAGGCGGTCGACAAGGGCGTCACTGTCACGTTCGAAGGCCAGATCCCTGAGGGTCTGGCGAAGGAACGCACGTTCGACCGGGTGCTGGTCGCCGTCGGACGGCGGCCGAACTCCGCGGTGCCGGGCCTGGACAAGACGCGGGTCAAAGTGAATCAGCGAGGCTTCATCGAGGTCGATCCCGCGCGCGCGACGGCGGAGCCGGGCCTTTATGCCATCGGCGACGTTGTCGGGGAGCCGATGCTGGCGCACAAGGCATCGCACGAGGCCCGCGTTGCGGTGGACGCGATGCTCGGCGAGCGCGTCGCGTTCGAACCGCTCGCGATTCCCGCCGTGGTGTTCACGGATCCCGAACTCGCATGGTGCGGCCTCACGGAGAACGACGCGCAGACGGAGAAGCGGGACGTTGCCGTCACGAGGTTCCCGTGGGGCGCCTCCGGACGGGCGATTACGCTGGACCGCGCCGACGGCATGACCAAGCTGGTCCTCGATCCGCAGACCGAGCGCGTGCTCGGCGTCGGCATCGTCGGTCCCGGTGCGGGCGAACTGATCTCGGAAGGCGTGCTCGCCATCGAAATGGGTGCGACGGCCAGCGACGTGAAGCTGACCATTCACCCTCATCCAACCCTGTCCGAAACGCTGATGGAGTCCGCGGAAACATTCTTCGGTCAGGCCACGCACGTGTACAAGCCGAAGCGGACGAAATAGGTATCAGCTGTCAGCCATCAGCTGTGTTCGACTTGCTGGACGGCGCGTCGCGCCGTCTCGAAGACCGACGCGAGCATCGGTGGCGTGAGCTTTCCGGTGTTGGTGTTCTGCCGGCTGGGGTGATACGACGCGATCACGGCAGGGGCGCCCTCGGGGAAGTACGCCAGGCCGTGACCGAAGGGTGGGCGCGGCTTCACGATGGTCCCTCTGGCTGCCAGGAGCCTCCAGGCGGCATCGAACCCGATCCGGCCGAGGCAGACGATCGCGCGAAGGCGCGGGAGGGCCGCAACCTCCGCCACGAGGTGATCGTGGCACGCGGCGATCTCCTCGGGCGTCGGCTTGTTCTCGGGTGGAGCGCACCGCACGGCCGCTGCGATGTACGCGTCGGCCAGCATCAGGCCATCATCAGGTCGGTGCGATGTCGGGATGCTCGCAAAACCGGCCGCATGCATGGCCCGCATGAGGAAGTCGCCTGAACCGTCGCCGGTGAACACTCGACCGGTCCGGTTCGCCCCATGTGCAGCGGGCGCGAGGCCCAGGACGAGCACGCGTGCCTCAGGGTCGCCGAAGCCCGGCACCGGCCTGCCCCAATAAGTGTCATCTCTATGCGCGGCCTTCTTCTGCTGCGCGATGCGCGCGCAGTAGCTACGCAGCCGCTCGCAGCGCGTGCAGGCGATGATCTGCCGGTGGACAACATCAAGGGAGGATACAGGGGAAGAAACCTTCACTTGTTGTTCTCGAATCGTTCAAGAGCCCAGACCTGCGCGTTGCCGCTCGAGTCGCAATCGATGTCAGGGATTCAGGCCGTTACTTCCTGCTTGTCGCTCGAACGATGCCGTCTGCTCGTGGGCATGATAGGAACTGCGCACGAGCGGGCCCGATTCGACATGGCCGAAGCCCATCTCCAGGCCGAGGCGCTTCAGCTCGGCGAACTCGTCCGGGG
Organism: Vicinamibacterales bacterium; assembly: GCA_035711845.1. GTDB lineage: Bacteria > Acidobacteriota > Vicinamibacteria > Vicinamibacterales > 2-12-FULL-66-21 > DASTBU01. The sequence continues at coordinate 75,914 of DASTBU010000126.1, forward strand.
TGTAGTAGCGCACCATCGGCAGGTTCGCTGCCGAGGGCCGCAGATATTGTCCGATCGTCACGATC
>DASTBU010000127.1:0-60793 GCA_035711845.1 Vicinamibacterales bacterium
GCGCGTCGCCCACGAACGGATGATGACGGTAATGCCAGGCCGCTTCCACGAGCACGCGCCGCAAGTGTGCATTGCCGGTTTTCGTAATGCCACCGCGCGCCTGCTTGGTCCCGCTGGAATGCTCGGACGGAATCAGCCCGACGAAGGCCATCGTGCGTGGCGCGCTCAGGATTATTCGAACGCCGGAATACGGGCGGGCAGGGCCATCGGCACCGCCGAGGATCAGCTGTAGCTGCGACTCCAGTGACTGGACGTCGGGAAGCTGCTGTTCCGAATCGTCGGCATTGTCGCGATCGTCGGGTCGCGGGTGCGGGCGAACGGTGGTAGGACGACGACGGCTGCCCGGCTACTCCGCGCGCAGAACCGACATCGGGCTCACGCGGACGGCCCGGAGTGCCGGGACCGCCGACCCGGCGATCGCGACGAGGAGGATCAGGCCGGTAGCGGCGGCGAAGGTCGCCGGATCGTTCGACGGCAGGCCGAAGAGCAGCGTGTCCATTCCGCGTGCGGCGGCGTAGGCGCCCGCCAGGCCCGGGACGATGCCGATGACGGCCAGGCGCATGCCGTCGGCGAAGACCATCCGGCCCACGCGCGCCGGGTGCGCGCCAAGCGCGAGACGCACGCCGATCTCGTGCGACCGCTGCGAGACCGTGTAGGCGAGCAGTCCGTACAACCCGACTCCGGCCAGGAGCGCGGCAACGCCCGCCAGCACGCCGAGCACCTCGAGCTGCGCGCGTCGCGTCGCCGTCTCGCCAGCGACCACGTCCTCCATCGTCCGCACGTTGGAGATCGGCTGCTCGGCGTCGGCGGCGTGGACGATCCGGCGGAGGGCGGAAACAAGGGCCTCCCGCGGACCGGAGTGCCGGATCACGAGGTCCTGCGGATCGAACTGTGCCGGGGATGCGTCCGCGATCTGCTCGGCGGGCAGGTACATCTGCGGCTCGCTGTTCCGCTCCAGCCCACGGACCCTGACGTTTCCGACCACGCCTACGACGGTTCGTGTCTGACCTCTGTGCCCGAACGTCCTGCCGATCGGATCCTGACCGGGCCAGTACCGCTCGGCGAACGACTCGCTGACCACGGCAACCCAGGCTCGAGTCTGGGTGTCGGCCTCTTCCACATCGCGCCCGCGGCGAAGGGGAATGCCCATCGTCTTGAAGTACTGCGGCGTGACCCACCTGTGGCTCTGGCCGCCCCGCCGGGCGCTCGGCATGTTCAGACCGGGAATGTCGACTCCGGTCACCAGTCCGGTCACGATCATCGGGAGCCCGCTGATGAACGCCGCGCTTTCGACGCCCGGCAGCGCGCGCACGTCGGCCAGCACCCGATCGTAGTACTGCGTGCGGCGCACGGCGTTGTCGTATTTCGGTCGTGGCAGCGCCGTCCTGAGCGTCAGCACGTTCTGAGCTGTGAAGCCGGGATCGACGGCCTGTACGCGCCACACGGCGCGGATCAGGAGGCCCGATGTGATCAGCAGGACGACCGAGACCATCACCTCCACGGTGACGAGCACGGCACGGAGCCGCTGTTTTCGTCCGCCGCCCGCGCGACCGCCCTCGCGGAGCGCGGCGAACCCCGTCCGGCCCGCGCGAAGCGCGGGCATCACGCCGAACCCCAGCGCCGTCGCCCCCGTGAACAGCATCGCCATGGCAAGCACACGCAGATCCAGACCGGGCCGGGAGGCGAGCGGCAGCGTGGGAGGCACGAGGGTCGAAAACAGGGGCACGATGAGGACCGCCATGCCCACGCCGACGATACCGCCGAGCAGCGAGAGCGCGACGCTCTGTGTCACCAATTGCCGCACGAGGCGCCGCCGTCCGGCGCCGAGCGCCGCGCGGACGGCGAATTCGCGCTCGTTCGCCGCGGCGCGCGCCAGCAGCAGGTTGGCAAGATTGGCGCAGGTGAGGAGCAGCAGGCACAGGCTCGCGCCGCCCAGGCTCAGCAGCATCAGCCGGAATCGCGGCGACATCGTGTCCCGCATCCGGAAGAAGCTCACGCCGGTTTCCTCGTTGGTCTCGGGGTAGTCGCGAGCCAGCTGATCGGCGAGCGTCACGAGCTCTGTCCGAGCCTGCTCAAAGGTCACGCCTGGCCTGAGACGGCCGACCGCCTCGATGAAGGTATTGGTGCGGTTTTCGAAGTCCGCCTCCCGCAACGTGAGCGCGGTCCAGACCTGCACTTCCCGAGTGGGGAAGTAGAACGCGCGTGGCATGACGCCGATGATCGAGAACGGCGCGCCGTTGAGATTCACCGTCTGCCCGAGCACGCGTGGGTCGCCGCCGAACTGCGACTGCCACAGTCCATAGCTGATGACCGCCGCGTTGAGATCGTCCTGGTTGTCTGCCTCGAAGACCCGCCCCAACGTCGGCGCGACCCCCAGCACGGGCAGCACCTCCGGCGTGACCGGCGCGATTGCGAGACGCCGCGGCTCTCCGCCGCCCGCCAGATTCACCGCATTGTTGGCGAAGGCGCCCAGCTCCTGGAATGACGAGCTCAGGCTTTTGAGGTCCCGATAGTTGGCGGGCGAGAGCTGGTTCATGCAGCCCCACCCGGCGCCGGTGCGCGGTCCTTCGCACAGCCGCACGAGCGCATCCGGGTCGGGGAAGGGCAGCGGTCGCAGCAGCACGAAATCGGCGACGGAGAATGCCGCGGTGTTGGCGCCGACACCGAGCGCAGTCACCAGGATCGCGGTCAACGCGAAGCCCGGCGCCCGCACCAGCGTGCGGACGGTGTACCGAAGATCCTGCGTCAGCATGTCCCACTCAGCCATGCCTCGTTGGACGGCATGAAGAGCGAAAGGTTGGCGTGCGAGCCGGGTGTCCGAAACCGGAATGCGCTTCCCGCGTCCTAAGCCAGTTCGGAGTTGCCTGGGAGCTTCAGCCCGGCTCTTACTGTCTGAAACCCACGCCCGGCTGGGTGCCTGCGATGAAGGCTTCCGTGATGGCGCCGGGCATCCCGTCGATCGTTGCGTCGCCGCTGCTGCGATCGACGGCGGCAAAGACGATGTTGCCGGGCGCTTCGAACGAGGGCGGCGTCTTGCGGTCGCCGATCCAGGCTCTCATGATGTCCATCCAGATCGGCAGCGCGGAGTCCGACCCCGTGCCTGCCGGACCCATGGTGCGCTTCTGGTCGTAGCCGACCCACACCCCGAGCGTGATGTCGGGATCGAAGCCGATGAACCAGGCGTCGGTATAGTCGTCCGTGGTGCCGGTCTTGCCCCCGATGGGCCACTTGAGGGCGGCAGCCCTCCCACCCGTGCCGCGCTGGACGACGCCGCGCAGCAGGTGGGTCATGACGTAGGCGGTATCCGCCCGAATGGCGTCTTTCGGCTCCGGCCGATTCTCTTCGAGCAGATTACCTGAACGGTCGCTCACCTTCAGCACGCCATAGGGCTTCATCCGCACGCCCTGGTTCGGGAACGTGGAGTAAGCGCTCGTCATCTCGACGAGCGTCGCCTCGGCGGCGCCAAGGGCCACCGCAAGGTAGGGCGGCAGAGGCGATTCGAACCCCAGGCGGCGGGCGTAGGCGATGACCTGTTGCGGGCCCAGTTGATCCATCACGCGTACTGCGGGCACGTTCCGCGACTGTTCGAGCGCGTGGCGCAAGGTCACCGGCCCCTCGAACTTGCGGTCGTAATTCTGGGGTGAGTATGCTGCCTGGCCCCCGCCCGTCTCGAAGGACGCGGGCGTGTCCATCAGGATCGAGACCGGCGTGTACCCGCGATCGATGGCCGCCGTGTAGACGATGGGTTTGAACGCCGAGCCCACCTGGCGGTAGGCCTGCACCGCCCGATTGAACTTGCTGCGCTCGAAGCTGTACCCGCCGACCATCGCCTTGATCTGACCCGTGCGATTGTCTATCGCGAGGACCGCGCCCTCGACGGCGGGAGCCTGCTCGAGGGTGCCCGTCACGATCTCCCCCGCGGATTTGCCCAGGCGGGTCTCGACGAGGTCGCCCCGCGTGACGAGCCGCGCGGCGGGCCTGTTCGTCCAGGAATAGCCCTTCTTGTCCACCACCACGCGCAGTCCGCCCGCGCGCAGCTGAATGATGCCGTCGTCGACAGCCGCCACCACGGCTGGAACGACGTCTCCTTCGTGCATGGGACGGTTCCAGCGCGCCAGTCGAAAGTCTTCGATGCTGTGCCCTTCCTTGATCACGTTCCGGCTCGGCTTGCGGAAGCCGCGGCGTTTGTCGATGCGGCGGAGGCCCTCGTCGAGGGCCTTCGCTCCCGCGTCTTGCAGTTGGAGGTCGAGGGCGGTCTGTACCGAGAGCCCGTTCTCGTACAGCATCTTGGCGCCGTAGCGGCTTTCGAGCTCCTTTCGGACCTCCTCGAGGAAATAGGGGGCCGCCGACACCGCCGCGGTGGGAGGATCCTCCCGGACCACGATCGGCTTCTTTCTCGCGGCTTCCGCCTCCTCTTCAGTGATGAAGCCGACCTCGGCCATCCGGGTCAATGTGTAATTGCGCCGGCGCACAGCCGCATCCATGTTCACGTACGGGCTTTGCCGCACGTTGCCCTGCAGAATGCCTGCGATGAGCGCCGCCTCCTCGAGCGACACGTCCTTCGCCGACTTGCCGAAGTAGAGCCGTGCGGCCGACTCGACGCCGTACACGCCATGGCCGAAATACATTTGGTTGCAATACAGCGTGAAGATTTCGCGCTTGGTGTACCGCTTCTCGATCTGGATGGCCGCGATGGCCTCCTTGATCTTGCGCTCCCATGTCTTCTCGTCGGTCAGAAACAGCTTCCGGGCGAGCTGCTGCGTCAGCGTGCTGGCGCCGGCCGCCTTCCGGCGTTCGATGATGTCTTTGACGAGCGCGACGATGATGCGCGGGATACTGAGCCCGAAGTGCTGCTCGAACTCGGCATCCTCGGCAGCCAGGATCGCCTGCCGCAGCCTGGGGGAGATCGCCTCGTAGGAAATCACCTCGCGGCGCTGGATGGCGAATTCGCCGACGACTTCCCCCTTGGCGCCGTAGACGCGCGTAATGGTACTCGGCGCGTAATCATCGAGGGCCGAGATCTGGGGCAGATCGCCGGCGTAGGCGAAGAGGACGCCGCTGGCGATCCCGAGCATGGCGGCGAGGATGAAGAGGGCGACGATGCCCGCCCGGCGGGCGATTCTCACGACATAGGTGGGCATACTTCAAGTCTCGGCTATCAGCTTACAGTCGGCTGGCAACTGATAGCTACTGATAGCTGACAGCTGAGAGCTGATCTATTTGTTCCCTCCGCCCCTGGGCCGTGCCGGGCCGGATGAGTGCTGGCCGCCGCGCGAGCGCGATGGGGAAGCACTCGACGGCGCACCCTGCCGAGGGGCCGGCTGGGCAGCGCCTGGCGCTGGCGCCGGACGCGGGCCGGAGGGGACGGATCTCATGCCGCCCGATGAACGACTGGTGCCTGGAGAGCGATACACTGGCGCCGGCGGGCCCGCGGGGGTGCCACGCGGCATCGAGCGAGGCACCTGATAGGTTGGTTCAGGCGCGCGCCTGATGCTCCGGTCGGGCACACCGTAAGAGGGACCGCCGATCGCGCTCCTTTCGCGTCCCCGGAGTTGCCCTGGAACGGGGGCACGGTCCGAGGGAGCAGGCGCCGGTTCGCGCCGATACGATCGCGGCGCCGGCGCTGAGGAGGCAGCAGGCGCCGGTTCGCGCCGATACGATCGCGGTGCCGGTGTTGAGGAGGCTGAGCCGCCGCTCCCTCTCGGGACGGCCCGTGAGCGCCCCGTGTTCGGCGCCGGCGTCGCAGCGGGTTCCTGTCCCTGCGCGGGCGTCGATGAGGAACCGCGCCCGCGGGGCGCCGCTCGTGACGGCGCGCTGCGTGGTGGGGTGGCCTCGGCGTCAGGTCGTGTCGCACGCGGAACCGCTCCGGATCGCTCGGGACCGGGGCCGCCGGACGCGGGTGCCCGGGCGCCCGCCGGTGCTGCGCGCCGTGAGGGCGTGCCGCGATCGGCTCCGGATGTCACTGCTGGTGCCCCGGAACGAGGCACCGCGCGCGGCGTCGATCCGCGATCGATCGACTGTCCACTTGCGTCACGTTCGCGCGACGAACCCACCGGCGCCGAACGCTCGCCGCTGCTCGGCACGGCGGAGCGCGGCGCGCGAGCGGGAGCAGGAAACCCCGGGCCGCTCAGCCGCTCCCCGGCAGCACCCCGATCGCGGACGCCCGCCGTTCCGCTTCGCGGAACGCCAGTGCGCGAACCCGCCACCGTAATCGGGGTCTGCGACCGGGGTACGGCGCGGCCCGTATACTGCGGCGGGGTCAACCGTTCCGCAAAGGCGCCGCGCGTCCGCGCGTCGATGTGGTTGATGTTGACCACGTTGATATTGACGAACCCGGAGCCGAACCGGCGGTGGGGCACGACGGTCCATCCGTGCCAGGGGTTGTACCTCCGGCCGCCGAAGTGCGTGACACCGATGAAACCGAACACCGGACGGTTGTTCCATCCGAGCGGGCACCAGCTCACGTATCCAGGCGCGTAGGCCCACGACACCCAGGCCGGCCCCCAGTGGTGCCCGGGAATCCAGAACCAGAGCCCAGCGGAGAATCCCCAGCGGCCGTAGTGGTGGGTCGGCCACGCCCAGGGATCGCGGCCGATCCACGTCCAGCCCCACGGACGCAGGTGCGACCACCGGCCGGAATAGTACGGTCGCCAGCCGACGGCCACGCGTGGATACCAGACGTAACCATACGTGGTCTCGTACCGCCAATCGCCGTAGCTGTCCAACGCCCCCGCGTACGGCCTGGTTTCGGGAGGAAGATACTGCGCGGAAATCCCGAGCCGCTGATCCCGCCGCGCCTCGGACCACTGATCGAACCCATCCCACGCGGCCGAATTGAAGACATAGGCGATCGACGGCGCCAGCCCCGCCTGTGCGAACGCACGTTCGCCCGCGAGCAGATCGGTCGATCCGTCTTCGTTGACGAGATCCGCCGCGCCGCGGAGGACGGCGAGCTCGACCTCGGCGCCGCGATCGCCGGCAACCAGCGCCACGCGGTATTCACCAGGCTGGCGAATCTCGACCCAGGCGGTGGGCGCGTCGACCCGGAATGCGACCTGCCGGCTCGGGCCGGCGATGTTCAGTCGTATACGCCCCTCGAGGAGCCTGATCACCTCGTCGGACTGGAAGTCGACAACCGTGTGGTGATCCATGTGGAGCGTGCTGCCCTCGGCGTAGAGGACTTCGACGCGCCCGGCGCGCGTGCGAAGGCGATCGCCGGAGAGCAACGGCATCGAGCCGGGAGAGTTGTCCGTGACGCCATCGCGCTCGAGGACGGCGGTGCCTTCGACGAGCGCAATGTGGGCGGGCGCCTGCCGGGCGGTGTCCTGCGCGTGCGCAGGCGCGCTCGCCAAAAGCAGGGCCCCCAGGAGCCACACGATTCGAGGAAGCGACATGACGGAGGCCAGGCGGGGCATAGCAACCTCAGGGAGCGGATCGTTCCCGAATTGTTGTCACGGCAATTCTGCCGCTGAGGCGGGCTGGCAACCGCAAGTATAGCAGGGAGTTTGCAGGTTTTCCACTCCTTGCATTGACATCAGGCGACTCAGGTTATATATTATCAACATTATCAAGGTTTTGGCCGTTCTCCCACGCGGTGGCGGCGAATGCGAAGGGATTGAAAGACATGAGCAAGATCATCGGAATCGACCTTGGCACCACGAACTCCGTCGTGGCCGTCATGGAAGGCGGAGAGCCGGTGGTGATCACGAATCCGGAGGGCAGCCGCATCACGCCTTCGGTCGTGGGCTTCACCAAATCGGGAGAGCGCCTGGTCGGCCAGGTCGCCAAGCGACAGGCCGTCACCAATCCCGAGAACACGGTGTTCTCGATCAAGCGGTTCATGGGGCGGAAGTACGACGAGGTCAACGAGGAGATGAAGATGGTGCCGTACCAGGTGGTGCGCGCCAGCAACGGCGACGTCCGCGTGGCGGCAGGCGGCAAGGAGTACTCCCCGCCCGAGATCTCCGCGATGATTCTCCAGAAGCTCAAGCAGGCCGCCGAAGAATACCTCGGGCAGCCGGTGACCAAGGCGGTCATCACGGTGCCGGCCTACTTCAACGACGCACAGCGCCAGGCCACCAAGGACGCCGGCCAAATCGCCGGCCTCGAGGTCATGCGGATCGTCAACGAGCCCACGGCCGCGGCCCTGGCGTACGGCCTCGACAAGAAGAAGGACGAAACCATCGCGGTGTACGACTTTGGCGGCGGCACGTTCGACATCTCCATCCTCGAGGTGGGCGAAGGCGTCGTCGAGGTCAAGGCGACCAACGGCGATACACACCTGGGCGGCGACAACCTCGATCAGCGAGTCATCGACTGGATCATCGCCGAGTTCCGCAAGCAGGAGGGGATCGATCTGAGCAAGGACCGGATGGCGCTCCAGCGCCTGAAGGAAGCCGCGGAGAAAGCCAAGATGGAGCTCTCCACGGTCATGGAGACCGACATCAACCTGCCGTTCATCACGGCGGACCAGACCGGGCCCAAGCATCTCTCGATGCGGCTCACGCGCGCCAAGCTCGAGTCCCTCGTGGAGGACCTGCTGCAGAAGACGGTCGCCCCGACCCGGCAGGCGTTGGCCGACGCCGGGCTCGACTCCTCGAAGATTGACGAGGTCGTGCTGGTGGGCGGGTCGACCCGCATGCCGCGCGTGCAGCAGATCGTCAAGGATCTCTTTGGCAAGGAGCCGCACAAGGGTGTGAACCCGGACGAAGTCGTCGGGGTTGGCGCCGCGATTCAAGCGGGCGTCCTCGCGGGCGACGTCAAGGACCTGCTCCTGCTCGACGTGACCCCGCTCTCGCTCGGCATTGAAACGCTGGGCGGCGTGATGACGGCCTTGATCCCGCGCAACACGACCATTCCGACGCGGAAGGACGAGACGTTCTCGACGGCCGCCGACAACCAGACGAGCGTCGAGGTGCACGTCCTGCAGGGCGAACGTCCGATGTCGCGTGACAACCGTACGCTGGGACGCTTCCACCTGACGGGTCTTCCGCCGGCGCCACGCGGCGTACCGCAGATCAAGGTCACGTTCGACATCGACGCCAACGGCATCGTCAACGTGTCGGCGATGGACATGGCGACGAAGAACGAGCAGAAGATCACCATCACCGCATCGAGCGGCCTGTCGAAGGACGAGGTCGATCGCATGATGCGCGAGGCCGAATCGCATGCCGATGAAGACAAGAAGCGCAAGGAGGAGATCGACACGCGCAATCAGGCGGACCAGGCGGCTTACGCGGCCGAGCGCATGCTGAAGGATGCGGGTGACAAGCTGCCGGCGTCCGATCGGGCGGCGATCGAATCGGCGATCGGCGACCTCAAGACGTCGATCGAGCAGAACGACATCGCCGGCATGAAGCGGCGGATGGAAGCGCTCAACGCGGCCCAGCACAAGGCAGCCGAAACGATGTACCGCGCCGCCAACGCACCGGGCAGCGCTCCAGGCGGCGAACCCGCCGGCGAACCGTCCGGCGCCGGCCGTCCCTCCGGCGATGTGATTGACGCTGAAGTGGTAGAGGAGGAGAAGAAGTAACTCGTCGCATGACGTAGGCCGTGGTTCGTAGTCCGTGGTCCGTGAGGAGTGTGCCACACGGACCACGGATCACGGACCAGGGTTCGCAGTGCACCATGGAGCTCTACCTCATTCTCGGCGTGGATCAGAGCGCGTCGGTGGCCGACATCAAGCGAGCCTACCGGAGGCTTGCCCGTCGGTATCATCCGGGCGTCAATCCGGGGGACCGCACTGCCGAAGCAATGTTCAGGCGCATTTCGGAGGCGTACGAGACCCTCGTGGATCCGGGGCGCCGTCAGGCCTACGACGCGTCCGGCACCTGGGAAGCCTCGACGACGAAGCCGGCCCCATCGCTGCAGTTCACGGAGTTCGATTTTTCATCCGCGGCATACGGCGCGCAGGCGGCGACCTTCTCGGAATTGTTCGCCGAGGTGCTGCACCCGCTGCTGGCTCCCGATCTCGGCAAGCCGCGACCGGGGGCGGACGTGCAGGCGGCGGTGACCGTCGATTTCCTCGACGCCATTCGCGGCGCCGACCGACGGGTCATCGTCGTTCGACAGGTCGCGTGCAACACCTGCGGGGGAAGAGGCCAGACGCTGACGCGCGAGGCACGCTGCGGACAGTGTCAGGGGAGCGGAAGCGTACGCTGGGCGCGCGGGCACATGGTGTTCTCGAAGCCGTGTCCAACGTGCGAGGGCAGCGGCCACCTGCGGGCCCAGCGCTGCGCGGCTTGCTCCGGCAACGGGTGGACGGTGCGCAGCGACGCCGTTCCCGTGACGATACTTCCGGGCACTGTCGATGGTGACCGTCTGCGTGTCCCCGAGCGGGGCCACGCCGGGCACAACGGGGGACGTAACGGCGACCTGTACGTGACCGTGCGCGTCCAACCGCACCCGTTCTTCCGCCGCGAAGGCGACGACCTGATCTGCCGGTTGCCCGTGGCCGTGCACGAAGCGGTGCTCGGCGCACGAGTGGAAGTGCCCACGCTCGATGGCCGCTTGAGATGGCGCATCCCGCCGGGCACGCAGGCCGGTCAACGGTTCAGGATCAAGGGCCAGGGAGTCGAGGGGCGGAACGGGATGCGCGGTGATCTGGTGTTGGAGGCGAGCGTCGTTCTGCCCGCTTCGGTCGACGAGCGCTCGAAGGAACTGATGCGGGAATTCGGAGAGCGGAACCAGGCGGATGTTCGCAAGCAGCTCAGTGCTGAATGCTGAATGCTGAATGGAGACCCTGTTGTCAGGCAGCATTCAGTGCCAGGAACCCGGCAGCCGGCAGGTATTCTGAAATGGCGAAGCGCACCGGCGGCAAAGCGTATTACATGATCAGCGCGGTGGCGCAGAAGTACAACATCCACCCGCAGACGCTGCGGCTGTACGAGCGCGAAGGGCTGTTGAAGCCGTCGCGCACCGAAGGCAACACCCGCCTCTACTCGGAAGAGGATCTCGAGCAGCTCGAGACGATCCTTTCGCTGACGCGCGATCTCGGGGTCAACCTCGCCGGCGTCGAGATCATCCTGAACATGCGCCGCAAGATCGAGGCGATGCAGCACGAGGTCAACGAGTTCATGGACTACGTGAAGCACGAGCTCTCACGCGGGATTGGCGACTGGGAGCAGCGCCTCAGCACCGCGATGGTGAAATCGTCGCCGACCGATCTCGTCCGGGCCACCCCGCATGCCGTCCCCGAGCCGCCGACGCTCGACGCCGAACCGGGCGATGAGCGACAGCGGAAGGCCTGAGCCACTCAACTCCCAGCTCCCCAAGGCTCTCTCTCTTGAAAACGCAAGGCCCACTCGGACGCTGGGCCGTCGGGCGTCCGGTGTTGATGACGAGTCGCAGATCCTGGCCGATCCGCTCGCGCTATGATAGCTGGATGCGCAGCGGCGGCCCTGAAAGCGCATCGGACGCAGATGCCCTGCAGGCCTACCTGCGCGCCATCGCGCGCCTCCCGCGACTGACACCGGAACAGGAGCAAGAGCTCGGGCGACGGATCAAGGACGAGGCCGACCCGGAGGCACTGCGGCGGCTCGTCGAAGGGAACCTGCGCTTCGTGGTCAGCTACGCGAAACGGTACCGCGGGCTGGGGGTGCCTTTTCTCGACCTCATCCACGAAGGAAATCTCGGCCTGATGGAAGCCGCCCGGCGCTTCGATTCCGATCGAAACGTCAAGTTCATCACCTACGCGGTCTGGTGGATTCGTCAGGCCCTCACGCACGCCCTCTCCGCCCAGAGCCGCGCCTTCGCCCTGCCCCAGCGCCTGTCGGGCATCGCTGCGCGGCTTGGGCGGGAAGTCGCAGGACTGACTGAGACGCTCGAGCGCACCCCGACACCGCGTGAGATTGCCGACGATCTCGAGATCTCGGAGGGCGACGTCGACGCGCTTCTGCGGATTGGTGGCAGCGACCTTTCCCTCAGCGACCGGGTCGGCGCCGGCGTCGATGGTGGAGATGGACGCGAGCTGTCGGAAGTGCTCGAACAGGCGGCCGTGCCTCCCGTCGAGGATGAGTTGCTCCATCGTGCCGTCACCGAGCGCGTCCGCGCCGCGCTCGACGAGCTCGAGTCGAAGGAGCGGGAGATCGTGGAGCTCCGCTTCGGGCTGGATCGTGACGGCGAGCCGAGGACGCTGCAGGAGGTCGGCGACGCGCTCGGCCTTTCTCGCGAGCGCATCCGTCAAATCGAATCCCGCGCGAAGGAGAAACTCCGTCGGAGCAAACGAGCCGGGGAGCTCAGGAGCTATCTGAACTGACGATGAAATGCTGAATGCTGAATGCTGAATGTTGATTGAAGATGGGCGATCGCCAGTAGTCATTGCCAATCCGCGATGACGAAACTACAATCGGGTTGAATCGCGAGGGCAGGTCGAATTCGACTTCAGCATTCAACATTCAGCATTCAACATTCAGCATTCCCATGCCCTGCCCCCTCTGTGATGACACCGGCTGGAAGCCCATCGACAAGGATGGCGTGCGCCGGGTCGTCCGATGCGATTGCTGGCGTGAAGGGCTGACCAACCGCCTGTTGAACGACGCCCGGATTCCGCCGCGCTACCGCGCCTGTAACTTCGACTCGTTCATCACCTATCCCAACGAGAAGCTGATGACGGCCGTACGCCAGACGCGGCGGTTTGCCACGGATTTCCCTGTCGTCGCCAAGGGCCTCTGTCTGATCGGTCCCCCGGGCATCGGCAAGACGCACCTGGCCGTCGCCGCGCTCCGGCAGGGGATTCTCACACGCGGTGCGCGCGGGCTGTTCTACGACACGCGCGACTTGCTGCGCGTGATTCGCAGCACCTACAATCCGCTCGTCAAAACCGCGGAGATGGACATCCTGCGGCCCGTCATGGAGGCCGACCTCCTCGTGCTCGACGACCTGGGCTCCGAGAAGACGTCGGAGTGGGTCGAAGAGACGATGAACCTGATCGTCAATACGCGATACAACGAGCGCCGCCATACGATCTTCACGTCGAACTACGACGACACCCCCGACGATGCGCCGGTCGACGCAAAGACGGGGCCCGCACCCGAGACCCTGAAGGAACGGATCGGGTTCCGCATCCACTCACGCCTCCACGAGATGTGCGAGTTCCTCGAGTACGATGGTGCCGACTATCGCCACGTCCCGACCAACCCGGACTCGGAGGACCTGCTCACGCACTGGAAGCGCAAGGCCACCGGTCGCAAGGCGCTTCCCGCGCGCGCCAAGGGACCCATTCGCGCCCAGTTGCGCCACCCCGAGGGAAAGGGCAGGGATCTGGGCTGGCCCGGCGGACGGGCCGGCTCGTAGCACTCAGCAATTCCGTCAGCATTCAGCATTCAGCATTCAGCATTCAGCATTGCTAGGCCTCTACCTCCACATCCCCTTCTGCTGGTCGATCTGCAATTACTGCAACTTCAATCGGGGCCTGTTCGACGAGGCGGTGAAGGAGCGCTACGTGGATGCGATCGAGCGGGAGATCCGCGACGCTCGGTCCGGCGAGCCGGCCGACACGATTTACTTCGGCGGTGGGACCCCGTCGCTGCTCGAGCCCCGCGAAGTGGCGCGGCTGATATCGGCATGCCGTGAGTCGTTCGACGTGTCCCCGGATGCCGAGGTCACGCTGGAAACCAACCCGGAGACCTCGTCGCCCGGGCGGATGACGGGGTTTCGGGCGGCGGGCGTCAATCGAATCAGTTTCGGTGTCCAATCCTTCAAGTCCGAGGAACTGGTGCGTCTCGGCCGCCTGCATTCGGTCCAGCGGGCGCGCGAGGCTGTGGTCGAGGCGCGCACCGCCGGGTTCGACAACATCAGCCTGGACCTGATGATGTGGCTCCCGCAGCAGTCGCGGGACGACTGGCGGGAAAGTGTCGAGGCGCTGATAGAGGTCGGGCCCGAGCACGCCTCTCTGTACCTGTTGGAGCTCTATCCGAACGCACCCTTGAAAGAGGAGATGGCCCGTTCCGGCTGGTCGCTCGCGCCCGACGAGGATGCCGCGGACATGTACATGTGGAGCCTCGAGCGGCTCGAACAGACGGGCCTGAGGCAGTACGAGATTTCCAATGTGGCGCGTCCGGGTCGTGCCTCCCGGCACAACCTCAAATACTGGACCGATGGCGAATGGCTCGGATTCGGGTGCGGGGCGCACTCCACCCGCGATGGGTCGCGCTGGAAAAATGTCTCCGCGACCGGAGACTATGTGGCGCGGGCCAGCCAGGGGCTCTCCGTCGTGTCGGAGCGTCGCCTGCTGACGCCCCGCGAACGCCTGGAAGAGGCGCTCTTCACGGGGCTCCGGCTGGCCGGAGGTATCGATCGGGATGCGATTCGGGCCCGTTATTCCGTGGATCCCTGGGACCGCTACGGCGACGCGCTGGGGCCGTTCGTCTCGGAAGGCCTGCTGCGGCACGAGGGCCGCAGCCTGCGGCTGACCCGCGCGGGCATGCTCGTTGCTAACGAGATCATGGCTGTCTTCGTTTGAGAATCGAGATTCGACCCCAAGTACGGTAAAGTGTCCCGTTCGTTTTTAGCTCGTTCGATCAAGGAGGAGATTGAATGCGTCGCCCCTTCGCCACCACGGCCTGCGCGCTGATGATTGCCCTCGCGCCGGTCGCGCTTTTTGCCCAGGATCCGCCCGCCCAGCAGCCGCCTGCGCAGCCTGCGGCGCCCCAGCCACCCAAGCTCGCGTTCACGGGTGATGCCGGAGTCTTCCTGATCCAGATCAAGCCAGACCAGACCGCGACGTTCGAGGAGTTGATGACCAAGGTCAAGGACGCGCTCGCGAAGTCCGAAGACCCTGTCCGCAAACAACAGGCGACGGGCTGGAAGGTTTACAAGTCGTCCGAAGGGATGGGCGCCAACGCGCTGTATGTCGTTGTCGTGGATCCCGTCGTCAAGGGCGCCGGGTATGACCCGCTGGTCATCGTGAACGAGAGTCTCGGCAAGGACGCTGGCACCCCCGAGAACCAGGCCATGCTCAAGAAGTACGCCGATGCATTCGCCGGGTTGAACCAGCTGAACATGTCGCCCGTGATGTCCATGGGTGGGATGTAAGAGGCGACGAACAGGGTCGTCAGGGGGGAGAGGGAGCCGGTCCGATCTTTCCTTTCCCTCCCATCCGACCTCTCAGAACTTCACGTTCAAGCCCGCATAGAACCGCTGCGGCTTCGAGTGCAGCGGATCCCCGCTCAAGGTGAACACACGGTAATCGAGCCGCAGGCGCAGCGGCCCGATGAGCGAGATCTTCACGCCGCCTCCCACGTTCAGTCCGACGTTCGTCTCGGATGCCCCGAGCAGCGTTTCGCGATAGACGCCACCGCCGGCCGTTCCGTAGAACTGCATGCCCGCAATCGGAAAGGGCGTCTGGAGGAGGCCGTTGAACATGAAGGTGCGCAGTCCGGGCGCTGGATCGTCCTCCGCTTCGCTCGTGTTGGCGTACTCGAACTCGAACCCGACAATCACCAGCCCCATTCCCGCCGAAAGGCCCCGCGCGAAGCGGTTCTCCGGCGTCGTCGTCGAGCCGATGAAGGCGGTGAAGTCGGCCGAGGCGGTGGTTGGCGTGGCCAGAACGACCACGACGAAGAGCATCGAACAGAGGGAACGCTTGCGCATGCGACAGGATACCGTAGCTGATGGTGCGTCGCCTGCAGCCCGGACCACCCGAACCATGGACCCCGGACCGCGAACCGCGAACCACGGTGTTGGCGTGATACATTTTTTGAATGGACTTTCGCCTTTCCGAGGAGCAGCAGCTCCTGCGCCGCTCGGTGCGCGAGTTCGCGGAAACCGAGATTCGGCCGCATGTGATCGAGTGGGACGAAGCGCAGCATTTCCCGATGGATCTGCTGCCGAAGCTGGCCTCGCTCGGTCTCACGGGCATCGTCTACGACGAACGGTACGGTGGGGCGGGCCTGTCGACCGTCGATTACTGCATCTGCATCGAGGAGCTGGCGCGCGTCTGTCCGGCGATTGCGCTGTCGGTGGCGGCCCACAACGGGCTGTGCACGTCGCACATCTCGATGTTCGGCAGCGACGCGCAGAAGGACCGGTACCTTCCGCGGCTGGTGCGGGGCGAGGTTCTCGGCGCCTGGGGGCTGACCGAGGCCGGTGCGGGCAGCGACGCGGCGGGGATGCGGACGACGGCCGCGAGGCAGGGGAACTGCTGGGTGATCAACGGCGCGAAGACGTTCATCACGCACGGGCGCATCGGCGGCGTGATGGTCGTCGTCGCCATCACCGATCGCGCCAAGGGCAGCCGCGGCATCTCCGCATTCATCGTCGAGCACGGAACGGCAGGGATGTCGGCGGGGAAGAAGGAGAACAAGCTCGGCATGCGCGCCAGCGACACGAGCGAGGTGATCTTCGAGAATTGCCGTGTGCCGGCGGCCAACCTGCTCGGCGAGGAGGGGCAGGGCTTCGTCAATACGCTGCAGGTGCTCGATTCGGGCCGGATCGGGATCGCCGCGCTGGCGGTCGGGCTCGCGCAGGGCGCCCACGAGGCGGCGCGGGATTATGCGAAAGAGCGCCGCCAGTTCGGTCAGCCGATTGCCGGGTTCCAGGCAATCCAGTGGAAGCTGGCGGACAATGCCACGCGAATCGAGGCGGCACGGCTGCTGACGTACCGCGCGGCCTCCCTGCGCGACCAGGGATCGCGCATGACGCGCGAGGCGTCGATGGCGAAGTTGTTCGCGAGCGAGACGGCGGTCAAGGCGGCCGACGATGGCGTGCAGATTCATGGCGGGTACGGGTTCGTGAAGGATTATCCGGCCGAGAAATATTTTCGCGACGTCAAGCTGCTCACGATTGGCGAGGGCACGAGCGAGATCCAGCGGCTCGTGATCGCACGTCAGCTCCTCGGACAGTGACCGAGCCGTCTCTCTCAGAACGGGTGCTCTCGGGCGATCCGCGGGCGGTGGCCCGTGCGATTTCGCTCGTCGAAGACGAATCGCCCTCCGGCGCCCGGCTCGTCCAGCGCATCTTCGCCAGCACGGGCCGGGCGTACCTGATCGGTGTGACCGGACCGCCCGGCGCGGGCAAGAGCACGCTGGTCGATCGCCTGACGGCCCGGATTCGCGCGGGCGGTGAAACGGTCGGCGTGGTGGCGGTCGATCCCACGAGTCCGTTCAGCGGCGGCGCCATTCTTGGCGATCGCGTGCGCATGCAGGCACACGCGGGCGATGCAGGCGTGTTCATCCGCAGCATGGCGACCCGCGGACACCTCGGCGGGCTCGCGCGCGCGACGAGCGAGGTTGCCCTGATCCTGGACGCCGCGGGCAAGGACGTCGTTCTCATCGAAACGGTCGGGGTCGGCCAGGACGAAGTGGACATCGTCCGCACGGCCGACATTTCGATCGTCACGATCGTGCCGGGGGCCGGTGACGAGGTGCAGGCGCTCAAGGCCGGCATCATGGAGATCGCGGACATCTTCGTGGTCAACAAGTCGGACCGGGAGGGCGTCGACCGCACGGTGATGTCCATCGAGTCGCTGCTGTCGCTCCAGGCGTTTGCCGCCGGCGAGTGGCGCCCGCCAATCATCAAGGCGGAGGCCACGACCGGCAAGGGGGTCCCGGAGCTGCTGGAGGCGATCGGACGATTCCGCCGCCATACGGCGTCGAGTCTCGGCAGCCGCCGCCGCGCCCGCGCAGAATGGCGTCTGCGCGAGCTGCTCGCGCAGCGGTTCCTTCACTTCGTGGAACGCGACGTCCTCGAGCCGGGGGAGTTCGATCGAACCCTCGAACGGATCGCTGCGCGCGAGCTCGATCCCTATACGGCCGCGGACGGCATTCTCCAGCGAGCGATACGCGACGCGAAGGCTGCAGAGTGACTGTAGTCCGTCGTCCGTGGTCCGGGGTCCGGGGTCCGGGGACGCTGACATGAAAGCACGACTGGATCACATCGGTATTGCCGTCTCGAACATCGGCGAGGCGCTCGCGTTCTATCGCGATGCGCTCGGGCTCGAGGTTGAGATGCCCGAAGAGGTGGCGTCGCAGCGCGTCCGCGCGCGTTTCATCCCCGCCGGCGAGGCGGCGCTCGAGCTGCTCGAGGCCACGGCGGAGGATTCGCCGATCGCAAAGTATCTGGCCAGGCGGGGGCCCGGCCTCCATCACATCACGTTGCGTGTGGACGACATTCGGGCGGCGCTCGCGCAGCTGAGCACGCGGGGCGTGCGCCTCATCGACGAAACGCCGCGCGAGGGCGCCCACGGCTCGCTCGTCGCGTTCATCCACCCGTCGAGCGCGCACGGCGTGCTCGTGGAGCTGAAACAGGACGTCTGACACCGGATGACCGATGGCTGAACACGATCAGGCAGATCGCGACGCTCGCGAAGGAAGGCGATAGCAGTTCTCTCATGTCCATCACGATTGGCATCATCGGCGGCAGTGGTCTGTACGACATGGCGGAGCTCACGGAGCGGGAAGAGCGCCCTGTGACGACACCCTTCGGCGAGCCGTCAGCGCCGTATGTCATCGGCACGCTGCGCGGAAAGCGCGTCGCGTTTCTCGCCCGCCACGGCATCGGCCACCGATTGATGCCCTCGGAGTTGAACTTCAGGGCGAACATCTTCGGGTTCAAGGCGCTCGGCGTGGAGTACATCCTGTCGGCGAGCGCGGTCGGGAGCCTCAAGCACGAGTACAAGCCGATGGATCTGGTGATTCCGAACCAGTTCCTGGACCGGACCCGTGGCCGCGTGTCGACGTTCTTCGGCAACGGCCTCGTCGCGCACGTCGGGTTCGCGCATCCGTTCTGTCATCGCCTGAGCGACATCGCCTTCCGTTCCGCGCGATCGACGGGCGCCACGGTCCACGGCGGCGGGACGTACGTCTGCATGGAGGGGCCCCAGTTCTCGACGCTCGCCGAATCGCAGTTCTACAGGGCCGCGGGCATGGACATCATCGGCATGACGAACCTGCAGGAGGCGAAGCTCGCGCGGGAAGCCGAGATCTGTTACACGACCATCGCGCTCGTGACCGACTACGACTGCTGGCATCCCGAGCACGACCAGGTCACGGTGGACATGATCGTCGCCAACCTCACGCAGAACGCGAAGACCGCGCAGCAGGTCATCGCCGGGGCCGTGGGCATGCTGCCCTTCGAGCGGACGTGCGAGTGCGCAACAGCGCTGAAGTACGCGATCATCACGCGGCCTGACGTGGTTCCCGAACAGACGAAGAAGGCTTTGGCGCCCATCATCGGCAAATACATGTAACATCCGGCGTCCGGCAGTCCGATGTGACTGCCACCGCCGTGCGGCCGGCAGGTGGACGACGACCCCACGGACCCCCGGACGACGGACCACGGCAGCCGGCCGGGGCGAAGCCCCGTCACATTTCCTATGAACATCATCGTCACCGGCTCCATCGCATTCGATTACCTGATGTCGTTTCCGGGGAAGTTCACCGAGCACTTCCTGCCGGAGCACATGTCGCGCGTCAGTCTCAGCTTTCTCGTGGACAGCATGGACAAGCGGCGCGGCGGCTGCGCGCCGAACATCGCGTACACGCTCGCGCTGCTCGGCGAGAGGCCGCAGCTGATGGCGACAGCCGGTCAGGACTTCGAGGAGTATCGGCGCTGGCTGGAGGCCGCCGGCGTCGACACCGCGCTCGTGAGGGAGATCGAGGGCAAGTTCACGGCCTCCTTTTTCTGCAGCACGGATGCCGAGAACAATCAGATTGCATCGTTCTACACCGGCGCCATGGCCAACGCCGGCGAGTTGTCGTTCCGCACGGTTCGGGACTGCGGGCTGGCGATCGTGTCGCCCAACGATCCGGGAGCGATGGTCCAGTACGCCGAGGAATGCCGCGCGCTGGGGATCCCGTATGTCTGGGATCCGGGACAGCAGTGCGCGCGTATGAGCGGCGACGAGCTCAAAGAGGGGCTCACGGGGGCCAGGCTCGTGATCTGCAACGAGTACGAGTTCCAGCTCATTCGCCAGAAGACGGATCTCGACGAGGCGGCCGTCCTCGATCAGGCAGAGGGCCTGGTCGTCACGCGGGGCGCTCAGGGCTGCGTGATCCATGAGAAGGACCGGACTGTCGAGGTGCCGGCGGTGCAGCCGCACCGTATCGTGGATCCCACGGGTGTCGGCGATGCGTTCCGCGGAGGCCTCCTCAAGGGCATGGCGCACGGGGCCGACTACGAGGTCTGCGCGAGGCTCGGCGCCGTCGCCGCGACCTATGCGCTCGAGCATCTGGGGGGCCAGAGCCACGCGTACACCTGGCCGGAGTTTCGGGAGCGATACGAAGAGCGCTTCGGGCCTGCCGGGTTGTAGAATTCCCCGACCGGCGCGACCTTTTGGCCGTTCAACCGCCGCTTCGACGGCATCGGATTCAGCTGCCGAACCCGATTGCCTGATTTCTGTTCGAAGACTGCGCGGAACGCGGATTGCACTTCGGCGAGACCCAGGTGAGGACGTTGTGAAAGTTGCGGCCGCCATACTGACCCTGTCGCTGGCGAGCACCTCGCTGGTGAGCCGGTCCGCCGCGCAGTCCCAGGCCGCTCCTCAGGACTCAGCCGTTTTTCGCAGCGGAGCGAGCCTCGTCGCGCTGAACGTCACGGTCACCGACTCGAAGGAACGTTTCGTGACCGGCCTCGAGGTGCAGGACTTCGCTGTGTTCGAGGACGGCATCCAGCAGGACGTGCGGTTCTTCGAGTCGAGCGCGATCCCGATCGACCTGATTATCCTGCTCGATACCAGCGCAAGCATGCGGCACCGCCTCGAGACGGTGCAGCGTGCGGCCCTGGGGTTCGTCGACACCTTGCGCGAGGGCGACAGGGCGGCGGTCGTTGCTTTCAACGACGGTGTGGATGTTCTCCAGGGATTGACCTCCGGCCGCGGCCTGCTCGAGTCGGCGATCCGGAGCACGACGGCCAGGGGTGCCACGGCTTTGCACAACGCCCTCTATGTCGCGCTGAAGCAGTTCGGCCGGTCGGTCCGCGACACGAGCGAGGTCAGACGCCAGGCTCTGGCGGTCCTGTCGGACGGCGACGACACGTCCAGCTTGATCAGCTTCGAGGATGTGCTCGAGATTGCGCGGAAAAGCGGCGTCAGCGTCTATACGATCTCCCTGGTGTCGGACTACTCCGAGCGGGCGTTCGGTGCTGTGGCGCGGGCCTTTTCGGACTCGGATTATGGGATGCGAAAGCTGGCGCAGGACACCGGCGCGCTGTCGTTTTTCCCACGGTCCGCCGACGAGCTGGGCGGGATCTACGACTCGATCGCGAAGGAACTGTCCAACCAGTATTCCATCGGGTATGCTCCGAGGAACGCGCGGGCCGACGGCCGGTACCGGCGAATCACCGTGCGGGTGCCGTCGCGTCCGGAACTGCGTTCCCGGGCCAGGTCCGGGTATCTGGCTCCGGGGCAGCCGCCAGCGAGCGGTCAGTCACCACACGAGCGCTGACCTCGACAGGGGCGCACGATCTCGCCAACAATAGCCCGATGCGAACCATACACACGGCCGCGTTGCCCGTTGCGGCCTGGCTGTGGCTCGCCTTTCTGGTGGCTGCGCCGCTCACGCTGTCTCGAGGCGAGATGCCCGTCGCAACGATGGCCATGTATCGGTCGGCCGCGCTGCTCTGCCACCAGAAAACAGAACGGTCGTTTGCGGTCGCGCACGCGCAGATGCCGGTGTGCGCGCGGTGTTTCGGACTGTATGCGGCAGGCGCGCTGGGCGCGCTGGCGCACCTCGCGACCGGGCGGCATCGGCGCACGCCGCCGCCGGCGGCCGAGACACGCGCAGTCCTCGCCGTGGCAGCCCTCCCGATCGTGCTCAGCGTTGGCCTCGAGTGGTTGGGTGCGATCCCGGGTTCGAACGTCAGCCGGTTCCTCTCCGCGCTGCCGCTCGGTGCAGTGGCAGGGTGGCTGCTCCAGCAGCTCGTGGCCACCGGCGAGCCGCGTCTGGTCAGCTCGTACGGATGATGGCGCGTGATCCGGGCAGTCCGGCGGCCTCCTCGGAATGCGATATCATTTGCGGCGAAGTTCTTTTTCATGGCGTCGAAATCCACCACAGCCGAGCGCGCGCGCGAAGCGTCCGAACCTGGCGCGCTGGCGTTGGTGTGCCTGGCCGCCTGGGCCTGGCCGGGCGCCGCGCATCTCTGGCTCGGCCGGCGGCAGAAGGCGTTCGTCTTCATGGTCGTCCTGCCGTTGATGTTCCTCATCGGCCTGCTGCTGCACGGTCGGATCTTTTCGTTCGAGCTGGGCGAGCCGCTCGTGGCACTCGCCGCAGTCGCGGACGTGGGCGTCGGATTGCCATGGCTCGCGGCGCGGCTCGCGGGCGCAGGCACGGGAACCGTGACGGCGGTCACCTACGAGTACGGGAACTGCTTCCTGATCGTCGCGGGCCTGCTGAACTTTCTCGTGATTCTGGATGCGTTCGATGTCGCCAGGGGGCGCAAGTGACCAGCCATTTCCTGCTGCTCGTGCTCTTTGCGTGTCTGGTGTCGATTGTGTTCGCCGTGCTGCTGAAGGACGATCCCCGCGCGCAGCTCAAGACCGGGGCCATGATGTTCGGCGGGTTCGTCGCGGTCGCGTACGTGCTCGGCTGGCTGATGTATCCGCTCCCTCTCTGAAATCCTCCGACGTTCGTGAGAGTCCTTTCCCTCTGGGGCCCTGTGATCGCCCACATGGGCCTGATCTTCGCCGCTTCCTCGCGCCCCGATTTCCCACGGCTGCCGGGCAACGGGCTCGACAAGCTCGTGCACCTCGGCATCTACGCGGTGCTCGGCGCGCTGATCGTCCGCGCCCTCGCTGGCGGGCGGCTGGCGTCCGTCAACTGGCGCCACGCGGCGGCTGCGGTCGTGCTCTCGGCGCTTTACGGCGTATCCGACGAGTGGCATCAGGGCTTCGTGGCGGGACGGATCCCGGATGCGATGGACCTGGTGGCCGATGCGCTGGGGGCAGGAATCGGCGCCGGGTTCGCGCTGTCGATGCGGCGCAGGTTCCTTGCGCGACGCGAGCGCTGAGGGGACCGCGGAATTCTGCGCGGCGGCGGTGCAGCGGAACCAATCCGGAAGGTATACTGCGGAGATTCTCATCCATCGACACGCGAGTCGGAAAACGACTATGACTTCGTCCCAGAAGCTCGACAACCTCGACAGCCTCCAGATCGACCGCGATGGGGCCGTCGCCGTCGTTACCGTCAACAGGCCCAAAGTCCTGAACGCGCTCAACACGCAGACCATGGACGAGTTGCGGCGGACCATCCTGGCGCTGCGGCACGACGATTCGGTGCGGGCCGTGATTCTGACCGGCGCGGGTGAGAAGTCGTTCGTCGCGGGTGCCGACATCAACGAGCTCGCGGTGCAGACGCCGGCCGGAGGCCGCGAGCACGCGCTGCGCGGCCAGCATGTGCTCGACCTGATCGAAAACATGGGCAAGCCGGTCATTGCGGCGGTCAACGGCTTCGCCCTTGGCGGAGGATGCGAGCTCGCGATGGCCTGCACGCTGCGCATCGCCTCGGAGCATGCGCGGTTCGGCCAGCCCGAGATCAACCTGGGCATCATCCCCGGCTACGCGGGCACGCAACGCCTGGCCCGCCTGGTTGGCGCCGGCCGCGCCCTGGAAATCCTGCTGACCGGCGAGCAGATCTCGGCCCAGGAAGCGCATCGGCTGGGGCTGGTCAATCGCGTCGTGCCGGCGGGCGAGCTGATGAACGAGGCTCGCAAGCTGGCGGCCACGCTGGCCGCGAAGGCCCCGATCGCGGTGCGCTACATCATCGACGCCGTCAACAAGGGCGCCCGGATGACATTGCCGGAGGCGCAGGTGTTCGAGGCCACGCTGTTCGGCCTCGTCGCGAGCACCGACGACATGCACGAGGGGACGCGCGCGTTCCTCGAGAAGCGCAAGCCCGAGTTCAAGGGGAAGTAGGCGTGCGCCACGCGGAATCGGAGACGCAGCGGCCGCTGCCAAACGCCGCCGGTTGGCGGTTCGCGATTGTCGTCGCGCGCTTCAACCAGGCGATTACCGGCCGGTTGCGTGAAGGCGCAGAAGCCGCATTGAAAGAGGCAGGCGTGGCGGCCGGAGACGTTGAGGTGTACGACGTGCCGGGTGCGTTCGAGCTGCCGCAGGCCGCACGGGCGGCGGCCGAGCTCGGGCAGTTCGATGCGATCGTGTGCCTCGGGTGCGTGATTCGTGGCGCCACTCCGCACTTCGAATACATCTGCAGCTCCGTCGCGCACGGAATCCAGGACGCATCCGGCGAAACGGGCGTACCCATGGCCTTCGGCGTGCTCACGACCGACACCTGGGAGCAGGCCGAGGAGCGGGTCCCCGACGGCCGCCCGAACAAGGGCTTCGAGGCAGCGGCCGCCGCGCTCGAGATGGCGGCCCTGTTCCGTCGCGTTCGTGCCGGCGCAAGGCGATGAGCAAACCCGATCCGGCGGCGCGCCGCCGGGCCCGTGAAGCGGCACTCCAGATGCTCTATCAATGGGAGGTCGGGCGGGTCGGTGCGGACGAAGCCGTTGCCACGTACTGGCCTTCGCAGGATCCGGACGGGGAGGTGGACGGCGAGCGTCGCGCGTTCGCCAACGCGCTGGTGAAGGGCACCATCGAACGCGTCGGCGAGATCGACGCGCTGCTGTCGGCTCGGACGCACAATTGGCGCATCGAACGCATGGCGGCCATCGATCGGCTCGTGCTGCGGCTCGCGGTGTTCGAGCTGCTCTCGGCGCCCGAAACCCCGCCGAAGGTCGTGATCAACGAAGCACTCGAGCTGACACGCACCTACAGCGGCGAAGAGGCCGTTGCCTTCGTCAACGGCGTGCTCGATGCCGTGAGGAAGGATTTGAAACGGGACTGACAACGCCCCACCGACCGCCATCCAGCGCCCGCCGCCCGGCCGAAACGACGGCGAAGGCGACCGACGGCGAAGGGCGGACAGCCGACGGCGGAGACATGACAGAACACGCACGAGAATCCGATCTGTTGCTTCAGCGCCGGGCGAACTTCGAGGAACTGCAGCGCCTCGGGATCGACCCGTATCCCGTGGCGTTCGAGCGCACGCACTCGGTGAGCGAGCTCGTCGACGCCTTCAGCAGCCGATCGGGAGAGGCGCTCGAAGCCGAGCAGCAGACGGCCCGAACGGCCGGCAGGATTCTGGCCATCCGGAGCTTCGGGAAAGCGAACTTTCTCGTCATTTCGGACGGCCGCGCGCGGATTCAGATCTACCTCCGGAAGGACTCGCTGCCCGAGCGCGACTTCGCGATCTTCAAGCTGCTCGATTTTGGCGACTTTGTCGGCGTCGACGGCCGGTTGTTCCGGACGAAAACCAACGAGCTGACCATCTGGGCGTCCAGGCTCGAGTTCCTCGCGAAATGTTTCACTCCGCTGCCGGAGAAATGGCACGGGCTGAGCGACATCGAGACACGATATCGACAGCGGTATCTGGATCTCATCGTGAACCCCGACTCGCGCCGGGTCTTCGAGACCCGCAGCCGCGTGCTGGCGGCCATCCGGAGCTTCCTGAACGCGCGCGGCTACCTCGAAGTGGAAACGCCGATGATGCAGCCGATCGCCGGCGGCGCGCTGGCCCGGCCGTTCGTAACCCATCACAACGCGCTCGAGATGGAGCTCTTTCTCCGCATCGCGCCCGAGCTCTACCTCAAGCGGCTCACCGTCGGCGGCGTCGAGCGCGTGTACGAGATCAACCGCAATTTCCGGAACGAGGGGATCTCGACGCAGCACAACCCCGAGTTCACCATGCTCGAGTTCTACCAGGCCTACAGCGGCTACCAGGAGCTGATGGTGATGACCGAGGAGATGCTCTCGGCTGTCGCGCGCGAGGCCATCGGCACCGACCAGATCCGCTTCGGCGAACACGACATCTCGCTCGCGCCACCCTATCGGCGTGTGTCGCTGCGCGAGGGCGCGCGCGAGGCGGCCGCGCTGCGCCTGCAGATCACGGTCTCCGACGCCGACCTTCGGGACCGAGCGGCCGCGGCCGTGATTGCCCGGCGGCTCGGGATCGAGCTCGATCGCGCTTGGGGAGCGGGCAGGATCACGACCGAGATCTTCGAGCGGTTGAACGAGGACGCGCTCGTGCAGCCGACGTTCGTGTACGACTTCCCGACCGAAGTGTCCCCGTTGTCGAAGCAGAAGCCCGGCGATCCCGACACGGTGGAGCGCTTCGAGCTGTATGTCGGGGGCTTCGAGGTCGCCAACGCTTTCAGCGAATTGAACGATCCGGCAGAGCAGCGCCGCCGCTTCGAGGCGCAGATCGCGAGCCGGGCCGCGGGCAACCTGGAGGCGCACGTCATGGACGAGGATTACATCCGCGCGCTCGAGTACGGCATGCCGCCGGCCGGCGGCGAGGGCGTCGGTATCGACCGGCTCGTCATGCTCCTGACCAACAGCCCGTCGATCCGCGACGTGATCCTGTTCCCGCTGATGCGCCCCCGGCAGACGCCGGGATAGACGCCAGCCTCGGCTGCGAACCACGGACTCCAGGCTGCGGATCACGGCCAGTGGAGCACGGGACCAGGGATTACGTGATGGATTTACCCTTCGAGCTCTTCGTCGCGATTCGCTACCTGCTCGCCAGGCGCAAGCAGGCGTTCATTTCCCTGATTTCGCTGATCTCGGTGATTGGCGTGTCGGTCGGGGTGATGGCGCTCCTGATTGCGCTGGCGCTGATGACCGGTCTGCAGGGCGAGCTGCGGGATCGGCTGGTGGGCTCGGCGGCGCACGTCTACGTCTTCAAGGCAGGCGGGTTCGACAACATGGACGAAGAGATCGCCCGGCTTCGCGCTTTACCCCGGGTGACGGGCGCGGCGCCGGTCATGCTCGGGCTGGGGATGGCGCAGGCCGGCGAGAAGAACCTGCCGATCACGATGAAGGGCGTCGTTCCACGGCTCGAGGCCGAGGTGACCGAGATTCGGACGAAGCTGCAGGCCGGCAGCCTCGACGCGCTCGAGCCGCACCAGCCGGGCAAGATGCCCGGCATCCTGCTGGGACGGACTCTTGCGGAGAACCTCGGCGTTTACGTCGGCGACAGCATGGAGGTCTTGATTCCCGAAGGGCGGCTCACCCCATTCGGCGTCATCCCCCAGCAGCGGGTGTTCAAGGTCGCCGGGATCTTCAATCTCGGTCTCTACGAGTACGACGCGGCCTACGGGTTCATCCACCTGAGCGAGGCGGAACGGATGTTCGGCAAGTCCACCTCGACGTTCATCGAGTTGCGGGTGGACGATCTCTACGCCGCGCCCGAGGTCGCCGAGATGGTTCCACGGCAGCTCGGGCCCGAGTACCAGGCACAGGACTGGGCCGACATGAACAAGTCGCTCTTCAGCGCCCTCAGGCTCGAAAAAATGGCGATCTCGGTCACGATCGGACTCATCGTCATGGTGGCCGCACTGAATATCGTCGCCTCGTTGATCCTGCTCGTGATGGAGAAGAGCCGCGACATCGCCATCCTCAAAACCATGGGCAGCTCGGCCGCGAGCATCCGTCGCATCTTCATGCTTCAGGGCCTCGTGATCGGCGTTGTGGGCACGGCCGCCGGCGCGGTTGCCGGCACGATCCTCATCTGGGTCCTCGACCGCTTCAAGCTCATCAGCGTGCCGATCGACGTGTATCAGATTTCCCACGTGCCATTCAGACTCGACGCAGGCGACGCGCTGATCGTCATCGCCGGGGCGGTGCTGATCTGCTTCGTCGCGACCATCTATCCATCCCGCCAGGCGTCGAAGCTCGATCCGGCGCAGGCGCTCCGATACCAATGACTCAGGCGACAGTCGCCGGTCGTCGGTCGACGGTCTCAGTCTGCAGTCCGAGTCGGCAGTCGACGGTCTCAGTCTGCAGTCCAAGTCGGCAGTCGACGGTTTCAGTCTGCAGTCCCAGTCGGCAGTCGACGGTCGGCGCGCCCATTCAGCATTCAGCACTCAACATTCAGCATTGCCGATGACTCCATTCATCGAGGTCGCCAGTCTCTGCAAGAGTTATCCGGTCGGCGACAGCCGGCTGACCGTGCTGCGCGATCTGAGCCTGACGATGGAGAGGGGAGAGATGGTGGCGATCGTGGGGGCCTCGGGCGTGGGCAAGAGCACGTTGTTGCACGTCATGGGCGGGCTCGACGCCATCGATTCGGGCACCGTGCGGATGGGCGAGACCGATATCGGGACGCTGTCGGACGCCGAGCTCGTCGCGTTCCGCAATCGCCACGTGGGGTTCGTCTTCCAGTTTCATCACCTGCTGCCGGAGTTCACCGCGCTCGAGAACGCCGAGATGCCGATGCGCATTGCCAGACGTCCCGCTGCGGAACGGCGCGAACGCGCGAGCGATCTCCTGACGCGTGTGGGCCTCGCCGAGCGGCTGGAACACCGCCCCGGGATGCTGTCGGGCGGAGAACAGCAGCGCGTCGCGATCGCGCGCGCGCTCGTCATGACGCCCACGCTGCTCCTCGCCGACGAGCCGACGGGCGATCTCGACGAACACACCGCCGAGACGCTCCACCACCTGCTGCGGGAGATGCACCGCGAGCGCGGGCTTACCTCGATCATCGCGACCCACAATCCGAGGCTGTCGGCTGCCTGCGATCGCGTGCTGCGCCTCGAGGAAGGGAAGCTGAAAGAAATCAGTCCCTGAGTCCCTGGGTCCCTTGGTCCTGGGTCCCTTGGTCCTGGTCCTGGGTCCCTTTGTCCTGGTCCTGGGTCCCTTTGTCCTGGTCCCTCGGTCCCGAGTCCCTGGCGACCGCGGGACCGCTGGACCAAGGACCGGGGACCGGGACCGGGACCGGGACCGAGGACCAGGGACCGAAGACCAGGGACCGAAGACCAGGGACCCAGGGACCAGGGACCAGTTAACCCCAGCGCGGCTGCTCGTCGGGGTTGATCCCCAGCGTCAGCTTTCCGACGAGCTCGTGCGAGAGCGCGGAGTTGGCCGGGTGGAAGCGGCCGGCGCGGGCGTCGCGGAACAGGCGCTCCAGTTCGCTCTTCTTGAACATTCCGAATCCGCCCGACAGATCCATTGCGAGGTCGACGATGCGCCAGGCGCCGGTGACGGCGCGATACTTGGCGGCGACGATCTTGAGCGGCCAGGCCATGCCGTGATCGACGCCGTTCGACCAGTCTTCGGCAATCCTGTCGAGATGCGGACCGATGGCCTCGAGCTCCATCGCGATCTCGGCAACCCCGTGCTGGACTTCCGGGTGATACGCCATGGACCGCGTGACGCCGAGCGACGACTTCGTCTTCACCATCTCTACGATCAGATCCCGGACGCGGGTGGCGAGCCCGTAATAGACGTTTCCGAAGTTGACGAGTGCCCACGCAAAGATGCCGAGCACGAACGCGTCCATTCCGCCGGCACCGGCCGGCAGCACGCGGGCGACGTACTTGTCGGGGACGAATGCGTTCTCGAGCACCGTGTCGTCGCTTCGGGTCGCGCGCATGCCCAGGACGTCCCACGTCTCCTTGATGGTTACGCCGGGCGTGCCTCGAGGGATGAACGCGTGGACGATTCTCGGAGCGGACGGATTGCTGACGTCCATGCCGTGAACGCCGAGCCGCGTCCAGACCGGTGTCAGACTGCCGAACGCCTTGCGGCCCGTGAAGGTCCACCCGCCGTCCACTCGTTTGGCGGTTGTCGTGGACAGCAGGAGCGGCAGGTCGTTGCCGGCTTCCGCGTGCCCGGCGGCGAAAACCTCACCGGCCGCGGCTTCCTGGAGCAGCCACTCGACGGATTTGTCACCGCGACGCCAGAGGTCCGCACAGAGCCCGACCCAGTAATTGTGCATGTTCGTGCCGAGCGCGGTGGCCGGGGCGTACATCGCCAGACGTCGCGTCTCGCGGGCAACTTCAGCGAGCGAGAACCCCAGCCCGCCCAGCTCGCGCGGCACTGGCATCCGGAGGTAGCCGTGGGTGCGGAGGTCGTCGAAGTCATCCTGAAAAAAGCGGTTGTCGCGGTCGTACCCGGCCGCGCGCGAACGAAATGTTTCGAGAACGGTCTCGGACAGAAACCCTGTGGAAGCAACTGCCATGGTGCGTCGTCCCTCCCGTGAAGAGAAAGGGCGATAGCGTACCACACACTCCTTTGATCGCCAGGTCCGTGTCCGACTTCCCGACCACGCACCACGGACCACGCTCAGCGTGACTTTGAATCCAAACGGTCGGATGGCTCGTCATACTTGATACCTGCCTATTCCCGACCCGCCGAGGTCGCGCCTGTTCGATGTGTGCACGCGTGTGCACGTGCGAACGGGACGCCCAGCGGGGGGTGTCAAAATTACCGGGGGGCTATTCTCTGGAGCCTGACCGGCCGACTAAATCCCGTAGAGAGGCTCACTTAGCTCCAACAAATCGTTGGTCGGGTCTGAGCTTTGCCTTATAATGCAGACAGGGTAGAGCCCACGTAATCCATAGGTAACCGGATGTTCGAACGTTACACAGAACGGGCGCGGCGGGTTCTCTTTTTCGCCCGCTACGAGGCGAGTCAACTCGGCAGCATCTCGATTGAAACCGAGCACCTGTTGCTCGGTCTGATCCGCGAGGGAAAGGGGCTGACCAGCCGGATCTTCGCCCGGTCGCACCTCTCGCTCGAGAGCATCAGAAAGGAAATCGAAGGCCGCACGGTCTTCCGCGAGAAAGTCTCGACCTCCGTTGAAATTCCGTTCAGCGCCGAAACCAAGCGCGTCCTGCAGTACGCGGCCGAAGAGGCCGACCGACTCCTGCACAACTACATCGGCACCGAGCACCTGCTGCTCGGGATCCTACGTGAAGAGCGGTCCGTGGCGGCCACGATCCTCATGGAAAAGGGGATGCGCCTCAACACGGTGCGCGAGGACATCGTCGCGCTGCTCAACGAGAAGACCACCCTCACCCGAGTGAAGGAAACGCCGCTTCTGGCTGAGTTCTCGAGGGACTTGACCGAGGCGGCCATGAAAAACCAGCTCGACCCGCTGGTCGGACGGCACATCGAGCTCGAGCGCGTGCAGCAGGTCCTCTGCCGTCGCACGAAGAACAACGCCGTTCTCATCGGGGAGCCGGGCGTCGGCAAGACGGCGATCGTCGAAGGGCTCGCGCAGAAGATCGTCTACGGCGACGTGCCGCACTTCCTCGCCGACAAGCGCATTCTGGCGTTGGATATCTCGCTCATCGTCGCGGGCACGAAGTATCGCGGGCAGTTCGAAGAGCGCCTCAAGGCGATCATGAAGGAGCTGACCGAGAACCCGAATATCATCGTCTTCATCGACGAGCTGCACACGCTCGTGGGGGCAGGTTCCGCCGAGGGCTCGCTCGACGCGGCGAACATTCTCAAGCCGGCGCTCTCGCGCGGCGAGATCCGCTGCATCGGCGCGACGACGCCGGCCGAGTACCGGAAGTACATCGAGAAGGACCGGTCGCTCGAACGGCGCTTCCAGGCGATCAAGGTCGATCCACCGTCGGAGAAGGAGACGATCGAAGTCTTGATTGGCGTGAAGGATCGGTACGAGAACTTCCACCACGTCGAGTACACGAACGACGCGATCGAAGCCGCGGTGTATCAGTCGAACCGCTACATCACCGACCGCTTCCTGCCCGACAAGGCCATCGATCTCGTGGACGAGGCCGGGGCGCGCGCCAAGCTGCGTGAAGCGGGGTACAGCGAGGAGTTCGGCGAGATCAACAAGAGCATCCGCGTGGCCGTCGAGCAGATGGAGAACGCGGTTTCGGAGAAGAATTTCGAGAAGGCGCAGTTCTACCGCGAGCAGGAGGTGCAGGCGCGCGAGAACCTGCAGTTCGTCCGCGAGAAGTTCGACGTCAAGTCCAGCACGCGCCGCGTCGTCGTCGGCAAGGCCGAGATCGACGAGGTGGTGTCGAAGTGGACCGGCGTGCCGCTCACGTCGATCAATCAGGACGAGGGGGACAAGCTCCTGCGGATGGAAGACGAGCTGCACCGCCGCGTCATCTCGCAGGAAAAGGCGATCTCGGCGCTGGCACGGGCCATCCGGCGATCGCGTGCCGGGCTGAAGAACCCGAATCGCCCGGTCGGCAGCTTCGTGTTCCTCGGGCCGACCGGCGTCGGCAAGACCGAGCTCGCGCGCGCGCTGGCCAATTTCCTGTTCGGCAGCGACCATGCGCTCATCCGCTTCGACATGTCCGAGTACATGGAGAAGCACTCGGTCTCGAAGCTGATTGGCTCGCCGCCCGGGTACGTGGGCCACGAGGAGGGCGGACAGCTCACCGAGAAGGTCAAGCGGAACCCCTACTCGGTGGTGCTGCTGGATGAGATCGAGAAGGCGCACCCGGACCTCTTCAACATCCTGCTGCAGGTGTTCGAGGACGGCCATCTCACGGATGGCCTGGGCAACCGGGTGAACTTCAAGAACACGATCATCATCATGACGTCGAACATCGGCGCCCGCTTCATCCAGAAGAAGGCGTCGCTGGGGTTCCAGTCCACTGACTCGGGCGCCATCAGCCGCAACGTGAACGACATGGTGCTCAGCGAGGTCCGGAAGACTTTCAACCCCGAGTTCATCAACCGGATCGACGAAATCATCGTCTTCGACGCGCTCTCGGACGACGACCTGCGGACGATCACCAAGCTGCTGGTCGGCCAGCTCAACGACAACCTCGTGGACCGCAAGATCCGGCTGGAGATGGCGCCCGAGGTGGTGGACTGGATTATCGAGCAGACCTGCAAGGACCGGTCGTACGGGGCTCGTCCGCTCCGGCGGGCCATCCAGCGCTACATCGAGGATCCGCTCTCAGAGGAGCTGATTCGTGGACACCTCAAGGGCGGCGAGATAGAGGTTTACCTGGAGGCGGGGGCGCTGGCCTACCGTCCCGCGGGCCAGGTCCTCGACGGCCGGCCGCTGGCCTGACACGTCTAAACCCGCAACGGGGTCGGATCTCGATTTCCGGATGCCTCGAGCCAGCCATCAGGGAATCGAGATCGGGCTCGTGGACTCTCCGGCGGGTCGCGCTTCCAAAGCGCTGCAAAAATCGACATAATAAGGGGTTTGAGGTCCTGTTGCTCTCCCGCAATTCCCTGACGTCCATCGTCCATGGGCCGGCGTGGCGGTCGCTCGCGGTTTCTGTGCTGGCCCTGCTCGGGTCGCTGGCTGCCGTCGCCGGCGCGCAGGCGCAGACGCTGCCGGCTGTGGCTCCCGCACCCCAGCCTGCACAAGGGCCCGTCACCAGCGTCTGCGGACAGCCGGTGCCGGAGCCCGCGAAGCTGCCGCCGAACGGCTCCGCACCGGTCGTCTATCTCATCTGGCCCTGCTTCGAGAGGCAGGGCGGTTCACCCTTCATCGAGGCGAACACCTACCTCTATTACATCGAGATGAAGTCCCGGGTCAGCCTCCCGTCCTCGGACCGGTGGGTGCCCTGGGAGGAGTCGATGGAGCAGGTGATCGTAGAGGATTTCAAGCGCCTCTGGGCGATGAACTTCCTCGACGACCTGGCGATCGAGGTCGTGGACTACCCGTTCGCCAACGGGGTGATCGGCAAGATCGTCGTCTACCAGATGGAGGAGCGCCAGCGGGTCAAGATCGTCGACTACGAGGGCAACAAGAAGGTCGATCAGAACAAGATCGAGGATCGGCTGAAGGAAAAAGGGATTTCCATCCGCCTCGACTCGTTCATCGACCAGGGTGTGCTGCGGTCGGTCAGCGGCACGGTGCGGGAATTGTATGCCGAGGAAGGCTACCAGTTCGCCGAAGTCCGGCCCGACGTGAAGGAAGCTCCGGGGGGCCCGAAGCTGGTTCACGTCACCTTCCACGTCACGGAAGGGCCGAAGGTCAAGATCAGGGACGTGGAGTTCATCGGCAACGAAGAGGTCAGCGATGGGAAGCTCCAGGGCAAGCTGAAGGAGAACAAGGGAAAGGGCTTTTTCGGGTTCATTACCGGCGGCGGGACCTACAAGGAAGACAAGTTCGCCGACGATGCGCAGGCGGTCGAGGAGTACTACCGCGACGAGGGCTACATCATGGCCAGGGTCGGCCAGCCCGAGTTGAAGGTGATGGACGACTCGGCCGACGGCCAGACGCGGTGGGTCCAGCTGCGAATCCCCCTGACCGAGGGCGAGCGGTACCGTATCGGCAACTTCAACTTCGAAGGCAACAAGGTCGTCCAGGACGCGATCCTCCGGCCGCTGTTCAAGGTCAAGGAAGGCGAGTTCTACAGCCACAAGAAGATCACGAAGGGCTTCGAGAAGGCGCGCGAGCTCTACGGCGCGGGCGGGTATTACGAGTTCACGCCGTTTCCGGATCTGCGGCCGCGCGACATGCCGGGCGACGGCAACCAGGGGCCGCAGCCGCAGGCCGGTCCCTCCGCGCCGTCGAACGGCCCGCCGATCGTGGACGTGACGGTCAGAATCGACGAGGGCGAGCAGTACTTCGTCAACCGGATCACGTTCGTCGGGAACACGACCACGCGCGATCACGTCGTGCGGCGCGAGTTGAACCTGGTGGAGGCGGGCGTCTTCAACACCGAGGCGTTGAAGATGAGCATTCGCCGGCTCAACCAGCTCGGCTACTTCAAGCCGCTCGAGGGCGAGGCGATCAGTGTCGAGAAGACGCCGAACAGCAAGAACCGCGTGGACGTCCAGTTCAAGCTCGAGGAGCAGAACCGCAATCAGCTGACGTTCGGCGCCGGCGTGTCGCAGTTCGACGGCTTCTTCGGGCAGCTGTCGTTCCAGACGTCGAATTTCCTCGGCCGCGGCGAAACGTTCTCGGTCACCGCCCAGCAGGGCGACCGCGCGAAGAACTACCAGGTCGCGTTCACCGAGCCGTTCCTGTTCGATCGGCCGATGACGGCCGGCATCGACGTGTTCGTGCGGCAGATCCGCTACATCGGGCAGTTCACGCAGGAATCAGCAGGCGGGAACCTCGTGTACGGGTTCCGCGTCTCCAACTACGCGCGGATGTTCATCAATTACAGCTATGAGAGAGTCCGGGTGAAGGACCTCAACCCGCTGTACAAGGATCCCCGGGTTCTCGCAGGAAACCCGTTCCTCCAGGACTCGCTGCTCATCGGCGAGGGCGGTATCCGGACGATCAGCAAGATTGGACCGAGCTACGTCTTCAACACGGTCGACCACCCGATCTTCCCGACCAGCGGCAAGCGGTATACGCTGAACATGGACATCGCGGGTTTCGGCGGGAATACGAACTTCATCAACCCGAGGGCCGAGGGCATCTGGTATTTCCGGTTGAATTCACGCACGTCGTTGGGCTTCCGCGCCCAGGGCGAGTACATCAGAGCGGTCGCCAGCACGAAAGAGCTGCCGATTTTCGAGCGCCTGTTCCTCGGCGGTGAGTACAGCATGCGCGGGTTCGACATCCGTACTGTCGGTCCGCGGGATCCGGTGACCGGTCTGGTGCTCGGCGGCAACAAGAGCCTGTTGTTCAACGCGGAGTACCTGATCAACATCGCGGGTCCCGTGCGTCTCGTCCTGTTTGCCGACGCGGGACAGGTCCGCGACGAGGGCGAGTCGTTCGCGTGGAAGGAAGACATCCTGCAACAGATTTCGCCGGGATCGCTGACCCCGGGGCCGTTCGATCCGTTCGTGGTTCCAAATCCCTTCACGAGCCCGTTCGACGTCGAGACGGTCAAGGTCGGCGAGCGCGACGCCTTCAAGACATCCATCGGCGCGGAGGTCCGGTTCTTCATGCCGGTGCTCAACGTGCCGTTCCGTCTCATTTTTGCGATGAACCCGTCTCGTGGCGGGGTGCTGGACAACCAGCTGCAGCCCGAGAAGAAGTTCAAGTTCCGCTTTGCGGTGGGGTCGACGTTCTAAAAGTGAGCGTCCAGTCGCCAGCTCCCAGCTCCGGCTGTTGAAGATGGAAGCAGTTGCGACTGAAGCGTTTGGAGCTGGCCACAGGAAGGTTTAGCTGGAAGGTGGGAGTCACAGACTGGGAGCGCGAGCGGAAGCTGGAAGCTGGAAACTGCAAGCTGGAAGCTGGAAGCTAACATTGAAGGGACCGAATTCATGAGAGCGTTGAAGACGATGATGATAGTTGGCGCGCTGGCGGCGGTGCTGGCAGCCGGGCCGGCGCTTGCGCAGACGCCGCCGGTACAGCAGCCCCCCGCGCAGCAGCCTCCCGCGCAGCAGCCACCGGCACAGAAGCCCCCCGCGCAGCAGCCGCCGATCACCCCGCAGCCGCAGCCGCCCTCACCGACTGCCGCGCCGAAACCATTTCCCGAGGGCGCGAAGTTCGCCTACATCGATCTGCAGCGCATCGCGGCGACCTCAGCTGAAGGCAAGGCTGCAGCGGCGAAGATCCAGGAGTACGAGAAGAAGAAGCTGGGCGAGATTCAGGAGAAGACCAAGCAGGTCGAGGAGATGCGCAAGAAGCTCGAGCAGGGTGGCACGGTCATGAGCGAGGCGGCCCGCGGCCAGATCGAGAAGGACATCGATCGAACCACCCGCGAGCTGCAGTTCATGCAGCAATCGGCCCAGGCCGAGCGGGACCAGCTCGAACGGGAGCTGAACGCCGAGTTCCAGAAGAAGTTGAACCCCATCATCGAGCAGGTGGCGACCGAAAAGGGGCTCCACATGCTGTTCAGCATCCGCGACAACGGCGCCGTGTGGGCCAATACCGGCCTCGACCTCTCGGCCGAGGTCGTGAAACGATTCGACGAGGCCACAAAGGGAGCGCCCGACAAGAAGTAGCAGCCTGGGCTCGGGGCCCGAGCCCCGAGTTCGAGCCCCGAGCCCCGAGCCCCGGGCCCGAGCCTCGAGCCCCGAGGCCCGAGCCCCGACAAGCATCTGATACACTCCGCCCCGTGCCCATCAACATTCCAGGGGCCATAGATCGGCTCTGTTACCGGTATCCCTCTGCGCTGGTGGATGTCGTGGTGACGCACGAGCCTGGCCGCCGGATCGTCGCGATCAAGAACGTCACGGTGAGCGAGGACTTCTTTCAGGGGCACTTTCCGGGCACGCCCTTGATGCCGGGCGTGCTCATGATCGAGACGCTCGCGCAGGTGGCGACAGTACTGTTGGTAGACAGCGGGGACGGACGTCAA
This sequence comes from Vicinamibacterales bacterium, assembly GCA_035711845.1. Taxonomy (GTDB): domain Bacteria; phylum Acidobacteriota; class Vicinamibacteria; order Vicinamibacterales; family 2-12-FULL-66-21; genus DASTBU01. Next base: position 36,928 of record DASTBU010000127.1, read on the forward strand.
GCAGGTTCGACCTACCTGCGCGGTGTGGACAATGCGAAGTTCAGGCGGCAGGTCGTGCCGGGGGATCAGCTCACGCTCGAAGTGTCGATTGCCGCACGCCGCACGAGGATCGCCCGCGCTCGAGCGACGGCATCCATCGGCGACGCCGTAGTCGCGGAAGCGGAGCTGGTCATGGGGCTCGTGTCGCCGGCGGACACGCCGGACCGTCAGGGTGTCACCGTCCACCCGACGGCCATCGTGCACCCCGGCGCACGGATTGGCGCCGGAAGCGTAATCGGCCCCCATGCGGTCGTGGGCGAGCACGTGCGCATCGGCCGCGACTGCCGGGTCGGTGCGTCTTCGGTGATCGACGGCTTTACGGAGATCGGCGACGGCAACGAGTTCTTCCCGTTCTCCTCAATAGGCCTGATCCCGCAGGACCTGAAGTTCAAAGGGGAGCCGACGAAGCTCGCGATCGGCCATCGCAACGTGTTCCGCGAGTTCGTCACGGTCCACCGCGGCACAGCGGGCGGCGGCGGCCTCACCGAGATCGGCGACGAGAACGTGTTCATGGCGTACGCTCACGTGGCGCACGACTGCCACATCGGCAGCTTCACCATCTTCGGCAACGCCGCGACGCTCGGTGGGCACGTCACCGTCGAAAACTACGCGACCATCAGCGCGTTCTCGGGCGTCCACCAGTACTGCCGGGTGGGCCAGCATGCATTCATCGGCGGGTTTTCGGTGATCACGAAAGACGCCTTGCCGTACGCGAAGACGGTGGGCAACCGCGCCCGGATCTACGGGCTGAACAAGATCGGCCTGGTTCGCCGCCGGTTTTCGCCCGAAGCCATATCGAAACTCCGGCGCGCTTACCGGTACCTGCTGCATTCCAACACCAGCCGGGCACTCGCCCAGATAGAGCGCGATCCCTCGCTCCAATGCGAGGAGGTGCGCTATCTCGTCGACTTCATCAGGACCTCGAGCCGCGGAGTGGGCCTCCGCCGGCCCAGCCGCAGACTCGAGGAAGTGCTCGAAGAGTAGTTTCCAGTTTCCAGTCCCCAGTTTCCAGTCGGGGGGGTGGTGCCAGTCGTCTGGGCATATCAGGCTGGCAACTGGAAACTGGGATCTGACAACTGGCTACGGGGTACCGACAGCCACAGCCCACAGCTCATTGCGGCCGCACCACCGTTACGGTGTAATTCACGGGTGCGTCGTCGGGGACCCTGGTGAAGGGGTCGAACAGCCGGATGCACAGGCTGCTGATGCCGACGATCGTGCCTGTCAGCTGGGAGGTGACCGTCGCGTTGTTGTTCGTGAGAACAGCCGAGCAGATCGTGCCGTCCCACGTGCCCATGCTGAATCCGATGGCCGGGGAGCCCGTGGGTTCGACCGCGGTCAGCGTCGCGGTGACGGCTCCGTGGGCGTTCGAGATGAACGAATGGATCTGGGAGCCGTTGCGCGCCACGGTCCCCGTATAGGTTTCCGTGACCGTCGGCGAGTCGGGGATCGTGACTATATCACCGTTGTCGCAGGCGCCACCGACCAGCAGGACGGCCAGCAGCATCGGAAGCCTTGGCAAGAGCGCGTGACGCAAACAATCCCTCTCTTTGATCGGTGTCCGCATTTGGAAGGAGAGACCCTTCCTGTTTCACTCGTCCAACTCCATACATTGTACCCGCGCTTCGCCGCGCACGCCCCGTGGGTGGTTCGGGGACGCGATTCGGCGCTGGCAGTCTGATAGACTGACGAAGAACTCCGCCATTTGGCCGGTCGGGGTCTTTCTTCGTCGCCGCATCTCATGCCCTCCTGCGGGGGCCACGACTTCTGCATGCCCAGGATCGGTCTGATCGCCGGCAACGGCAATTTTCCTTTTCTCGCGCTCCGGGGCGCCCGCAGCCTGGGTCACGACGTCACGGTGGTGGCCGTCAAAGAAGAGGCCTTTCCATCCCTCGAAAACGAGGCTCGCAAGCTCGGCGCCGACGTGCACTGGGTATCGCTGGGGCATCTCGGCAAGTGCATCAGGATTCTCAAGGAGGCGGGCGCCTCGCAGGCCGTGATGGCCGGGCAGGTCAAGCACGTCAAGATTTTCTCGGGCATCATGCCCGACCTGACCCTGCTGTCGGTCCTGACGAAGCTGAAGTCGCGGAACACCGACGCCCTGATCTCGGCGGTCGCCGAGGTCATGCGCGGCGAGGGCATCGAGTTGCTGGATTCCACGGCGTTCCTCGACCCTCTTCTCGCAAGGGAGGGCGTGCTCACATGCCGGCAGCCGAGCGACGAGGAGCAGGCCGATTTTGCGTTTGGGTACCGCATGGCGGACGCCATAGCTGCGCTGGATATCGGTCAAACGGTAGTGCTGAAAAACCAGGCGGTCGTGGCGGTCGAGGCAATGGAAGGTACCGACGAGGTGATCCGGCGTGCCGGAAGCCTGGCTGGGCCAGGGACGCGCGTCGTCAAGGTGGCAAAGCCGAGCCAGGACATGCGCTTCGACGTGCCCGTCATCGGGCTGGCGACCATCGAGGCGATGGGCGCGGCAGGCGCGTCGGCGCTCTCGATCGATGCCGGCCGCACGCTCGTGCTCGACGGGGAGCGGGTGTTCGCGGCCGCGGATCAGGCAGGCGTGGCGATTGCCGGTCGGCCGCGGAAGGAACAACGTGGCTGACGGCATGCGGGTCGGTGTCATCGGGGTCGGGCACCTCGGGAAACATCACGCGAGAATCCTGTCGGGCCTGCAGGGAGCACGGCTCACGGCGGTCGTGGACGTGTTGCCCGGACGCGCGGCGGAGATCGCGGCGGCCGCCGGGACCAGGCCGATGGCCGACAGCCGCGACTTGCTCGACGAGGTGGATGCGGTTACGGTTGCCGTGCCGACGGCGCTGCACCGCGAGGTCGCGCTGCCGTTTCTCGAGCGGGGCATTGCCGTGCTCGTGGAAAAGCCCATGGCCCAATCCCTTGCCGAGGCCGACGAGTTGATCGCGGCAGCGCGGGCCTCGGGCGCCGTGCTGGCCGTCGGTCACACCGAGCGCTTCAATCCGGCTGTGTCCGCCGTCCTGCCGCTCGTGACCTCCCCGCGGTTCATCGAAGTCCATCGGCTTGGCGTCTTCCCCGAGCGCAGCCTCGATATCGACGTGGTCTTCGACCTGATGATTCACGATCTCGACGTCATCCTGGCGATGGTGCGGTCGGAGGTCGCCTCGATCGAAGCGGTCGGCGTCCCGGTGCTGACCCCTCGGTACGACATCGCCAACGCGCGGCTGCGCTTCGCGTCGGGCTGCATCGCCAACGTGACGGCCAGCCGAATCAGCCGTGACCGCGTGCGCAAGATCCGCTTCTTCCAGCCCGATTCGTACTTGTCGATCGACTACGCCGCACAGGAAGTCGAGGGCTGGCGTCTCGTCCGGCGCGACGGCGCGCGCCCGTCGATCGAGGGTGGCGCCATTCCCGTGGAGCGCGACGAGCCGCTCCGGCGGGAGCTGTCCGACTTCGTCCGCGCCGCGCGCGACCGGTCGATGCCGCTGGTGAATGGCGAAGCCGGTCGCCGCGCGCTCGAGCTGGCAACCCGGATCGCGGAGAAGATGGAGAGCGTGGTCTGACTTCGTAGCGGGCCGACGGCTCGCACGATGAGCACGATGGACAGATGGACACGATGAACAAAAAGCATCGTGCTCATCGTGTCATCGTGTCCATCGTGCTGACCGTCGGTTCGTGCAGCGGCACAATCCGATGTTCAAGGACCTCAACGAATTCATCTCAGCCCTCGACAAGGCACGCGAGCTGGCGCGGATTGGCGAGACGGTCGATCCCGATGTCGAGATCTGCGCGGTGACAGACCGCGTGTCGAAGTCGCCTGGCGGCGGTCCAGGTTTGCTCTTCGAGCGTCCCAAGGGCTTCGACATTCCGGTCGCGGTCAACCTGTTCGGCTCGATGAGGCGGGTCTGCATGGCCCTGGGCGTCGATACGCTCGACGCCCTCGCGCGCGAGATCGAGGAGCTGACGACGCCCAAGATTCCCGGCGGTCTCGTCGACGCGCTGAAGATGCTGCCCGTCGTGAACCGGCTGCGGGACCTGATGCCGAAAACAGTGAGCGACGCGCCGTGCCAGGAGGTTGTTCGAAAGGACGGCACGCTCGACGACCTGCCCATCCTGAAATGCTGGCCGGAGGATGGCGGCCGCTACGTCACCTTCCCGCTCGTGTTCACGCGGGACCCGGAGACGAAGGCCCGAAACGTCGGCACCTATCGCATGCAGGTCTTCGACGGCAGGACGACTGGCATGCACTGGCAGCGGCACAAGGGTGGCGCGCAGCACTACCGGGTGGCGGAGCGTCTCGGCAGGCGCTTGCCGGTGGCGGTGGCGCTCGGACCCGATCCCGCGCTCGCGTACTCGGCCACGGCGCCGATGCCGGAAGGGCTCGACGAGCTGATGCTCGCAGGCTTCCTGCGACGCGAACGGGTCGAGCTGGTCAAGTGCGTCACCGTCGATCTCGAGGTGCCGGCAAACTCCCAGATCGTGCTCGAAGGATATGTGGAGCCGGGCGAGCGGCGCCGCGAGGGACCCTTCGGCGATCACACGGGGTTCTATTCGCATCCCGACGACTATCCCGTGTTCCATCTGACGTGCGTCACCAATCGCAAGCGTCCCGTCTATCTGACGACCGTCGTGGGAATCCCGCCGATGGAGGACTATTACCTGGGGAAGGCGAGCGAGCGAATCTTCCTGCCGCTCATCCGGAAGACGCTGCCGGAGATCGTGGACATGCACTTTCCCGCGGCGGGCATCTTTCACAACATCGTCATCATCTCGATCGACAAGCGGTATCCGGGGCATGCGCGCAAGATCATGAATGCGTGCTGGGGTCTCGGGCAGCTCATGTTCTCGAAGACGGTCATCGTGGTCGACCGGGATGTGGACGTGCAGAACGAGGCTGAGGTCGCCTGGATTGTGGGAACGCACTATGATCCGGAACGGGACATCCAGTTCACCCGCGGTCCCGTTGACGATCTCGAAGACGCGAGCGATCTCGCCGCGTACGGGAGCAAGATGGGGATCGACGCCACTCGGAAGTGGACCAGCGAGGGCTTCAGGCGGCCGTGGCCGAAGAAGATCTCGACAACCGCCGACGCCAGGCGAAAGGCCGAGGCGGTGTGGGAGAAGATCAGCATGGGGTGGAAGCCGTGAATGCTCTCGAAGCCGTTGCAGACCGCATCGGCCGCGGGGACGTGCTGTCGGAGGTTGACGCGCGAGCCGTTCTCGCCACGAACGACATCATCGAAGTGGCCGTGCTGGCCGACGCCGTCCGACGGCAGCGGCGTGGCAAGACGACGACGTTCGTTCGTGTGTTCGAGACACACGTGGAGGTCCCGGCCACCTCGTTGCCGGCCAATCTGAGCGCCGGCGAGATTCGTATCGTCGGCGCGCCGCGCGACGAGGAAGCGGCGCTCGCCGCCGTTCGCTCTACCGTCGCTATCGCCGGCGCTCGTCCGGTCACCGGCTTCTCGCTCGCCGATCTTGTCGCGATCGCCGGTTCACCTCGGGATATCAGCAGTCTTTGCGGCCGATTGCGCGAGGCGGGCCTCGTGGCCCTGGCCGACGTTGCAGTCGACTCGGTCGGGGTCGACGCCGCTGCCGTCACGGCCGCCAGGGACGCGGGCTTGAAGCTGCTCCGGATGACCGTGCACAGGATGACGGAGGACGATCGTCTGGCGCTCCTCCAGCGCGCCCGTGCGCTCCAGGCGGACGTCGGCGGCTTCAGTGCGCTCGCACCGCTCCCGCGGGTCACGCCCGTCGCCGTCCCCACAACGGGATACGACGATGTGAAGCTCGTCGCGCTGGCAAGGCTCCTCGTCGATAACATCGAGTCGATTCAGGTGGACTGGCCGCTCTACGGCCCGAAGCTGGCGCAGGTCGCACTGACCATGGGCGCAGACGATGTGGACGGCATCGCGGCCACGGATCCAGGAACGCTGGGCACCAGGCGGACCGCAATCGAGGAGATCACGGGAAACATCCGCGCCGCGCGGCTGGACCCGATCGAGCGCGACGCGCTCTTCACGACGCGCGACACCTGAACCCTTGAACCCCTGAACTCATGAACCCTGGAACCATTGAACCCTGAACCCTGAACCCTGAACCTCCCACGCGCCATGCCCCCAGCCCGCCTCGGCGCCGTTGCCTACCTGAATGCCAGGCCGCTCGTGCACGGGCTCGAGCTGAAGTCAAATCTGTTCTCCCTCCGCTTCGACGTGCCGTCGAAATGTGCGGCGCTGCTGCACGAGCGGTCGATCGACGTGGGGATGATTCCGTCGATCGAATACCTTCGCGGCAGGGAGCCCTACAGGATCGTTCCCGAGTGCGGCATCGCGTCGCGGGCCGCGGTTGCCTCGGTGGCGCTCTTCACGACGAAACCAGTCGGACAGATCAGCTCGATCGCGACCGACACGAGCTCGCGAACCTCGAACGGCCTCCTGCGGGTGCTCTGCTACGAGTCCTTCGGCATCGACCCGGAACTCGTGCCGATGCCGCCGAACGTGGACGACATGCTGGTCCGCTGCGATGCGGCACTGCTCATCGGGGATCCCGCGCTGTTTCTCGAACCCGAGTCGCGCGGGCTCCTGAAGGTGGATCTGGGCTCCGAGTGGGTGAAGCTGACCGGCTTGCCGTTCGTGTGGGCGTTCTGGGCGGGAAGGCGAGGGGCCCTGTCGCCGCAGGCCGTCGAGGCGCTCCAGCGGGCGCGCGGCGCCGGGGTTGCCGCATCGGATGCCATTGCCGCCGCGTATTGCCCGCCCGAACGGGTAGCCGTTGGGCAGGCGTATTTGAGGGAGAATATCCAGTACGCGCTCGGCGATCGCGAGGAGCAGGGCCTCAGGCGCTACTATCAGCTCGCGGAGAAACACGACGTGGTGGAGTCGATCCGCGCCCCGGAGTTCTATTGAGGCGGATGTTCGCGCGGGCCGCGCCACGCCCGAGCCAACGGCTCTCAGGATGCCAGGATGGACCGATGAGTACGACGAATACAGTGCGTAACCTGATTGACATCGTGTCCATCCGATCATCGTGTGGATCGTGGTTGCCGTCGGCCCGTCCGGCCGCGTGGAAAGGGATCGCTGTTCGGGAATGAGGTGGAGCTGAGTGAGCATTCAGCAGCTCGCGGACAAGGTCCGGAGCGGTGGCCGGCTCGATCGAGCCGAGGCGCTCGAGTTGTATCTCGGTGCCCCCACGGCCCTGCTCGGCCGGCTCGCCAACGACGTTCGCGAGCGGAAGCATCCCGACCGCGTGGTCAGCTACATCATCGACAGGAACGTGAACTACACGAACGTCTGCGTGGCGCGGTGCACCTTCTGCGCGTTCTATCGTCCGGTTGGATCGGCGGATGGCTACGTGCTCGGCTTCGACGAGATTTTCCGGAAGATCGACGAGACAATCGCGATCGGTGGCGGGCAGCTGCTGCTCCAGGGCGGCCACAACCCCGATCTGCCGCTCGAATGGTACGAGGATCTCTTTCGCGCCGTGAAGGAGCGGTATCCGACCTTCCGGCTGCATGCGCTCTCGCCCCCCGAGGTGATTCACCTGTCGCGCGTGTCGCGCCTGCCGGTCCCGCAGGTGATCGATCGGCTGATCTCCGCCGGCCTCGACAGCATCCCCGGCGGCGGCGCCGAGATCCTGGTGGACCGCGTACGGAAGGTCCTCAACTGCTACAACAAGGCGACCGCGCAGGAGTGGCTCGACGTGATGCGCTACGCGCACGCGGCAGGGCTGCGCACGACCGCGACGATGATGTACGGGACGGTCGAGACGGCCGACGAGCGCCTCGAGCATCTGTTTCGGCTGAGGGAGGTGCAGGACGAGACGGGCGGGTTCACGGCCTTCATCGCGTGGAGCTACCAGCCCGAGCATACGGAGCTCGGCGGCGGGGAAGCAACGGGCATTGACTACCTGCGCACGCTGGCCCTCGCCCGTCTGGTCCTCGACAACTTCGACAACCTTCAAGCGTCGTGGGTGACGCAGGGGGGTAAGGTCGGGCAGCTCAGCCTCGCCTTCGGCGCCAACGACATGGGCAGCGTCATGATCGAAGAGAACGTCGTGCGGGCCGCTGGCGCCGCCTACTGCATGGACGAGATCGAGATCGTCCGCAACATCGAGAACGCGGGGTTCGTCCCCAGGCGCCGCAACATGCACTACGAGATCCTGGGCGATCCGATCTTCCGCGAGCGCGAGGTCCCCCGGATGCTGGAGCTCGCGGTAGCGCGCGCCGAGGGAGACACCAGCAGGCCGCCCGAGATGGCCCGATACCCCGCACGCAGCGCGTCCGAGAAGAAGGCCCGCCTTCGCTTGGAAGAGCCGAATGGCCTTCGGCGGGGCGGGCCGCGCCTGACCGGCCACTGATGCCGGTGCTCCACCGCGCGGCCTGGCTGCTGCCGATTGCCGGCCCACCCATCCGCGACGGCTGGGTGCTCGTCGACCGCGGCCGGATCCGCGCCGTTGGCGGTCCTGAGGATCCAGTCCCGCAGACTCCTCAGCTCCCCGTGACCAAGGGCCGTGGGACGAAGGGACCAGCGGCGAGGGACCTGAGAGAGACCGTCGCCATCCTCCCCGGTCTCGTCAACGCTCACACGCACCTCGAGTTGTCGTGGATGCGCGGAAAGGTGGCTCCCGCGGGAGCCCTGCCCGTGTGGGCCTCGCGCCTGATAGCCCTGCGCCGGACGGTCCCCTCGGAATCCATGGAGCCGATACCCGAAGCCGTCCGTGAGCTGCGCGCGGCCGGTACGTCGCTCATCGGCGAGGTCACCAACACGCTCGAAGCCTGGGATGCGCTCGCCGGCAGCGATCTCTCCGCGGTCGTGTTTCGGGAGCTGCTCGGTTTCAACGCGGCGGATCCGGACAATCTCGTGAGGATCGCGCACGCCGAGCTCGATGCGCTCACGCCGCTACCCCGGATCCGTACCGCCGTGGTGCCCCATGCGCCCTATTCGGTATCGCCCGCGCTGCTGCGAGCGATTGCAGGGGCGGCCGGGGACGGCCCGCTCAGCGTGCATCTCGGGGAGTCGCGGGAAGAGCTCGAGTTCCTGCAGGTGGGTACCGGCGCCTGGCGACTGCTGCTCGAGGCACTGGGCGTCTGGACTGACGCCTGGCGAGCCCCTCGATGCTGGCCTGTCGAGTACCTGGACCGCTTCGGTCTCGTCGACAAGCGGCTGCTCGCGGTGCACTGCGTCCAGCTCTCCGACGCCGAGCTGTCGCGCCTCGCCGAGGCGGGAGCGACCGTCGTGACCTGCCCCCGCAGCAATCGCTGGACGGGCGCGGGCACCCCGCCCGTCGAGCGCTTCTACGCCTCCGGAGCTCGTGTGGCCATCGGAACCGACAGCCTGGCGAGCGTAGAGGACCTGAGCCTCTTCGCGGAGCTTGCCGTTGTCCGGTCGCTCGCTCCAGCTGTTCGAGCCGCGCGTATCCTGCGGAGCGCGACGCTCGATGGCGCGGAGGCGCTCGGCTTCGCCGGCGAGCTCGGATCGATCCAGCCAGGCAAGCGGGCGGCGTTGATCGCGGTCCGGATCCCGCCCGATGTCGAGGATGTGGAAGAATATCTGCTGAGCAATGTGGCCGCGAAGGACATTCGGTGGCTGGATCCTGATTGATCGGAGCGCATGCAGCGACTCAGAACGTACGCCTCGTTCGTCCGGTTCAGTCACAGCGTCTTCGCGCTGCCGTTCGCGCTGACGGGAGCGTTGCTCGCCCTGCACCGCGAGGCCACGTGGGAGGCGGGAGCGATCGCCTGGCGCGTCGCGTGGATTATCGTCGCGATGGTCGCTGCTCGCAGTGCCGCGATGGGCTTCAACCGCCTGGTTGACGTCCGGTTCGATGCGCTGAACCCGCGGACCGCGGCGCGCGAGCTGCCACGCGGGGTGATGAGCCGTGTCGAGGCCGTCCTGTTCGTCGGGGCGGCGTCGGCGCTGTTCGTTGTCGCGGCGTGGAAACTCGGGCCAATCTGTTTCGCCCTTTCGCCGGTGGCGCTGGCGATCGTGTTCTGGTATTCGCTCGCGAAGCGCTTTACCGCCTACACGCAGCTGTTTCTCGGGCTCGCAATGGCGGTCGCGCCGGTGGGCGGGTGGCTGGCGGCGGGCGGGCGAGGCGGATGGGAGCCCTGGCTCCTCGGTCTGGCCATTGGCACCTGGGTCGGGGGCTTCGACGTGCTCTACGCCTGCCAGGATGTTGATTTCGACCGGGCGCACGGCCTCCGGTCCATCCCCACGAAGTTCGGCGTCGGCCGGGCCCTTCAGATCTCCCGTGTTCTGCACGTGGTCGCCATCGTCTGCCTGGCAGGATTGCACGTGGTGGCCGACCTCGGGTGGGTCTATCTGGCCGGAGTCGCCGGGGTGGCAGCCCTGCTCGTCTGGGAGCAATCGATGGTCAGCGAGCGGGATCTCTCGCAGGTCAAGCGCGCATTCGATCTCAACGGGTATGTCGGAATCCTGTATTTCGTGACCACCGCGCTTTCGATCCTGGTGTCGAGGACTTAGTCGTGCGTTTCACAATTACGGTGACGTATTCGGGCGCCGAGGCGCCCGGATCGCAAGGCGCGAGGAGTGAGCATGCCGGGCGCATGTGACCGACGAGCAACGCAGCGAGGCGGGATGCATCGGCGGCCGAGACGTCATCGTAATAGTGAAACGCAGGACTAAGTCCACACAGTTCGGCGCCAACCAGTCCAGAGCCGGCCAGCGGAACGTTTCAGTATAGCCCGCGATCGAGGCGGCGGGTCGTCGACCTGAGGCCAAATGGCACCTGCTAGCGGCGAGACTACGCGTCTCGCGCTGCCGCCCCAGACGACGCGGGCAACCGGAAAACGCGCACCCAGCTCGCGGATTCGCGCCCTAGCGCCACGCATCTGCGCTCGAGCTCGCTTCGCAGCATCTCTGAGTCCGGAACGACGATGTAGCCGGTCGCGCAGCATCCGACGAACAGAGCATCGCGACCCTTGGCGAGGTGGAGAGCCGACACGAGGCAAATGCAGGCGTCGAGTTGGTCTTGGTCCCTCTTCGTGGGTTTCGTTTTGGTCGCCGCGGTCTCGGCCCAAGCCGCCGATTCACGAGCGCCCTCTGCAGCAAGCCGCATGGACGTCGTGCGGCATACGTGTGCCCAGTCCGAGATCGCGAACGTTTTGCGACGCTCCGGGTTGTACTTCGGAAGTCGTCCGGCGGATCGCTCCTTGTCCGCCAGCGTCCCAGCCAAGGGCGATGATTGCCAGCACCGGGTAAGTCTCCAACACCCGGACGCTTTGAGCGTGGTCGAATGGGTCCGCCGCTCCTCCCGAAACCAGCAAAAAACTCCCAGACGGGAGCGGCCGGGCCAAACATGTCGGTGCGCCCCCGGTTCGGCGACTGCATCCCACCCCGTCGACGGCTAACACAAGGGCAGACGATATGCTCGACGGGGCTCTGGACGACGTCATTTACGACGATGGTCGGTTGGGTCCAGAAGCACCAGCGTTGATGATGCAGAGTGGGCTGTCTGCCACCCACGAATGATTCCGGCCGCGTCCTCGAATTGTGCCGGGCGAGGTGGCCCGAGATCTGTAATCCTGCCGTCGTCGCGGAGGACGGCGCCTGCGATCGCGCCGATCTTCGTGCGCGTCCATGCCGAGTCGACACCGACCACAAGTGTCGTCATCCAGTTGCTCCTACGTACGCCAGCAGCTTAGATCGGTATCGCAACGGGCTCGGCAAACTCGAGCAGCGGGCCCGCGACGAGCGCGTCTCTCACGACCGCGCCTATTTCGCGCTCGCGGCATCCCACCGAGCGGCGAGTCGCCCATACATGGTCGTTGGGCGAAAGGCGCTGCCCACGACATAGAACGAGACACCGTCTTGAGCGGGCATCGCCGATGCCAAACGCCTGAGATCCTCGGTGTAGTACGGCTCCGGTGAGTCACTGAATACCTGATACACGACCACCCGCTTGCGTCGGCACGCACCAGACTGACGCTGTTCGATGCATGAGCTGATACGGGAGCCCTGACGACTTCGCGATCGACTGCCAAGTCCGTTCCGGCTTCAATCGCCGAATCCACCTTTGAGCTCGTCGACGGGGCTGCATCAACCTCGCAGATCGACACGCACCTGGCGCCAGCCGTGCACGCGCGCTGGGCGGCGGAACAGCTGCTGGACGCGTCACTCCCCGCGGCCAGGCCCAACGCGCGGCGTCGGCGAGCGCCAGCGCGCCGTCGCTGCTCCTCGCGGGGACGCGCCGAAGGCGGGTGGGCGCGACATCATGGCGTGACGACGCGCAGAATCCTTCAACCGCAAATCCGCCACGTCATGGCCTGTCAATCGGGCTGCGCGTCATCGCCAGCGGACTCGGTCATGCGGGACCGCGTCTTGACACACTCCGGCGGCTGGAGATCACACGCTCACCCCACTCGTGCATGGAATCCAGGAGCGGGTCCAGCGACTTGCCCAGATTGGTCAAGGAGTATTCGACCTTGGGCGGGACCTGCGGATACACCTTCCGCGCGACCAGTCCGTCGCGTTCGAGCTCGCGAAGCTGTTGCGTCAGCATCTTGTGCGTGACCCGCTTGAGTGCGCGGTGCAGCTGGCTGTAGCGCTTGGTACCGGCAAGAAGTTCCCTGACGATGATGACCTTCCACATCCCACCAATGACCTCGAGAGACACCTCGATCGGGCACCACGCCGGCTCGCACGCCTTCGCTTCAATCCGTTTGCTGCTCATACTTTCCTTTTAGTGAGTATATACCCACAAAGTGCATTCTTGCGCCATGAGAGTATCGACGCGATGATGGAAGTCGCGCGGCGGGACGGTGCCAGACCGGTGAACCGATGGCCGCGACGAACAGGAGACAGATCATGGCAACAGCAACGGTGAAAACCATCACGACCGGCCAGCTTGAACGCAAGATCCGTGACGACGTCGGCGTGCACGTGTGGAACGTCTTGACCGACGAGTGGTTCAAGGGCGAATTGATTCCAGGATCCCGTCGCGTCCCGCTCGACCAGCTTGACGATGCCGTCAGGCGATCCCGTGTCGCCAAGGACGCTTCAATCGTCGTCTATTGCGCGGGCACGCACTGCTCCGCGAGTCGGGAGGCCGCACAGAAGCTCGGCGAACTCGGGTACTCCAACGTCGAGGCCTTTGAAGGGGGGCTGGAAGACTGGAAGCAGGCGGGGCACGGCGTCGTGGGTAGCGGCGACAACCGCTGAGGGAGTTCGATCAGGAGCAGGAGACTTCATGTGGAATGACACCGCAATCAGTCGGCGTCTGGGCATCCGATACCCAATCGTGCAGGGGCCTTTCGGAGGTGGCCTCTCCTCGGCTCGCCTCGTCGCGACGGTCTCCAATGCCGGTGGTCTCGGGTCGTTCGGTGCGCAGGGCATGCCGCCGAACCGGATCCGCGAAGCCGTGCGCGAGATCCGATCGCTGACGGGATCGCCGTTTGCGGTAAACCTCTGGGTCTCCACTGAAGACGCCGGTGTCAGTGAGACGACGCGCCGCACCTACGATGCGGCGGTCGCCCCACTGGCGCCATTCTTCGGAGAGCTGCACGTGCCGCCGCCAACGCTTGCGTTGCGCGGCTGGGCCACCTTCGACGAGCAGGTCTCCGCGCTGCTCGACGCGAGGCCGCCGGTCTTCAGCTTCGTGTTTGGCGTTCCCGCGATGGCTGTCATCGACGAATGCCGTCGTTTGTCGATCGTCACCATCGGAGCGGCCACGACCGTCGACGAGGCGGTGTCACTTGAAGAATCGGGCGTCGACATCGTCGTGGCGTCCGGTTTTGAAGCGGGCGGTCACCGGCCGTCGTTTCTTCGATCGCCGGAAACGTCGCTGACCGGGCTGTTCTCGCTGCTGCCGCAAGTGTGCGATGCGGTTGACATCCCCGTGATCGCCGCTGGTGGTATCGCCGACGGACGGGGGGTTGCCGCGGCGCTGGCGCTCGGCGCCGAAGGCGTCCAGATCGGTACGGCGTTCCTGGCGTGCGAGGAGTCCAACGCTCCTCCCGCGCACCGTGAGGCGTTGCTGGGATCTCGAGCCGTAGACACGGTTCTGACCCGGGCGTTCTCCGGTCGTCTCGCCAGGGGCGTGCGCAACACGCTGGCCGAGGCTCTCGAAGGCTGCTCGCAGTCCTTTCTGCCGTATCCGCTCCAGAGTCAGCTGGTTGGGACCCTGCGCGAAGAGGCAATCCGAAGAGGTCGCGGCGATCTGATTTCGCTCTGGAGCGGGCAGTCCAGACCTCTCCTCCGCCACCGGAGGGCGAAGGAGCTCTTCGAGGACCTTGTTGCCGTCACCGAACGGACGCTCGGCCGACAGACGCAGAGCGCAGATCGGTAGAGTCCGCCCTCTGCCGGCTGGACTGCTCAAACAGCCGCCAAAGCGCTAGAAGCAAGGGGGATCTCGAATAGCCTGACAAGCTCTCGTGGTTCGACGACAGGTGTGCGGAATGAAGAAAAGAGCGTCATGTCAGGACACCTCATCGCGTGATAGGGCGGCGGGCCTGGTGATAGACACGCAGGATCAACAGTTCGTCGGGATGGCGCTGGTAATAGATCCGAAACGGCGGAACGCCCCAAGTCCGCACGACAGCACCCGACCGGAGCCGTGAGACTGGACCCTCAAACTCCCGATCGGCCAAACGTTCGATGCATCGCGCGATGTCCGCGTCGAGCTTCGCAGCGGCGGTGGGATTGCGTTCGTTGAGATAGTTGATCGCCTCGACGATGTCGGCGACCGCCTCTTCGGTGTAGGTGGCCTTCAACGACCGAGGGCTGCGTCGATGATCTCGCGGGCGCGCTTGGAATCAACAACGCGACCTTGCCGGTACGATTCGAGCGCAGCCTCGATGCCTGCTTCTTCCTCTGGCGTCAACGTCGGCGCTTCATTTTCGACGGCCTCGACGACGTACCGGCCCGCAGGGAGTTCGCGGAGCTCGGGAGGAACGTCTTTTCCGTTCCAGGTGAGGGTTCGTGTGCGCCGTGGCATGAGACGATTTTACAGCAGCCGATGCAGCTTGTGCCGCCATTCACGCGCCGTTTGGGAACGGCTCCAAAGGCGTCGCTCGCAAAACCCGCGTAATCTGCAAGTTGCGGTTCGACTCCGGCGACTGCTCCACGAACGGTGTCCAATCCTTCAGGTCATGCAGCTACATCCGACGATCATCGGCATCGCACTTGCGGCAGCTGTCATGTCCGCCTGCGTGAAGAAGACGCCCCGGTCACCCCTCAGGCGGCCCGGACCATTCCGTCCGACGCTCCTTTCATCGAGGTCGAGATGCCGGCCCTCGTCGAACCGGACCGATCAACACACGGCCGCCGTTAGTCGCTGCGGTTCGTCCTCTCCCAGGAATCCACAGATCTCGTCGATGAAACGCACCCAGGCCGCCTCGTGAGAGAGGCCGAGGTGATTGTTGCTCTCAAGTACAAAACGAGCCGTGACACACGTTCGGGGTGTCGCACGGCAAACGCGATCGACACCGGCGCGCCTTGCGAGATGCCCAACAGCGCGAAACGGTGAAGTCCGCATTCGTCAACCACGGTTTCGAGGTCGTCGACGAACGATTCAAATGAGAAATCTTCGACCTCACGATCGGAGAGACCGGTGCCGCGCTCGTCATACCGCACCAGTTGGCGCTGTGTGCCGCCAGCCGGCTGAATAGAGGTGACCACACCGGACTCTGCCAGTCGAATTCAATGTGGTTCAACCAATTGGCGGCCTTCACCAACGGCATTCCGACACCTGCTGATGCGACGGCCAGATGCGCGCCGTCTGACGCTTGGCAGAATCTGACGCGTTGCTGGAGGCCGAAAGGATGCGGCGCAGGCGACGGCACGGCGGTGGGCGTCGGGCCGGCATTGGGTGCTCCTCGGACTTCGCCAACAACCCGAAATCCACGGAGCGTCACCGTCCGTATGAATCGCTGCTCGGCGCCGCTGTCGCCGATAGCCCGCCGAGCGGCACTCACTCTGCTCGCGACCGTGTCGTCAGACACGAACCGTCCATCCCAGACGGAACGGATGAGCTCATCTTTGCTTACGACGCGGTCCCGATGCCGCACGAGGTAGACGAGCAAATCGAATACTTGTGGTTCGACGTGAACGACGGTGTGTTCTCGACGGAGCTCACGCCGATCTTCCTGGATTTCGCAGTTCTCGAATAGCAAGGTCATGTACTGACCTCTCGGAAATCCAGCCTTTCTCCGGCAAGCCTCCAGTGTTCGATCAGGACACCAATCGGCCAGCCACGGCATTATGGCGGCCCATGACCGCGCATGCGCAACCTTCCCGTCGAGACGCGCTCAGGGCTGCCGGGTGGGGGCAAGCCTGATCGCCATGATGGGCGTGACCTGTGAGGCGCAGAACATGATCTCGAAAGTCTTCGTTTTAGTACACCCTGCCTGGCACGGAGCGTGGTTCTGGAGAAAAGTTGTGCCGCTTCTACGCCAGCAAGGGCACCTGGTGTTCACCCCGACTCTGACCGGTCTCGGCGAACGGAGTCATCTCGCCCGAGCTGACGTCGGCCTCGACGTGCACGTCAACGACGTCAGCAACGTGCTGAAGTACGAGGACCTGCGCGACGTCGTCCTCGTCGGCCACAGCTCGTCCGGCGTGGTGATTACAGGCGTCGCCGACCGCGCACCGGATCGAATCGCGCACGTGGTGTATCTGGATGCCTTTGTACCTGAACACGGTCAAGCTGTGTTCGATCTCGTGGCGCCGGACAGACGGCAGATGATGGAGGCGTTGGTGAGGATAGAAGGCGAGGGCTGGTTCCTGCCGCGCTTCGCGCCACCCGCCTGGGAAACGATCGTGCGGGATATGTGGGGCGTCACCGTGACCGACGACGTGCGCTGGATGCTGGATCGTTTGGGGCCCACGCCGGTTGGGCACTTCAGGGACCATGTGCACCGCACGAATCCTGCGGCCGAGAATTTACCGCGTGCCTATATTCGCTGTCGGCACTTTCCAAGCCCCCGCTTCGACCAGCACGCCGCGACGGCACAGCGGTCCGAGCTTTGGCGCTACCGCGAATTGGCGAGTTCCCATCACGCGCCCGTGACAATGCCCGAACAAGTCGCGGACCTGCTGATGGAACTTGCGTCCTGATCTTAAGAGTGAACCGTGGATTGAAGTGTGAGAGGTGACTCTCAAAAACCTCCAGGAACGCGGAGGCTTACCGACGCACATGACCGTGTGCCGGAGGTCGTGGAAGCGCAGCCCGTGCAGACCCGCGACGTCCCGCAACACGCGCCGTGTCCCACTTCAACATCGGCTTGGTCGGATCGTATCGGCTACTCTGGACTCATCCTGTCTGACACCCGTAGGCTTCCCGGTTGGACGTCGCGGTGGCCGGCCCGATGGACAACTTGATTCAGCGGGCGACGATGTCATCGTCGTCACGGAGGGTGGGCGCGACAGCACGTCTACTGGATCAGGTGGGGGCAGCGATTCGGGCGCGATAGTCGATGAACCGAGGATGCGTACGTCCAAGATGTCAGCCTGCGGCGCTCGTGGCGGTGGGGGAGACCGGCCTGATGTGAGCGAACATGCTGCGGGCGTTCCATTCGCGACGCAACAGTGCCGTCGCTTCGGCGAATTCGTGAGCACTATAGCCTCGCGTCGCAGGAGACCCGGCGAGGCGCGATGCGAGCAACGCCGCCAGACGGAATGTCCGCCCGGGAGTTATGTCACGAAATAGGGAAGCGGGACACTGGTGCCAGGTGGGGGCTATCAGGACGAGGCCGTTCTGCTTCATACTCTGCGCCGCGACCGACGGCACGACTCGGCTTTCGAGGAAAGGGTCGCGATCTTCGTTTCTCTCACGCGACGCGAACCGCAATGAAGGCAGTCGTTCTCAAGAGCTACGGCGGCCTCGACGCCCTCGAGGTGAGGGACGTGCCGCCGCCAACGCCCAAAGCCGGTCAAGTGCTCGTTCGCGTCCATGCCGCCTCCGTCAACGATTGGGACTGGGAGATGGTTCGAGGTCAATCGTTGGTGGTTCGCCTGCTTCATGGCCTTTTCAGACCCAAGGTGCCGGTCATCGGCTGTGACATCGCTGGCCGTGTCGCGGCGCTCGGCGAGGGTGTCAAGGCGTTCCGCGTCGGCGACGAGGTGTACGGCGACCTGTGCATGCAAGGCTTTGGCGCGTTTGCGCACTACGCATGTGCGTCGGAGGCAGGCCTCGCGCATAAGCCGGCCGGCATGACGTTCGAGCAAGCCGCTGCGATTCCGCAGGCGGGCATGCTGGCCGTGCAGGGCCTGATCGACGTCGGCCAGATTCGGCCGCGACAGCGGGTACTTCTGAACGGAGCCGGCGGAGGAGTCGGCACGTTCGCTCTTCAGATTGCCAAAAACCTCTATGACGCAGAGGTCACCGCCGTCGACAGAGCCGACAAGCTGGATATGCTGCGTGCCCTCGGCGCCGACCACGTCGTCGACTTCCGCCGGGAAGACTTTACGAGAAGCGGCCGATCGTACGACCTGATCCTCGATGTGAAAACCGACCGCGCGCCATGGGCGTACGCGCGTGCGCTCAGTCCCCAGGGCACCTATGCCACTGTCGGCGGTCACATCCCGCGCCTGCTGCAGACCGCGATCGGGGGTTGGTTGATGTCGCGATGGTCGACCAGGCGCCTGCGCGTGGTCGGCTTGAAGCCCAACAAAGACCTTGCGTACGTGAATCAACTGTTCGAAGCTGGCCAGCTGAGGCCGATCATCGACAGGCCGTACACGCTCGCCAACATTGCCGATGCGTTCCGGCGCTTCGGTGCCGCGGATCACCAGGGGAAGATCGTCATCACCATCGGGTAAGAACACATCGTCGTGAGCCACTCGGACTCAGAAGCGTCCGTGGCGAACCTCAGTCAGTGGGAACCGGCCGATCACCTGCCTCCGCCAAGTCTCCTTCAAGGCCTCAATCTCACCGAGTGGACCCGTGTCGTTCGTTTGTTGCCTGACCCGCTCCATACCCCTCCAGCTCCGGTGATGCTGAAGAGGAGTACGTAGCAGAGACTGGCGCCAGAAACGACAACGATAGTGTCATTGTCAAGTTGACAATTGAGGTGTCAACCAAAGACGCTATGGGCGCCCTCAAAGAAACGGAGGGATGGCGTTGGTACGACTCAGGACCGCGGCGAAACCAATCATCGACAGCAAGGCCGAGGCGATCGCTGAGCTGATGCTGGAAGTAGCCCAGTGCTTCTTCAGGATTCGGGCACTTGGTCAGAAAACGGGTCTGATCACGAGCTGGGGCGGCGGTGCGTTCGGCTTCATGCGAAGTCTCGCGCTGCTGGGGCCGTTGACGGTGCCGCAGATCGCCGAAATGCGGCCTACCAGCCGACAACGCATGCAGCGGCTCGCGGATGAACTTGCGGCCGAGGGGCTCGTGGAATTCGTCGACAACCCGAAGCACCGGCGCTCCAAGCTCGTGCGGCTCACCCGCAGAGGCGATGCGCGCTACCAGAGGCTGAGGGCCCGTTTCCTGGCGGTTGCTTCGACGATGGGCAGGGGGTTGAGCGAGCCAGATATCCGAAAGACTGTGGACATCGTGCGGGGGATCAGCGATGAGGCCAAGGCGCGTTCGCAGCCACGACTGCTGCGCAGGACGACGGCGCCCGCGTCAGTAAAGAGCGGCGTGTAGTCGTTCGCGTCCGCAGGACGGCCCACGCGACAGTCTTCGCAGTTGTTCCAATCCCGAGCACGCTCGCGTTGCGGTTCGATGAGACGGCTTCACCGACTGGTCTGCGAGTCCCGCTGCTTGTTGAACACGGCGCAATAGCTCTCGAGGGGCCCCCGACCGGGCCAATCCTCGATGACCTGCACCAGTTGAAAGCCGCTCGCGGCTGCCTCTTCGGTCACCCTTCGGGCGTCCACGCCGTGATTCAGTGGCCACAGCCAGGAAAGCAGCGGCGGAAAGTCGATCACCGCGAGCACACCACCCGGGCGAAGGGCCCGCAGGAGGCTCGCGTTGATCGACGGTGCGTCGGTCAAATGATGGTAGACACGGCGCATTACAATGGCATCGCAACAATTCGCGAGCAGCTTCGTGTCGCCCGCCTCCGAACGCACCAGCGTGACATTGTCGAGGCGGCTGGCGGCGACCGCCGCATGGACCCGCGCCAGGCTTTCGGGGTCGATGTCGGTCGAGTACACCCGCCCGCTCGACCCGACCTCGGCTGCGAGCACGACCGTCAGCTCGCCGTTACCCGCGCCGACATCCGCCACCGCCATTCCCGGCTCGAGCGCGAGGACCTGCCTGAGTCGGGGCCGCTCGGGTCCGTTGGCGCGGAATCCCGATCCACGCCACGTACTCATGCCGGCGCCGATGAGCAGAAATACAAGGACGATCGCAGCGAGGGTCGTGGCGATTCGGAGCACGACTCGCGCGCTCGGAGACAGCCGACGCGAGCTATTGGACGAGTCCGGCGAATTGGGGAGACTGGACATGGATATTCGTCGTCTAATTGACAACAGAGGTGTCAATTATGCTAATTGACACCCCTGTTGTCAAATGGAGCTGGTGCTGGCCGCGGGTCGAGACGTGCAGCACCCAACCCACCAATCGAGACGCATCGAGGACACAACGCGAGAGATCTGCTTTCCCCTGAACGCAGCATGGGCCGGCCAGCAGGGAGCCATGGCTCGCATACGGCAGCGCTTGGCCGACCCATCATGATCCGGACTTCATCGATGCTGCGGTCGAGGGTCCGTCATCGCCGCCCACAGATGTTGCGCCGCGTAGGCGCGCCAGGGTCGCCATCGCTCCGCTCTCGCGATGACCTCCCGCGATGTCAGCCATCGTCCCTCACGCTCAGCCAGAGCGCGTTTCAATGCGATGTCGTCGGCGGGAAACGCATCCGGTTCGCGCAACTCGCGCATGGCGATGTATTGAGCCGTCCACTCACCAATGCCGGCCATCGCTCGGAGGCGTTTGGTGCATGCCATCGGCTCCGCGCCTGGGCCGAAGAGCTGAGGATCGGAAGTCACTGCCGCCGCGAGTGTTTTCAGCGCCTGGATCCGCTTGACGGGCATCTCGAGCCTGGTGAGATCTGCCGACGCGAGACGCTCGGCACACGGGAACACATGCGTCAACCCCGCGATTGCGGGATTCGGAACCGACAGCGGCTCGCCATACTCCTCGACGAGCGTCGTCGCCAGACGGACGGCCGCCTTCACGGTGATGTGCTGGCCGAGCAACGCCCGGACCGCCAACTCGAAACCATCCCACGCGCCCGGCACGCGGAGTCCGGGCCGAATCGCGACCAAGGGCGCCAGCAACGCATCCTCCGCGAGCTGCGCGCCAATCGCCTGCGGATCCGCCGCCAGATCAAATACGCGCCGCAACCGGGCGATGATCCTGGGCAGCTCGGCTAGACGCGGAAACCGGATTGTCGCCTTGAGTGCCTGGCCGGCGGCAGATTCGACCACCACAAGACCGTGCCTGCCATCGATCTCGATGGTGCGCGCATACCGATGGCCCGAAACGGCTTCGACACCGGCAATCGCACGAGCGTGCAGAAATGCCAGCATGCCGTGCCAATCGTACGGCAACCGATAACGCAGCAGAACGATGACCTCTCCGGTCGGCAAGACTTCGGGCACCGTCTTACCCACTCTTCGCAGCGCACCGGGAGGGCGCCGGAAGAGTCGCTGGAAGACTTCGTTGAAGCGGCGGATGCTGGTGAATCCGGCGGCCAGCGCGACGTCGGTCATCGGCAAATGGGTCTCGTGAACGAGCTGCAGCGCCAGCAGCACGCGCCGGGTCTGCGCAACGGCGACCGGCGAGGCACCGAGATGCTTTTGAAAGAGCCGCCGCAGTTGGCGTTCGCCGACGCCGAGACGGTCAGCGAGACATCCGACGCCGCGTTCATCGAGCGCACCAGCTTCGATGAGCCCCAACGCGCGAGAGACGGTGTTCGACGTGCCACGCCAGGCGGCGAGATCGGGTGCCGTCTCGGGCCTACATCGCAGGCATGGCCGGAAGCCTGCGTCCTGTGCTGCCGCCGCCGTCGGAAAGAACAACATATTCTCGCGCTTGGGGGTGCGCGCAGGGCAGATCGGGCGGCAGTAGATACCGGTCGTTCTGACACCGCTGAAGAGCCGACCGTCAAATCGTGGATCGCGGGTGCGAAAGGCACGATAGCAGGCGTCGATATCGAGGTCCACGCCTCATCCTCGCCTTCGTGTGCCAACCTGTCTAGCGGTTTTCGGACACGTCAACCGCCGACCACAGCCGGAAACCGCCAGCCTGCGCGAGCGCTTGCCGCTGATGATCGACGGCGGAGGCGTCGACAATGAGGACACCCGATCAGGCCCGGCATGCAACCAGGTTTGGCGAACTGCATTCGAGTGGCCACCTGCTGTTGCCCAACGCGTGGGATGCCGCGAGTGCACGCGTGTTCGAGCACGTCGGATTCCAGGCAGTTGGAACGACGAGCGGCGGCATCGCCAATGCGCGCGGTCTCCTCGACGGGGAAGCCATCGGACGTGCCAGGATGCTCGAGGAAATTCGGACGATCGTCGAGGCTGTTCACGTGCCGGTGACCGCTGACATCGAGGCTGGTTACGGAGATGCACCGAGCGATGTGGCTGAGACCGTGGCGGCCATCCTAGACCTTGGCGTCGTTGGCGTGAATATCGAGGATCGCGTTCACCGTTCGGACGTGGCCCGGCTGTACGGGGTCGACGAGCAGATGACACGCGTCGAGGCGGCCCGCTCAGAAGCTGAGAGACGAGACATTCATCTGCTGATCAATGCGCGCACGGACACATTTCTGCTGGGGCTTGGCACCGATCTCGACGAGCGCATTGCGCTCACGATCACGCGGGGCAAGGCCTATCTCAGGGCGGGTGCTGACGTGGTGTTCGTCCCCGGGGCAATTGAGGTCGACACGGTGCGGCACCTTGCCGACTCGATCGGCGGACCGCTGAGTGTGATGGCGCTCCCTGGCGCGCCGGACGCCACGGCCCTGTTTGAGGCCGGGGCCTGCCGCGTCAGTCTCGGCAACACCGCGATGCTGGCTGTCCTGGGAGCCTTGGACACGATCGCCAGGGACGTCATCAAGACAGGAAGGTGGGCGGCAATCGAACGGACGTTTTATGGGTTTGCCGAGGCCGCGGCGCTCTTTGCGCCGTCACGGCCACACTCCGTTTAGAATGCGCCAACCCTCTCGAGTTCGCTCAAGACCATGTTCCACGAGGTGCGACCCTTCTCGGATCGGCTCGAATGCATCATTCGAGCCGATAGTGATCTCATGCAACTGCTGAACGTTCTTCGCGGCCTGGATCTTCCGCAGTGGCGAATGGCTGCCGGGTGCATCTACCAGACGGTGTGGAATGCGCTGACCGACCGCTCGCAGGGCACTGGTATAAACGACTACGACGTGATCTATTTCGACGGCGACGATCTCTCGCAGGAAACAGAGAAAGCGCTCGAAGGCAGCGTTCGCCGCGCTGTGTCCACCTCACACGTTCTTGCCGAGGTGCGCAACCAGGCCCGAGTTCACTTCTGGTTCCAGGACTCCTATGGCATCTGCTACCCGCCACTAGCCTCCGCGGATGAGTCAATCACGAAGTATCCTTCTTCCACCCACGCCGTCGGCGTGCGCCTCACGAATGACGACCGCTTGGACATTTTCGCGCCTTTCGGGTTGGACGACATCTTCGCCATGATCGTGCGGCCCAACTACGTCCTGCCAAACAAGGCTATCTACGAGAGGAAGGCAGCGCGTGCCAAGACGCTCTGGCCCGAGCTGACGGTGATTCCCTGGGACTGACAGCGGTCGACTGGCTCGAAGGGCGAGAGGGGAACGGGATGTTCAACGAAAGCCGCGGCGGCGCGTGGATGTCATGGTGAAGGTTCGTTCCCGATTCCCACGGACCAAGGGATGGGG
>DASTBU010000128.1:0-29560 GCA_035711845.1 Vicinamibacterales bacterium
GGGCCTCGGTTGGCGCGACCAGGGTCGCGCGGCGCGCCGGGATGTAGCTCGCCAGGAACGCAACGCCGCCGAGAAACAGCGCAACGCCGGCGAAGGTGACCGGATCGGTTGCCGAGACGCCGAACAACAGCTTCTCGAGCAGCCCGGTGCCGACGAGGGCGCCGCCGATACCGACCGCGAGCCCCGCGATCGCGGGCATCATCCCCTGTCGCACGATCAGCCCGCGCACGTCGCGCGCGCTCGCGCCCAGCGCCATGCGAATGCCGATCTCCCGCGTCCGCTGCGAGACGGCATAGCTGATCAGGCCGAACACGCCCACGGCGGCCAGCGCCAGCGCCACGACGGCAAACGCCGAGATGAGCAGCGTCCGGAAGCGCGGTTCAGCGACCGACCGGTTGAGGAGCCACTCGAGTGTGGCGATCTCGCCGGGCGGCAGCTCGGGATCGATGGCGCTCAGCTGGGCGCGGACGAGCGACGCCACCGTCGCTTCGGGGGCGGCGCTCCTCACCGCGATCGTCGTGAAGGGAAGGGGAAACTGCGGATACGGAATGTACAGGACTGGCGGCGGCTCCTGGTCGAGCCCCATTTGCCGTGCGTCGCCCACGACACCGACGACCGGAATCCAGGGCGTGTCAGCCTCGGTGCCGAACCGCAGGCGCTTGCCCACCGCGTCCGCGCCCGGCCAGTACTTCCGTGCCAGCGTGGCATTCACGATGGCCACCGGCGGCGCGTCGGCGCCGTCCGAATCCCTGAACGTGCGTCCGCGCACGAGAGGAACACCGATCGCCTCGAAGTACCCGCCTGATACCGAGCCGATGTTGGCGAAGGGCAGATACGCGGGGTCGGCAGGGCGGCCTTCGACCATGAAGGTTCCCGACGCGTTGTCCCCCCGAAGCGGTCCGGGAAAACCGACCCCTACCGACTCGATCTCGGCGCGTTTGGCCAAACCCTCGACGATCCGACGGTACAACTCACTCTGGGCGGCGGCCGTGGGATACCGTGTTGTGGGCACGAGAAGAGTGACGATGGTGACGTGCCCGGGCTGAAATCCGGAATCGACGCGCTGCAACCTGAGAAAGCTGTTCACGAGGAGCCCCGCGCTGGCCAGCAGGACGAGCGTCAAGGCCACCTCGGTGACGACCAGGCCTGCCCGCGCCCCTGCGCGGCCGGAGCTTCCGCGCTCACCGCCCTGTTTCAGGGCAGTCCCCGCATGCGCACGCGAGGCCTGCAAGGCGGGCATGATGCCGAAGAGCATGCCCGTCACGATGGCGACGCCGAGCGTGGCGAGGGCGACAGTGCGATCGAGCGCGATCTCCTCGGTGCGCGGGACTCCAGTCGGCAGAATCCCGACGAGCAGCACGACCAGCCACGCGCCGAGCAGTAGACCACCGAGTCCGCCGACCAGTCCGAGCACGAGGCTCTCGATGAGCAGCTGGCGAACGAGGCGGAGACGACCGGCCCCGAGTGCCGCGCGGACGGCAAGCTCTCGCTGCCGTCCGGTCGCGCGCGCGATCAGCAGGCTCGACACGTTCGCGCATGCGATCAACAGCACGAGCGCGACGGCGGCCTGCATGATCAGCAGACCGTCCCTCACGTCGCCCACGATGAATTCCCGAAGCGGCGTCACGCGGATTCCGCGCTGCTCGGTTGTCCTGGTGCGGCGCTGCTGCAGCACGGCCGCGAGGCGGTTCATGTCCTCTCCCGCCTGACCGAGCGTGACACCGTCACGCAGCCGGGCGATGGCTTCGAAGTACCGGACGTCGCGCTCCTCGGGCCGATCGGCCTGGTCCACCGGAGAGGGAGGCACATCCCTCTGCGACAGCACCCAGACGCGCGCCTCGGCCGGCCACCCAGCCCGTGACGGAACGACTCCGACAACGGTGTGCGGCTCACCGTCGAGTCGCAGGCGCGCTCCCACAGCCTGCGGAGAGCCGCCAAAAAGCTGGCGCCAGGCCTCCGTGCTCAGCACCACGGAACGCTCCCTCGACGCCTGGTCCGCGGCCCGGCTGAAGGTTCGGCCGAGCGCTGCCGGCACGGCGAGGACGTCGAAGAAATCGACCGTGACGAAGGCGCCCTCGAGTTGCACCGGCTCGCCGGGCTTCACCGTGGCGGCGAACAGGCTGGTCCGGTAGCCGGCGAGCGCGGTCAGCGACTGGTTCTCGCGTTGAAGATCCAGGAATTCACCCGCGGAGTGCAACCCGCTGTTTTCCTCGGGACGAGACGTCATGACCCTCACGATTCGATCGGCGTCCCGGTAGGGCAGCGGTCGCAGCAGCACGCCGTTCACGACGCTGAAGATGGCTGTATTCGCACCGATCCCGAGCGCCAGAGTGGCCACTGCCACCGCCACGAAGCCTGGCGTCTTGCGGAAGGTGCGGATCGCGTATCGCAGATCGTTCGCCACGTCATTCTCTCCTGAGCGCGATCGCGGGATCGATCGACAGCGCGCGGCGGGCCGGGAGGTAGCTGGCCAGAAGCGTCACGGCGACGAGGATCGTCGTCACACCGGCAAGCGTGACAGGGTCGGTCGAGGACACGCCGTAAAGCTGCGCTGTCAGGCCGCGCGCCAGTCCGAGGGCCAGGATCAGCCCGAGTGCGAGGCCGGTCCCCGCCAGTCCGAGCGCCTGACGCAGCACCAGTCCCACGACGTGCCGGCGTTCGGCGCCGAGCGCGACCCGGATGCCGAGCTCGTGCAAGCGGAGCGTGACCGAGTACGCGATCACGCCGTAGAGCCCCACGGATGCGAGCACCAGGGCCAGCAGCGCAAAGGCGCTGATCAGCACCGTGCCGAATCGCGTTTGCGCAACTGATGCGGCCACGACATCAGCCATCGGCCGCACACGGCTCACCGGCTGATTGCGATCCACGGCCCACACTGCCGCGCGCATCGTGCCGGCGAGCAGTTCGGTGGACGCATTCGAACGCACGGCGATGCGCAGGAACATGAAGGGGTCGTGCGCGTATGGCATGTAGATCTCCGGCTTCGGTGCGGTCCCGAGCGATGCGTGCCGGACGTCGCCCACGATACCCACGATCTCGCGCCACACCGTCGTGCGCCCGCGCGTGAGCGCCAGGCGCTGGCCGATTGGGTCGGCATCCGGCCAGAACTTGCGCTGCGTGGCCTGATTGATCACGACGACCGGGGCGGATTCGACGCGGTCGGTGGATCCGATCGCCCGCCCTCGCACCACCGGGATTCGCATCGTCGGGAAGTACCCCGCTGTGACCGCTCGCACGTTCGCGATGAGCGGCTGGTCCCGATCGGGGACCATGCCTTCACGGTAGAAGCCGAAGGACATGTTCGTGTTCGACAGCGGGAGGTTCGTCGTGCCGCCGGCCGACTCGACGAGCGGGTTGGCCCTGAGCTGATGGAGCACCGCGTCGAAGAAGGCGGCACGCTGCGACGGGTCGGCGTACTTCTGCTGGGGGAGCACGACCTCCATGGTCATGACCTGGTCGGCGTCGAAGCCGGGCGCTTCCGATGTCAGCTTCCAGAACGTGCGCGCGAGCAACCCGGCCCCGACGAGCAGCGCCAGCGACAGCGCCAGCTCCGCGATGACGACGGCGTTGCGCGCGCGGCGGCGTCCGACGCTCGCGGTGGCCTTCCTCCCGGATTTCAGCCAGTCTCCGGAAACCCGGCCGAATACCGCCATTGCCGGCGCCAGGCCGGAGACAATCGCCGTGGCCAGCGTGATGGCGGCCGTGAAGGCCAGCACGCGCAGGTCGAGCCCGACTTCGGCGATGCGCGGGATGTCCGCCGGGCTGAGCGCGACGATCGCGTCGCGCGCCCAGAGCGCCAGCAGCACGCCGGTGATGCCTCCCAGTACGGCGATAACGAGGCTTTCGGCCAGCCACTGACGGAGGATGCGCGGCGTCGTGGCCCCGAGTGCCGCCCGGACCGTCATCTCGTTCTCTCGCGCGAGCGCCCGCCCGAGCGTCAGATTCGCCACGTTCGCGCACGCGATGAGCAGCACCACGCCTACCGTTCCGAGCAGGAGGAGCAGCGCCGGCCTCACGTCGCCGACCAGCGCGTCGCGCAGCGAGAGGACCGTGGCGCCGCGGCCTTCGTACATCTCCGGAAAGCGCCCGCCGAACCGCGCCGTGATCGCGTTCAGGTCCGCCGCGGCTTGCTCGCGCGTGACACCGGGCTTCAGCCGGCCGACGGTGTCCAGGTAGAACGAGAGGCGCTGGTCGTCAGCGTACTCTTCTTCCGGAAGTGCCAGCGGCGTCCAGATCTGTGCCTCGGCCGGGAATGCGAAGCCAGGTTGCGCGACGCCGACGACCGTGTGGCGCTCCCCCGAGAGCTCCACGGTCCGGCCCACGAGCGATGAATCTGCGCCGTAGCGGCTGCGCCACAGGTCGTAGCCGATGACCGCGACGGGCGGCTGGTTGGGCCGATCGTCCGCGCGCGCGATCAGCCGACCCGCGGCGGGCGTAGCTCCCAGCGTATCGAAAAAGGTCCACGCCACGTTCGCCCCCGGGATGCGTACCGGCTCGCCGGCGCCGGTGAGGATGAACGTCGAGCCGCTGTAGGGCGCGAGGCTCGACAGCGTCGTGTTCGCCATCCAGTCCCGGGTCGTCGGCGGCGCCAGCGGCATGGTGCTGTCGCCGGGCCTGTCCCCCCTGGCGGGCAGGCTCTCGTGCAGGGCGACGAGCTCGGACGGCCGCGGATACGGCAGCGGCCGCAGCAACACGCCGCTGACCACGCTGAAGATCGCGGTGTTGGCGCCGATTCCCAACGCGAGGGTGATCGCCGCGACAGTCGTGAACCCCGGCGTGTGGGCGAGCGCGCGCACGGCGTATCGCAAGTCGTTGGTCAACTCGTTTCTCCTGACGGTGATCGCGCGGGACTACTCGGATCGAAGCGCCACGACGGGGTCGATGCGTGAAGCCCGGAGGGCCGGGCCGAGCGTTGCCGCGAGCGCCACGAGGGCCAAGAGGGCCGCCGCCCCGCCAAACGCCAGGGGATCGAGCGGCGTGATCTCGTACAACAGCCCCGACAGAAGGCGGGCAAGCGCGAGCGACGCGGCCAGGCCGGCCGCCAGCCCGGCGGCCATGAGGCGCACGCCCGACAGGACTACCATCGCCGCCACGTCGCGCGCACGACCGCCGAGTGCGAGGCGGATACCCATCTCGCGCGAGCGGGCAGCCACCGACCACGCCACGATGCCATAGACTCCGACGACGGCGAGGATCAGCGCGAGCGAGGCAAAACCGGAGAGCAGCAGCAGGTTGAAGCGGGGCTGCGCGGTAGCGCTCGACAGCAGCTCCGTGCCCGTCGCGATGGAGGCGATGGGCTGGCCTGGATCGATCTCGTGGACGATTCGACGGAGGTGGCCCGCGAGATGAAGCGGCTCCTCGCCGCGCACGACAATCGTCAGGTCCCGCACGGGCCGCTGTCGGAAAGGCACGAAGACCTCGGGAACCGGCTGGGCGCGAAGCGTGGCATGCCGCACGTCCGCGATCACGCCGACGATCTCGCGCATGCCCATCGCAGCGTCCAGCGTCGGCGGGCCGTCGGGCCGATATCGGAGGGCTTCGAGCGTCAGCGCTGCGCGCCGGCCCCTCGGGTCGGTTCCGTCGAACGCTCGCCGCGCGAGGGTCTCGTTGACGACCATGACGCGCGCCGAGCTCGCGCCGTCTTCCTCGACAATCCCCCGGCCCTCGACGAGCCTCATCCCGATCGCGCGGAAGTAGTCTGGCGTGACGGATCGATAGTGCGCCTGCAGTTCCTGTCCCGGCACAGGCGGTGGCTGCCCCTCGACGAGCAGCGGCGTCGATCCATCGAACCCGGACAGCGGGAGGAACTCGACTGCCCCGGCGGCCGCGACGCCGGGCTCGGCCCGAAGCTGCTCGAGCAGCCGTTCGACGAAGCCGAGCGCGGCAGCCGGCGCAGCGTAGCGCGCCGGCGCAAGGTTCAGGTCGATGGTCACGACGCCGCCCGGCTCGAACCCGGGATCGATCGCCTTGACGCGCACGAACGTGCGCAGCACCAGGCCGGCGCCGACCAGGAGCACCGCCGCCAGCGCGACCTGCACGACAACGAGGGCCCGACGGAGCCGTCCGTCGCGCCGCCCGCTCGTCGTCTGCGAGGAGGTCTGCCTGATGAGATCGATCACGTTGGTCCGGGCGGCCGCAAGGGCGGGCACGAGCCCGAAGCCCAGGCCCGTCAGCAGCGAGAGAGCAGCCGTGAAGAGCAGGGCGGTGCGGTCGATGACGATCCGCTCGGCGTCTATCGTGTAGGGCACGAACAGGCTCGGGGCGGGCGCCGGCAAGAACCTGACGAGATCCACGCCCCAGGCGGCCACCAGCACACCCAGAGCCCCGCCAGCCAGCGCCAGGATGACATGTTCGGTCAGTAGCTGGCGCACGAGCGTTCGCCGCGAGCCGCCAAGCGCGTGGCGTATGGCCAGCTCGCGCTGGCGCGCGGCTCCGCGCGCGAGAAGCAGGCTGGCGACGTTCGCGCACGCGATGAGCAGGACGAAGACGACGGCCCCCGACAGCACCAGCACCGCGGAGCGCAGGTTGCCCGCGACCTGGTCCGTCAGCGGAAGCACCGAAATCCCACGGCCCCGGTTCAGGCCAGGATATTCGCGTTCGAGGGCCGCGGCACGCGTTGCCGCCTCGGCACGCGCCTGTCCCAGCGTCGTGCCCGGAGCCAGCCGCGCAATGGCCGCCATCGATCGCACGCCGCGGGCGTATCGCCGCTGCACGAACGGATCTGGCCCGAGCGGCATCCAGACCTCCGTGTCGCGCCGGAAGCTCAGGAACCGGAACCCGGCCGGCATCACGCCGACGATTTCGTAGCTGCGGCCATCGAGGACGAGCGAACGCCCGACTACGGCCGGATCGCCACCGAATCGACGCTGCCAGAGCGAGTGCGCGATGACGACAACCGGAGGGGAGGCCGGAGCATCCTCGTTCGGCCTGAACGCGCGTCCGAGCGCAGGCCGGACGTCGAGAACGTCGAAGAACGACGCGCTCGTGATCGCCATCTGGACCTGTTCCGGTTCCTTGGCCGCGAGGGTCGCGCGGCTGAGCGCCCACGCCGCCATGCCGGCGAACGCACGGCTCCGGCTCTGGACGTCGAGGAAATCCGGCAGCGAGAACGGGAGCGCGTCGTCGCCCTCTGCGGGCCGGGTCGTGGCGAGCAGGACGAGGCGTTCGGCGTTCGGGAAGGGGAGCGGATCGAGCACGACGGTTCGCGCGACGCTGAAGAGCGCGGTATTCGCGCCGATCCCGAGGGCAAGCGTCAGCAGCGCAATCCCGGTCACCGCCGGCGCCCGGAGCAGCGTTCGAACCGCGTAACGGATGTCGCTGGCCGTGTGCCGCATGATCAATCCTTTGCCGAGACCGTGGTTGCACGGCTGAAGTGACACATTCGTACACATTCACGCCGTGCAGGCACGGGCGAGTGCAGCGGGAATAGCCAAACCGCTGCCACCGTGTTCGCCAGCCGTAACCCGTTGCACGCCAGCGGCATGTAGGACTCCCGCGCTCGACTGCGCGTCGTCTCGGGCGTCCGCTCGTGGGACGACTGGTCCCACCACGGGACAGCCGGCCGCCGCCTAAGTGCTGACTTCCATTTCGCGGACGGGTCCTAAGCTACACTGGCCCGAATGCCGCAACAGGTGTTGGTGGGAACCTCAGGCTACAACTACCCGGAATGGCGTGGGACGTTCTATCCCGACAAGCTCGCGACGAACAAGATGCTCGCCTACTACGCCGAGCGGTTCCGCACGGTGGAGATCAACTACACCTTTTACCGCATGCCGACCGAGAAGCTGCTGGCAGGCTGGGCGGAGGGAACCCCGGAGCATTTCACGTTCACGCTCAAGGCGCCGAGGCGGATCACGCACGATGCCAAGCTCCAGCGCTGCGAGGAACTGCTGCAGACCTTTTGTCGCACGGCCCGTACCCTGGGTCCGAAGCTGGCGACGCTGCTCTTCCAGCTTCCACCACACTTCAAGAAGAGCGCCGACGTGCTCCGGGCGTTCGTGGAGCTGATCCCCGAGGACACCAGGGCCGCCTTCGAGTTCCGCCACGCGTCATGGCTCGACAGAGAGACGTTCGACCTGCTGCGCAGCCGGAATCTGGCGCTCTGTGTGGCCGACAGCGAAAAGATGAGCACCCCCGTGGAAATGACCGCCGATTACTCCTACTTCCGCCTGCGCGACGAGGGGTATCAGGACGGCGACATCCAGCGATGGGCGGCGACGATCGGCAACATCCCGGTCACCACGGCATACGTCTATTTCAAGCACGAAGAGCAGGGGCTCGGGCCGGCGTTCGCCAACAGGTTCATCGCCGCCCTCAGCGCGTGATCGCCGTCGCGAACGCGATGAGGCGGCTCTCGGCCCAGTAGCCGTCGTCAACGTTGCGCGCCTCGGTCAGAAAACCGCAGTGCCCCCCGTGGCGGGTGACGATCAGCTGAATGTTGGGGTTGCCGGTCACCCTCGGATCCCTGAATGGGTCGGTCGGAACGAACGGGTCGTCTTCCGCGGTGATGATCAGCGTGGGCACCTGAATCCTGTCGATGACCCGCATCGCGCTGGCCCGATGATAGTAGTCGGTGGCATCGCGAAAGCCGAAATGCGGCGCCGTGTACACCTCGTCGAATTCGCGGACGGTCCGGATCTGCCTGAGCGGCTCGAGCGGGAAGCGCCCCGGTTGGCACTGCGCCTTACGGCGCATCCGCGCTTTCAGTCCGCGCACGAAGTTCCACTGGTAGACGAGGTTCTGGCGCCGCTCGAGCGCGCGGACGCACTCGCCGAGCTCCATCACCGGTGAGACGGCGCAGACACCGCGCAGTTGCGGGGGGACCCTCGTTCCGTGATCGCCCGCAAGCTTGAGCGCGAGGTTGCCGCCGAGCGAGTAGCCCGCGACAACGACGCGCTGGACACCATCATCGCCCGCGACCTCCGCAATCACGTGATCGGCATCGCCGGTGAGGCCCGAGTGATAGAGCCCCTCGGCGAGATGCTCGGTCTCCCCGCAGTTGCGCTGATTCAGGAGGACGACGCTGAAACCCGCGCGCCATGCCTTGTTCGCCAGACCCCGCATGTAGTGAGCGCGGCTCGATCCCTCCAGTCCATGTAACGCGAGCAGGAGCGGGCTGCGCCGCCGATCGGGTTGCCAGTGGCAGTGTCCGAGCACGCGGGTGCCCGGCGCCACCTCGAACAGGCGCTCCGACGGCTCGGGCAGAGCGGGAAAAGCACGAGGTCGGCCCCACGCATAGATGGTCATCAGGTGACCGTTGCGCAGGCGTTTTCGGGGTTCGTACTCGAGCTGGATCGACATCAACGGATGAGTGGATAAGTGTACTCCACGGGTCGATAGGTACGGCACCGGGCACCTCGTGCCTGGTGCATGGTACCGTATTGGGTGCCTCGTGCCTGGTGCCTGCGGAGGGAGTCATGGAGTTGGTACACCAGCAGTTGAAACGCGCGCGCGAGGATCGAGGGATGTCGCTGGCGGCGCTCGAGGATAAAGTCGGGGTCAAAATGCAGGTGCTCGCGCTCATCGAAAAGGGCGCGTTTGGAGAGCTGCCGGCGGGTCTTTACGGACGGCACGCGATCCGGGCGTATGCGACGGGGGTGGGGCTCGATGCCGACGACGTGCTCGAGAGAGTGGGAGCGGCCCTGCCGGAGCCCGAGGATCCGCTCGATGGGCTGGCGCGCGTGCGCGGGCTCACTCGGCGCCCCAGAACTCGGACCGCCGTTGAAGAGCCGGTGTCGGCCAGGAAGGTTCCGGCGGCGGCGGCGCCGGTCGAGCATGTCACCGAGTCCGCTGCCGATTGGCGGACGCAGGCCGCAAGTGCAATAGACAGTGTGCTTCTCGTGTGCCTCATGGTGGGAATGGCACAGCTGACCGCGCTTGCTGCCGGCGCGCCGCTCTCGGACGTCGTCGCCGTCGCGGCCCCGGCATGGGGGTTGATGGCCGCGGTGATTGCGGCCCTGTACTTCGTGCTGCTGGCTGGCGTTCGAAATGCGACACTGGGCGCGCGGCTGGTGGAAGCTCCGGTCGAGGACGACGTGAAAGGAAAAGATGCCGCGACGGCGATTCGCCGCGGCCTGCGGTGCGCGTTGCGGGAGAGCTCGATTCTGGTGGATTGGCTCGTGACCAGCCGGTCCGGGTCCCACTGGGTGCGGGTCTTGAGCCAGCGGGGTTGATCCGATCCGCCTTGCCTCAGCGCAACTGATACACCACAATCGGACCCGAGCGAAACGCAACCGGCAGCTCCAGCGGCCGCTCGGTGACCAGGTAATCGAGCCCGTACCGCGCGGACAGGTCGCGGGCGTCAGCAGCGGACAGCCCGCCGAAGCGCCCCAGCGCCTCCATCCTCTCGCGCGTGCGCATGGCCACCGTACGGCTGTACATGCCGATCGCGGAATCCTTGATCTCCTCCACGAATACGTCCTTGTGCCCGGCAACACGGACACTCGTGCCATATAAGGCTGCATGGACCGGATCGGCCAGCCAGTGGCCAGAGACCGGAGTGGACGATCGCGCCCAGGCCATCACGCGGCCCCAGTCGTCGTCCGGTATATCGAGCGTGGCGAAGGACCGCTCAGGGAACCTCACGACGGCGACGTACGCCGACCTCGCCGCGCTGAGCAGCACCAGGACGCTGGCGATCGCCGCAGCCCGTCGAGGTCGCTGGTTCGGCCCCTCTGCCAGCAGCCACACGACGTAGACAGTCGCGAGAAAGTCGAGCATCCAGAAGACGCGGGCGGGCTGGAGTTGAATCGCGAGCGCGATGTGCCAGGGGTGAAGCATCAGCGCGGCCGCAAAGATCGCCACGAGGCTCAGGCAGCCCGCCACCAGACCCTTTTCGCGAGCGTCGAGCACACCGGCAGCGCGCCGCCTGCGGTGGATCCAGACGATGAGCGGCGCATACGCGAGGTTGAGGAGCCACGCGTGGGCCGGCCACTCGAGCGGAAACAGGTAATCCTTCGATGCGAGCGTATCGAGCCAGGCTGGATCCATCGGCTCGAGGCGGCCGATCAGCGGCCCCCAGATGAGCGCCCAGACTCCCAGGATCGCGCCCGACGCCATCACGAGCGCAAGCGGCGCCCGCAGCCGCGGTTCGACCACGATGACCGCCACGCCGAGCCACGCGATGAACCACAAAGCCGTCGTCGGATGCACGATCGCCGCGCCGAGCAGCAGCAGCACCGGCGATACGAGGCCTCGTCGAAGGAAGGCAGCCAGCGCCAGAATGCCAAAGCCAAAGGCGAGCTGTCGTGGATGGAAATAGCCCTCGAGCGTGTTCGCGCCGGTTTTGGTGATCGCGTGACGCAGCGTCAACGCTGCGAGCAGCGCCACGGCAGCCCACCTCGTCCGATACAGCCGTCCGGCAATCGAAAGCGCGCCCCAGACGAGGAACGCGAGGGCGACCACATAGAGGATGCCGAACAGGACGGGCAGGCTGACCGGCACGGCGCGCGCCAGGGCCGCGATCGCGTCGTCGACGAGCGTGAGCGTCGCCTGCGACGCGATGAGATCGGAATCGCGGGGGAAGAGGGCGGGATTCAACCGGTCCAGGACAGCCGGTAAGTAGAACGCCTGATCCGAGGCGCCGTATCGATACCCCGCCGAATTGAATGTGGCGAGAACGACGAATGGGATCAGGGAGATCGCGGCGAGCGTCGCGCGGTACCCGCCTCCGCCTGCTGGAAGCTGTGCCGGCTTCGGCGCGGCAGGCCGGGACCGGGCGTCCTCGTTCACGGTTCGTCCGCCGTCGGTCCGTAAATCGCCGGCACGGCGATATCCCTCAACCTGAGGTACACGCTCAGCTGTCCACGATGGTGAATCAGATGATTCATCATGAACGTGCGGATCGCGCTGATGCGTGGAAGCGTGAAGAGCTCCTGCGTGCCGCGCTTGAGCGCCCACGGCGCCAGCAGTTCGGCATCAGTACTCTTCACGAGGCGCGCCCGTGCGGTGCTGACACGCCGGTCGAAGTGCTCGAGCAGCGCGACGCCGGACCCAGGGGACTTCGCCTTCAGCCGATCGCCGACCTCATCGAGATCCAGCGAAGGCATGTCGAGTACGCTGCTGCACCACATCGGGATGTCCGTGAGGTGCCCCGACAACTCGCCGAGCGTCATCGACTTCTCGTGCGGCTTCCACGGGAAGTCGCCCTCTCGTACACGCTCGAGAAGTCGCCGAGTCGTCGCCATCTCATGGTCGTACTCGGGAAGGAGCGCGTCGACGAGGGAACTCACAACTCAGAACTCAGAACTCAAAACTCAGAACTTCGCGCCTTACTGCAACCGATCCGCCTCCACGAGGACCGTCGACATCAGTTCCTTGCCGCCGGCCGATAGTTTGACGATGTAGGTGCCGGGGGCGACGGCATTGTTCGGGGCCGTGAACGAGGGGCCGCGACCACCGCCGCGACCACCGCGGCCGCCACCCTGTCCGCCGCCCTGTCCGGCGGCACCTCTGCCCTGGTTTTCCGGCGGGTTTGGCGCGAGGTTCCACAGGACGCGGTTGATCCCCGCCTCCTTCGTGCCCTCCAGTTCGCGGACGACCTCGCCGGTCACTTTTGAGATCGTGATCTTGACGTCACCTGACGGCGCTGACTTCAAGTAGTAGCTGATCGCGGCGCCGCCAGCGGGGTTCTGACCGCGGAAGTGCTTGGCGGCCCCGAGCCCGATGGACTGCTGCGGATCGTTCATCCATCCCGTGGCCGCGCGCGGCTGGAAGAGGTGCACGTCGGTGTTCGTCGTGGCATCGCTCAACTGCTGCAGCGGCGTGATGTCGTCGATGATCCAGATGCTCCGGCCGTGCGAGCCGACGATCAGATCGTTGTCGCGCGGGTGGACGAGGATGTCGTCGATGCGCACGGTCGGGAGACCGGACATGAACCGCTTCCAGTCCCTGCCGCCGTTCAGCGAGATGTAGAAGGCGTACTCCGTGCCGAGATAGAGCAGGTTCCGGTTCTTTGGATCCTCGCGGATGACGTTGACGTTGCCTTGCGGCAGGTTGCTCGCAATGGGCGTCCACGTGGCGCCGAAATCCCGGGTCATGAAGACGTACGGCTTGTGATCGTCGGTCCGGTGGCCGTCGAACGTCACGTAGCAGGTGCCGGCGTCGAAGTGCGACGGCTCGACGCGCGAGACGTGCGTTTCCTTGGGCACGCCCTGCACGCTGCCAACGACGTTCTTGAAGGTCGCCCCACCGTCGCGGCTCACCTGCACGTTGCCGTCGTTGGTGCCGACCCACACGATGCCGGGCACGAGCGGGGACTCGCCGATCGTCA
Source organism: Vicinamibacterales bacterium (assembly GCA_035711845.1). Lineage (GTDB taxonomy): Bacteria > Acidobacteriota > Vicinamibacteria > Vicinamibacterales > 2-12-FULL-66-21 > DASTBU01. The sequence goes on from DASTBU010000128.1 coordinate 13,271, forward strand.
CGATGTTCGAGTACGACGCCGCGCCGTCGTGCTTCGACGCCATCGGCGCCTTTCCGTCCACCCCCATGATCGGGCGATCGTTTCGGCCGACGTTGTTGGTGAGATCGGCCGAGGCCGTCCACGTGTCGCCCCGGTTCGTGGACTTGAACAGCCGATCGCCGCCCAGATACACGATGTCCGGATTGTGCGGTGAGAGGATGAACGGCGTGCTCCAGAAGAACCGGAACTGCGTGCCGGGTGGCGGTGGCGGCACGATGTTGCCATGGGGATTGCCGCCACGCCCGCCAAACCCGCCGCGTCCACCGCCCTGTGCCTGCACCTCCTCGAGCCGCCTGCGCTGTTCGTCGGTCATGGGCGCCGCCGGCCGGATGCTCCGGTTCTCGGCCGGGTTGCGCAGGTTGAATCGATTCGTGTTGCCGTCCTGCGATTCCGAGTAGCCGATCGCCCAGTCGCGCGGGTCGTTCGCCGTGTAGAAGCCGTCGCCACCGCCGATTCGGAACCAGTGATGATTCATCGGTCCCGTTCCGCCGCGCACGGCGCTCGGCCCGCACCACGATCCGTTGTCCTGCAGCCCGCCGCACACGTAGTAGGGCTTTCGCATATCCGCGCTGATGGCGTAGAACTGGCCGAGCGCCATGAGGCTGATCTCTTCCCACGTTTCGCCCTGGTCGTAGCTGATGTCGAAGCCGCCGTCGTTTCCAATCAGCAGGTGGTTGCTGTTGTGCGGATTGATCCAGATCTGGTGATGGTCGCCATGGCTCTGCCCGCCCATGGTGTCGAACTGGACCCCGCCGTCAACCGACTTGGACGCGCTGGCGCCGGTGGTGTAGACGATGTCGGGGTTGTTCGGGTCCACGCGGATCTTGCTGTAGTACATCGGCCGGTTGTTGTTGTTGCTCCGGAATTCCCACGTCTTCCCGCCGTCGCTCGATCGCCAGACGCCGCTGCTCTTCGGATCCGGGGGCTGTTGACCGCCCCGGCCACGACCGCCGCCGCCACCGCGGCCCTGTCCGGGCACGGACAGCGAGCCGTCGTCGTTGACGCCGGCCCCCGTGCCACCGCTCGCGCCGACCTCGATCTGGGCGTAGATGATGTCGGGATTCGAGCGGCTGTAGTTCAAGCCGATGCGGCCGAGGATGGGGTTGGTCGGGAGGCCGTTGCCCATCAGCCGGGACCAGGTCGTCCCGCCGTCACTGGTACGCCAGATACCGCTGCCAGGGCCGCCACCGTTGAACCCCCACGGCTGCCGGCGCCGCTGGTACGACGCTGCTACGAGCGTGTTCGGGTCGGTCGGATGCATCACGACGTCGATGAAGCCGGTGTCGTTGTCGATGAACTTCGTGTTCGTCCAGGTCTTGCCCCCATCGGTCGTCTTGTACAGCCCGCGCTCGGGGTTCGGCCCGAACAGGTGTCCGACCGCGGCAACATAGACCGTGTTCGGATCCGTCGGGTGAATGACGATGCGGCCGATGCTCTGCGTTTCCTCGAGCCCGACGTGCGTGAACGTCTTGCCCGCATCGGTGGACTTGAACACGCCGGCGCCGAACGACGAGCTCTGTCGGTTGTTGGGCTCGCCGGTGCCGACGTAAATGACGTTCGGATCCGACGGCGCGATCTCGATGTCGCCAATCGACGTCACCGGCTGCTCGTCGAAGATTGGCGTCCACGTGGTGCCGTTGTTCGTCGTCTTCCAGACCCCGCCCGTGGCGAAGCCCAGATAGATGGTCGACGGGTCGCGTTCGACGACCGCGATGTCGTCGAGACGACCGCCCATCACCGCCGGCCCGATGGATCGCCAGACAAACCGCTTGAGCAGCGGATCGGGGCTCTCGTTGATGGGTCGGGGGAGCTCGGGGACCTGGTCCTGGCCGCCCTGAGCCACAATCCCCCGGCCGCCGAACGCGCAAAGGCCGAGTCCGGCCAGGATGAACAAGCGCCCACGCACTATGTGTCGCATCGGCAGCGTTCTCCTTCGACTCCAGGTGTTGGGGATGAACGAGGCGAAACTGTGGGGAGTTTACGACAAACCGGGGCAATGTGTTACAGGCGTGCGCCCGCCTCGTCGAAGCCCCTGATCAGCGGGAGAAATCCACCTTTGGCGCCTTCTGCGCGTCGGCCGGGGCCTCGAAGTACGGATATTCCTCGAACCCGAAGACCTTGGCGGTCACGTTCGACGGGAAGCGTCGCCGGAGTTGGTTGTAGTTGCGCGCCGCCTCATTGTAGCGGCCGCGTGCCACGGCAATGCGGTTCTCGGTGCCCTCGATCTGATCCATCAGCCGCAGGAACGTCTCGTTCGACTTCAGCTCCGGGTACGCTTCCACCACCACGAGCAGCCTCGCCAGCGCTGCGGATTGCTCGTTGGCCGCTTCGATCTGCTGCGAGGGTGTCGTCGCCCCGGAGAGTTTGGCGCGCGACTCTGCGATCTGCGTGAAGATCTCGCGCTCCTGCGTGGCGTATCCCTTCACGGTCTCCACGAGGTTGCCGATCAGGTCGTTTCGGCGCTGCAACTGGTTCTGTATCTCGGACCATTGCTGCTTCACGAGTTCTTCCTGGCCCGTGAACTTGTTGTACGAGCAGCCAGACAGGCCCAGGGCGATTGCCACGATCAGAACGGACTGCACCGCGCGCCGGGTTTGTTGTGTCATCGCGTGCCCCCGACCCCAATCATCCTGCATCCAATTCCCGTGTGCAATCACAACTGGCTTGTCCAAGTCAGACCTCCATCAAGTCTCTGCCGGCAATCACCTTTCCCTTGAACTCGCGCCGCACAGCCGCCAGCCACTCGTCGTCGCTCGGCGCACCCGGACCTTCGGTTGGAACATAGTGCGTGAGGACGAGCGTCCCGACGCCGGCTTCCCGCGCCACGCGGCCGACCTCGGCCGCCTCGGTGTGGCTCGCGAGGATGTGGCGGACGACGGCGGGCGGCTGAGGTGCGTCCGGCCGCTCCCAGAACTCGCGGGAGACCACCTCGTGCACCAGCACGTCCGCATCCTTCGCGAGCCCGACGACATTCCGAGAGTAGCGCGTGTCGCCGGAGATGACGATCGACCTGTCGGCGGTGTCGAAGCGGAACGCGAACGAGTGACGAATGGGCGGGTGGTCGTTGAGGGCTGCCGTGACGCGTACGCGATCGTCCTTGAAGATTTCTCCGCCGGAGGTGATCTCGTGTGAGCGGATGATCGGCGCGAGTGGCGGCCATCCCTCATCGGCCATGCGCAGTTCGATGTCGTAGCGATACGCCTCGAGAAGGTGCTCGGTCATTTTCACCAGAGGCGGAGGGCCGAAAACGTCGACCGGCGTTGACAGACCCGTGGCCCAGGCGAGGAGGAACAGTGGCCCGTAGCCCGCGTTGTGGTCGGAATGCTGGTGCGTCAGGAACACGGTCGAAAGTCGGAGGATTGGCAGGCCGGCCAGTGCGAGTTGACGCGCAACGCCATCCCCGCAATCAACCAGGTAGATGCGGTCGCCAACGACGATGGCCTGCGCGGGCGCCGCCCTCTTCGCTTTCGGCGTCGGGCCGCCGGCCGTGCCGAGCAGAACGAGGCGCGTGCGCGACGCCGTGTCCTGAACCGCTCGGAGGAGCGTCGGCGGAGCGAACCATGTTCCCAGCCATGCGGATCCGGTTGCCAGGAAAGTACGGCGAGAGAACGGCGTTGGCAGTTGTTCGGGCATGTGTCGCAGCATATGGCAGCTTGCCGCTTCACGGGGCGCCGAAGCGTCAGCGATTGGAGGCGGGTGGGGTCGGGGCAGCGCCGGCTTCGTGGGTCCGATCTACCACCCTCCCGCGGCGCCGCCGCCGCCGCTGCGTCCCCCGCCGAAGCCGCCGAACCCTCCGCCACCGAACCCGCCACTACGTCCGCCGAAACCTCCGAAGCCGCCTCCGAATCCGCCGCCGAACCCCCCGCCAAACGGGCCGACGCCGCTGTTCCAGCCGCTCCATGGTCCGCCGCCCCACCGGCGTCGCCGGCGCCGCCGTCCGCCGGACGAGGCGCGCATGATCAGGAAGAGGACGAACAGCACCAGAAGGAGGGTTCCGCACGGAATGCTTGTCGGTACTCCCGGGCGCACGGGCTGGCGTGGGACATCCTGCAAGGAGACGCCTCGTTCGCCGGCGATCCGGTTGATGATGCGGGTCGCTCCCGCGAGCAGCCCCGCCCCGTAGTTGCCGTTCCTGAATTCGGGGCGGATGGCCTGGCGGATCGTCTCGCCCGCAAACCCGTCGGTGACGATTCCCTCGAGCCCGTAGCCGACCTCGATCCCGATCTGCCGGTCGTCCATCGCGGCCACGATCAGCACGCCGTTGTCCTGACCGCCCTGCCCGATGCCCTTCCGCTGGTTTTCGAACATGCGGACGGAGTATTCGCGGATATCGGCGTAGTCGGGTTGGTAGGTCTTGACTGTCGCAATCACGACGACGTCACCGGTCGCCTGCTGGAGGGCCCGGATGCGGCGCTCCAGCTCGGTGCGGCTGGCCGCATCGATGACGCCCGCAAAGTCGTTGACGGGTCCCGTCAGGAGCGGCGGTGGGGGTTGTGCCGCGGCTGAACGCATCAGCGCGAGGCAGATCGCAGCTACGAGCGCAGGACCCACGTGTCCGCCGTGCGTGCGGGGGGTCTGACCCTGGTCTGACCCCGGTCTGACCCTCTTCACTCCGTTCTCCAGCGATCGACGTAATTCCAGACCTGTTCGCTCGCGGCAAGGTAGCGGGCGAAGAGGGCGGTCGGGTCCGCGGCCGCGCTCGCCGACCGGCTGTACGCGAGCACCTCGGCGACGAGCGTGGCCTGAATCCCGATCTGGCGCTCGGCCAGGGCCGCGATGCCCTCCTCCGATGCGCTGTCGGTCTCGCCGTCGAGCCTCGCGATGTTCAGGAGCACGGCACGGAAGACCGGCGCAGAGGCTGCGATCAGGTTAGAGACAGCACGCGGTTCGCGACGGCCCTCGAGGAAGGACTCGCGCAGGTGAATCAGGTGGCTCTTGGCCTGCTCCTCGCACGCGCGGCGGAGGTCCGGTTCAGCGACCCTCAGGCCCGCGAATGGATCCGTGCCTTCGATGACCGTGTGATCCCGGAGGATGGCGTCGTACTCGAGCGGGAATACATCGAGCGTGCGCTCGAACTCGTTGCGGGAGATCAGGAGCGGCACGGCCAGACCGGCACTCTGCCAGCCTTCGACGAGCGGCGCGCAGGCGGCGAGGTCCTCGAACGTGACGCGCTGGACGAGCGCGAGAGTGTGGATCGGCTCCTCGGGCGATCCGCGCTCCAGTCCGTACGCTACGAGGTCGTGCAAGCCCACGCCGAAGATCTGGCGCAGGTCCGCCGCGAGCGCGAAGAGGGCGGGGCGGTGTACGCTCGAACGCCCGGAGGTCGAGGCCATGCAGGTATTATCTGAGAACGCATGCAGCTGCGCACATTGAATGTCGGGTGTTTCGGGGGCGGGACGGGCCTGCCCAGCCTGCTCGGTGGTCTCAAACGCAATCCCTGGCTCAGCGTCAACGCCGTCGTGACGATGTTCGACAGCGGCGGGAGCTCCGGACAATTGCGCGACGAGCTGGGCGTGTTGCCCCCTGGAGACGTGCTGAAGTGCGCGCTCGCGCTGGCCCGGAACGAGCGCGAGGCGCGGCGCGTGCTCCTGTCGCGGCTGCCGATGCTCGAGCACAAGCGCCTGCGCGGCCACACCGGCGGCAACCTCCTGCTGTCGATGATGGAGCGCTACAGCGGCGACTTCCTGGCGGCGGTCGACGGGCTGCGCGGGTTGCTCGGCTGCGAGGGCCGCGTCTGGCCGGTGAGCGTCGAGCAGGCGAGCATCTGCGCCGAGTACGGCAACGGCTCGACGACGCGCGGCGAGGTCGAAGTGGATGCAGGGCAGAGCGCCGGGAACGCCATCAAACGCTTGTGGCTCGAACCCGAGGTCAGCTTGCACCCGGCAACCGCCGCGGCCATCGAGGCGATGGATGCGGTGGTCATCGGGCCTGGCAGCTTCTATACGAGCCTGATGCCGATTGTCCTCGTCCGCGGCGCCGCCGAGGCCGTCCGACGGATCAAGGGGCCGATCCTGCTCGTGACCAACCTGCTCACGGAAGGTCAGGGGATGTGGAACTTCACGGCCGGCGACGCGGTCCGGCAAATCGAAGAGAGGTTGGGACGGCCAATCGACGTTGTCGTCGTCAATACGTCGCGTCCCTCCGCCGAGACCCTGGCGCGGTACCTCGAGGAGCACAAGCAGCCCTTAGAGCTCGGCGACGTGCCGCCATCGTGCGAGGTGGTGACAGGAGAGTTCTGGTGCCGGGACATCGCCCGGCACGACCGCCGGCGCCTCGCCTACGCCGTGTGGGCCGTGCTGGCGAAGCGGCTGCTGTGAGCCGGCCGGACGAGAATCAGCGAACCAAGCTCCTTGCGTCGTTCTGCCTCACACGAATCTGCTGGTCCGATGTGCGAGGGTAGGCTAGACTTCCAATCTCCACATCCAACTTGACAGGTCGAGGGCACATGAGCCTGATCGGCTCTTCGGTCGGGCACATCCGCATCGTCGGGCAGCTCGGGCGCGGCGGCATGGGCGAGGTCTACGCCGGCGTGGACGAGAGGCTGCAGCGCCGAGTCGCACTCAAGGCGATCCGCGCGGAGTATCGGCTGGATCCCGGGGCGCGCGCGCGGTTCCTGCGAGAGGCGCGCATGCTCTCGCAGCTCGAGGATCCCCACATCTGCCGGATCTACGACTACATCGAAGGCGCCGATACCGACTTCCTGGTCCTGGAGCTCATCGAGGGGCGGACGCTCACGGCAGATGTCGTTCGCGGCCTGAGCCATGCGGCTCGGATCGCGATCGCCGGGCAAGTCGCCGGCGTATTGGCCACCGCACACGAACGCGGCATCGTTCACCGCGATCTGAAGCCCGGAAACATCATGCTGACCGACACCACATCGGTCAAAGTTCTGGATTTCGGGATCGCACGCCCTGCCACGATGACGGGCGCCCCCGGCCGGACGAGTACATCGACTGCCGGTTCGTCAGCCGTTCCGGCATGGGTCGACGCCGAGTTGGAGACCGGCCCTCCGATCGCAGCGGCGGCGAACGCTGGCGTGGCCCTCACCGAAGAGGGCGTCGTGACGGGCAGCGCGGCTTACATGAGCCCCGAACAAGCGCGTGGCGAGCCGCTGACTCCAGCCAGCGACATGTACACCTTCGGGCTGGTCTTGCAGGAGGTGTTCACGGGTCGTCCACCGCAGCCGACGAACCTCACCCGGCTGGAGTTGATCGCCCGCGCCGCTCGTGCCGAGAGCGATCGTGACGACGGGATCGATCCCGACATCCGGGTGCTCATTCAGCGACTGAAGCAGCCCGCACCTGCCTCGCGCCCGACGGCCGTCGAGACGGTCGAGCGGCTTCAGTGGATTCGCGACAAGCCGAAGCGGCGTCTCCGGCGTCTCGCGGCAGCGGCCGCGATCGTGCTCGTGACGATGAGCGTGCTCAAGTACACGCTCGATCTGCGCGCGGCGCGCGGCGAGGCCGAACGGCGCCGAGGTCAGGCCGAGGATCTGATCGCGTTCATGCTGGGCGATCTTCGTGAGAGGCTGACGCCGGTGGGCCGGCTCGAGATCCTGGACGAGGTCGGGGCGAAAGCGCTCGCGTACTTCGATTCGTTGCCGCGGGAGGCGCAGAACGACGACGAGCTGATGCGGCGCGCCAGGGCGCTGTCACAGATCGGTGAGGTGAGGCTCGCCAAGGGGGATGCGGCCGGCGCCATCCAGGCACTCGACGAATCGCTGGCGCTCGGGGTGCGTGGAGTCGAGCGGCAGCCCGCCAGGACCGATTGGCTCGCCACGCTTGGTGCGACCCATTTCTGGATCGGCTACGCACACTGGAACAGGAACGATCTCGAGGCTGCCCTCGATCAGTTCAACGCGTACCGCACGATCGCGACACGCATGGTCCAGCTCGAGCCCCGCCGGGCGGAGTGGAAGCTGGAACTGGCCCAGGCGGAGAGCAACCTCGGATCGGTGCGCCAGGCCCAGAGCCGCTACTCGGATGCCGCGCAGCACTTCGAGTCTGCGGCGGCCATCAAACGCGCGCTGGCCGAGGCCGAGCCCGATGACCCGCGCTGGCAGCGGGAGCTGGCCACCACACTCTCGTGGCTGGGAGAGAATGTGTACCGCCAGGGGCGAGCACGGCAGGCGCTGACGCACTATCAGGCGAGTTCCGCCATTTTGGTCCGCCTGACAGCCGCACACCCAGACGACACGCAGTCCCGCTTCCTGCGGGCCATCAGCCACACCCATATCGGTCGCATCCAGCATCACCTGGGCCGTGCCGAGGAATCGCTGGCAGAGCATCGTCAGTATCGGGACCTGATGCAGAGCCTCGTCGCGCACGATCCTGTGAACGCCGAATGGAGACGTGACCTCGGGGTGGCGCATTTATCGGTGGCCGTCCAACTGATCGCGCTCGATCGGGCGGCAGCGGCGCTGGCGTCAGCCTCGAGCGCACGAGCGCTGCTCTCGGAGCTCGTGACCAGCGACGATGCAAACGCGGACTGGCGACGCGCTCTCGCATGGGCGGAGAACGTGACCGCCGCCGCGGAGCTTGCCCGCCGCAACTACACGGCGGCGTTCGGGGCGGTCAGACGGGGACAGGGCATTCTGGAGCCTCTCAAGCACGGGGCGGCCGACCCGACGGCGGCGCGACACCGCGCGGAGAATTACCTGCTCGAAGGCGCCGTGCTCGAAGCCCTCGGCCAGCAGGCTCGCGCGCAGGCCGCGTGGGCCAGCGCGCTCGCGGCCATCGAGCCGGCCACGCTCCAATCCACTCGCGCCGATCTGATCTGGCCGCGCGCGCAGGCGCTCGTCAGGCTCGGCCGACTCGAAGAGGCTCGACCGATCTTCGCGGAGCTGGCGTCCCAGGAGTTCCGGCCCGTCGAGCTGATCGTGTTCTGCCGGCAACGGCAGTGCCAAGGAGGAGACAGTGAGAACTAAAACGCTGCACGTCAGGCTGGATCCCAACGCCAGGCCGCCGGTCACCGTCGTCGAGGATTCCCTGTCGCTCGGGCAGCACAACTTCGAGATCCAGTGGGTTCCCGACACGGGACAATCCGGGTGGGTGTTCGACAACATCACGCAGCCCGACCAGCAGACGCCGCTGCCCGATCCACCCTTCGGGCCCGCCACGATCACCGACAGCCAGATTACCGTTGAGGATGGCAACAAGGCGGCCGGCGATCACGGCACCTTCAACTACTCCATCTGCGTGAAGGTCGGGACCACGCCGTATTGGTCTGATCCGGAGATCATCAATCGCGGCGGGCACTGACCGCGAATACGGTGCCAGGGGAAGCTGCGCGGTCCTCTCCGGCTGTCGGGATTCTGGCGCCGTCCCGCAGGATTGCCGAAAATCCGCCAGTCCGCCGCGGCTTCGGACGTTTCACTGCCTCCGGCGGCTGGCACAGCCGTTGCCTTCTGAGCGGGAAGCAACCTCGGCCCATCAGGAGCGCTCTCATGAAACGATTGCTTGCCGTCGCACTGCTGGCGGTCCTCGCGCTGGCCCCCACCGTCTCGGCGCAGGACCAGCACCAGACCAGCAAAGCCAACATCAGCTTTTCGACGCCGGTGGTCGTCGGGACGGCAACGCTGAGCCCCGGACGCTACCAGGTGCAGTGCAGGATGATCGACGGCCAGCACGTCATGGTCATCCTGCAGAAAGGCAAGGAAGTGGCGCGAATCCCGTGCACGCCGGTCACGCTCGACAGCAAGGTGGACGAAACGGGATACCGGACCATCCTGCGCGAGGACGTCAGAGTGCTGACCGAGATCCGCATCAAAGGTGAAACGGTCGGACACAAGCTGGCCACCGTCAACTGACCGGCGTCCGAGGGCGCGGCGAGAGGTCAGGCGCGCCCCCGTTCCCATCGCATCGTCGACATCCGCGGGTCGTAGACGAAGGCGTCGCGATTCAGCCCGAGGCGCGCCTCCGGGAATGCGCAGATCGCGCGCACACCCGCCGCGTCCACATGGAGGCGCCACGTCCGCCGTTCCAGAGGCGCTCGCGACGCAAAGGCCCGGCACGTGAGGAGCGCCAGGTTCGTCCCGCCAGGCGGCTGGAGGTCTCTGGCCGACGCGTATCGCAGGACGTCCACACCTGCGGCCCGCGCCGTGTCGGCTAGTGCCTGGCAGGCGGCGTAATCGGTCGGGTGCGTCCACTCCGAGCGGTTCTGGTCGAGCGGCGCGGACGTGAGGTCCAGGCCGGCTGCTGTCCTGTAACGGACCGAGAACGCGGTGTACTCGCCTGGATTGTCTGGCCATGGCGTATCGGGTGAATCCGCGAAGAACAGCAGGCGATGAAAGGCCATCTCGATGACGGCGGTTGTCGCCGTCCTGGAGCCATAGAACACCCCCGGCGTCAGGCCGGCCCGCCGGAAGCGCGAACCCTGGGGATACGGAGCGCCGTAACGGAACGGCGTCGAGAGAAGGTAATGCAGGTGCTGGCACTCGGGAGGGACCGGCGGCTTGCTGTGCTCGAGGATCTGCTCCAGGCGTTCCTGCTCGGCCAGCGTGTCGACCAGCTTCATCGTCGAGATCCGGTGCTGTGCTTCCACCACGCGCCAGCAGGTTCCGGAGAGGGCACGCCGCTCAGAGGAGACCGCGGCGGGCGTCCAGGTAGCCAACGACGTTGACCAGGCCGGCGAGCGATTGAATCAACTGGATGGGCGCGCCGCCGAGCGCACGGTTCTCGGATCCGATCCACCGCCGCGCCGCGGACTCGTCACCCCCCACGATGCTATCGAGGGCGCGAAAGAGGCGCAGGAACAGAACCGCCACCTCGAATGGTTTGTCAGGCGGCTCCAGCTTGTAGCTGCCGGAGCCCATTCGCGAGATACTGGCTTCTGACAGCCCCAGCACCCGGGCCAGCACCCTGTTCGACACGCCAAGCCTGCCGGCAGCATTCATCACGGCTTTCGTGACAATGGCTCCGTCGGCAGCGGGGGCCTCGTATCGTGCTGTGAGAGGCATGTGACGCTCTGCTTTCTTCAGAAACAATAGCACGAGAAACATTCCATGGCAAACACGGCACCTCCGAACCTTGAACCTTGAACCTTGAACCCTGAACCCCGGAACCCCTGAACCTTGAACCCTGAACCCCTGAACCTCCTTCCCCTGTGCCCCTCCTGACCCTGGACGGAATCACGCTGGCGTTCGGCCACCTGCCGCTGTTCCACGCCGCGAACCTGCGGATCGAGGCCGGTGAGCGAATCTGCCTGATCGGCCGCAACGGGGCGGGCAAGTCGAGCCTGCTGAGAGTAGTTGCGGGCGAGACGCCACCGGATGCGGGGAGCATCTGGCGCGCGCCAGGGCTGCGCATCTCGCGGCTCGACCAGGACGTGCCGGGCGCCGGCGATCGGACGGTGTTCGACGAGGTGGCGGACGGTCTCGGGGAACTGGGCGTCCTCGTTGCCGACTATCATCACGCGGCCATGCAAGTCGGGCAGGAGCCCGCAGCGCTGGATCGGCTCGGACGGCTCCAGCACGCCCTCGAGTTGCGTGATGGATGGCGGTTGGAGCAGAAGGTCGAACTGGTCGTCTCGAAACTCTCGCTGCCTGCGGATCGGCCCATGCGCGACCTCTCGGGCGGCTGGCGGCGCCGCACGCTGCTCGGCAAGGCGCTCGTCTCCGAACCGGACCTGCTGCTGCTCGACGAGCCGACCAACCATCTGGACATCGACGCGATCCAGTGGCTCGAGGATTACCTGCGCGGCTACGCCGGTGCGCTCCTCTTCGTCACGCACGACCGCGCGTTCCTCTCCACGCTCGCGACTCGCGTCGTGGAGCTCGATCGGGGCGCCCTGACGTCCTGGCCCGGCACCTACGCGAACTTCCTGGAGAAGAAGGCCGCGGCGCTCGGGGCCGAAGCGCGCGACCTGGAGCGCCTCGACAGGAAGCTCGAAGAGGAAGAGGCCTGGCTGCGGCGTGGCGTCAAGGCGCGGCGCACGAGGAACGAAGGGCGCGTCCGCGCGCTGATGGCACTGCGCGCCACTCGCGCCGCACGCCGCGAGCAGGACGGCAGGGTGAGGCTCTCGGTCGACACGACTGTCTCGTCGGGCCGTCTCGTCTTCGAAGCCACGAATCTCGGCAAGGCGCTCGGCGGTGTGCCGATCGTCCGCGACTTCTCGCTGCGCGTCTGGCGCGGCGATCGCATCGGGCTCATCGGGCCCAACGGGTCAGGCAAGACGACGCTGCTTCGCCTGCTGGTCGGGGAGCTCGAGCCCGACTCGGGCGAAGTGCGGCGCGGCACCCGGCTGCAGGTTGCGTACTTCGATCAGCAGCGCGAGCAGCTCGAACCCGAGATGACCGTCGCCGACACCGTCAACGAAGGTAATACGACAGTGATCGTCAACGGCCAGCCGCGCCACATCATCGGCTATCTGGCCGACTTCCTCTTTCCCCGCGAGCGCGCCCAGTCGCGCGTGAAGTCGCTTTCGGGCGGCGAGCGGAACCGTCTGATGCTCGCCCGGCTGTTCGCGCGTCCCGCCAACGTCCTCGTCCTCGACGAGCCGACGAACGATCTCGACATCGAGACGCTGGAGTTGCTGGAGGAGCTCGTCGGCGCCTTCGACGGCACGGTGCTGCTCGTGAGCCACGACCGCGTGTTTCTCGACAACCTGGTGACGAGCACGCTCGCCTTCGAAGGCGCGGGGCGGATCGTGGAGTACGTGGGAGGATGGGCGGACTATCTGCGACAGGCCCCCGCCGCTGTCCCTGCGGCCACGACCAACACGCGGGGCCCGGCAGTCGGGCGTGCGCCGTCCGAGAGCGCCTGGGATTTGGGCGACAGGAGCGCAAGAAAAAGCCGATCGATTGCATCCAGTGAGCCGGCAGCGGGTACAGGGAAGCCCAACAGGAAGCTCTCCTACAAGGAACAGCGCGAGCTCGAGACGCTGCCGGCACACATCGACGCGCTCGAGGCGGAGCAGCAGCGGCTGCGCCACGAATCCGAGTCGTCGGAGTTCTACCGCGAGCGTGCGGATCACATCCGCGCGGTGCTCGCGCGGCTCGAGGCCATCAGTGCCGAACTCGACGCGGCGATGGCGAGGTGGGTTGCCCTCGAAGAGAGACAGTGACTCGTAGTCCGCGGTCCACGGGCCGTCACGGACTACGAACTACATCAGATTCTATGCAAACGATTTCGTAAACAGATCCTCGATTGCTCTCCGCCCGTTTTCCTGCATCGTCCGCGTGCCGGTACCGGTGAAGTGCGGGTGCGTGATCGCCGGCGTATCCCTGGCGCGGTACTTCCAGCTGGAGCCGGTCCATTCGAACCAGCCGTTCTTCTCCTGATCGAAGACGAAGAGCGGCTTGTTACAGAGCTTCGCGAATTCGGCGCCCCAGCCGGTGCCGCCGCGGACGGTCCCATCCGGCTGGATTACGCCGACGACGTAGATTTCCTGACCGTTGTTCACCTGATACCACAGCGTCTGGAGAATCCTCCGGAGGGTTGGACTGTCGGTATAGCGGCGATTCATCAGGCGGGAGACATATTCCAGGCTGACATCGCCGGCCAGCAGCTCTTCGTGATTGAGCATGCGGATCCCGCGCCGGCGCGCTTCGTTGTGCCCCTCGAAGGTGAAATTCACCTCCTCGATGCCGTGACGCTCGGCGCATGCGCCGAACTCCGACTCCGCGCCGGGTGCGGCGCCGCTGAACAGGATGAAATCGGATTTGTCCATGGTTATCGTTTCTTCGCGCTCGTCTTTCGTTTGGTGGATTTCCCCGGGACGCTCGTGCGAGGCCTTGCGGTGGACTTGACGCGCGCGCCGCTCCGCGGCGCGCTCCTCCGGCCTTTGCGCTCCTGTCTCGCGACCGTTGCGCTTCGGCTGGCAAGCCGGCCGCTCGCGCCGGCTTTCAGCGCCGCGGCGCGCTCGATGATTTTCGCGAGCATCGCGCCGGCTTCGCCCCCTCGCGCCGGCGCCGCGGCCTTGTTCGAGACCCACACGTCGGGCCGATCGGCCGCGAGGATGTTCTCGAAGTCTCCGTCGCTCTTGACGCTCTTCGGCGCGAACTCCGTGATGTCCAGCTCGCCGGACCACTCGTCACGGTGCTTGATCAGCAGCCAGCTGCGGGCTTCGCCCGATCCGGACGACGCGCCCCAGCGGCCCGTGCGCACGAGCACCCAGGAGCCCTTCAGCTTGTAGCCGTCGAGCGTGAACTTCAGGTCGCCCTTCTTCAGCGCCGCATCCACGTCGGGCGCTTCCGGCTTCCACGTGCCTTGATCCCAGAGCATCACGATCCCGGCGCCGTACCCCTCTGGAATCACTCCCTCGAAGGTGCCGTACTCGAAGGGATGGTCCTCGACGTGCATCGCGAGCCGTTTGATTTTCGGATCCAGGGAGGGGCCTTTGGGCACCGCCCACGACAGCAGTACGCCGTTGTGCTCGAGCCTGAAGTCGTAGTGCAGATGGCTCGCCAGGTGCTTCTGCACGCAGAAGAAAAGCCCCTTCGAGGGCTGCGCCGTCTTCGCGCGCTCTGCCGCCAGCTTCAGGTCACCGGCGGGCTCCGGCGTGCTCTTGAAGTTGCGTTTCTGCTTGTACTTCTCCAGCGCCATGATCCGACAAGCATAACAAATCGAGGATTTGTGGTAGGTTCTGCAGCCGTATGTCCATGTATCTCGCAGCGATCATCGTGTATCTGGGGCTCCTGGCGGCCGTTGGAGCGATGCGAACCAGGAAGGTCCAGACGGGCGACGACTTCCTCGTCGCGGGACGGTCGCTGCCGGCAAGCGTCCTGGTCTTCACGCTGCTCTCGACATGGATCGGCTCGGGCAGCCTGTTCGCGGGCGCAGGACTGGGTTACCGCGTCGGCTTCCCGGCGCTGTGGCAGTCGGCCGGCGCGTGGGTCGGCATCGCGCTCATCTACTTCATCGCGCCGCGGGTCCGTCGGCTTGCGCAGTACACGGTCCCTGACATCCTGGAGATGCGCTACGGTCCTGTCGCGCGGGTGCTCGGGACGCTGACGACGGTGCTGGCCTACACGACGATCGCGGCCTATCAGTTCCGCGGAGGCGGGCGGCTCCTCACGCTGGTCGCCGGGATCAATCCGCGGACCGGCGCATTCATCACGATGGCCTTCTGCGTGGCGTACACCGCGCTGGCAGGCATGCTCTCGGTTGCCTATCTCGACGTGGGCAACGGCTTGATGATGCTGATCGGCGTGGGCCTGGCGATTGTGTTCCTCATCGGTCACGCCGGCGGCTTCGCTCCGGCACTCGACCAGCTCCGCCCGGATCAGGTCTCGCTGTTCGGCGCGATGGCGCCCGTCGAAGCGCTCGCGCTCTTCCTGCCCACCATGTTCCTGCTGCTCGGCGAAGCGAACATGTATCAGAAGTTCTTCTCCGCCAAGAGCGAGCGTGCGGCGCGCCTGGCGGTGGTCGGCTGGATCATCGGGACGATCCTCGTGGAGACGATGATTGACTCGGTGGGCGTGCTCGGCAGCGTCGTGCTGCCGGGGCTGACGACCACCCAGTCGGAGGAAATAGTCGTCCGTGTCGCGGTCGAGACCCTGCCGACGATTCTGGGTATCCTGCTGCTGTGCGGGGCCGCCGCGATCATCGTGTCGACCGCCAACAGCTTCCTGCTCACGCCTTCGACCAACCTGATGCGCGACGTCTACCAGCGCTTCATCAATCCCCAGGTCGGCGATCGACAGATCGTGTTCTACACGCGCCTGATCGTCGTGGTGCTGGGGCTGATCGGTTTCATCGCCGGCAACTTCTTCCCGACGATTCTGGCGATGGCGCTCTGGGCGTACACGATGTATGGCGCGGGGATCACGCCGGCGCTCCTGGGCGCGCTGATCTGGCCGCGGGCGACGCCCGCCGCAGGCGTGGCATCGATCGTCGCCGGTATGTCCACCACCCTGCTGTGGGAGATCGTCGCGCTCGTGCGCGGTGGCGGCGAAGCCGCCTACCCGCTCGGGCTCGCGACGGTGTATCCCGCCTTGTTCCTGTCGATCTCCACGCTCGTGGTGGTGTCGCTGGCGGGGAAGCGGGGGCGGGGGGCATAAGTCACGTGCGACGTGCGGTGTGCTACGTGCTACGTGCTCAGCGTCAGGTGCGACGTGCTACGTTGCTCAACGTGCAACGTGCGACGTGCAGGTGCGACGTGCAGGTGCGGCGGCGCACCCCGCACGTCGCACGTGACAAGTAACACCAACCACAGCCACGTCGCCAACACGTGTCACAATTACCCTGATGGTCCTCCTCCTCTCGACCTACGACATGGGGCGCCAGCCCTTCGGCCTCGCGTCGCCGGCGG
>DASTBU010000129.1:0-53118 GCA_035711845.1 Vicinamibacterales bacterium
GCGCCGCCGACGTTCGTCTTCTTCACCAATGTGGCGACCAGCTTTCACTTCTCCTACACGCGATATCTCGAGAACCGGCTTCGCGAGGAGTTCGGTTTCGAGGGCACGCCGCTTCGGATGCACGTCCGCGCCCGCCGCAAGACCGCATCGGATGACGAGAAGGGCAGGACGCCGCGACGGCCGTCGAGAGCGCCGCGCCGGCGAAAAAGCTCGTAGGTGGGTTGTTAACCTGTTGAAGAATCGAGAGTTCGGTTTATACTGACAACCCATGGCACCCAAGCTGTACAAGGCAGCGGAAGTGTGCGACGTGGCGCAGTTGCAGCCATTCGTCCTGAAGTCGTGGGAGAAGGAATTCCCGCGCATCGGCGTCCAGAAATCGGCGGACAGCCCGCGGCTCTACCGACAGTCGGATCTCGATCAGGTGCTGCGCATCAAGGATCTCGTCTTCCGCGAGGGGCTCACGCTCTCCGGCGCGCGGCGGCGGATCGAGGAAACGGCACCCGCGCCGGCAACGGCCACTGACGACGAAGTCGAAGAAGTGCTCGAGGCGCTGGCCTCCGACGCGCGCACGCGCATCGCCCGCGTGCGCGACGGCCTGCGCTCGATTCTGCGTGTGCTGTCGAGCGCGCCCGGAACGGTCGTGATCGTGGACGACGACATCGACGACGAGCCCGTGCGGACGCCGAAACGGACGGTCGCGCCGGCCAAGCGTGCGGCCGCGTCGCGCCCCCTCGACGGTGCTCGAGGCAAGTCAAAGGCGCGGGTCGTCGTGAAGGCGTCGCGGAACGGGAAGCCGGCGAAGAAGCGTTCACGCGCGAGCGCGTAGGCGCAGGAGATCGTGGCGCGAACCCTTCGGGTTCGCGAGGCGAGCCTGAAAGGCTCGCCCCACAAATTCGGGATGTGGCGCAGCCTGGTAGCGCACCTGACTGGGGGTCAGGGGGTCGCTGGTTCGAATCCAGTCATCCCGACCAATCTTTTCAATTAGTTGCGGCGACGATCGGTTCCCGGCGCAGATTTGCTGTAGTCGATTTTGTAGATGTGTACGTTTTCTGCGTACTTTTCGGCGGAAGTACACGGAGCACTTCAGTCGATTGTTAGAAGTAGAGCCTGCGTGGCAACGCGGCCGAGTTTAGCCGAACAATTCGCTACGTCTGACTCGCTCTGTCACGAGCCGCGGTCCACTCAGCGAGCGTTTGCCGAAACGCATCACCTGCACCTTGCCGCGATACTTGCAGCAGTTCGTTCAGACCGCTTGCGCTCGTGAATCCAACCATTTCATAGGCGCAGATCGGTATTTGGCGATTGTCGTTAAATCGCTTATCGGGGCCGCCCTTTTTGTTCACATAGCGCCACGTCTCGCCTATGACCTTGGCGTCTGACGGAACGGCCTCACTTTCAACGAAGCTACTAGGTTCGATTTGCACCTTCAGCGCGTCGTAACTGACCGAGCCAACCCCTTTCGGATCGAACACCAGCAGACGATCGGGCAGAAAACACAGCGTCTGCTTTCCGGCAGGTATCGTGGGAACCTCGACGTTGGTCTGAATCGCTGACGGAGGCACCTTTGTCAGTTGTACCCGCTTGCGTTTCACGAGCGACGTTGCCCCAGCGTTCCGCTTCGCATCCTGCCCATCGATAGAGGCCGACAGATGCCAGACTCCTTGAGATGCGGCGAGTTCGTTGAACGCCGCCAACATGCTGCGGTGTTGATACTCTGCCTCTGGATCCAAGCTGTAATGGATAGTGGTAGTTCGGCGGCTTTTGTCCCACTGCGCTACGAGCCATGTAAGCAGAAGGCCGACGCCGAATCGTTGCCTGGGGATGCCGCAGAACCGCACGCATGAATCAAAAACCAGAAACCAGCCCTTGTCAGGGCTGGTTTTAGTTTTGGGCGAAGACCTTGGTTCCCAGACAGCCTGGATGTTCGTCCCGTAGACCTACGCTGCCATCGTCTTGTCGATCTCTCGCGCGGTTCCGGGCGCAGGTACGATGAGCACGCTGGCGTTGGTGAGCATCAACGCCCCGAGCGCGACGGAGCCGAGGCCGCCCTCGGATTCCGACGCCCCGGTCGAGCCAACCACGACGAGGTCCGATTCTAGTCGTCGAGTTGCCTTGACAAGCTCCTCGGCTGGCTCGCCGCTGGTCACAAGTTCATCGATGAGGCACCAGTTGTGCGCATCGTTCGGGATCTCGGCTCGCAACCGATCGATATCCGACTTAACCCAATTGTGGTCAGCTCCACGAACGTGATCGAACGCCGCGTTCAGAATCGTTAGACGGCTTTCGAACTCCTGCGCGAACGAAAGCGCGTAGCGCAGCGTCGCGGTCGAGAGTCCCGAGGACACGCCGCAGATAATTGTCCGATACGGTTTCGGCGATGCGTCGTTCTCGAGCGTTCGTGGAAGCACTAGGACAGGGCACGCGGTGGTCCTCAGGATGGCATGTGCCACTGTGCCGACAACGCCGGCAGAAGAACTCGGCCGTGCCGCACCAACGACGGCCAGGTCCGCGTTGATCCTGCGGATGAAGCGGGCGAGCTCGATGGCCGGATTGCCATGCGCAACGATCCAGCGAACCGGAGCTGTTAGCGTGTCTCGTTCTGCGTGTCGCCGCAACGCCAGAAATGCATCGGTGACGTTCCGCTGAGCGGATGCGGTCGACGCGAGCCATTGTTCGGCCACATGAACCACGAGGAGCTCACTGCGGTGCAGGCGCGCGAGCTGAAGCGCTTGCTTCAAGCTCGGGACCGACCGCTCAGAGAGATCCACTGCGCACACAATTCGCCGGAGAACAACTCTGTCCATCGTTATACGTTCTGCTCCTTGTCAGGACTGAAGCTCGAGATGTGTATACCGCCGCTACGTGGAATCGATTCGATGCACGACACGTTTTATTGCGTCATAGGCATGACGCCCACGTGCAGTGACACTGACGAGCATCCCACTTTGGAGACTAACTAGCACCGAGCACACGACTGAGTGGCCCCGCAGGGCTGGTGTTAGCGAGACATCTGCTTCTCGAACGGCGTCGCCGTGTCGCGCCAGGCTTCTGAAGATCCGGTCCTCCGCAAATGCCCGGGTCTGTCGACCGAACGTGAGAGCGACATCCGTTGCCGCGATGTTCATTGGGTATCTACCGGGTAATGAGGCAAGGAGCGCGCCTGGTCGTGGCCGGTCGTGGGGCGGCGTTATCCAAGGAATCGCGGCGCCCGTCTGTGCCCCGGCCTGATACCGGCTTTCACCGTGCAAAGGGTATTTCAGAATGAAATGTGACGCGATGCGTGTCCGGCTCGACCGATAAGCTTGCTGACTTCTCGCAGCCAAAGCACCGAGCTCCCGACGGCGATGCAGAGCAGCCAGTCGCTGCCGCCCAGTGGGACCGTCCCGAATGCTCGTTGTAGAAAGGGCGTGTAGACGACGAGGAACTGCAGGAGCACGGAGAGCAGAACGGCCCCCCATAGCCATCCATTCGTCAATAGGCGAACGAAGGCGCTTTGCTCGTCCGATCGGGCATTGAGCACGTTGAAAATCTGAAAAAGCATTAGTGTGGTAAAAGCCATCGTCTGGCCGTATGGCAGGTCGCCGGCGCCCTCGATGATCCCTCCGGGCAGCGACGCGTCGAGCACGAACAGAGTCCCAGCGGCCATGATCGCCCCAACGAAGATGATGCCCCGCCACATTCGTGACGTGAGTACTCCTTCACCGGCCGGGCGCGGCGGTCGATGCATCAGATCTTCATCGGCGGGGTCGACGCCGAGTGCGAGCGCCGGCGGGCCGTCGGTTACGAGATTGATCCACAGGATCTGAGTGGCCAACAGCGGGAGAACGACTTGGCCGCTCTCCGCAGGCAGACCAATCCGCCGGGCCAGCAACACCCCAAAAAACATCGTCATCACTTCGCCGATATTCGACGACAACAGATACCGCAGAAACTTTCGGATATTGGCAAAGATGGCGCGTCCTTCTTCGACGGCGGCGACGATGGAGGCGAAGTTGTCATCCGCGAGCACGATGTCGGCGGCTTCCTTGGAGACGTCAGTGCCAGTGATTCCCATCGCGATGCCGATATCCGCCCGCTTCAACGCCGGCGCGTCATTGACGCCGTCGCCTGTCATGGCGACAACAGCGCCTGTCCGGCGTAGGGCATCGACAATCCGAAGCTTGTGTTCAGGATTGACACGTGCGTACACCGACACTTCAGCGGCCGTGCGTGCAGCCTCTTCGGCCGGCAGCTTCTCGAGTTCCGCGCCGGTAATGGCGCGTCCGTCCCCGGTGATGCCGAGTTCCTGAGCGATAACGGCAGCTGTGCGCGGATGGTCGCCGGTGATCATGATCGGACGAATCCCCGCGCGTTTTGCGCGCGCGACGGCCTCGCGGGCCTCGGGGCGGGGCGGATCGATCATGCCGATCAGACCGACAAATACGAGGTTCTGTTCGACATGCGGGCCTGGGGTAGCAGCGTGCTCGGCAACAATCTGCGATGGCAGCCACCGACCGCCGACACCCAAAGTACGAAGTGCCTCGCCAGCCAACGCCTCGTTGACCTGCAGGATCTCGGCGCGACGCTCCGCTGTCAGCGGCCGTCGGCTGTCCCCGACGGCTTCCTCGCTGCACCGTGACAGGAGCACGTCGGGCGCCCCCTTCGTGAACACGACGCCGCGATCCTGGTGCTCGGTGTCGCGGTGCAGCGTGCTCATCAGCTTCCGTTCGGAGGAGAACGGCACCTCGCCAACACGCGGCAGCCGTGCATCCAATGAGTCAGACCCGAGCCCCGCCTTGCGGGCGGCAACCAGAAGCGCGCCTTCGGTCGGGTCTCCTTCCACGATCCAGCGCCCTTCGCGCTCCACGACCAGCGCGTTGTTCGCTCGATCGGCGACGCGGAGCGCACGTTCGAGTTCTGATCGAAGTGGCCCGTCGATGGGCTGGCGATCTTCTGCCTGAACGGCTCCCTCCGGGGCGTACCCGGACCCCCCGAACGTGACCCGGCCGCTCGCGGTGACAATCACCCGCACGGTCATCTCATTCCTTGTCAACGTGCCGGTCTTGTCAGAGGCAATGACGCTCGCGGAGCCGAGCGTTTCCACCGCCGCCAGTCGCCGTACGATGGCGTTGCGCCGGGCCATCCGCTGCACGCCTATGGAGAGCACCGTCGTGACGACGGCCGGGAGGCCTTCTGGGACGGCTGCGACGGCCAGTGCCACACCGAGAAGCAACACGTCAAACAATGCGCCAGCAGTGCGGATCTCTTCGACGACGACGATCGTCGCGATCATCACGACGGCAATCACCACCACGGCGATCCCGAGGCGCTTACCGGTGCGATCGAGCTCTTGCTGCAATGGTGTGGCTTCGTCCTGTGTCTCCTTCAGTAGTCCGGCAATCCGCCCTATTTCTGTACGCATGCCGGTAGCGGTGACGATTGCCCTGGCGTGTCCGTAGGTCGCCGCGGTGCCGCTGAACACCGTGTTGTCGCGGTCCCCAAGCGGCACTTCTTCGGCGATCGCCGCCGTATCCTTCGTCACTGGCATGCTCTCGCCGGTGAGGGCTGCTTCAGCGGTTTGAAGCGAGGCGGATTCGATGAGACGTCCGTCGGCGGGAATCGTGTCACCTTCCTCGACCAGGATGACGTCGCCAGGAACGATCTCTGATGCCGGGAGACTTCGTCGTTCGCCGTTTCGCACGACTGTCGCGTCGGCTGCCGACATCGCGCGCAGAGCAGCGACCGCGGCTTCCGCCCGCGATTCCTGGACGAACCCTATGACGGCGTTCAACAGGACGACCGCGAAGATCGCAATGGCTTCGTAGGGTAACGGGGCGTCGCGTTCTGCGATCCACAGGCCGGCGGAAATGGCTGTTGCCACGAGCAACAGAATGACGAGGACATCCTGGAACTGCCGCGCAAAGCGGCGCCACGCCGGCGGCGCCTGTTCGGAGACGAGTTCGTTGCGGCCGACGCGTTCGAGCCGCGCATGTGCCTCAACATCGGTCAGCCCGAATCGCTCATCGCTCTTCAGAATCGTGATTACGTCCTGGATGTCCCGACGGTACGCGACATCTGGGTCCGGCCCAGTGTCCTCGGCTGCGGCGTGTCCTGAACCGTGAGATCGCACCATAGCTCTGCCTGCCGGCGACTGGCCTAGTTTTGTCTCTCGTGCGCAGGGCCGTGGGAACGAGACAAGTTCCGCGCGCTGTTGATCAACATCACATGAGAAAACGCCTGCGGAAAGTTGCCGAGCTGCCTGCCTCTGTCGGGATCGTATTCCTCGGCGAGCAACCCGAGATCGTTGCAGAGTCCAAGCAAGCGCTCGAACAAGGCCCGCGCCTCTGCGTGCCGCCCCTGCAGCTCGTAGTTGTCCGCCAACCAGAACGTGCACGCCAGAAACACTCCCTCACCAGACGGAAGGCCGTCGACGTGTTCCTTCGTCCGATATCGGCGGACGAAGCCATTCCACAGCAGATCACGTTCAATCGCCTGAACTGTCCCGATCACTCGCGGATCATCCGCGGGCAGAAAGCCGACGAGTGGGATCATCAACAGGCTCGCATCGAGCTCCGTGGAGCCGTAGTACTGCGTGAACGTATTCCGGTCTGTGTCGAAACCATTTCGGCAGACTTCTCCGTGCACGTCCGCGCGCAGCTGTCGCCACCGGTCGACCGGCCCTTTCAACCCGTATCGCTCGACGGCCTTCACTGCGCGGTCGAACGCGACCCACACCATGACTTTCGAATGCGTAAAATGGCGGCGCGGTCCACGCACTTCCCAGATACCTTCGTCGGGCTGGCACCATGCCCGCTCCAGAAATCTCATGAGCGCGTTCTGGAACGCCCACGATGCTGGATCGGGCGCGATACCAACACGTCGTGAAAGATGGAGCGCGTCCATCACTTCACCGTACACATCCAGTTGCAGCTGGGTGACCGCTGCGTTGCCGGTTCGTACGGGTCGAGAGTCTTCGTAGCCGGGCAGCCATGGCAGTTCCAGTTCGGGAAGGCGACGCGTTCCCTGCACCCCGTACATGCTGTGCAGAGTGGAGGGATCGCCGGCAACCGCTCGCAGCAGCCAGTCGCGCCAGGCAATCGCCTCGTCCGTATATCCGCCGATCATTAGCGCGTACAGGCTGTAGGTCGCATCACGCAGCCAGCAGTAGCGGTAATCCCAGTTGCGGACACCGCCAATCTTCTCTGGCAAGGACGTTGTCGGGGCGGCAACGATGCCGCCGGTCGGCGCGTAGGTCAGTGCCTTGAGCGTAATCAGCGATCGCACGACTTGATCACGCCATGGTCCCCTGTAGGTGCACCGTCCCGACCAATCTCGCCACCATCGTTCAGTCTCTTCGAGCGCGTGGACCGGCTACAGTCTCGAAATCTGTCTCGAGTATCAGCGTGTCGGCGCGATAGCGGCGCTTCGTGGTCGTTTCCGTTGCGGCAGGGCTGATGATCCAGCGGCCGTGGCGCGCCTCACCAAGCAGGGCGGCAAAGCACGCTCCCGAATCGAATCGTGGCAGACAGAGCCAGTCGATCGAGCCATTCCGCCCGACAAGGCCGGCGGTGTGTGTATCGCCGATGAGGCCGTAATCCTCGATTGGTAGCGCCATCCCTCTCCTGCTAATGCCGCCGCCGAACTCAACGCGGCGGCAATGAGAGAAATCGGTGCACACAAGCGGCCAGGCAGGCCCGTCCTTTGCTTGGATGACGCGACTTGCGGCTTTTCTCTCTTTCTTAACTGAGCAGGGGACAGCCCAGAGTCGGCGGTAAACGCGTGGCGGGGGAGTGGAGGTGCTATGGCTCGTAACTTGGGATTCCTGCTGGCCTGCGTGGCCATCGTCTTCGTGGCTGCTGGGACGTTGGCGTTGCGTGAGGCATCCCCCTCACCGCAAGCGCAATCGGTTCCGGCGACTGGTTCCTTCGACGCGGCGATCACTCAGAACGCCCAGCGCATGCTCGATGAAGGTCGGCGCATCTTCCGGTTCGACACGTTTGGCTCAGAGGACTTCTGGGGCGGCAGGCTGCGACTGCACGAGGCCATTGTTGGCCAGAAGCTGGGCGGGGTCGGGCCCGGTGTGAGTCCCAAGATGGCGCTGAGCCTGGGGCTCAAAGTGGATGCCGAAGCCCTGCCGGCGGATCTGGTGGCGGCGATCAAAGCCGGGAAGGTCGACATGAACGATCCCGCGTCGACTGTCGCCCTCCTGAGAGCCAATGCCGTGCTGGGCGTAACCGCGTTTCTCAATCCCGACGGCTCGGCGAAATCCGTAGGCATTCAATGCGCGTTGTGTCATTCGACGGTCGACGATTCGTTCGCGCCCGGTATTGGCAAGCGTCTCGACGGATGGGGCAATCGCGATCTCAATATCGGCGCGATCGTGGCGACGGCGCCGAATCTCCAGCCGTTTAGCGAGCTGC
This sequence comes from Vicinamibacterales bacterium, assembly GCA_035711845.1. GTDB lineage: Bacteria > Acidobacteriota > Vicinamibacteria > Vicinamibacterales > 2-12-FULL-66-21 > DASTBU01. The sequence continues at coordinate 8,400 of DASTBU010000129.1, forward strand.
TCGGCGTGGACGTGGCGACCGTCAAGGCGGTGCTGAACAGCTGGGGGCCGGGCAGATACGACGCCGAACTGAACATGGATGGAAAGGCGAAGCGTCCGGACGGCAAGAGCGCCGCGACGATGATGCCTTCGGCGTTTGGTCTCGCCGGCGTCAACCAGCACACGTGGACGGGTGGGTGGGGCACGGTGACCTACTGGAACGCGTACGTCGCGAATACGCAGATGTATGGCAAGGGGACGTTCCTGGATTCGCGCCTGGACAACGCCAAACAGTATCCGGTGGCGGCGAAGGCTGGTTGGGGGCGCAAGCGTGACGCAACTGACTTAATCACTGCCAAGCTGCCGGCGTTGCACTTCTATCAACTGGCGATGCCGGTGCCCAAGGCGCCCGCTGGTAGCTTCGACGCCGAGGCCGCGAAGCGTGGCCAAGCCGTGTTCAATGGGACGGCCAAGTGTTCGACCTGTCACGTGCCGCCGATCTTCACGGAACCGGGCTACAACCTTCATACCGCCAAGGAGATCGGAATCGACAGTTTCCAAGCGGATCGCGGCCCTGAGCGGCGGTATGTGACGACCCCGCTGCGGGCACTATTCGATACCCAGAAGATCCATAAGGGCGGCTTCTACCACGACGGCCGGTTCCCGACCCTCGAGGCGGTCGTCGACCACTACGACAACCACCTGAAACTCAAGCTGAGTGCCGCACAGAAGCGCGAGCTGATTGAGTACCTGAAGTCGATCTAGCGAAACGGGCTGACGGGTCGCCTCGGCGCCCCGAGGTTTTCTCGGGGCAGCCGCTTCGAGCAAGGAAGGTGATGCGATGGCGCGCCAGCGTTTGCTCGACGTGCGCGACATCGGCCGATCGAACGCCGAGTAAACCCGAGCTCGTTTACTTACAGCAATTTCGGCAATGGACCCGTGCTGTCGCCCTGGTTGTCTTTCTTGATGCCATAGAGCTCAAGCACACTGACGAGCAGGTTGCCGGTGGGGATCGTCTTGTGGTCATCGGCGAGGTGACGGTTCGCTCGCAGCCCTAGATTCTTGCCGCCGATGAGGAAGTGCGGCACGTCGTAGTGCTGGTGCTGGTTGGAGTTGCCCATATTGGTGCCCCACATGATTACCGTATTGTCCAGCAGGTTACCGTTGCCCTCCTGAATCCCCTTGAGCTTCTCCGCGAGATACGCCGTCGTCGACAGGTGGTACCGGTTCAGATCAGCGTAGCGACGAATCTGAATCGGGTCGTCTTGATGGTGCGAGCCGCCATGGAAGCTGACGCTGCTGCCTCCGTACGGGAAGAGATCCCCCTTGGGGAACTTCGATCGCATGCCGGTTCTTCCTCTGACCACGTTTCAGTTTGGAAGATTCGCTTCAATTTGCAGGGCTCTCAAAAACCACTTGACGGACTGGTCGGAGCAGGCGCGACGCGTTGGTTCGGAACGATTGCCTCGAGTGCCCGGTGCGTCTTGCTCATGTGTCCGACACGAATAGCTCGCGCGATGTAGTGGATCACGATGCGATCGAAGGTTGCGTTATGAAACTGGGTTTTCCGCTGAATGCTCGTCGACCGCTCGGTACGCGTCGAAAGTCGCTCCACTATTACGAGGCCATCGATCTTGAGACGGCACGCAAAGCGCAAGTAATCCTCGCTTACGAGATGAACGGCGCGCCTCTTCCAATCGAACACGGTGCACCGTTGCGACTGCGAGTCGAGCCACGGGGGCTGGCGCGACGACGTGCTCAATTACAACACGTCTGACGCGGGTATTTGAAACGGGAGTCTTGATGTGGCAACGCTCACAGGAGAACAAGTCATGCAGCCACGAATCGACATGCAAAGGCGGCCGTTGAAGTCCGGGGAGCGATGAACAGTCTCGACGATCACGAGCGTCACGCCGGTGTGGATCGAGGATTGATTGAGCTCGTCAAGCTACGTGCGTCGCTCATCAACGGCTGCTTGTACTGTGTCGACATGCACACCAACATCGCACGCTCGCTCGGTGAGACAGAACAGCGTCTGTACGCCGTGAGCGTGTGGCGGGAGACACCGTTCTATTCCGAGCGCGAGCGCGCTGCGTTGGCCTGGACCGAGGCGGTCACGCTCGTCAACGTCGGTCACGTCCCGGACGACGTGTATGACCTCGCGCGACAGCATTTTGCTGAAAGGGAGTTGATCGATCTCACGTTGGCGATTGTGGCGATCAACTCTTGGAACCGTCTGGCGATCGCGTTCAAGACCGTGCTGGGAACGTTTCAGGTCGGCGCGTCGCCATCTGCCGAAGCTGCCGCACCGGGCCCAACCGTCAACACGGGTCACTGAAAGGAGGCGTCAAGGGATGATCACGTTAAAACGCGCTTACGACCCGGTCTCTCGCACCGACGGCACCCGCTTTCTCGTAGAGCGGCTGTGGCCTCGTGGTGTCACAAAAACGGACCTGCGAATCGATGCATGGCTGAAGGATGCCGGACCCAGCACCGAATTGCGAAAGTGGTTCCGTCACGATCCGGACAAGTGGGCGGACTTTCGTCGTCGCTACTTCCGTGAGCTTGATTCGCGACCGGAGGCCTGGCACCCGATCGTGTCGGCGGCCCGGCTTGGCACGGTGACACTCGTTTACAGCTCACATGACACACACCACAACAATGCCGTTGCCTTGCAGCACTACGTACAAACGAAGTTGCGCCGGTCGACCGCGTCCAAGCGTAGGGCCACGACATACAGGGCGCCGCGATCGGTGCGGTGAATGGCTTCATGATGCACGGCCAAGCTTCGCTCACGTTCGTGGCGAGGCCCATTCCGCCGTTCCGCCTCGACCTCACGGTGTGGGCGCTACGGCGCCGTCCGCGCAACCTTATCGACCGCTGGGATGGCACGACGTATCGACGTGTGATCGTGGTGGGAGGAAGACCGACCGAACTGGCGGCGCGACAGGCAGGGTCGTCTGCCGCACCGACGCTGATCGTGACCGCAACACCATCACCTCGAGCGTCGTCAGAGAAACGCCGCGTGCGATCGCTTCTCGGTCAGCTGCTCGGGATTCGGGTCGACTTGACCGATTGGTACCGGACAGCCTCTGGCGATGCGCGATTGGGGCCGCTTGCCGGCAGGTTCCTGGGCATGAAGCCTCCCCGGTTTCCGACGGTATTCGAAGCCGTGGTCAACGCGTTCGCGTGCCAACAGTTGTCGCTGGAAGTGGGTCTCGAATTGCTCAATCGCCTGGCGGCACTGTGCGGCGCGCGAGCCGGCACACGGAGTGACGTGCGATTTGCGTTCCCTACAGCTCACGACGTGGCGCGGCTCTCGCCGGAGAAGTATCGGGCGATTGGATTCAGCCGGCAGAAGGCCCATGCGCTAGTCACTCTCGCGCGGGCGGTCACGCGCGAAGGATTGGATCTCGAGACGCTTGCTCACGCGGACGACGCTGTGATCCGGGGCCGCCTGCTCGAATTGCAGGGAGTTGGCCGATGGAGTGCGGAGTACGTGCTGCTCAGAGGTCTCGGTCGCTTGGACGTGTTCCCCGGTGATGACGTGGGCGCTCAGAAGGGGCTGGCTCGATGGCTTGGGCGCTCAAGCCGGCTGGACTATGACGGCGTGAGTCGAGCGGTCAAGCGATGGTCCCCGTTCGCGGGCATGGTGTATCTGCATCTGCTGCTCAACGGGCTATCGCGGGCTGGCGTTCTGGAGCCAGATGCGCACTCCTAAGGAATCGATCCGCGAGGCGATCGCTCCCGGGGCAGACATACGGGGTGCGCCGAGGAATCGGGGCGCGCGTGTCAGCATGGCCGCTTTTGTGGCTGGTCTCGCCAGACCCTACCGGCTTGGCTACGACTGGGAGCATTCGCACGCACTCGATCTGTCGGATGCGGGGTTGCGAGCCGATCTCGAGGGCAGAGCGGAGGGCACCGCGGAAAGACTCGCTATCGAATGCTGACCTCATTCCCTGCCGATCTCTACGGCCGGATCGTTGCCGGGTCGCCGGATGCGATCTTGATATGCGATCCCACGGGGATAGTGCGGTATTGGAACGCGGCAGCTGAGCGGGTCTTTGGTTTCGGTCCCGCGGAGGCGGTCGGTGCCTCCATGGAGCTCATCATCCCCGAGCGGCTTCGCGCCAAGCATTGGGCTGGATGGAAAGAGACCATGAGGACCGGCCTCACGCATTACAGTGAGGGCCAATTGCTCGCGGTGCCGGCGACCACGAAGGACGGCCGGCGGATCTCGATCGAGTTCTCGATCCAGCTAGTAAAAGGAGCTGACAATCGAATCGAGTGGGTGGTGGCGATCATTCGCGACGTGACCGAGCGCTATGGTCGTGAGAAGGCAATGCGCGCGGAAGTGACGGCTCTGAAGACGGAGGGCCACTCGTCGCCGCCGAGGGGACCCCTCACCGGTTCATCAAACCTGTCAGGACGTGACCAGTAAACGGCCGTGCCAGTGTTCGGCGGCCCGATCGACCCACCAAATCAGTCTTCCCTTTGTGAATCGGATGCCGGCCGCCGGGTAGCTGCTCGGGTCGGGAACACCTGTGAGCACGTGGTGTAGCGCGTGGGCCTTATCCGACCCTGCCACGAGGACGTAGATGTTCGTGGCTCGAGTGAGTGCTGGCAGGGTCAGCGTGAGGCGCAACGGCGGATTGGCCGGTGTCTCCACCGCGGCGACCCAGCGCGTTCGCTCGCTGATCGCTGGTGATCCCGGGAATAGCGAAGCCGTATGTCCTTCTTCTCCGAGCCCGAGGAGGATCAGGTCGAAGTGCGGCCAATCAGTGCCAAAGTAGTTCTTCAGTGTTCGTTCATATTCTCGGGCGTCGGCGTCCGGGGATGACGAGTGCGTCGGCATCGGATGGATGTTCGCGGCCGGACACGGGACGAGGTCCAACAATGTTTCCCTCGCCATCCGGTAATTACTGGCTGGATCGCGGGGCGACACGTACCGCTCGTCCCCCCAGAAGACGTGTATGGATGGCCACGGGATCTGATCTCTAAATTCAGATGCCAGCAAGCCGTAGAAGGTGCGCGGCGTACTTCCGCCACACAGCGCGAGGGAACATCTCCCCGTACTTCGCACGGAGTCGTTGATCGTTCTGACAGCAGCCTCGGCCGCTCGCAGGCTCAGCTCGTTCACGTCAGCAAACACGCGCACATCCTGTTTCATCCTGTTTAGACCTTCTTTACCCGGGCCTCGGCCGCGCCTGCTGCACGACATGGCATGCGCAACTGCGACAGGATTTTCTCCACGAGCACGGTGGGTGGCGCTGATATATCGACGACGAGAGCGTCGGACGGCTCCTCCAACGCATCGAACTGGCTCGCAAGCATGTCGGCCTTCATGAAGTGGCTCGACCGGTGCGTCAGCCGAGCGCGAATGAGTTCGATAGAGCCTTTCAAATACACCCAGGTAATCGGGACGCCTTCGGCCAGGACCGTCCGATATCGCTGCTTGAGCGCGGAGCATGCAACGACCAGATCCTGGCCGCGTTCGAAACAGTCCAGGATACGGGCATGGATGGCGGCGAGCCACGGGGCACGATCGGCATCCGTCAACGGAGTCCCATGACTCATCTTGTCGACGTTCTCGTTGGAGTGTAGTGAGTCGCCCTCGAGAAACGGGCAGTTCATCGCGTTCGCCAGCAACGTGCCGACAGTTGTTTTTCCGGACCCTGCGACTCCAATGACCGCGATGATCATGCGCACTCCTTCCCACTTTCAACGAACAACGTTCTCCCGGGTCGTTCCTCACGCGGTCTGTGCGCGAAGAACGTACCTCTCCATTGCCCGCGCGAAGCCTTCGTCCGTATTAGACGTGGTGACGAACGTGGCGGCGTGCTGGACGTCCGCATTCGCGTTGCCCATGGCAATGCTCAACCCGCTCTTCCTGAACATCAGCACATCGTTCGGCATGTCCCCAATGGTCACGATCTGTGCGATGGGTATGGCCAAGAGCGCCGACAGCGCGCTGACCACCTCTCCCTTGTTGGCCTTCGGGTGTGTCACGTCCAAGTAATACGGTTGGGATAGAGCGGCAGACACGCGTTGACCGAACTGCTGCTGCACCTCTGTGACACAACGGGCCATGGTCTCATCGTCATCGCTCACGCCGACGATCTTGACGACCCGATCCAATAGACCCTCGTACGTGGGCACGACGGTCGGTGGAAACTTGACTGTCCACTCTTCCCGATCCACGTGAGGGCCGTGGCGTGACATGACATACCAATCTTTGTCGACGTACACCCAAACGTCGAGCTGATGTTTCGTCAAGATGTCGATGACCGGCTGCGCGGCCGTGCCGGGGACGAGATGTTCGCGAATGACGGAGAGGTCCGGACGAACGACCAGCCCACCGTTGAATGCGGTGATCGGAACTTTGAGCTGAAGCTCATCGATCAACGCCTTCATGCCGCGTGGAGGGCGGCCACTCGTGATCGTGAAGCCGACGCCAGCCTCGATGATTCTGCGGACAACCGCACGAGCCCACGGCGTCAGGAGTTTCTCTGGCGTGACCAGCGTTCCATCAACATCCGCCACGACCAGGCGCACATCATCCGGCACGCCGACCGCGCTCGGTGCAGTCATGCCGCGGAGCCTCGGAGTCCGACCCTCATTCGGTGATAACGGCGGATGAGTGCGTTCGTCGAGCTGTCGTGCGCCAATGGATCGACATGGCCTTTGAGTTCGGGCGCGATGCGCTTCGCCAACACCTTGCCCAGTTCGACACCCCATTGATCGAACGAGTCGATCTGCCAGATCGTCCCCTGCGTGACCACGCTGTGCTCATAGAGCGCGATCAGCGCGCCGAGCGCCTCCGGCGTCAGTCGTTCCGCCAGGATTGTGTTCGTCGGACGATTGCCTTCACAGGTGCGATGTGCGACCAGCCGCTCTGCCGTGCCCTCCGCGCGTACCTCCTCGGGGGTCTTGCCGAACGCCAGCGCCTCGGTTTGTGCGAAGACGTTGGCCATGAGCAAGTCGTGATGATCGTCCAACGGATTCAGCGTCTGGCCGAAGCCGATGACGTCACACGGAATCACGCGGGTTCCCTGGTGGAGCAACTGGTAAAACGAGTGCTGGCCGTTCGTGCCGGGCGCGCCCCAATAAATCGGTCCCGTCTGATAGTCGACCCGAACCCCTTCTCGCGTCACGTGCTTACCGTTGCTTTCCATGGTGAGCTGCTGCAAGTACGCCGGAAAACGCTTGAGATATTCGTCGTAGGGCAGGATCGCGATGGTTGAGACGTCGAAGAAATTGACGTACCAGACAGTCAGCAGGCCCATGAGGACCGGCAGATTTCGATCGAACGGGGCGCTACGGAAATGCTCGTCCATTGCGCGGAAGCCAGCGAGCATCGCGCGAAAGTTTTCAGGGCCAACCGCGAGCATGGTCGATAGGCCAATGGCAGATTCCATCGAGTAGCGGCCGCCTACCCAGTCCCAGAAGCCAAACATGTGGTCGGTGTCGATCCCGAATCTCGCCACGGCGTCGGCATTAGTCGAGACCGCGACGAAGTGTCGGCTGATGGAACCTTCGCCAAGCGTGGTGACTACCCAATGGCGGGCTGCCTGCGCGTTCGCCATTGTCTCGAGCGTCGTGAACGTCTTGGATGAGACGATGAACAGCGTCTCAGCAGGATCAAGATCGCGCGTAGCCTCCACGAAGTCGGTGCCGTCCACGTTTGACACGAAGCGGAAGGTCAGATCGCGGGCGCTGAACTGCTTCAGCGCTTCATACGCCATGGCCGGGCCGAGATCGGAGCCGCCGATCCCGATGTTGATGACCGTGCGCACGCGCCGCCCTGTATGGCCGCGCCAACTCCCATCCCGGACCTGATCGGCGAACGCCGCCATTCGATCGAGCACGTCGTGCACATGGGGAACGACATCGTCGCCGTCGAGGAGGATCTTCTCGCCGCGTGGCGCGCGGAGAGCCACGTGGAGTACGGCCCGCCTTTCGGTGGTGTTGATTCGATCGCCGCGGAACATCGCCTCGATGCGCTCACGTAAGCCGCAGGCGTTGGCCAGGTCCGCTAGGAGGCGGATGGTCTCGTCGGTGACATGATTCTTGGAGTAGTCGAGGTACAGACCGGCGGCTTCCACCGCGAATCGCTCGCCCCGTGAGGGGTCGGCGGCAAACAGCGAACGCAGGTGCGAATCGCGTATCTGCTCGGCGTGCGCTTCGAGTGCCTTCCACGCGGGGAACGCCGTCAAGCCTGTTCGCCGCGTTGACACGCTGGTCGTCATGTGGGCCTATCCATCCTCTTGACCATGGCGCAGGATTGCGGGTTCGACCGCATGCTCAACGTGCCCTCCAAACTGAAAGCGCATGGCCGATTGCAGACGATCGGAAAAGTAGTCTTCTCCGCGGGAGCTGAACCTTTGAAAAAGTGCTGCGGTCAACACGGGGGCCGGCGTGGCACTCTCGATGGCTGCATGCGCTGCCCATCGACCCTCACCGGAATCGGACACGCGGCCGGAGAACTGCTGTAGGTCCGGCTCCTTGGCCAGCGCTTCCGCCGTGAGATCGAGGAGCCATGATCTGATGACGCTCCCGCGGCGCCACACCTCAGCGACATCGGCCAGCACGAAGTCGTACTTGTAGTGTTCCGGATGAGGAAGGGGAGCGGTCTCCGCGTTCACGGCCAGCGTGCGCGCGCCGACGTTGGCGTGCGCGAGGATATTCAGACCCTCCGCATACGCCGCCATGAGGGCGTATTCAATGGCGTTGTGGACCATTTTTACGAAGTGTCCCGCGCCCGTGGGACCGCTGTGCAGGTACCCCTCGTCCGCTGTGCAATTCCTTGTACTTCGGCCGGGCGTCACGGACGCCGCCTTGGTGCCCGGCGCGAGCGTTCTGAAGATGGGCTCGAGGCGCGCAACAACCGCCGCTTCGCCGCCGATCATCAGGCAATAACCACGCTCCATGCCCCGGACGCCGCCGCTGATGCCGACATCGACATAATGAACGCCCCGGGCTCCTAACGATTTGGCGCGACGAATGTCGTCGACGTAGTGCGAATTCCCTCCATCGACGATGATGTCGCCCGCCTCGAGCAGCGGCGAGAGGATCTGCACGGTCGCATCGACGACGCCGGCGGGGAGCATCAACCAGACTATGCGAGGGGGATCGAGCAACGTCACGAGCGCTTCGAGTGAAGACGATCCGGTGGCGCCCCGGTCGGCCGCTAACATGACGCGAGCGTCATCGGCATCGAATACGACGCAGTCGTGCCCTCCGCGAAGCAAGCGCTGCGTCATGGTGCCGCCCATTCGTCCGAGTCCGATCATCCCAAGCTGCATGTGGAGTTCTTCCTTCTGTCTAGCCACGCCGCCAACCGGCGGAAACGGTGTGATGTGCCTCTGACTGTTCCACCCGTGATGCGTATTCACGATCAGGTGCCGAACTGCCCACGTCTCATCATGGTGTGCGGGGCGCGTGACCTCGTAGACCCTTGACGTTGCGCATCATGGCTGCTTTTCTCCGTCATCCACGTACCTGGCGCCCTTACTCTTGCGGGCCTCGCTGACCTGAGCGGTCTCGAAGCTTGCGCGCGGATATGTCACGTCGGCCCCGCGTATCCGGGCCCACGACGTCAGCGAGTACGGCCGCACGTGCATCGCACTGGTGATGTCGCTGACCTCCACGCCTCTCGCCAGCAGGGCGTCCGCAATCAACGAGCGATGGCAGCGCCACGGAACGGCCTCGGCGCACATCAACGCGACGCGGTCGTCGTGTGCGAGCGCGATGCACCGATTCAGACTCTCCGTGAACGCCGGGGTCTCCATGTAGTCCGCATAACCACGGAAGCTGAGATTCCGCCACCCGGTATTCGGCGAGTCCCTGCGGGCGTGACGTCGTCCGCCCAGGCCAGGCATGTGACTGTAGGTAATGCCAAAGCGCTGCAACGCCGCAGGCAATTGGTCTCGATTGAATTGCGGATTGTGCCTCGATCGTGGGATCGACCGCACGTCGATGACATGCTCGATGCTGTGAGCTTTCAACAGATGTACGAACTCTTCGATTGTCCGAGTGGAATGACCAACGGTAAAGACGGTGAGCGGTATCACGTCAGCTCGCTGGCGCGAGGAGCTCACGCCGTTTTATGCCGACGGTGGCAATCAACTGTTCGAATGACGATGCGAACGCTGCTATTCCGTCGATCTGCAACTGCTCTGTGATCGCACGCACATCAACACCAAGGGCGGCGGCCTTATTCAATGTCGCGGTCGCCTCCGCGTCCGTGTCTTCTTTTCCGAGAGTGACCTGGACGCGTCCGTGGTCACGAAAAGCGTCCATCGTCTGCGGAGGGACTGTCGTGACTGTGTCGGGCCCGACCAGCGACTCGAGGTACAGCACATCGGAGTAGGCAGGGTTCTTGGTCCCTGTACTGGCCCACAGTGGCCGTTGGACACGGGCGCCGCGCTGGATGAGCCGCGCGAACCGGTCTCCGTGGAAGATTTCTCGAAATCGGCGATAGATACGTCTCGCGTTCGCGATGGCAATCGTCCCCCGCAGCGCTAAGGCTTCCGAGGAACCGATTCGGTCGAGCAGCGGATCCGCCACCGCGTCGAGACGGCTTACGAACACTGATGCGACTGAGGCGATCTGCCGGGGATTCGGATGTCGCTCGAGCCCGCGAAGAAAGGCCTGTGCCACTGCTTCGTAGTGATCGAGAGAGAACATCAGCGTGATGTTGACGTTGATGCCGTCAGCAGTCAGCGCTTCCACAGCCGAAATGCCTGCGTGAGTCGCGGGCACCTTGATCATGACGTTGGGTCGCGCGACGGCCTGCCAGAGATGGCGGGCCTCGGCGATTGTGGCTTCGGTGGCGTGCGCCGAGCCTGGAGAGACTTCGAGGCTGACGAAGCCGTTCAGCCCATCACTGTCGCGGTACAGCGGTCCGAACAGGTCGGCCGCCGCCTGAATGTCCTCGACGATCAGGCGCTCGACGAGGGCGCGATTGCTGGCACTACGATGAGACTCCACTGCCCGCCGCAGCCCCGCATCGTAATCGCCGCTGCCCTCAATGGCTTTGTCGAAGATCGTTGGGTTGCTCGTCATGCCTGCCAGACCGTCCTCGTCAATCAGTCGCTGTAACGTGCCGCCAGTGATCAAACCGCGGCTCATGTGGTCCAGCCATACTGATTGGCCACTTTCGCGCAACGCCAGGAGCGGATTCATTAGGCGGCTCCTTCGGCAAACTCCACGCTGAGTCGTGCAAGCGCTAGCGCGCCGAGCATGAGTCCGAAATCCCGGAGAGCGACATCGAAGTACCCAGGGATCAAAAGGAGATTGATGACGATGCCGGCAAGCCACGCCGCCACTACGTACGCGCCAATTTGCGGGCGCAGGGCCACGAGTACTGCCGCTCCGATTTCTACGATCCCGACGAAGAGCATGAACGTCCCAGCGGAGAATGGCAGGAGACCGGCGACGACGGGAGCAAGGTACTTGTCCCAATCCGTCAGAAAGTTCGTGAACTTGTCGACCCCAGCGACCAGCGGTGCCATGATGAATCCGAGGTAGAGAAGTTGATACGCCTGGTACGCCGGACGGGTTTGGGTGGCGATCGTCTGGGCCATGTGATTACATCCTTCAGCTGTGGTGTCGCTTTCGCAGTCGAGCGACCCTTCACTCGTCGAACTGCACTCGCCGCGCCACACGCTGCACCGCACCGACCGAGCACTTCCTGGCGAGTACGTGGGGTTCAGGTCCGGTAGCGAGATTCAAAGTGAATGGTGGATTTCAAAACGAAAGGACCGGCCGGGCTCATCGAGGCGGTCTGCCATGAGCATTGCGTGGCATCTCGATTGCCCTTCAGGAAAGAGAACGCGTTTATTCATGAGAGGGTGCGCGAATGGCGACAGAGTTTGTGACCGCGACCATCAAAACCAGCGAGATACCGGCAGGTGGCATCGTGGCGGTGAACGTGCGTGGCACGCAGATCGCCGTGGCTAATGCTGGCGGCTCCTTCTACGCGTTCGCCGACGCCTGCACGCATGAGCAGTGCTCGCTGAGCGAAATGGGGGAACTGGCCGGGACGACCGTGACCTGTACGTGCCATGGTTCCGAGTTCGACGTGCAGACGGGGAAGGTGCTGGCGCCTCCTGCGACCCTGCCAGTCAAGGTGTACCCCACACGAGTCGAAGGCGACGCGCTACAAATCGAAGTGTGATGGCCAAGGCGTACGTCATCGTCGGCGGAAGCCTGGCTGGCGCGACGGCTGCCGTGACGCTACGCGAAGAGGGCGCCGACGGATCCGTGACGTTGATCGGCGCCGAGCGCGAGCCGCCGTACGAGCGACCGCCACTGTCCAAGGCCTATATGCGCGGCGAGGTGCCGTTCGACAAGTCTCTCGTGCGCCCGGCTGCATTTTACGCAGAGCACGGCATCGAGACGATGTTCGGCGTGCGTGTTGCGCGCATCGATCCATCAGCGAAGTTCGTTGAGCTCGAGGATCAGCGCCGGGTGCCGTTTGACGTGCTGCTCATCGCCACGGGCTGTCGAAACCGGCGCATCTCGATTCCAGGTAGCGAGCTCAAAGGTATTTACAGTCTCCGGACGGTCGAGGACGCCGATCGCATCAAGGCAGAAATCGGTGTCGGTCGCCGTGTCGTTGTCGTTGGCATGGGATTCATCGGTTCGGAAGTGGCCGCATCGCTCCGGCAGAAAGGCCTTGACGTCGTCGCCATCGAGCCTGCGAAGACCCCGCTGTTCCGCGTGCTTGGCGAGGCCGTTGGACAACGCCTCGCCGACCTCCATCGCGCTCATGGTGTTCGCACGGTTTTCGAAGATACGGTCGCTGCCTTCGAAGGGGCACAGCGCGTATCGAGCGTCCTCACGAAGAGCGGATTGCGCCTGGAGTGCGACTTCGTGGTCGCCGGGATCGGCGTCGAGCCGGTTGTGGACATTCTTGACGGCACTGGTGTTCGCATCGACAATGGCGTGGTCGTCGACCAGTACTGCCAGACGAGCGTCCCTGGCATCTACGCGGCCGGCGACGTCGCGAATCACTATCACCCGGTATTTGAGCGGCAGATCCGGGTGGAGCACTGGCACAACGCCGTCAAGCAAGGCGCTGCTGCCGCGCGCAACATGCTCGGCAAGGCTGTCCCGTACGACGAGATCCACTGGTTCTGGTCAGATCAATACGAAGCGAACGTGCAGTACGCCGGTTTTCACACGAAGTGGGACCATCTCGTCGTACGTGGGCGCCTGGATTCCGACAGCTTCCTGGCCTTCTACATCAACGACGGACACATCGATGCGGTGGTCGGCCTGAACCGCGCGAAGGACGTGCGTCGCGCCATTCCGCTCATCAAGGTCCGCCGCACGTTGAATCTGGATCAGCTCCAGGACGAACGCATCGACCTCCGATCGCTCACTGTAGCCGACTAAGCTGGAGCACTTGTTTGGCGGCCTCGATGACATGTTCTGGCGTGAAGCCGAATTCCCGCATCACGACCGGTCCTGGCGCGGACGCGCCGAAATCCGCGACGCTGATCATCGCGCCATCGAGTCCGACGTAGCGCTCCCACCCGAAGGGCGCGGCCGCCTCGATGCTCACCCTCGCACGCACGCTCGGCGGCAGGACCGTGTCACGGTACGATTCGGGCTGCCGTTCGAATAACTCCCAACAGGGCATTGACACCACGCGGCTGCGGATCCCGTCGCCGGCGAGCTGCGCGTGCGCCTGCAGTGCGAGCGAGACTTCCGAGCCGGTGGCGATCAGGATCACCTCCGGCGGAGATTCACCTGCCTCCGCAAGAATGTAGGCCCCCTGCGCGAGACCTGTTGAGGAGGCGAGGAGAGTGCGATCGAGCACCGGCAGCTTGTGACGAGTGAGCACGAGCCCCACAGGGCCCCCGGCATGCAGCAGCGCGGCGCGCCACGCCTCCACCGTTTCAGTGGCGTCGCTGGGACGGATAATCATCATGTTCGGCATCGCGCGCAGACTCGCCAATTGCTCGACCGGCTGGTGCGTAGGCCCATCCTCTCCGAGCGCGATACTGTCATGAGTCCAGATATAGATCACGTGCGCCTTGCTCAACGCGGCGAGCCGGATGCTTGGTCGCATGTAGTCCGAGAACGACAGAAACGTCGCTCCGTACGGGAGGAGCCCGTCGTGCAGCGCCATTCCCGTCATCACCGCGGCCATGGCGTGCTCGCGTAGTCCGAAATGAATGTTTCGTCCCGCGTACCCCCAGACACCGCCAGCCGTCCCCTGTGTCGGGAGTTCTCCGCTTGAGTACGCCTTCGCGGGGCTCTCGAAGTCGCCGAATCCCTTCATCGCGGTCCGCGTCGACGGATCGAGGTCCGCTGAACCTCCTACCAAATTCGTGATGTTGATGGCCAGCGCGTTGAGGACGAGGCCGGCAGCGTCGCGTGTCGCCATTTCACCGTCTCCGGGACTGAACACCGGCAGGTGTGCATCCCAGCCATCTGGCAGCTCGCCGGCGACGACACCCGCAAACTTGGCCGCCGCGGCCGGATCGGTCGTCTCGAGCGTGTTCACACGACGTTGCCAGGCCGCCTCCATTTCTTCGCCCCGCGTTATCGATAATTCAAACCTGCGGCGCGCATCCTCCGGGACGTAGAAGTCGCCATCGTCGGGCCATCCAAGCGCTCGTTTCGTCAGGCGCACTTCCTCGACGCCGAGCGGTTCGCCGTGCGCGTGCCAGGTATCCTGCTTGTGGGGGCTGCCGTATCCGATGTGCGTGCGTGCGACGATGAGCGACGGTCTATCCTCCGTGTCACGTGCCGTCGTCAGCGCCATATCTACGGCGATCGGATCCTGGCCGTCGATCCGCTGTACATGCCAGCCGTAGGCTTCGAAGCGGCCGATGACATCTTCGGAGAACGTGAGGTTCGTTGTGGCGGAGAGCGTGATCAGATTCGCGTCGTACACGACGATCAGGCGACCGAGCCGAAGCGTGCCGGCAAGAGACGCGGCCTCCGCCGCGACGCCTTCCATCATGTCTCCGTCGCTGGCCAGGACGTAGGTGTAATGGTTGACGACATCGGCGCCGGGGCGATTGAACGTCGCGGCCAGCCATCGCTCGGCGATCGCCAATCCGACGCCATTCGCGACGCCTTGGCCAAGCGGCCCGGTGGTGACCTCGACACCCGGCGTGCGTCCGCGTTCTGGATGACCGGGAGTTCTGCTGTTCCACTTCCGGAACTGCTTGATGTCGGACATCGTGAGGTCATAGCCGGTGAGATACAGCAGGCTGTACAGCAGCATGCTGGCGTGCCCTGCGGACAACACGAAGCGGTCGCGATCGGGCCAGGACGGGTTACGCGGATTGTGCCGGAGGTGGCGTGACCAGAGGATATAGGCTATCGTCGCCGCGCCCATCGGCATGCCCGGATGGCCCGAACTGGCACGCTGCACCGCATCGATCGACAGCATCCGGATTGCGTTGATGCAGAGCTCATCCACTTCGTCGATCGTCATAGGCGCTCCTCCGCAGCCGCGCGATGACGGCCTAGACGGATTCCGGGACGAGCCATCAGCTTTTCAAGGTCAGATCTCGTTCACGATCGGTTGCGGTGATCGATCGGCGACCAGCCCGGATGATTTCAACTGCGCAGACAGCGTCCGCGGCGACGCCGGTGGCCACCGAGCCCAGCAGCGCCTGCCTGACTCGCCCGTGGCCATGTGATCCCAGGACGATCAGATCCGCTTTCCAGTCGGCGGCCTCCTGCACGATGACGTCACGAGGCGTTCCCTCGAGTGCCTTGGTTGTCACCAGCAAATCCGGATGGCCACGCCCGATCCTTTCAGCGGCGGTACGGAGCAGTTCAGGAGCCCGTCGCCGGAGATCCTCCATCGATTCAACGTACGCGGCTGCCAGAGCGAACGCAGGATCGAGCAGGAGCGGCGTCGCGGAGTGAATGACTGTGAGGATCTCGATCTCGGTGCCAGCCGGCCATTGACGCGAAGCGACTTCCTCCATGGCCGCAGCGCTGTGCTTCGACCCATCGATTGCGAGAAGAACCTTCATGGAGGTGCCTCCAGTAACACGGCGGATTTGCGGCATTGACGATCACTGAGGCAAGTTCGGGTCCAGGCGGAAGTGACAATTCGCGGCGTCATTCAGTGGTTGCGCGTGGCTGATGATTTCAAGTTGAAATCGTGCGCTTCCGAATGCAAGCGTTGACTGATTGCCGTCGTCTCAACGCAGCCGGGCCGTCGACATCAGAGTTGCCCGGAGTGAACACGGCCCCAGGAACCGGCATCGATTACAGACGAAAGTCACCCGCTGCGTGTGGAACAGCAATTGCCCTTCTCACAGACGTCGGCACACCGCCGATTACATCTGCAGGAGGCGAGTGTGAACCCCCTCAATATGACAGCGCAGGCGGCAGGAGCCGATGTGGGCGCCACCCGCGAGCTCGTTCGACGTGCCAAGCGCCCCGTCTTCGCCGCGCCGGCGCGTGCGACGGTCGTGCCGCATCGAGGGCGTGCTCTGGCGATTGTGGTTGTCATCAGCATCCTTGCGAGCACAACCGAAGCAGCTGAACGTTGGGCGGTTCGCTCGATGACGAAAATCCTGATGACGTTCGAGCATGCTCCCGGATGTGCCGACCGATCTGTGTTACGGCAAATCCTGAATGATGAAGCAACGACCCCCGACGAGCGTGTGGTCGCCACGGCCTTACTGAACGTGCACCACATACCGCAGGCCGCAGACAAGCAAAAACTGGAAGCGCTGATCATCGACCCATCAACGCCCTCGTCCCTCCGGGCCTTGGCGACCGCGATCGTGAACCTCACGCACACGATCACTGAGACAGACAGGGCGGCGCTAGAGCCACTCTTGAAGTAATCCGCCCGTCTGGTGCGGCGCGTTAGACGTGCCCGCCTTCATTCTCCCAGCGATTCAGGGCCCGGCGGAGGAGACGTTCTGACTGCGCCGCGGCGTTCATTCCACCCTCAAAGACGTCAACCCACAGTCGATAGCGCTCGGCGATGACTTTAACGGCCGCTTCGCGCGTAATTCGGCGTGACCGCCAACCGACCAGCGCGTCCCAGAACGTCGTGCGTCCAACGGCGAAGCCAACGAATCCCGACACGCTGGCAGCGGTCGCAAGCCACGAGCGCACCTTGCGCACGCTCTCACCACGCCCCAGAGTGATGCACACGACTTTGCCCCGACCGTCGCGCCGCGCAGCTGCGACCAGGTTGACGCAGTCCTCCCGCCGGTCCATGCCTTCGACCTTCCACACGTCTGGTTCGACGCCGGCGGCCTGGAGCTCATGAACGGCCTGCACCATCAGGCCAGGACGCATCTCCAAGTCGTAGAGATCCTTGCTGCTGAACTGTTCCAATTGCACCCGTTCAGGCGGTACAAGCAACTCGAACATGAATAACCGTCCGCTGTTGTGCAGGTAGTCGGACAGCCGCTTCAAACGTACCGCCTGGCGTTCGTTCAACCTCGAGTCGCCGCGCGGGTTGTAGCGCACGAGGACTTTGCAGAACGTGGGGTTAATCGCCTCAATGTGGCGAGCGAACTCTTCGCCGAACTCAAAAGCGAACTCTTTCTGCCCGCTTCGCTCTGCGGGGCACGCGGTCATGTACCCCTGACGGCTGGCCGCATGCAGGATGTCTGCGCTGAATCGCTCGTCCGCAAGAATGGCAGCGTGGTCTGCTGGCGCTCCGCCGGCGATTGCCGCCTGGAAACCGTCGTAGACGACATGCTTTGCGGCCGTGATCTCGGCCTCCTGAGCCGGGCTCAACATGCCGCGCCACCCGAATAGCTGCGTGACGAAAGATTCGCGGTGATCGAACGGCAGCATGTAAAGACGTCTGGCCATCCAGTCCCTACGAGCCGGCGCGAGAGGTGGGCGTCACTCCTACGACGCAGCCCAGATCATGACCCGTCACGATGTTCCGATGTTCAATCTCGCTGGCGATTCGACAAGCCTCCCGGACCAACTGACTCGAATACCCCCATTCGTTGTCGTACCAGCTCATCACCTTGACTAAATCGCCGTCTACGACCTGCGTCATCCCCAGATCGACGATCGACGCGCGAGGATCTTTGATGATGTCGCTCGAGACAATCGGATCCGTGGTCACACCGAGGATTCCGCGATAGCGTTCGCCGTCGGCTTCCTCGACGAAAACGCCGTTCACCTCGTCGGTGCGTGTCGTCCTTGCAGTGAGAACCACGATGTCGGCAAGGGATCCGACAGCAACGGGGACGCGGACGGCGACTCCATCGAACTTGCCGTGATATTCCGGCAGCGCCCTGACCGTCCCTGCCGCTGCGCCGGTGGAGGTGGGCACGAGGTTCGCGCCCGCTGCCCGACCTCTTCGGGGCCGACTGTTCGCGGCATCGACGATGGCCTGGCTCGCGGTGTACGCGTGAACCGTTGTCATGATCGCTTTCCTCACGCCGAAGCGCCGCCCAAGAATCTCCATCACGGGTGTGATGCAGTTTGTTGTGCAACTCGCGCACGAGAAGATGGTCGCGTTCCCTTTCAGCGTATTCACTCCGTGGATGATCGTTTCCACTCCCTCGCCTTTTGATGGCGCCGACAGGATGACGTACCCGGCGCCGGCATGGATGTGGGCATCCAGGTCCTCTCGTTTGGTGAATACGCCCGTGCACTCGAAAACGATGTCCACCTTCATCGATGTCCACGGCAACCGTCCAGGATTCTTTTCGCGCAGCAGCCGCAGCCGGTGCTCGCCAATCTTCAAGTAGCCGTCGTCAGTAGCCTGAACCGGCTTCTCGTACCGACCGTAGACGGTGTCGTATCTCAAGAGATACTCGACACTGTCGGGCGTGCCAATGTCGTTCGCTGCGACGAGGTTGAGACCGGGCGTGTCCGTCACGATCTTGAGAGTGGCTCGTCCGATCCGACCCAGTCCGTTGATGGCGACGTTGGTCATGACCTGTCCTTTGTCCGTATCGGCAAACTACTGCTTACTCAGCAAAGAGGGCCGACGGACCACGATACGCTGTTGAACGTTCACGTCGATCGATTGCTTCGCGAACGGCTTCACAGTCTCGGCAGCGGACCGCGAAAGGAAGCGCGCGCAGACGTGCTTCGGCGATTTCTTCTCCGCACTCGTAACAGTCGCCGTAATCGCCTTCCTCAATGCGACGAAGTGCCGTTTCTATCATCTTCAGCGTTTCCGTCTTCAGCTGGATCAGCGCAAATCCGATCTCGTCCTGGACGTCTACCTCGGAGCTCTCGGCTGCGTCGACCACGTCCCGGTCTCCGATTCCCTCGCTTCTGACGTCGCGAATTCTGTCCTGGACTTCGTGCACAAGCTGCGCGCGTCGACCCTCCAGCATCGTCCTGAGGTCATCAAGGCGGGGCCTCTTTGCAGCCGTCGAAGTTCTCTTCAGCATGTTTGCCTGTCTTTTCGGTGCCGACATCGGCGATGCACGTATGCCCTAGAGGCAAGCCCGGAGCCATCTTCGCCCGATCGCCAAACGAGCCGGAACTGTTGGTATGGAGAGACTTGCGGCGCCATCGGAGGATCAAGACAGGACTTAGCGAACCAGTTCACACCCTTCAAAATGAAAGGTAGGGGCGCAACCTGAAAGGCCTCAGTCGCCCCACTCCAGCACAACCTTGATTTCGTCCGCACCGTGATGCTGAAACGCCGATTCGAAGTCCTGAAACGGGTGACGGTGTGTAATGAGGTTCACAACACGTTGCGGCCAGCGCGCCTCTGCGCGGACGAGATCGTTCACGGCGAGTTGGAAATGATCGCGTGACGCATTCACGCTTCCCACCACCAACTGATTGCGCAGCACAAGGCGTCGCATGAACTCCGCACCGGCTAGTGTCAGCGCCCGATCGCCCGATGGGATACCGGTGACCGCGTAAACGCCGTTTATCGCCAGTGCGTCAAGAAGATCGAACTCGAGGCTGGCGACTCCGGTAGCCTCGAAGATCAAGTCAAATGTTCCGATCTGATCAGTGGCCGTCTGACGTCCGTCGAGATAGTGGCCGCCGATGAGGTCCAACCACACCGGTCGAGGCGTACCGGCATCCACGACGTCAAGGCCCCAGACCTCGCCGCCTCGAAGGCGCAGCGATAATGCCGCTAATAAGCCGACTGGCCCCAGTCCAGCGACCAGACACCGTTTCCCGAACAGCCAATCGAGTGACGTGGCCGAATCCGGCAGGCGCGTCAGTTGCAGGTGGACGGCTTCCGAGATAGCTTTCTCGACGATCGAAAACGGCTCCGCGAGCACGCCCACCTCTGCCACTTCGGGCGCGACTCGCACAAGGTACTGTTCGCGGTCGACGACGTATTCCGTCTGGTAACCATCCAGCGCCCAGATGCCGCGTTCGGAATACAACCCCGTCTGGCACATGTCGGATCGATTCATCGCGCAGGATCGGCACCGTCCACAGCCGCGTCGAACGGTGAAGAGGGCATAGTCGCCGGGCGTGACCAGGGTCACCGCGCGACCAACGTCCGCGACCTGGCCGAACATTTCATGACCGAGCACGAGGTCCTCGCGGGACGGCGGGGCCTTGGCGCGACCGGCCGCGGCCTCCTCG
The DNA here is from genome assembly GCA_035711845.1 of Vicinamibacterales bacterium. Taxonomy (GTDB): domain Bacteria; phylum Acidobacteriota; class Vicinamibacteria; order Vicinamibacterales; family 2-12-FULL-66-21; genus DASTBU01. The sequence continues at coordinate 28,922 of DASTBU010000129.1, forward strand.
CGGTCGGTGCCGCAGATGCCAACGCGCAACACGCGAAGTTTGATCTCATCAGGCTCAACGATCGACGGTTCCGGCCGATCGACCAGGCGGACAGTGCTCGTCCCCGGAATAACGGTAATCGCTTTCATTCCTGTTCCTTACTCGCGACGCAGACGACGAAATCTGTTCCTTCCCATCGAGCCTCTTCCGGCCAGTAGAACGTGAAGTAGACACAGTCGCCGGCGCGAAGGCGCAGCGTGTCGAGGTCGGCGACGTGGACGCCGAGAGTGGTATCTCGCGTTTCGGTGTCGTGAACGGTGGACCACCCATCGGCGCTCCAATGGACAACTGCATGGCCGAGCGTTTCGAGCCGGAGGATTCTGCCGGCCGGCATGCTCCGCACCTTGTTGTTGAAGCGCCAGATGACATGCGGCGACGTCGTCTGCTTATCGACATACCGTTCCACGGTCTGCGGCGGCCGATCGAATACCTCCCGTGCTCGAATGGACCGGCACAACTTCAGGTACTCGGCGTGCGCCCAGACGAGTGGGCTCGCTGAACCTGATGCGTGCCCGATGAGGAGTCCTCGACCAGGAATATCCGCACTGTCCCATACCTGCTCTGGCAGGAGTCCGCTCTCGCCCGCCAGCGCCTCCATTGCCTGTGCATGCTGCTCGGCAACGCCCGTGCGCCCGGCGGCGAGCTCGTAGTGCGCACGTTCGCCGGTCAGCAGCGGCCAGACGCGGCCGATACCCGTTCCGTTGAATGGGCCACCGTCAGCGTGTTCGCCATATCCGTCGCCCTGGTAGCGATGCCACACGGGGCCGCGCGGCGTCTCCGCTCTGAGGGTGGCATCGATCACCTTGATCGTGTTGACGATTCGTGGATCATCTGCAGCGCGCAGCCCGAAGCGCACGAGCGCGAGCGCGTCGACGCTGATCATCAGCGCGGCTGGGGTCGTCGACGGATCGGGCGGGCGGTTCTTGATCGGGACGAACCCATGGCACGGCGACGCGGCATCGGCGCGATCGGGTTGCGCCACGCGCACGTAGTAGCCGTCAACGGCGTGCTGTGCGGCTAACTCAGTTCCGGTCACGTACAGCCATCGCTCGATGCTGTCGTTCCATGCGTCAGCCGTCTCGCGCAGATAGGCTGCGGCCGCCGTGTTCGCTGTCGCATCCGCCAACTCCGCAGCGATGAGCAGCGCAGCGATTTCGGTCGCGAGCGTAAAAGGGGAGTAGCCGGGTTCCTCTTCCCATCGATCCTGCGGGCTGACGGGACCATTCCGCACGAGGAACACCGCGGCGCGTCGTACCATTGGCCAGAACTCTTGCCGCTCACGCGTGTCGATGACGTCGTAACGGGCCGCGAGATCGACCAGTAGAATGGGAAGAGCGGTTTCATCCATCTGGATGCCCTGCCAGTACGGCGTGCCATCCAGCCACATGTTCTGTGACCAATGGCCATCAGCTTCCTGGGTCACCTGGAGGTATCGCAGCACGCGCCTGGCTTCCTGCTGTGCGCCGGCCGCGATGAACCCGCCGCCGGCCTCCGCCAGGTCTCGTGGCCATACCAGGTGGTAACCACCCAGGTCGTCGTCACCCTTCGAGAAGCCCCAGGGAATCGACAGGCTGGCAATCACGCCGCCCTCGACACGTTTGGACTCGTGCATGCGCAGCACCGCGGCGCTGGGCGCAAACAGCGGCCTCAGTGGTATCGGCGATGGTGAATGCCGTTCACGTCTTTCGTGCCACGCCCTCCACGCTCGGACGTACTCGAACTGAGTCTCGTCGAAGTCCTCAAGCAGGGTGGTGAGCGCGTGCTGCCCGGCTTCCATCGCCGTCGGGCCGAAGCCGAGTGCCAGCACGAATGCTCCATCGCTCGTTTGGAGATCGATTTCACCGGTGACCGCAGTATTGCCGTTCTCTGCTCGGAGGTAAGTGCGGTCGAGCCGTTTGTCGGCGTGCAGTTGCTGCCATCCATCCGAGAAACCCACGAATCCGACCGATCGGGCAAGCCAGGGGGCCGTCGATGCGAGCGCGAGTGCGTGGTGGTCTCGTTCGGCGTACAGCATCGGTACGCCCTTGTAATCCCCGACCCAGGCCGTGTTGTCGCTTGCTCGGTTCGCGAGGTGTGGAGCGAGAAGAACAAATAGACGGAAGTCCGCCAGTGTCCCTTCGAGCGGTACGAACCGTAATCGTTGAATTACGACGTCGCGCCACGGATCGGTTAGGACGTCCTTCTCGATTCGGTAGCGGCCGTCGCTCGCCGTATTCACAATCCGATAGGCAGGAACACCCGGCTCGATTTGCGACGTCACCGAATAGGTGTGGCGCTTTTCTTCCGAAAAGTACGACCGGCCATCCGTGACGACGAACCCGAGGTCGCGGGTGCAGGCGTGATCGACGCGCGGGTAGTACACCTCGTTGAGAATTCCGTGACTCAGCGTGAACCACACGCGGCTCTCACGGCTGATGGAAGTACCGAGCCCGCTCTTTGCGCTGCTGGTCCATCGCCCCGGAATGCCCGGCCAGCCAGGGGCGAACGCCTCCTCAATCACGCCGGCCCCGCTCTTCGTGGGAAGGTGCGTCGCGATCACAGTCGGAGAACCTGATAGCGTTGGGGATCCGGTCGAGGATTACATTCGCCCGCGTATCGAGCAGGATCAGATGACGTCCGAGGAAGCGGTACTGGACGTCATCGGGCAATGTCGGCAACACCGCGAGGATGGTTCCCGGGACCGTCGAGTAGGGTTTCCCATCGGGATAGATCCCATTGATGTCGTGAGCAAACTCTCCCGGGTTGTCATCCATGATGACGGCCCAGGCCTTGGCGTTCATCTCCAGGGCAAGGACTTCTTTGAACTCGGCGCTAATGGCCGGCGAGAAAATATCCCCTTCTTGGGCTCCATGACGTGCCGCTTGGATTTTCCTTGCCAGAGCCCGTCGCACGCTCCTGATCTCCGATACGTCCTCCGTGACCCGCAGGGGAGGCAAGCCTTCCTGCAACTTGCTACGAAGATCGAAGTAGCGCTGAACGCGTTTGCTGAAGTCCTCGCTGATGTAGCCCCACACCTGCACTCTGAAGGTTGGTTCGTGATCCGTGGGAGGCGTCGGGAGGGTCTGAGCGATGGCCGCGGAAGGGAGCGCGAGAGCGAACGCCGCACTGAGAAAGACAATCCACCGTCCGCCCGTTCCGCCCACGCTCGCGTTCACCTGACCAGTCACAGAAGCCTCCCGCGGCCCCCGAATCGGCGTCTTCACCCCGACGCTTGGGACCGTCGTGGTAATGGAGGGCAACTTCTACGCCGAGAGGTTCGTGGGGAAATATGGCCAAACGTGAGGAATGCGCGACTTCGATCGGAGTCACGCATTTCGTCTTGAAACGCTTGAAGGATCGGAGTGCTGTTGAGATCACGCCGCGAGCCTGGTGACCTTCTCGTCGTCCGCTCGCGCAGCTTTCAACGCGGGTACGGCCAGGACCGGGCATGCTGAATCGCGGATCAGTTGCGCTGTTTTTCCGAAAAGCCGGCTGCCAAGGCGCGTACGCGCCTCCGCGCCGATCACGAGGAGTTCCGGTTTCAACGCGTCCGCCATGCTGAGAATCTCGGCGGCCGGCTCGCCGACTGCCACCCGCGCCTCGACAGCTCCGCGCTGCGGCGGCGGAATCATGAATCGCAGCTTGTTCAGGGCATCCGCGCCGAGCGCGCGATCGTATTCGGCCGCGCCGATCCATCGGCGGACCGAGCTCTGACCCGATCCGCCTCTGTCGACGACATGCAGCAGGGTGACGGGATGACGGCCGCTTGCGGACATCTGCGCGGCCGTTTGCGCGGCAGCGTGGGACGCGGGTGAGAAATCCACCGCACACAGAATCGGCTGTGTCGCCGATGGCTCCGCCTCGGACGTCTGCGGAACGACGAGTGTCGGGCACGGGGCATCCCTCAGGACGCGTTCCGCGATCCATCCTGACAGCCCGCGGCGGACTTCCTTGTCGCGGGCTGTGCCCAGCACGATGAGGTCGACCTGGCGGGCCCTCGCGTGCAGCAGGATTATTTCGTCGACTGGTCCCGTCTGAACCGTCACTCGGATGTCGATACCCGCAGTCTCCGCAAGTGAGCGAAGCTGCCGCAGGAAAGCGACGCGTTCGGTCGCGCCGCGATTGAGCGACACATGTGGCGAGGTCGCATGGAGCAACAGCAGTTGCGCGTCCTGACGCTGCGCAAACGCTAACGCGTGAGCGAAGACCTGCCGATCCCGATCGTCAATCGCAATCGCACAGAGCACTCGAGACAAGCGTTTCATTCCAGCTCCCATTCGATGCCACGGCGAGACGGCCGTGTGTCACATCGTCATAGTGCAAGCCGCTGACCGCCTGGGTGATAGCGATTCCACGGAAATCCTCGCGACGTCTCGTCTCCCGCATTTCGTTTTGAAACGCCCTTGCAGAATGCAACGTCTGTTGTGTCGCGTGGAGGGCGGTTTCGCGCGAATACGGGGGTTCGCAGACCTTACGCGCGGGACCGAACCTTGCCTAATGCATCTGTAGAGGAGAGCGAATCAACACGATGACCCTGACTTCGAAGTTCGACGAAATCCAGCAACGAGCCGCGATGGTGGCGCCAATGCCGATCACACTGGTCGACAGCGAGCTTCGCCGACAGCTTGCCCGCAATCAGCGAGCCTCGACACGTCTTGTGGATGAGACGCTCGAAGACTCGTTTCCGGCCAGTGATCCTCCCTCTTGGACCTTCGGTGTTGCCAGGGTGGCTCCGATCAACGACGCGGTGAGCAACACAAGTATGTTGCCGCGCCTGCTGCATCGCATCGCGGCGCTGTTTTGAGGCCTACTCGTGAGGATCGTCATTCACGACGTTGCCAACCGCTTCGATGTGCAAACACGTGCCTATGCCGAGCGCAGTGTGTCCTCGACGCTCGCGAAGGTTGCAGAGGTCGTGCAGCACGCAATCGTGAGGCTCGGGCGTATCGAATCCGGCGCCGCCGGTGGGGCTGGAAACCATTGCATCGCGAGCCTGTCTGTCCACCTACGGTCAGGCGGACAAGTGAATCTCGCTTCCCACGGACAGCATCCGTCTGACGCTATTGATCGCGTCATCGGTCGGATGGCGGCTGCGGTGGAGGCGCATGGCAAGCCGACTGAGTCAACTGCGTCAGGGCCATAAACGGACAGCGTAGAGAAAGAAGGGAGTCGACACATGGCAGATCAATTCATCGGATTCGTTGTGTTTGTCCTCGCGATCGGGGGCATCGCGTGGGGTCTCCCGCGCTGGTTCGCCTGGCGGCGATCGCTGCTCCCGACTGACGTCAGAGACGTCGGTCGTGTTTGAGCTTATGAGCGGCGATCGTCCGCGCGTGCCGCGTCGCGACATGATGCCGATGCTCATTTCGAGCGCCGCGCACGTGATCGTGATCGGATCTGTGGCAGCCGTTCCTCTTCTCTACATGGGAGCCGAATTGCCTCAGGTTCCGCAGGTGTTGGCGTTCGTGGCGGCGGCGCCACCTCCATCGCCACCACCACCGCCGCCGCCCGCTCCCGCGGCGACGACGGCCACACGGCCGAAACCGAAGCCAGTGGTGACCAGCGGCGCACGTCCAGTGCCGATCGAACCGCCGGTCGAAATTCTGGCCGAGACTGCCGAGACGGAGATACCGGGTGAGGAAGGTCTTCCGGGCGGTGTCGAGGGCGGCGTGCCGGGAGGTATTCCCGGCGGTGTCGTCGGTGGATTCCTCCCGTCGACAATTACCCAGCCCGCGCCGCCGGCCGCTCCGCCGCCTGTTCCGCGTGCGCCTGTTCGAGTTGGCGGGGAGATTACGGCGCCGGCCCTTCTGAGTCGTGTCGCGCCGGAGTATCCGCCGATCGCGGTCAGTGCGAAGGTCGAAGGCGTCGTCATTCTCGAGGCGATCGTCGACCGCGAAGGACGTGTCGAGAAGGTCAAAGTGCTCCGCTCGATCGCGCTGCTCGATGAGGCGGCTAAGGCGGCCGTTCGTCAATGGCGCTATTCGCCATTGCTCCTGAACGGGAACCCCGAGCGATTTGTCGTGACGGTGACCTTGAGTTTCAGCTTGAACTCGTGATTTCGTTGTGAAAGGTCCGCCGCAGTCGGGTCGGCCGATTTCCGGGCGCCCCGAGTGAAACCTGGCGGGCCCGAAAGTTCTGAGAGATATCGACGGAACGTCGCACTGCCATGAATCTGCACTACCCACTCCGTCGCACGCCTCCCCCACGGGACGTGCGGGCCATCGCGCCAGGGCGATCGGCGCTGCGGCCGTAATCGCCCGGTCCGCACGTCCCCTTCCACGTCTTCTTTTTCAGACGGTCGCTTCGCCGGCAACGAGTCGGGGTCGAAACCGTCAGGAGTTCGAGCGGTGAATACATACCGGCGTCTCGGCGATCAGGTCGGCACGAATGAAGCCCGGGAACTGGCAGAACAACTCGTCGCCTGGCACGACGCAATGGTCAGGCATCTGCGTGCCGTAGGACCACTACGCGGGGCCAAGTGCCTCGACGACTGCCCGCACGAGGAGGCTGCGCTGCTGTGGTCCACTGCGCAGGGCGTCTTCGGAAGGAAAGCGAACGATCTCGCCTTCCTGCGATCGCACGGGCATGTCCATCTTGCGTCGTCGGCGCGTCGCAAAGCGGCGTAGGCAGATGATGACTTCACGCCAGCTCGTCGTGTGGCCGCACCATCGCGACACGCTGCAGCTTCCGGCAGCTGACCGCTGGGATCCAACTGCCACCGAGGCCATGACGTGGAACGTGTTCAGAACCCTGGAACTGATGCCGCCGACGTTCTGGCTGCGGCGGTTGAACGCGTTCCTGGGACTCCTGCCTCCGAAGCCGGCTCCAGTCACGGCGGCGGTTCGGCTCTGGGCGCCGCTGCCGATGCCACCAGGCTTCGGGTTGTCCGCGAGCGATACGGTGCGCGCCGACGTGTTGATTGAAACCGAGCACGCAGTGTGGGCGCTGATCGTCTGCGCGGACAGAGATATCGAAGTGGCAGGCGGAGACTCCGGGATCGATCCGGTAGCGATGCTGGCGTACGCTGCAAGCTGGTTCGCCGGGCGACGCCACTGCTATGTGGGCGTCATCGTCGAGTCGCGACGTGAAGCTGCACGAGCGGTGGCAATGGTCGAAAAGTATCAGTTGTCACCCACTGCGCTGACACTTCGGATTCCGCGCGGCCACGACCTCTCGAACGTCCTCGGATTCGGCTTCACCAACTGGGAGTGTCTCGTTGCGATCCTCAGGGATATATCGCGGGGCGACGTGATTCCCAGCGTCGAGCGAGTGGTCGCGCAGCGCACCCTCGAATGGTGCGAGGAGGTCGTGTGTCAGCTCTGACCTCAGGGCATCTGGCCATAGAATCGGGGTTCATGGCCAAGCCGTCACATCCTGAGCTCGAACGGCTGCAGTTGGCGGAACTGCTCGACTTTCGCCCGGATCTCGGCGTCATCCGGCTACACGAGCAACGGGTGGTGATTCTGAGCGCGGCTGCGATGGGACTGTTGCGAAAGGAGATCATCGACACGTTTGGCCGCGACATTGCCCGGCGGTTGCTCATGCGATTCGGATATGCCGACGGCTACCACGACGCCGTCAACCTCCGCGAGCGGTTTCACTGGCGCACTCCCCTCGAGGGACTCGGCGCCGGCACGATTCTGCATACGCTCGAGGGCATCGTCCGATCGGAGATCGTGCGTCTCGAGCATGGTGAGGACGGCAGCTTCGATGCCGAGTTCGCGTGGCACGATTCATACGAAGCCGAGCAGCACGTTCATCATTACGGCCAGAGTGACGATCCCGTCTGCTGGTCCCTTGCGGGATACGCAAGCGGGTACACGAGCGCGTGCCTCGGCCAGGAGGTGTACTACCGCGAGGCGAGTTGCGTCGGTCAGGGCGCAAAGCGGTGCAGCATCATCGGTCGCACTGCCGCAGCGTGGGGCGACGACCTGGAATCGCTGCGAGCTGACTTTCAGGGTGCGAGCCTCAAGGACGAAATCGATCGTCTGCAGATCGCCGTCCATCGCCGCGCGCAGCAGCTGGCGAAACGCGAGCGTCAACTGGACGAGCGGGAGCGGGAGCTCGACCTGCTGAAGGATCGCATCAATCGTCACGCGCAGTCGCGGAATTTCGTCGTGCGCAGCCCGGCCATGCAGGAGGTGCTGGAGTTCGCGGCGCAGGTGGCTCCGCTCGACACGACGGTCCTGGTCTACGGCGAAAGCGGCACCGGCAAGGAATTTGTTGTCCGCATGATCCACGAGCAGAGCCGCCGCGCCAGTGGATCCTTCGTGTCCGTCAACTGCGCGGCGTTGACGGAAACGCTGCTCGAGTCCGAGCTCTTCGGTCACGTGCGCGGCGCATTTACCGGGGCGGTCCGGGATAAACCCGGCCTGTTCGAGGTCGCCTCGAACGGCACCCTGTTCCTCGACGAAATCGGCGAAGTCGCACCAACGATCCAGGCCAAGCTGCTTCGTGCGCTTCAGGAACGGGAGATTCGCCGTGTCGGCGGTGAGCGGACGATCAAAGTCAACACGCGCGTAGTTGCGGCCACGAACCGTGATCTTCGCGCGGCGGTGGACGCCGGAACGTTTCGAGAAGATCTCTATTTTCGGCTGGGTGCCTTCGTCATCACGATCCCGCCGCTGCGCGACAGGCGCGAGGATATTCCGCCGATGGTGCACGAGTTTGTGCGGCGCGCGGCCGCGCGCATGGGCAAGGACGTTCAGACCGTGTCGGCCGATGCGATGACGATGATCATTCGCTATTCCTGGCCGGGAAACGTGCGCGAGCTCGAACATGCAATCGAACGGGCCGTGATTCTGGCACGCGGCACGACCATCACTGTGCGCGAGCTGCCGCCCGAACTGACGGAGAGCCGGGCGCAGGCGAAAATGGGCGACACACTCGATCTGAAGGCGCACGAACGACGCCTCATCGGCAAGGCCCTCGAACGGTTCAACGGCAACCGTAAGAAAGCCGCGGAAGCGTTGAACCTGAGCCCGGTGACGCTCTGGCGCAAGATGAAGGAGTACGGCTTCACATCGACGGTTTCGGTCTGAAACCCCGTTCTTCAGACTGAAACGTCTTTAGGCTCCCAGCCTTTCACAACGACGCAAATTGCGGCCCCGAGACGGCCCGAACCTTGCGCTTCGTACACGTGAGCCGAATCATGAACACCCTGATCCATTGCATTCGACGGGAGTACCAGGAAATGCCAGGTCTGGCGCTGACGCTGCCACAGGCTGAACGGCTGTGGGGCGTCGACGAGGACAGGTGCCGGGCCGCTCTGGAGGCGCTCGTCGCTTCCAAGTTCCTCACTTTGCGCAACGACGGCCGGTTCGCGCGTCGGGACGCGTGGGACCAGGGCTGGTGTCCCTGGTGTGGCGTGGCAGCCTGACGCGGCGCGATACGTGACCAGGAAGGGACACCTATGGAAGCCATGAACACCCACGTTCGGGCGATCGGACTCGCCGAAGAAGTCGAGCCTGCGTACATCCGGGAGAAACTTCTCAGGAAACTTGGAAAGTATCGGCGGTCCATCGAGCGAATCTCCGTTCGTCTGACCGACGTCAATGGACCTCGGGGCGGCGCGGACCAACGATGCCGTATCAAGGTCGTGCTCAGCGCACTGCCGAGCGTCGTCGTCGAACGCCGGCACGCTCGGGTGCAGGCGGCGATCGACACGGCCGTCCACGCTACCACTGAAGCAGTTCGACGGATTGTCTGCCGACGCCGTATGAAGCGGCTCCACGGCCGCTCCAGAGTTGTCTCTGAGCGGCGGTGACCGCCACGACGGTCCGGAACCCCTGCGTCCGGACCGTCGCGATCGACCTGAGTCAGGCCGCCGGAACGGGCTGCGGCGAGACGATCTTGTTCCCGGCAGCCTTCCACCCTTCCAGGCCGTCGGGATAGGTGCGCACGTTGGTGTAGCCGAGTTCGGCGAGCTTGTGCGCTGCTTCGGTGCCCTGCGAGCACGCCGGGCCCGCGCAGTAGGTCACGATTTCTGCGTCTTTCGCGAGGTCCAGTGCGCCGGGCCCAAGGGCATCCAGTGGCACGCGACGCGAGCCTGGAATCAGCTCTCCGGCAAAGAACTGGTCCGTTTGGACATTCAGGACGTGCAGCCCGTTGTCACGGTCGAGCCCCTGCTGCAGTTCCGCGGTACTCACGGTGCGAACATCGTTCATTTCAACAGCCTCGTGTTCGGTGTGTGGCGGCGCATTCCGCCGTCATCTTCCTGAGCAACACGGAGACCACGAGCGGAGGTGCAAAAGTCCGCACGAAACAGTGGCAATCGCCAACGCCATGGCATCTGGGAATTGCGATCTGAAGTGCTGCTTTCGTTTCGAAAGTCAGGACAGCCGGCGCACACCCGGCAGTCAGGCGGCATTCGCATCGTGCGTCGGCCCGGGCAATGGCCCAAGTCTTGCGCAGTCCTCGGTGGGCTATGCACATCACGTACTCGGATCGCGATCACACCGGCGACGGACGCACGAAGACGTATGCACATTACCGCGTGTTCGAGGCGTTCCGATGCGTCGCCAGTGAAGTCCACAGAATCGACGTGTCGATCGCGCGCGACCGCCGTGCAGGATGCGCCCATCGCGTGACCTGCACTGTCTGTGCACAGCTCCGCACCGGAGATCAGATCGCAGCCACGGCAACGGGCGATTGGCCGTACGCGGCCATTCAACGCGCCGCCATCAAGGCGCGTCGACAACTGGATGACAAGGTCGCGTCATGCACCAGGTGAGACGTCGACGCAGTCACGACGGGCGGCTGGTGCCGCAACGGGGCGATGTGGTGGCCTCGCGACGCACGGCGCGAGACGACGTCTACGCCATCACCGTGATGCCGGCGATGAGCCACAGCGTCGCTGGTGACTATGACCACGCGTTGGACACCGTTCGACATCTCGCACGACTGCACGCCGTAGACGGTTGGTACACGTGCGACCACACGCACTTCGTGCGCGTCGCGCACCATCGTCCAGGCCAAGGTTCTGGACGATAGGGTGGCGGTACGTCTCGAATACTGGTGTGGCTGCAGGTGGTCCAAAACGGAGTCGAGGAACAACTATGGAACACGCGCAGCAACCAGATTCGCTGCCGCTCTTCACGCCGCCGTCGAAGGAAACGGAAATGCCCATATTCGTGACGTGGACCATCGATACCGTAGCAAGTATGTTCAGGAGCAGATTCGAGGCGAGACGTCACGTTGCGACCATGAGCGCTCAATGGCTGCGTGAACACGAAGCGGAACACGGCAAACGCGGTTAGGAATTAGCGCGTTTCGCCCTGACACTCAGGGCACTCGTTCCGCACGTATCGAACCCATTCCATGAGTTCGTCGGGTTCCGGGAGTTCGAACGCGCGAGTAGCACTCGCGACGTAGTAGACCTCACCCCAACGGTCAGCGACGACGACCCCGGGCGCCGGAATCCCGTCGATCCGACTCGAGGTGATGATCAGGCGGGTATCCTCTGAGGTCAACTCCGGTTGCCTGATGCTGAGCGAGATTGCATAGGAATCCGCGGTTGGGTCGTCGTCCGGTAGCGTCACCAGCACCAGGTTCTTTCGTTGCCATATAGCGCGATAGTCGACAGGAGTACCGTCTGCGCGGTTGGCTGCAGTGAACATCGGCATCAGGTCATGGGCGCGAATGGTCATGGAGGCATCCGTGATCGCTTAGACAATAGTGAGCACGTGGCGCGCCAGTTCATCGACGCGTCCAGCGGCCCAAAGCTTCCACCCAGTATGAAGCTTGCATGAGATTCCTTGTACGACGAGGGAACTTGACCATGGCCAAGCATCGGCACATCACGAACGCGAATGAATCGAAGGAAGGGAACCTGCAAGGCGACGAGTCGGTCATGTTCGCTAGCTACGGGATCATTGGCGCGATCGTATTGTTCGGGGGCGCGGGTTACCTGCTCGATCGCTGGGCGGGCAGCGCGCCGTGGTTCCTCCTCGCGGGACTGGCGACGGGTATCGCGCTCGCCTTCTTCGGGCTGGTCAGTGCTGCCCGCCACAGCTGACCGGCCCAAGGAATCAATGACAGACGGCAACTGACGTCGAGCGCCACCGACCCCAACAGAAGTCTTCGGATACGGCTATGGCCGTGGGAACCTAAAACGATCAGATCAGCGTTCCAGGACAACGCGGTCTCGACGATGACGTCTTTCGGAAACCCTTCTTCGATGGCCGTCAGAACTTTCAGGTCAGGCGCATTGTGCCGCAGTTGCCGGCACGCCGTTTCTCCTCTGTCGGCATTCCCCTTGATCTATGAGCAATGTGGAGGCCGCCGTGATCGGAAGAAATGGAGCAACGTGCGGAGCGCTTCATTCCAAGATGAAAGTGGTCCTTCAGACTGTAACGCGACAACACTTCTGCGAGCTCGAGCGCAAAGGACCGGGTAATGCGATACATGATTCTTTTGTTGACCGTGGTGCTGAGCGTGGGCGCCACCGGCGCCCGTCCATTCGAATCGGTCGATGCCGCTTACAACCTGACTCGTGCGCTGGAGCGATCAGGTCTCGATGCGATCGCAGCCGCCGTTCCGAACGAATCAGGAGTGTTCGTGGCAGCGTTGTACCTACCAGGCAGAACATTGCTTGTCGTCAGTGCCCGCCATCCGTCTACCGAACGCACCGCCAGCCGGATTGCGACGCGTCGGTATCGGGAAGTCTTCGTGGATCTCCGGGGCACGCCGACGCCGCAGGGCAAGTTCTACGTTCAGGACGCGAACGCGGACGGTATTCTGACGGCGCTGCCGGATAGCGGGGACGTCGACATGGTGCGCGAGGACGGCGTAGGGCAGACACTCTTCAACGGCCAAACGGCGTCACAGGGCCTCACGTCGAGCCAGTACGACACACGGTTAGCATCCGCCGACGCGCGCTACGCGCATCTGCTGACGGTGCTCGCGAGCGCCGTCCACGACATACGCGAACGGCGCTGATACATCAGCGCGACGCGATCAGCGAGGCAGTGTGAAACAGAACCGGCTGCCAGCGCCGACCTCGCTCTCAATCCAGATGCGGCCGCCGTGGGCGTCAACGATCTGTTTCGAGATCGGAAGGCCCAGGCCGGTCCCCTTGTAGTTCACGGTCTGTCCGCGCCAGTAGCGATCGAACATATGCGGCAGATCCTCCTCGCGGATTCCGGGTCCCGTGTCGGAGACGGTGAATAGGACATCTTCAGCGCGTGGCTCGAGACGGAGAGTGATCTGCGGGGCTCCCACCTTTATGGCGTTGGTCACCAGATTCGATAACACCTGGACGATTCGGTCCCCGTCCGCGTTGATCCGCGGGATCGAGCCTCCGATGTCAGCACTCAGGTGGGCACCTTGCTGATCGGCGGCAGGCTTCAGTGTGTCCACGACTTCGTGCGCCAGTGCCGCGGGGTCCTGCGGTGTGCGATCGATGGCGAACCGTCCCGCATCAATCTGTCCGATATCGGTCAGGTCCCTGATGAGGCGATTCATGTGTTCAGCGGCGCGCTGAATCGATTCGGCCCGTTGACGAATTTTCACGCCGGTCTCGTCTTGCGGCGCCGTCGCCATCTGCATGGCCGCCGCCGTGACGATCGCCGAGAGCGGAGTGCGCAGATCGTGCGTGACGATGGCCAGCATGTCGTCCCGCACTCGAACGGCACGCTGCGCCTGTTCGTACAGCCGCGCATTGTCGATGGCCGTAGCCGCGCGGCGGGCGAGGTCTTCCGCCATCACGACGTCATCTGCCGACAGGGCACGACCCGCGTCCGTGAAGAAGGTGATCGCCCCGAGTACTCGGCCGCGGGTGCTCAGAACGACCGAGATGTACGAATGCATGCCCAGCGCGGCAAGGAGTCGCCGGCGTTCGGCTTCTGGGGCGAGTTCTTCGAGGAGCGATGCCGATACCGACGGCTCGAACTCGGTTTGCCCAGTGTGCGCGACGTGCGCGGGGCCTGCGGGTGCGCCAGCTCGTGGCGGAAAATTGTCCTGAAGCGTCTGTGCGAGCGCGAGGCGAGACGGATCCCGGTGCTCGATCGCCACGCGGGCCATCTGGCTGTCGTCCTGCACCAGATCCACGACGCACCAGTCGGCGATCCCAGGCACAGCGAGTCGGGCAACCGTCTTGAGCGTTGCGGCGTAGTCGATCGACTCCGACAGCAGGCGGCTCGCTTCGGCCAGGAAGCGTTGTCTCTGCGCGACGGCCTGGCTGCGCGTTTCGGCCTCACGTGCACGTGCCCGCGCGTGTTCTGCCTCCACCCGCGCCGATCGCTCGGCCGCCAGGCGCGCCTCGTCGGGCGCACCGACGGTGAGGTCAATGGTGTCGCTCAACATCAGGAGGTCGCGTGCTGCAAAAGCAAGACCTTCGCCGTCGGCGAGACGAAAGATGGTCCGGCGGAGTAGTTCACGTTCATCCAGAATCTCGGGCGGCTTCACCGTCGACCCCTGGTGAGAATCGAGCGGCGCGTCATCGCTAGTGGGGTTGAACGATCGGAAGGTATCAACGATGCGATCCAGCAACCGCGCCGCACGATCACGATTGATGCGGGCATCGAATTCTTGCCGCCGTGGCAGCCGCTCGACTTCTGCCAGCCACTCTTCGAGCACTTTCTCGCGTCTTAGTACCAAGAAGTGGCCGAGATCCGACACCCGACTCATCGATTCGCGCAGCATCCTGACCACCATTGTCCACGTGTTAGGACCACGTCGGGCCTCCGTTGGTTGTCACCGTGGACGCACGTCAGACGGGGTTGCATTGTCATCGCCGTCCTGATCTGCGCCGTCCCTCCTGTCGGGACTGGATATCGCCGGCTTCAATCCGTGATCGACATTCCGCCGCCGTTTGTCGCGCCGCTCAACGTGTACGCGGCGCTCGTGGACTCAACCCCGCTCGTGGTGACCGTGTATGCCAATGGCGAGTATGCGCCCTGGAGGACGACAGCACACGCGATCCGTACCGACGTGGCCATGTGGCGGCGGATGCACCTCGTGAATTGGAATAGCATGCCAGCGGAGTTACGCGCGGAAGGACTCGACGCGCTGCTCGCCACGCATAGGTCTGTGCTGATGAAGCCGCAGCTGTGGGACCGCATGAACCCCCGTGACTGGGACCGCGCGCGGATGCAGGAACTGTATCGACTGGGCGTCGTCGATGTCGATTTGGCGATGGATGATTACTTCAACCCGTGGAGAGCGACTCGGTTCGCGGCTCTTTGGTTCGGGCTTCTGCTCGATGAAGCGATCGGTGACCTTGATCTGGCTGTGCGGGCATACAACCGCGGTATCGCCAATGCGCAGGACGAACGGGGGTCGGCGTACCTCGAGGCTGTCATACGACGCTTGCGCCGGTTCATCAGGAACGAGGGTGCGCCTGCCGCATGGTCGCATGTATGGCAACGAGCTCGGGCGATCGAGCGCGAGGAGTGGCCGTGGATCTCCCAGCAATGACGTCTGCTGCTCGTTGCACTGTGAAAGCCATCGTTACATTCTGAAACGAAGAGGTGCCACAGCCTGCTCGTTGGTCCCGCGTCATCCCGCTGATCAAGGGCCGGCAACCGATCGATCCACATCTGCTCGCAGACGAAAACATCGATCTGCGGCAGATTCCCGCCTGACGGTCACCTTTCTGACGTTCGCTACTCTAAAGAGTGAGGACGGTAATGCATGTAGTTAGTGGGCAGGTGCTGGAACAGTGGGCCACGCTGACCGACGAGCAGGTCGTGGGCCACGTGCTCACCGGTCAGACAGCAGTCTTTGAGATCCTGATGCGCAGGTACAACGAAGGTCTGTACCGCGTCGCGAGGGCGATCGTGCGTGACGACAGTCAGACGGAAGACGTCTTGCAGCAGGCGTACCTGAATGCCTATGCCAATCTGCGGCAGTTCGCCGGGAAAGCGCGGTTCTCCACGTGGCTGACGAGAATTGCCGTCAACGAGTCCCTTGCCCGCGCCCGCCGGCGTGGTCAATACGAGCCATACGATGAAGACGTTTCGAATGTGGAGCCGTTCATGGTTGAACAGTCACCGCACGACCCTGAGCGGCAGGCGTTCTCGGGCGAGCTGCGAACGTTGCTCGAATGGGCGATCGATCGGCTGCCGGATGGGACGCGCGAGGTATTCGTACTTCGAGAGGTCGAAGGGCTGAGCACGGCGGAAGTGGCCGACGCACTGGGCGTATCGGAAGACGTCGTCAAGACGCGACTGTCCAGAGCGAAGTCTGCCCTGCGGCGGGCGGTGATGGAACGGACCGGCGCGGCGTCGCCGGAGGTGTTCAGGTTCCACCGGCCCCGGTGCGATCGTGTTGTCGCTGGCGTGCTGGCCGTCATCGGCGCCATTCATTGAGCCGCGCCGACGAAGTATTCGGGCAAATTCGGCTTTGTCGCACGAAGTATTTCCAGGATGTCCTGCCTGATTTCCGAGGTAAGCCGGTCGTACCGGGCGTCGGTCTCCTGTCCCGACAGAACTTCCCACAGGCGTTTGAAAACGAGCGCCTTGGCGTCCGTCGGCAGGGCGTCGAACGGTTCGGAGTAGATCAAGTAGCTGCACGGGTAGCGCATCAAACGGTCGCTCAACTGCAGATCGCGCAGCGAGCGCCCCTTCGAATCCCGTGGGCCCTGACTCGAGAACGTCTGCGCAAACGCGGTCGGGCCTGTGATGGGTCCGGGTAGCGAGGCCTCGTCCACAAACAGCATGTAGTCCACCAATGCGGCGGCAGCCTGTTCCAGCGGCCGTCCTGCGTCCTTACCTATGCGCGCCTCCCATCCGAGCCGCGTAATGTGGTTCAGCATCTGGCCCTGGTGCTCGAGAACGAGCAGCGCGACGATGTCGCTTTGCGTGGAGAGGTAGCCGGCAGGATCGAATCGGCCCTCGAGGTTCGCCACGTGCACGGTGGACGGCGTCACCATGCTGGCGAGGTCGGCGGTGTCGGTGACGACGGCGTTGCCAAGGTGCCGCTCACCGTGGTGCCGTCCGGTCACGTACCAGCCACCCCAGCGAATGTCGAATGGACTGCGGTGATCCGTCGTATACGCGGGACCGTACGCCGTCAGTCCATCCTTTTGCGGATACACGCTGCCAATGAACCAGCCTGGAATGTTCATCGTCGCGTCGGACGTGTGACACTGCACGCAATTGACGTTGTTTCGTTTGAACTCGGGTTCGCCGACATCAGCACCAGGCTGCGCCAGCGTATAGAACACCGTTCCCAGCGCCGGATCCTGCGCCGCGAGCTCGATGAAGTCGCCGCCGCGAACCCAGCCGACCGACACCCGATCGTTGAAATAGATGGCCCGTGGGTTCTGTGGGCCGATCCGGGACGCCTGGAAGCTGGTCTTCGAGAACACGAGCGCCTGTGATTCCACCGGGACGTTAAGGGCGGTCAGCACAGACCGGAGATAGCCACGGCTCGGCTCCACATCGAAGCGGACCTGCCCCTGCCGGATCCGCTCATTCAGTTGCGCCACGGGGTCGCTGACCGAAGCGGTCAAGTACGAGATCTTCGGATGGTTCCGGAGTTCCCGCGGGTCGACCGGGCGCTGTCCCGACGTCAACGTCAGCGCGGCGATCCAGATACTCGTGGCAGTAGCAATCAGTCTGCGCATATGTCAGGTCGCCCAATCCGCATGGCCTTGGCATCGCAATGGCCGCGCCACGCCCGCAGGCGGCGGCTTCCGACGAGGCGCCCGTAATCGACTGTTCAACGTGTACGTCTCGCCCAGGGCCGTCCAACCTGAAATACGCGTTTCAGATCGAAACGACTCCGCACATCGGGCCCGCCGTCTGCAGCGGACTTGGCGGCGCTCGGCCGGCCCTCCGTTTGCTGCCATATTTGAGATTGTCAGATCCGCTGTATCGAGTGATGTCGGCTGTGCAGCCGGCGGGGTTTTCGGGTCAGACCCTGCGGAGGCTCTTGGACCTGCTTGCCAGCGGACTGCTGGTACCGGGCGGAGGATCTGCCGCTGGCATTGGCGGCGCACTCGGCGTATCACTGTTGCTGATGGTGGCAACGCTGCCCAGAAAACGCGTAATCCCGGCGCTGCAAGGCGACGAACTGGAGGCTGTCATCGCCCGCTTGCGGCCAGCGCGTGACCGGCTCGTGCACCTTGCCGAGCGGGACGTCGAAGCCTATGCGCGGGTCATCGACGCGCGGCGACTCCCCAAGGACTCGCCGGCCCAACATCTGGCGCGGCACATTGCGCTGCAGCAGGCTCTACGCGGAGCCACAGATGTGCCGCTCGAGATGATGCGTATATGCGAAGAGGCACTTCGGCACGGAATCGTGATATCGAGGCATTCGCTCGCGAGCGCCAGGAGCGATTGCGCGATCGGTATCGAGTTGATCTCCGTCGCGCTGCGCGGTGCGGCGCGGGCGGTGGACGCGAACCTCAGCCGGTTCCAGGATCAAGTCTACGTGTCGCGCGTGACGAAACAGTGCCGCCGATTCGAATCTGACGCAACAGAGACGATGAAGAGTATTCTGCGTGCGCTGGATGCCGTGTGAGGTGTCTCATGAAATATAGCTTCCTCGTCGACACCTACGATACGGAACGAATCAAGATCCTGAGCGTCTGGAGCGAATTCCGCGATGAGGACATGCGTGTCCGCCCGCGAGAGGACGATGCGAGGGGACGGAGCGTCCACGAGCAGATGGTGCACCAGTGTGTCAGCGAAGACGCGTGGTTCCGCATCATGCTGGGAATCGACGTAGGAGCCCCGCCGCTGCCTGAGAGCGAGACACGATTGATGTTCATCAAGCGATACCGTGAGGACAGTGGCAAACGTGTGGCGGCGCTGCGCGCCACGGCCGACGACTGGTGGGAACAAACCCGACCCTTCTTCGATGTGAGTCGCTCGCGGGCCTGGATTATGACTCGGCGCCTAAACCACACGTCCCATCATCGCGGGCAGTTGATGGCGATGTTGCGCATGCTCGGGCGCGACGTGCACAGCAACTACGGTCCTACGGCGGATACCGGCGGCCTTGTCCAGGACCACGCCCCGACGATCTACGCATACGCCGATCTCGACAGCCTCTTGTCAGGTGAATTTGCTGGGGGGGCGAAGGCATCACTGCCGGGCGCAAGCGGGCGGCCCGTCACAGAACGGCCTGTGTCGATCAGCCGGGTCGGTTCCTAAGATACGCGCCTGTCGGCAGCCGTTTCAGGAAACATCGTCGCATCAACACTTCAAGTGCACGCTCACATGTTGCCTGGTCGAGTCCCAGCAATCGCTCTGCCTCGTGTCGCGTAAGGACCAACCCCGGCATCTCCTGGTACTCAGCCTCCATCCGCGCGATCGCGCTTCGTAGTTGTGGCATGGCGATGCTGATAGCAGCAAACGCGCCAAGAGGGACATGTCACGTTTGCCGCGCTCGCCACTCTATTGAGTGAGACCTCGATGCGGTCCCAAACACGACTGGCGTTCAAAACGAAGCCAAAGCTTTCAAAACGAAAGCTTCTGGTTCGATCAGGCTCCTGATTGCATGCGAAATGCGCGGCCCGTTACTTGCCGTACGGTTACGGCGACCGCATTTACGCAGTTACGCAACTGGAAGAGGAGAGATTCGGCCCCATGCGATTAATCGTTGCATCGTCAACCCTGTTCGTCGTCGCGATCGCACTCGCCCTTTCTGGCCTTGCGCCAGCGACGCAAGCGGAGCAGCAAGCCAGCACGTCGGTGTTTAGCGAATTTAAGCGCCCGGACGGTCAGGCCATCTTCCGGTTCGACACCTTCGGGGATGAGCAGTTGTGGACCGACACCTTACGGATGCACGAGGTCATTCAGAAAGTGGATCCCGCGACGGCCCTGGCTGTCGGTCTGAAGGTGGACGTCGAAGCGCTGCCGCAGGCGGTAATCACGGCGCTTCAGAACGGCCAAGTTGATCTGAAGAACCCAGCCGTAACCGTTGAGCTGCTTCGCCTGAACGCCGTCGTCGGCGTAAAGGGGACAGTGAGTGAAACGGGTCAGCTCACCAGCGTCGGAATCACATGTGCGCTGTGTCATTCGTCCGTGGACGACTCCTTTGCTCCGGGCATCGGGCGCCGCCTCGACGGATGGGGGAACATCGATCTGAACGTTGGAGCCATCGTGGCACTGTCGCCTGTGCTCGACGAAGCCACGAAGGCCGAGTTCCGGAGCTGGGGTCCGGGGATGTACGATCCGCGGCACCACTACTTCGACGGCACCAACATCGTCCCGCTGCCGATGAATACTCCCTCGCTGCCGGTCGTCATTCCGCCTATCTACGGACTGAAGGGGGTCGGCTTCGAAACCTTCACCGCCGATGGACCGATCTCGTATTGGAACGCCTATGTTGGCGTCGGACAGATGGGCGGCCACGGGAATTTCTCCGATCCGCGGGTCGGCATTTTCATCTCGCAGAGCCCGGATCTCATCACGTCAAAGCTTCCGGCCCTGCTCGACTATCAATTGAGCCTGCGCGCCCCGAAAGCGCCGAAAGGCAGCGTCGATCCAGTCGCGGCTGCCCGCGGCCGGAACGTGTTCCGCAACGAAGCCGGCTGCGCGTCTTGCCATCAGGGTCCTACGTTTACGGACGTTCTGAGCGGTCCCGATCGGCGGGTTCCTTTCCTCCATCATCCATCGGAGGTCGGTATGAATCCGGCCTACGCGGCGAAAAGCGCCACCGGACTCTATCGGACGACGCCGCTGCGCGGGCTCGTGCATCACCCGCCGTACTTCCACGATGGCAGTGCACCGGATCTTCTCGCAGTGGTCAATCACTACAACCGCCACTTTGGACTCAACCTGACGGAGGCCCAGAAGGCGGACCTGGTCGAGTATCTCAAGTCGCTGTGAGCGTGCAATCGATTGGTTACTTATCTATGAGTCACAAAGCGATCAAGATCGGCCTGACGGCGCTGGTTCTGGCGACCGCGTTTGGCGCCCTGTTGTTCACCACGCTTCAGGACAACCTCCAGTACTACAAGTACGTGGATGAGGTCGCAGCCGCGCCGCATGAGTGGCAGGGCAAGACGCTGCAGGTCCACGGCTACGTTGTGCCGGGGTCCATTGGCAAGGTTGCCGATTCGCTCGATTACCGTTTTGACCTGCAGCGAAACGGCAAAGTGATGACTGCCTACTACACGGGCGTCGTTCCCGACAGTTTCAAGGACGATGCGGAGGTCGTGCTCACCGGCCAGTTCCGAGAGAGCGGCGGCGGATTCACGGCCACCGATATGACCGCAAAGTGTCCGTCGAAGTACGAGGAAGCGCCGCCTGCCGGGCCCGCTTCGACCCGGTCCAGTTAGACGGCGTGTGTTGGCATCCAATGAAGCGCAGGTAGACCTGGTCGAGCATCTCAAGTCGCTGTAGTCGGCCGAATACAGGGAGACCATTGCGCTCACCTGCGAACTGGCTGCCGGGTCTCCGAATCGACAGTAGGTCGATTCGGGACCCGAATGTTGGCACTGCAGGACCGGACGGAGTTGCCGATGGCGTCGAGGTTGCAGCTTCGGAATGCTATGCGCTGCGTGCCCGTGCCAAGCCGAAACGCCGTACCGTCGATATTTGCCGTCGTGTCGCTGTTCTTTATGCATCCTGGCGGGGCAGAGGCAGCGTCGACGCTGACACATGAGACTCTGACCGCGTACAAAGCGATGGCCGCCCGCATTCAAAGCCGATTTGTAGGTGAGGCGCGGCGCCAAGAGGCCCTCCCGATTACGCCCACGCTTCTGCACGGTGAGATAACCGTTGAACCTGGTAGTGACGATGGAATCCTGAAGGTACCAAACGGATTAGTCCATCATTGGCGCGGCGCGGCGTTTATACCCGGGGTAACACTCGCCGACGTGCTGGCTGTTGCGCGTTCTTACGATGAATACTCAACAATCTACGATTCGATTGTTGCCTCACAGCTAGTCGCTCAGCGCGGGAATACGTACGAAACAGCCATGCGGATTTCGAAGAGTGAGGGACCCGTGTCGGCCGTCCTGGACATTCACTCGACCGTCACGTACGTGACAGTAACCTCGCGGCGCACATTTTCCGTTTCGGTTGCGAATGGCATCAGTGAGATTAGAAATGCCGGCCGTGCCAACGAACGGCCGCTCCCGCCCGGTAAGGACAGTGGATATCTCTGGCGTGCGCACGTGTTTTCCCTGTTCGTCGCCAAAGGGCAAGGCGTGTACGTCGCGACGGAGACATTGGGGTTGAGCCGTCGATTTCCAGCGCTACTCCAATGGGCGATCGAGCCTGTCGCCCGTCATCTCGGAATGAATAGCGTGGAGGGCTCGCTTGCCGCGCTGCGTGAAGCGGTCGTCGCACGATCGATCGCCACGATACCGAGACGGCGTGGCTCTCCCTGAGCGACGAAACCGCCAGTCGCCGCAGTTCGATCGGTTCGTCAGCATTCAGCGCCTTGGCGAGGACCGGAGCGGCCACACATCGGTCGAATACGCCAGGCATCAACTGTACGTCGGCAAACGTGGGATTGCCCCT
Source organism: Vicinamibacterales bacterium (assembly GCA_035711845.1). Classification (GTDB taxonomy): domain Bacteria; phylum Acidobacteriota; class Vicinamibacteria; order Vicinamibacterales; family 2-12-FULL-66-21; genus DASTBU01. The sequence continues at coordinate 51,364 of DASTBU010000129.1, forward strand.
GCCATGGTTCGCGCTTTCAGACTGATGGACACGTAGTGATTGGTCCGGCAATCAGCGCGTTGGCAAAGACGGATGGATAGCTTGCGAGGGCCATCCGTCCGTCTGAGGTCAACGTCCGAAAGTTCAATCGCAACTTGCGCCCCGTACTCTTGACAGCATCTAGGGCGCTCGTCGCTAACGCAGTGCGGCTTCGAGTATCGCGGATTTGAGTTTTGGAGTTGGCGTCCAGCTCGAAGCACGTTGATTGAACCGTGCCCTGGCGTCAACGATCGTTTCTGGCAAGGGTGGTGGCGAGAAGGCGTCCATGGCTGCCCGCATGGCTGCAGTCGTGTTGTGCTTTCCGTCATTGTCAATGCGCAGCACGCGCCACTCGACGTACTTGACGCGCACCGGTCTGCGTTCTTCCAGGTCTACGAACAGCATCGCGTATTGAAGCCGACGACCGGCGAACTCCGGCACCGACTCCTGGCCATCAAACACGCGCTCGAAACGCTTGTACGACCATTTCTGGAGCTCGCCGCCAGTGCCGACGACGAAGACGCGCACGCCCATGCCCATGCTGTTGTTTCCCTTACTCTCGTGGGTCTCGAATCGCGATCTGACCCCTGACGTAGATAATCAATTGATTTGGCCAGGATTTGCGTGGCCTCGCCAAAGGACCTCAAGCAAGAGGGTACGCCGGCTGTGCTAGGATCCGGCCTTCCCCCGAAGGTGCGACGTGCCCGCGGTTCCTCCGACCGACTCCGCTCTTGCCACACGCGACGACATCCGCCGCCTGGAAGAACTGATGCGTGTCCTGCAAAAGGCGATGGATCGCATCGTTCACGATCAAGAAGTGCAGTTCAAGCGAATTGCTCAACTACAGGCCGACATCGATCTCGTTCGTGGAGCGTGGACGAAGACCGCGGCGAGTGCCGAGGAAACGACTTCCGGCAAACGGCCAACCTATGTAGGACCAGAACGTCGGCTCACCGCTCGGAAGAAATGACTCTTGTCGCTGCAACAACAGTCCCATTGCTCAACACGACCAGTGCCGCTTGGGCAACGCCGTCAGCATTTTAGAGGATCGCGCCCAGCTGTAGATGATTCTGTAGTAGGCGAGTGCATCAGAGATCCACAACTATCTACAACCGCGAAAGTAGCGGCGCCAAATGATTCAGCAGCCGCCTCTTACGGGCGACCATCTGCAACAAGGTTCAACAGGCTGCTGGAATCTGCCTGGGGGTCAGGGGGTCGCTGGTTCGAATCCAGTCATCCCGACCAATTCTCCCCGCATGCAGTGACACAGCGGTGACATATTCGCGGTGACACGTGCGAACAAGCGGCGGGAAACCGCTTGCTTGTTCGCAACAAACCTCTACAATCGGTGGCAGCAAAATCGTTCGACCTCCTGCAGCTCCTGCTGCAGCTGACAACCGAACGGCGACCACGAACGGCTCGCAACGAGCTGGACGCAACGAGGCTCCCACAGACGGCCTCGGCAAGCCTGAGACGGGCAGGACCCGCAGGCGAATCCGACCTAGACCGCTAGCAATCTAGACATCCGAGATTCGTTTTCTGCTGGAGCTGTGCCCAATGGTCACAACTGCGGACATCCATCCTATTCGTGCGTTTCGTTTGGCCGCTGGTTTCTCACTCCGCGCACTCGGCGAAGCGTCAGGGGTGCGCTACACGCGACTTTGGCAAATTGAACAAGGCTTGCGAGCCTCCGACCGCGAGCTGCAGCTGATCGCCGTCGCCCTCGGCATTCCACTT
>DASTBU010000130.1:0-57625 GCA_035711845.1 Vicinamibacterales bacterium
CGGCTCAGTCCAGGGACATAGGTAACACTTCAGTCCAGCGACATGGGTAACACTTTTCGCCACAGGCCGGGGCAGCCTCTCACCCGAGAGGTGTCGCGATGCCGTGGCGCGAGACGTCGCCCGTGGAGCAGCGCCTGGAATTCGTTCGTGAGTACAAGACCGGGTTGTTTACGATGACCGAGCTGGCCGCGCAGTACGGGATCAGTCGCAAAACGGGCTACAAGTGGCTCGAGCGCTACGATGCCGATGGCGTGGACGGGTTGCGGGATCAGTGCCGGCGCCCGGACCACAGTCCGCAGGCGACGGATCCCGAGCTGATCGAGACCCTGTTGACGCACCGACGGCGGCATCCGCGCTGGGGGCCCAAGACGCTGCTGGCGATCGCGGCGCGGCACGAGCCGGACGCCGACTGGCCGAGCCGCTCGACGGTCTGTACGCACTTGAAGGCGAACGGCTTCGTCCCCGCGTCGAGTCGCCGGCGCGCGGCGGTCCCGGGCCCGCGCCCGCCTTTGCCGCCGATCACCCGGGCCAATGAGGTGTGGACGACCGATTTCAAAGGCGAATTCCGCACCGGCGATGGTGTCTATTGCTACCCGCTGACGCTGCGCGATGGGTTCAGCCGGTTCGTGCTCCGGTGTGACGGATTGCTCAACCGCACGCTCGCGGCCACCCAGCAGCGGTTTGCGCGCGCCTTCGCCGAATACGGGCTCCCGGACCGGATTCGCAGCGACAACGGCCTGCCGTTTGCGAGTCCGGGATTGGCGCGCCTCTCGACCCTCTCCGTCTGGTGGATCCGCCTGGGCATCCTCCCTGAACGGATCGCGCCCGGCCATCCCGAACAAAACGGATCGCACGAGCAATTTCATCGGGTGCTGAAAGCCGAGACGACGCGTCCGCCGGCGCCCCATTGTGCTGCGCAACAGCAGCGCTTTCGCCGCTTCATCCGCGAATACAACGAGGAGCGGCCGCACGAAGCGCTCGGCAACGAGCCGCCCGCGACCCGCTACGACGCCTCGCGCCGACCGTTTCCACGGCACGTGCCGCCGCTCGAGTACCCCGGGCACATGGAACCGCGGCGCGTCGGCGCGTGCGGCACCATCTCGTGGGCGGGGGCGCCGCTGTTTCTCGCCACCGCCTTGGCCGGCGAGTACGTCGCCCTCGAAGAAGTCGATGACGGGATCTGGACGCTGCACTTTGCCACGATCGCGCTCGCGCGATACGACGAACGGCAGCGCGTTCTTCGACCGATCCATCTCGCAGTGAAGACGGGGGGCGCTCCGCCAGCTGCGCTGGCTCCGCGCCTGCCCTGAAGAACGGAAAAAACAGTGCCGAAATTCTTCGATCAACTGTTACCCATGTCGCTGGACTAATTTGTTACCCATGTCCCCGGCCGTCCGGGCTGAAGGCTGAAGGCTGAAGGCTGTAGTGAAGGCTGAGGGCTGAAGGCTTGATCGTCAGGAGGCATGAGGGGCGGCGGGGGTGGGTGTTGTCGTCGCGGCGAAATAGAGGATGCGGGAACAGCTCTCGCACTGAATCAGCCCGTCGTTCCGGCGTACCTCGTTGAAGACCTGCGGGCGGAGGCGGACATGGCATTGGGTGCAGTGTCCGTCCCGCGCCTCCGACAGCGCGACGCCTTTCCGGTGCTTCGAGACGTGATCGAAGAGCGCCAGCGCGGCTGGCGACAGCTGTGACGAAACGCTCTTGCGCTCCGCGGTCGTCCGCTGGAGCTCCTGTTCCATCGCCGTGCACTCCTGCTCCAGCTTCTCCTTCTCGCTCGCGACGTCTGCCTGTTCGGCCTTCAGCGCCGCTTCGGCCGCCTTCAACTCGGCCGACAGCGTATCGGTCTCCACCATGCGCTCCAGCAGCCGATCCTCCTGGGCGCGAACGTTCTGCTCGGCGACGCCGATCTCGGTCTGCATCGCCTGGTATTCCTTGTTGGTCTTGACCTCCATCAGCTGATCCCTGTACTTGCTCAACCGGGCCTGCACGGCCGCGAGGTCCTTCTCGATGTCCCGCCGTGCTGCCTGGTTGGCGCCGATCCGGCCTTTCACCGCTTCGACGGCCGCCGTCCGCTCTGCGACGCGAGCCTCGAGCGCCGCCTGCGCGAGCGGCAGATCAGTGACGCGCTGCCGCACGCGTTCCGCAATGAGCTCGAGATCCTGGAGGTGAATCAGATGCTGAAGGTCAGAGTTCATGGGAAAGGCGGAAGGTCGAAGGCTGAAGGCTGAAGGGGAAGGCAGCAGGAAGGCTGAAGGCCGGAACGACGAAGGACAGCCGTCGTCGCTTCCGCCGTCGACTTTCAGCGTTCATCGTTCCTCCTTCATCCCTTCCTCCTTCAGCCTTTCTGAAGTGGGCCCACCAGGATTCGAACCTGGGACAGGCCGGTTATGAGCCGGCGGCTCTGACCGCTGAGCTATGGGCCCCTTAACAGTCTACAGTCGTCGGTCGTCGGTCGCCAGTCTCGGTCGGCCCGCCGTCGCGGTGGCTGCGCGCCTCGCGCCGGCGCGGCAGGCCAGTCCAACTCGGGCCGTTTACGTTCTCCCCTCGAGAAACGCCCGGAGCTTGCGGCTGCGCGAGGGGTGACGCAGCTTCCGCAGCGCCTTCGCCTCGATTTGGCGGATGCGCTCGCGAGTGACGGCGAAACTCTGGCCGACCTCCTCGAGCGTGTGCTCGCTGCCGTCGCCCACGCCGAACCGCATCTTGATCACCTTTTCCTCTCTAGGGGTCAGCGTCTTGAGCACCGACTCGGTCTGTTCCTTGAGGTTCAGGTTGATCACGGCGTCGGAGGGGGACACCACCTGGCGATCTTCGATGAAGTCGCCAAGATGCGAATCCTCCTCTTCGCCGATTGGGGTTTCGAGCGAGATGGGCTCCTGCGCAATTTTCAGGACCTTACGCACCTTCGACACGGGGATGTCCATGCGCTTGGCGATCTCTTCCGACGTGGGCTCGCGGCCGAGCTCCTGCACGAGCGCGCGCGAGGTGCGAATCAGCTTGTTGATCGTTTCGATCATGTGCACCGGGATGCGGATGGTGCGCGCCTGATCCGCGATCGCGCGGGTGATCGCCTGCCGGATCCACCACGTGGCGTAGGTCGAAAACTTGTAGCCGCGGCGGTACTCGAACTTGTCCACCGCCTTCATCAGGCCGATGTTGCCCTCCTGAATCAAATCGAGGAACTGCAGCCCGCGGTTCGTGTACTTCTTGGCGATGGACACCACGAGGCGGAGGTTGGCCTCTACCAGCTCTTTCTTCGCCTGCTCCGCCTGAATCTCGCCCCTCGAAATCGTTTCGAGGGTCCGCGTCAGCTGATCGGGCGTCTCCTCGAGCTCGTCCGCCATCGCCTTGAGCTGGAGCTTGAGCTCTTTCTGCCGCTTCAGCAGGTTCTTCCTGTCGTCTTCCTTGAGCCGGCTTTTCTTGTTCTTCGGGTTGAGCTGCCGTTCGATGTGATCGATTTCGCGGCGCACGCGCATCACGGCCTCGACCGAGTCCTTGATCTGGTCGATCAGGCGACGCTTGATCGTTTCGGTGAACTCGATCCGGCGAATCAGCTGCGAGAGTTCGACGCGCGCCCTCAGCGCTTCCCATCGCACGCGTCGATACTTGCGCTTGTCGCGGGTGGTCGCCCCCTTCGGGGTCTTCTCGAGCTTTTCCTTGCACTTCTCGACGCCCTGCCAGGCCTTGCGTACCGCGTCGATTTGACGGAGCACCTGCCGTTTGCGATCGTCAATCTTGTCGTCGGTCAGCTCTTCGTCGTTGAAGATGACGAGCTCGCGGATGCTGCGCTCGTCGTTCTTGAGCGCGTCGCCCATCTGCATGATGGCCCGGGCGACCGTGGGTGTGCGCGAAATGGATTTGATGACCGCCAGCTTCCCGCGCTCGATGCGCTTGGCGATTTCGACTTCCCCCTCGCGGGTCAGGAGCGGAACGGTGCCCATCTCGCGGAGGTACATGCGGACGGGGTCGTTGGTCTTGTCCAGGGCGCCGGGAGTCAGGTCGAGCTCGAGCTCCTCTGCGCCTTCCCCCGTCCGATCGAGCAGTTTGTCTTCCCGGTAGGTTTTTTCCGAGTCGACAACTTCGATTCCGGCGCTTCCGAACGTGCTGAACAGATCGTCCAGCTCGTCCGACGAGGTGATGTCGGCCGGCAGCAGCTCGTTGACCTCGTCGTAGAGGAGGTAGCCCTTCTCTTTGCCGATCGAGATGAGCTGCCTGACCTCGTCATATTTTTCTTCAATCGACAACGGCGTGTCCTCCTGAACTCCCCGCTGGTGCTTGTCGTGTTTCACTATTTCATACCCTGAAGATCCGCGTGCCGTCCGAGGCGTGCGCGGACGGCTATGGCGCGATGAGCGCCTCTATCTGTTGCAACAGGCTCTTTTTCCGGGCCCACAGTGCCAGGATCTCCTGCTCGTAGCGGGCCGCCCCTTCTTCCTGCAATCGGTCGATTTCCCGCTGAACGGCAGCGCGCTCGCGGTCGAACCGCATGCGCCTGAGCGCGCGGACGCACTCAGCGGGGTCGCCGGGAGCCTGTTTGTGTCGGCCAATTTCCTGGACCAGCTCGACTTCCTGACTGTTTAGACGCTGAATCAGCTCGCCCGGTAGAGACGTCGGAGGGCAGCCTTGCAGGGATCGCGCCTCTTCCAGGATGCCAGCCGTCGCGAGCCCTTCCAAGTCCCCGCGATCCAGCTCGGGCAGGAGCGGAACCACCGCGTCGGGCCGGTGCACCAGCGCCCAGATCAGGCCGGCTTCCGCGGGCCTCGCAGCGCCCGACACCCGCGTGCGACGCTCGATTTCGGAGACGGATGTCTGCTTTTGGACGGCCGCTTTACGGATCTCGGCCCGAACCACCTCTTCCGTGACCCTCGCCTTGTGTGCAAGCCGGTCGGCGAACTGATCGCGGGCTGCGGCGTCCGGAATCCGGGCTGCGACCGCCAGCATCTGCGCCAGGAACTCCCGTCGGCTGTCGTCCCGCGTGAAGTCGTGCCCCTCGCTGGCGCGATCCAACAGGTAGTCGAGGTAGGGACGCGAGTTCCGCAGTCTTTCCTGGTACGCGGCGCCGCCGTGCCGCCGGATGAACGCGTCAGGATCGTTTCCGGCCGGCAGGACGGCGACGTTCACGCTGAAACCCTCCGCCACCAGCAGCTCGGAAGTCCTGGCAGCGGCGCCCAGGCCGGCAGCGTCCGGATCGAAGCTGAGCACGACTTTCGTCGTGAACCGTTTCAGCAGGCGCGCCTGCGCAGGCGTCAGCGCAGTGCCCGACGACGCCACCACATTTGTAATGCCGGCCTGCAGCGCCTGCGCGACGTCGAAGTAACCCTCGACCATCACCGCGTGCCGTGCTGTCGAAATGGAGCTCTTGCCCAGGTGCAGCCCGTAGAGCGTCCTTCCTTTGACGTAAATGGGCGTTTCCGGCGAATTCAGGTACTTGGGCTGCTGCCCCTCCTCCATCGCCCGGCCCCCGAATGCGATGATCGCGCCCGTCTCGCGTGCGATCGGAATCATCAGCCGGTTGCGGAAACGGTCGAGCGTAGTTCCGTTCTCCCGGTCGATGACGAGCCCGCTCTTGACGAGCAATTCCGGCGGGAAGCCCTCCTTCAATAACCTCGCCCGGAGGTGGTCCCGAGCTGGCGGCGCATACCCCATGCCGAGCTGGTCGGCAGTCGAGGACGTGACGCCGCGCTCAGCGAGCAGACGACGGGCCGCCCCGCCATGAGGCATGTGCAGCTGCTCGCGGAACCAGGCGGCCGCGATCTCGTGCACCTTGAGGAGGGACTCTCGTTCCCGCTGGTTCTCGACGTCCTGCCGCGCATCATCCTGCTCGGGGACGGTCAGGCCCACCCGCGCCGCGAGCTGGCGCACCGCTTCGGGGAAGCTGACCTTGTCGTAGAGCTCGACGAACTTGATGACGTCGCCGCCGACGCCGCAGCCGAAGCACTTGAAGAAGCCCTTGTCCCCGTAAACGTGGAACGACGGCGTCTTCTCCCCGTGGAACGGGCAGAGCCCTTTGTAGGTGGCTCCGCTGCGCCGAAGCTGCACGCGCTCCTGCACGACCTGCACGATGTCGGCGTGCGATTTCAGGTCCTCGACGAAGGATGCGGGGAATAAGGGCATCGTCGACTACAGATACGTTGATTGCGGAATGCAGACGGAGTGGAGGTTAGGGATTGTTGATGACGATTGTATTCGGGGATTGACCGGGGAGCATCGCCGGCCCGTTCCCCAAATCATCAATCTCCGAACAGAATCACCAATCCAAAATCCCCAATCTCCAATCAATCTCCAATCCCCAATCAACGAATCTCCAATTTCCTTTCCTCCCTCAGTCTTTCAGCTCCACGATCGTTACCCCGCCGCCCCCCTGCTCGGCCGGTGCGGGCGCGAAGGTGGCGACGAGGGGGTGCGTCTGCAGAAAACCGGCAATCGCCCGGCGCAGCTGACCGGTGCCGTATCCGTGGATCACGCGGACGTTCCGCAGGTCGCTCATGGTCGCTTCGTCCAGAAACCTCTCCGCCCGGGACAGCGCCTCGTCCACGTTGCAGCCGATCACGTTCAGCTCGCTGAGCGAGCCCTCGCGCGGCTGCAGGTCGACGTGCACCCTGATCGGCGCAGGTTTCGCAGCTGCGGCGGGGCCCACGACCTGCAGTTCCTCCACACGCGTGCGAAGCCGCTTGCCCCTGACGTCCACCTCCGCGTCACGGTCGTGCACCGCCTTGACCGTCCCTTCGAGGCCGAACGGGCCGACGAGCACGCGGTCGCCAACCGCGGCCGGCCTTCCGGGCCCGGCGTTCGCTGACGGAACCGCCTGGCGGGCGGGCGTGCTCGGCGCGGTCCGGAGACGCTCGGCGATCGCATCGATCGCGCCTCTGGCGTCGGCGCGGGCAGCGCCCGTTTCGCCGGTTGGAACCAGGCGCGCGGCACGCCGCGCGGCGTCGGCCACCAGCGAGTCCGTGCGGCTCTTGAGCCCGTCCACCACCGCGTCGATCTCGCGGCGCGCCTCGCGCAGCCGATCCTCGAGGCGTTCGTCGAGTCGTCGGCGGAAAGTCTCTTCGCGGTTGCGCAGCTCCTGCTCGCGCGCGTGCAGCTTCGCGGACGTGTCACCGAGCATCTGGCGCTCCCGCGCCAGGAGACGCCGTTCGTGATCGAGCGCCTGCAGATCCCGTTCGACCTTCGCGAGGTGCTCGGCGAGCTGCGTTTCCCGCTCGCTGCGATGCGCGCGTGCGGCCTCGATGATCGAGGGCGGCAGCCCGAGCCGCGTGGAGATCTCGAACGCCAGGCTGCTCCCCGGGGCGCCGTAGGCCAGTCGATAGGTCGGCGCGAACGTGGTCGGGTCGAATCCGAACCCCGCGGGCGAGACGTTTTCCGTCGTGGCCGCATAAGACTTCAGCGAGTCGTAGTGTGTCGTGGCGATCAGCATCGCATCGCGGCGGCGGAAATGATCGATCACCGCCATCGCGAGCGCGCCGCCTTCGACCGGATCCGTGCCCGCGCCCGCTTCGTCGAGCAGCACAAGCGCCGGCAGCGCCAGCTCCCGGTCCATCGCCACGATGTTCGCGATGTGCGCGGAAAACGTGCTCAGGCTCTCGGCAATCGACTGCTCGTCGCCGATGTCCGCGAAGATCGACTGGAAAACCGGGACCTGCGATCCTTCGGCGGCCGGAATCAGGAGCCCGGCCTGCGCCATCAGCGCCAGAAGCCCCGCTGTCTTGAGCGCGACGGTCTTTCCGCCCGTGTTGGGGCCTGTTATCACCAGCACCCGGATCGGCGGGATCAGCAGGATGTCGACCGGGACGGGGCCCCCCTCTTCGTGGCTGGCTTCGCCGCTCTCGATCTGTCGACGAACCGCGCCGATGAGCAGCGGATGCCGCGCGGCACGCAACTCCAGCCGGCCGTCGGCTGCAATCGCCGGCTGCACGCCGTCCACGGCGATGGCGAGGCGCGCGCGCGCCTGCAGCACGTCCAGTTGAACGGCGGCCCCGAGCGTCCGCGCCAGGTCCTCGGTCCGGCGGCGGAAGCGATCGGCCAGCGCGAGCAGGATTCGACGGACCTCGTCCCGCTCCTGGGCTTCGAGCGCTACGATGTCGTTGTTGATCTCTACGGTGCTGAGCGGCTCGAGGAACAGGCTCGCGCCGCTCCCTGAGCTGCCGTGGACGATGCCCGGGATGGCGCTGCGGTGCTCGCTGCGCACGACCAACACGTAGCGGCCGTTGCGGTCCGTCACGATCTGTTGCTGGAGATACTTCGAGGTGTCTTTGCCGCGCAGGTACGACTCGAGCGTGCCCCTCAACCGCGCCTTCTGTTTCCGCAGCCGTTCCCGGATCGCCCTCAGCTCGGGACTCGCATCATCGACCACTTCGCCAGAGGGGTCGATCTTGCGCCGGATGTCGGAGATCTCGTGCTCGAACGAGGCGGCCACGTCCGCGATGGCGCGCAGGAGCGGGAACGCCGATCGGGCCCGCCGCACTGCTGCGCAGGTGCTCTCGATCGACGCCAGATAGGCGGCGAGGCCGAGCAGCTGCACCGGCTCGAGCGCCCGGCCTTCGATCTCGAGCCCCGACTGAATCAGCTCGAGGTCGTCCGGCGCCTGCAACCCGATGTGGTTGTCGGCGAGAAAGCGAACCGTCTCGGCCGTCGCCGACAGCGCAGCGGCGACAGCGGCCGGGTCGGTCTGGGGCTCCAGCCCGGCGAGCATGGCCCGTCCGGGCGGCGTCTGCGCAAACCGGCAGACCGTCGCCACGATTCGGTCGAATTCCAGGGCCCTCAGGGCGCCGTGATACATGGGGCTTGGGCGGTGGTAAGCGTCGGACTCGACAGGGTAATCGCTAACTATATCGCACCGAAGGAGGCCGCGACAATACCTCAGGAAATATGGAAATGGAGGCCGCCCCTGTCAAGCGGCCCCCGCTCGACGTCGCTCACGGTAAATGATTGATGGAGCTTGCAAATGCCGCCGCGCCGAATCCGTTGTCGATGTTGACGACCGAGATGCCTGTTGCGCAGCTGTTCAGCATCGCCAGAAGCGCGGTGAGCCCGCCGAAGCTCGCACCGTATCCGATGCTGGTCGGGACGGCAATGACGGGCACGTCGACCAGTCCCCCGACGACGCTCGGCAGCGCGCCCTCCATCCCTGCGACGACGATGACGACCCGCGCCGCCAGCAGGCGCGCATGCTCGGAAAGCAGCCGATGGAGCCCTGCCACGCCGACGTCGTACATCCGATCCACCTGGTTGCCCATCAACTCCGCCGTGATCGCCGCCTCCTCCGCGATCGGCAGATCGGCCGTGCCGGCCGCCGCCACGAGGAGAGGGCCCCGGCCGGGGGGCGGAGTCCCGACCCGGAGCGTAATGGTTCTGGCCAGCTCGTGAAAATTTGCTTCAGGCAGGACGGCGGACACGGCCGAAAATGCCTCCCTGGTTGTTCGCGTGACCAGCAGACTTTCCCCAGCCGCCACGATCCGGACGGCGATTCGGGCAACCTGCTCGGGGCTCTTTCCAGGCCCGAAGATGACCTCGGGGAAGCCCTGGCGAATGCTGCGATGGTGATCGATCCTGGCGAAACCCAGGTCCTCGAAGGGTGCCTGGCGCAGATATTGAAGGAGGCGGTCGTGCGCTGCCTCAGGCGTAAGGCGTCCCGCCTGCACATCCTGCAGCACGGCGCGCAGATCCGGGCGTTTCATCGGATCGGGGGATTGGCCAACGTTGACTTCGCTTCCAGCCGAGCATTAACATGCCCGTTTGTGCCGTTTGACGGTGTCATCCTTCTATGAGCTTCGAATCGACGCTGATCCTCGTCCTGTATTTTTTCGTCCTCAGCATCCTGGCAATTTACGGTTGGCACCGCTACTACCTTGTTTATCTTTACATGAAAAACAAGGACAGGGCGCCCGCGCCCTTGCCCGAGCTCGCCGTGCTGCCGCCGGTGACCGTGCAGCTTCCCATCTTCAACGAGATGTACGTCGCCGACCGCCTGATCAATGCGGTCTGCGAGATGGACTACCCGCGCGACCTGCTGGAGATCCAGGTCCTGGACGATTCCACCGATGAGACGACCGTCATCGCCGAGCTGGCCGTGCGCCGGCACGCCTCACGCGGTTTCAACATCAGCTACCTGCATCGCGTCGATCGAACCGGATACAAGGCAGGTGCGCTCGAAGCCGGACTGAAGGAATCGACCGCTCCGTTCATTGCCATCTTCGACGCCGACTTCGTTCCGCCGAAGGACTTCCTGCGCCGCACGCTGCCGCACTTCGAGGCCGACCCGAAAGTGGGCATGGTGCAGGCCCGCTGGGGGCACATCAACCAGGATTACTCGCTGCTGACGAAAATTCAGTCGATCCTCCTCGACGCACACTTCGTGCTCGAGCACGGTGGCCGGAACCGGGCGGGGTGCTTCTTCAATTTCAACGGCACGGCCGGTGTGTGGCGGCGCGCGGCGATCGACAGCGCGGGGGGATGGCAGCACGACACGCTGACCGAGGACCTCGACCTGAGCTATCGCGCGCAGCTCGAGGGATGGCGGTTCGTCTTCCTCCCCGATGTGGTGTCGCCGGCCGAAGTGCCGGTCGAGATGAACTCGTTCAAATCGCAGCAGCACCGCTGGGCGAAGGGGTCGATCCAGACCTGCATGAAGCTGATGCCCCAGATCCTCGGCTCGGAGCAGCCGTTTGGGGTGAAAGCGGAGGCGTTCTTCCATCTGTCTGCGAACTTCAACTACCTGCTCATGACGCTGCTGTCCGTCCTGATGTTCCCGGCCATGTACGTCCGGTACAACATGGGATGGTCGGAGATGCTCCTCATCGACGTCCCGCTGTTTTTCGCAGCCACGCTCTCGGTCTGCAACTTCTACATCGTGTCCCAGCGCGAGCTGTACCCGGATTGGCGGCAGCGCCTCAAGTACCTGCCGTTCCTGATGTCCATCGGCATCGGGCTCTGCGTGAACAACTCCCGCGCGGTGCTCGAAGCGCTGTTCGGCAAGCAGAGCGAGTTCGCCCGGACGCCGAAGTACGGCATCGAGCAGGACAGCGACGAGTGGGTCGGAAAGAAGTATCACCAATCGGTCGGCATTCAGCCGATCATCGAGCTCGCCCTCGGCCTGTATTTCACCGGCACCGTGTTCTACGCGCTGGTGAACCAGATCTACGGCACGCTGCCGTTCCTGATGCTCTTCCAGGTGGGCTTTCTCTATACCGGTCTGCTCTCGATCCTCCAGCAGTTCACCGGCGACGGCATGCTGCAGGCGCCGGAGATCGCCAAGTAGTCACCTTTCCATCTGTCCCTGGTCCATTTGTCCCTGGGTCCTCGGTCCCTGGGGCCCTGTTATCGGATCATATCTCGGGCCTTCTCGTTCTCGTCATCCCGGCGCGTGGAACGTCGGATTGATATCATGAGGACATGACGACGGATGCGAAGGCCAAAGCAGGACTCGAAGACGTCATCGCCGCCTCGTCGGCGATTTGTTATCTGGATGGCGAGCGCGGGGTGCTGGCGTATTGCGGATACGACATTCACGACCTTGCGCGCGGCGCCTCGTTCGAGGAGGTCTGCTACCTGCTCTGGCACGGGCGGCTGCCGTCGCGCGCGGAGCTCGGAGATCTCCAGTCGCAGCTGGCGGCCGCACGCCCGCTGGCGGAACCCGTGCTGCGCCTGATGCGACAGCTGCCGCACACCGACGGGATGGATGCCCTCCGCACCATGACGTCGGCACTGGGCCACTACGACCCGGAGGCGGGAGACCACTCGCTCCAGGCAAGCTACCGCAAGGCGATCAGGCTGACCGGGCAGCTGGGAAGCCTGGTGGCCACGTACGGGCGCCTCCAGGCCGGGGGCGGTCCGATTCAACCCGATCCGGCGCTCGGCCACGCCGCAAATTTCCTATACATGCTGACCGGCACACGGCCGAACGCGCTCGAGACCCGGGCGTTCGATACCGCGCTGGTGCTGCATGCCGATCACGAGTTGAACGCGTCCACCTTCGCTGCCCGCGTGTCCGCTGCCACGTTGACCGACCTGCACTCGGCGATCGTCGGGGCGATCGGGGCGTTGAAGGGGCCGCTGCACGGCGGAGCCAACGCCGACGTCATGCGGTTGTTGATCGAGATCGGCGAGGACGCGCCGCCCGAGCGTATCGATGACGCGATCCGCACGAGGCTTGCCCGCAAGATCAAGATCCCCGGCTTCGGGCATCGGGTGTACAGGACGGAAGACCCGCGGGCCACGCATTTGCGGCGTATGTCGAAGGACCTCGGCGAGCGCGCCGGCAACCCGCGCTGGTACGAGATGTCCCAACGGATCGAGAAGCTCGTCACCTCCGAGAAGAAGCTCTATCCCAACGTGGATTTCTACTCTGCGTCCACTTACTACACGCTCGGCATCCCGATTGATCTCTACACGCCGATCTTCGCCGTCAGCCGGATCTCGGGCTGGACCGCGCACTGCCTGGAGCAGTACGCCAACAACCGCCTCATCCGTCCACGCACCGACTACATCGGCCCGTCGTACCCGCAGACGTTCCTGCCGCTGGACCAGCGCTGACGACACAGTCCTCACAACCGAATCCATCGGTCCCTGGTCCATCGGTCCCTGGGTCCCTGAGTCCCTGGTCCTGGGTCCCTGGTCCATCGGTCCCTGGTCCATCGGTCCCTGGTCCATCCGTCCCTGGTCCATCGGTCCCTGGTTCATCGGTCCCTGGTTCATCGGTCCCTGGTCCATCGGTCCCTGGTCCATCGGTCTCTGGTCCTCGGTCCCTGGTCCTCAGTGTCCCTGGTCCTCAGTGTCCCTGGTCCTCCAAACGGCGTGAGCGAGGGACCGGGACAGTGACAGAGTGACGGTGGCTAACGACCAAGCGACAATGACCGAGGGACCAACGACCGAGGGACCAACGACTGAGGGACTGACGACCAAGGGACTGACGACCAAGGGACTGACGACCAGGGACCCAGGATCAGGGACCGAGGGACCCAGGGACCGAGTGCTCCGCTATAATCGAAGATTCTCGACGACATGGATCAGCGTCTCATCCGCAACTTCTCGGTCATCGCGCACATCGATCACGGCAAGTCCACGCTGGCGGACCGCTTCCTGGAAGTCACCGGGGCGCTGCAGCCCCGCGAGATGGAAGCGCAGGTGCTCGACAGCATGGATCTCGAGCGCGAGCGCGGCATCACGATCAAGGCCCACGCCGTGCGGCTGAACTACGATGCCGACGACGGGAACCAGTACGTGCTCAACCTGATTGATACGCCGGGTCACGTCGATTTCTCGTACGAAGTGACGAGGTCCCTGGCGGCCTCCGAGGGGGCGCTGCTGCTCGTCGATGCGTCGCAAGGCGTGGAGGCGCAGACGCTGGCCAACGCCTACCTGGCCGTCGAGAACGATCTCGACATTATTCCGGTCATCAACAAGATCGATCTGCCCGGCGCTCAACCCGATGAGGTGAAGCGCCAGATCGAGGACATCGTGGGCCTTGACGCGTCGGGCGCGATTCTCGCGAGCGCGAAAGAGGGCATCGGCGTCCACCAGATCCTCGAAGCCATCGTCGAGCGGCTGCCTCCGCCCGGCGGCGACCCGGCGGCGCCGCTCAAGGCGCTCATCTTCGATTCCTGGTACGACGCGTATCGGGGGGTCATCATCCTGACGCGCGTGATCGACGGCGTGATGCGTCCGGGGATGAAGATCCGGCTGATGGCGAAGGGGCAGGAGTACGAGGTCGATCAGGTCGGCGTCTTCTCGCCGAAGCCGGTCGCGGCGACGGAGCTGGGTGTGGGCGAGGTCGGGTTCGTCTTCGCGGGCATCAAGACCGTCAGCGATGCTCAGATCGGCGACACCATCACGGAGGCCGCGCGGCCGACGGCGGAGCCGTTCCCTGGGTTCAAGGAAAGCAAGCCGATGGTCTTCGCGGGCTTGTATCCCGTGGAAGGCAGCGAATACCCGGAGTTGCGCGACGCGCTCGAGAAACTCCGGCTGAACGATGCGTCGTTCTTCTTCGAGCCGGAGACATCGGCCGCGCTCGGCTTCGGCTTCCGGTGCGGGTTCCTGGGTCTCCTGCACATGGAGATCGTGCAGGAGCGGCTCGAGCGCGAGTTCGACATGGACCTGGTCACGACCGCGCCGGGCGTTCTGTACCGCGTGACCACGACCGACGGCGAGGTCCTCGAGATCGACAGCCCGTCGAAGCTTCCCGACGCGGGCCGTATCGAGACGATCGAGGAGCCGATCATCACGGCCATGATGCTGACGCCGGCCGAGCACGTGGGCGGCATCCTGCAGCTCTGCCAGGAGAAGCGCGGCGTGCAGAAGTCGATCGAGTACCTGTCCTCCAATCGCGTTCTCATCACCTACGAGCTGCCGTTCAACGAAGTCGTGCTCGATTTCTACGACCGCCTCAAGACGCTCTCGCGCGGCTACGCCTCGCTCGACTACCATGTGACCGGTTACCAGGAATCGCCGCTCGTCAAGCTCGACATCCTCGTGAACGAGGAGCCCGTCGACGCGCTGTCCGTCATCGTCCACCGTGACATGGCGTATCAGCGCGGGCGCGCGCTCGCCTCGAAGATGCGGGAGCTCATCCCGCGGCAGATGTTCGAAGTGGCGATCCAGGCGGCGATCGGCAGCCGGATCATCGCGCGGGAGTCGGTCAAGGCGCTGCGGAAGAACGTGCTCGCCAAATGCTACGGCGGCGACATCACCCGCAAGCGCAAGCTGCTCGAGAAACAAAAGGAAGGCAAGAAGCGCATGAAACGCGTGGGCCGCGTCGAGATCCCTCAGGAGGCGTTCCTCGCGGTGCTGAAAGTAGGCCAGGAATGAGGGTACGTCGGCTGCCGCGCGCAGCGCGGCTGGCTGGTCCACGGCAGAGGTGGTAGGCGGCGGGGCGAAGCGTCGCGCGAAGCGCGAAGCGCGTACAAGCGGTGGGGGTGGGACTTCACGGCGCACCAAGAGAAGCTGACACGCATGGCCAATTTCGAAAAATCCACGCTTCGCGAGTACTTCGAATCGATCGTCATCGCAGTGATCTTGGCGCTGTTCGTGCGCACATGGGTCGTGCAGGCCTTCAAGATTCCAACCGGCTCGATGGAGAACAACCTCCTCATCGGCGATCACCTGCTGGTGAACAAGTTCGTGTTCGGGCCGACCGCCAGCGGGGTCGAGAACGCGGTGCTTCCCGTCCGCGACATCCGCCGCGGCGATATCGTCGTTTTCAAATTCCCCGACGAACCGGAGCGCGATTTCATCAAGCGCGTGATCGGCCTGCCGGGGGAAACGCTGGAGCTGCGGAACAAGAAGGTCTATGTCAACGGCCAGCCGCTCGAGGAAGGCTACGTCCACTTCCTCGAGCCGGTCTCGGAGGGGCAGGAGGTCACCTCCTTCGACGTTCGCGAGCGGTACGGCCCGGTCCGGGTGCCGGAACGGCAGTACTTCGTGATGGGCGACAACCGCGACAACTCGCAGGACAGCCGGTACTGGGGGTTCCTGCCGGAACACTACATCAAGGGCAAGGCCCTGATGATTTACTGGTCCTACGACGCGGCGCCGCAAGCGTACGAGCCGGACGGGGTGGGCGCGTCGATTCGGCGAATCTTCTCCGTCCTCACGCACTTCTTCACCCGGACCAGGTGGGAACGCATCCTCAGACAGATCCACTAGCAAACCCGCGTGCAGAAACCGCGATCCGCGGGACTCGCCGATCCTGGAATTCTCGATGAAGCTGACCGAACGGACGACCCACGAGCTGCTCGCCGCCTTCCGCTCCCCGGATCCGACGCCGGGCGGCGGCTCCGCGTCGGCGCTGTCCGGCGCTACCGGCGCGTCGCTCCTCGCCATGGTCGCAGGGCTCCCCAAGCCCCTTGCAACGACGCCCGAGGAGATCGGGTGGCTGCAAACTGCCGGAGCACGCTGCTCCGATCTGGCGGTCCGCCTCGAGAGCCTGATCGATCGCGACTCGGACGCCTACGACATGGTGGTGGGGGCCTACCGCCTGCCGAAGGGGACCGACGCGGAGAAATCGGTACGGTCGGCCAGGATTCAGCAGGCCATGCGGCACGCGATCGAGGCGCCGCTCGACGTCATGCGCACCTGCCAGGGCGCCATCGTCGAAGCGTCGGTGATTGCGCGGTTGGGCAACCGCAACGCGCGGAGCGACGTGGAAGTCGGGCTCGAGCTGCTTCGCGCAGGGTTGCGCGGTGCGAGGGTGAACGTGGAGATCAACCTGGGAAGCGTCAAGGATCGGGAGTACGCCGGCCTGGTCGAGGCCGAGGTCGGCCGGCTGCTGCGCGAATCCGATGCTGGTGTGGTCGCTGCCCGGGCGCTCCTCGGATAGTGCGCTTCGGCCGGCCGGTCGCGGTCTGTGAGGCGGCTCTCCGCGCCGTCCCGCCCGCGCGACCGGATCCAGGCGTGGACGATTGGTGACTGTCGATCAGGAGCTGGACCCCATTCCTACGTCTCCATAGCACACCCTTCCGCGCTTGATCACGGCGGCAATGGCAGGCGAGCCCACCCGGATGAGATTGATCGCCTCTCCCCGCAGGATCACCGCGTCGGCGAGCTTGCCCGGCTCCAGGCTGCCGATCTCGCGAGCGCGATCGAGCGACCAGGCACCGTTGATCGTGGCGGCGACCAGCGCCTCCTCGAATGTCATCCCCATGGCGAAGCAGGCGAGGGTGATGGCAAACGGCATGGAGGGTGAGAAGCCGCCGCCCGGGTTGACGTCGGTGGCGATCGCGACGGGTACGGAACTGGCGATCAGCTCCCGAGCGGGCGCAAAACGCGCGAGCTTCAGATAGAAGGCGGCACAGGGCAGCAGCGTCGCCGTGACGCCCGCCGCCGCCATCGCTTCGATGCCGTCGGCAGGCACGAAGATCAAGTGGTCGGCCGAGCGGGCCCCGACCGCCGCCGCCACCGCCGAGCCGCCGCTCGCGCCGAGCTCGTCGGCGTGGATGCGTGGCGCCAGCCCCGCGCGCAGCCCGGCATCGAGGATTCGGCGCGACTCCGTCGGCGTGAACACGCCGCGCTCGCAGAAGACGTCGCACCAGTCGGCCAGGCCCGCCGCGGCGACCGCCGGGATCATCTCCTCGATCACGAGGTCGACATACGTGTCGCGCCGCTCGCGGAACTCGGGCGGGATCTCGTGCGCGCCCATGAACGTGGGCACCACGTCGATGGCGTGCTCGGCCCCCACTCGTTTCATCGCCCGCAGCATTCTCAGCTCTGTGTCGAGCTCGAGCCCGTAGCCGCTCTTCATCTCGCAGGTGGTCGTCCCGCAGGCGAGCATCTCGTCGAGGCGCGGTCGTGTCTGGTCGACGAGGTCGTCCTCCGAGGCCTCGCGAGTCGCGCGGACGGTCGCGACGATGCCTCCGCCGGACGCGGCGATTTCAGCGTAGGTTGCGCCGGCCAGACGCCGCCGCAGTTCACCCCGTCGATCCCCGGCGAAGATGGCATGGGTGTGGGCGTCTACGAAGCCCGGAACGATCGAGAGGCGCACTGCGTCCACGACTCGTGCCCCCGTCGTGTCGACGCTGGCTTCGAGCGCGGCATCTGGCCCCGCGAAAGTGACTCGCTGCCCGTGAATTGCGAGCGCGCCATCTTCGATGGTTTCGATCTGTCCCTGCGCCCGTCCGCGGCGAGGCGCAGGACCTGCACAGGTCATCAGCTGACGGCAATGCCGGAACACCAGGTCCGCAGGCGGCCGCGACGCGGAAGGGATCACGGCGGCAGTATACCGGACAGCTTTCCGTCGAGTTCCCGCGCGGTCACGCCGCTGATCTGCACGCGCTTGGTGCGAGACTTCTGGCCCGAGAGGATCGCGACGTCCCGCCTGGGCCGGCCCATGAGCTCCGCGAGGTACGCAACGAGGGCCTCGTTGGCCGCGCCTTCGACCGGAGGAGCCGCCAGTCGCACGACCAGCGCGCCCTCCCTGATGCCCGCGACACCGGAACGGCCCGCTCGCGGAACGACCCGAACCGCGAACTGCACGGCGTCACCCGACTCTGTGATGGGAATGACCACGCTGCTTCGCCCAGCCTGCCTTACAATGGCACCACACATGGGCTGTTGGAAAGGGGCAGCGCTCCTCGTGGTCCTGACGGGGATCTCCTGTTCGTGTTCCGGGGGCGCGCCGCGTCGCGAGCTCGAGCCACTCTATGATTCGACCACCGGTCGCCTGATTCAGCTGGCCTTCGATGCGAACCGGAACGGCATCATGGATACCTGGACCGAAATGGATGGCGCGCACGCCATTCGATCGTTTGCGGATCAGAATGAAGACGGTCGCATCGATCGCTGGGAGTACTACGACGCCGCTGCGCGCCTCGTCAAGGTCGGCTTCTCCCGAAAAGACGACGGCACGCCGGATGCGTGGGCGTACTCCAGCGGCGATGGCAGCCTGGAACGCGTGGAGATCTCGTCCTCCGCGGACGAGGCCCGGATCGATCGCCGGGAGTTCTACGAGCGCGTCGAGCGCCGGATGGATCCCGTGCTGGCGCGCGCCGAGGAAGATACCAACGGGGACGGCCGGCCGGACAGGTGGGAAACCTACCGCGCCGGAGAGCTGCACACCGTCGCCTGGGACCTGACCGCCGATGGCATCCCCGATCGGCGCGTGACCTACCAGAGCTCCACACTCGTGTCGATCGAATCGGACGCGGATGAATCAGGGGAGTTCAGGACGCGAGTAATTGTGAAATAGGAGGCAGCTACCAGTTTCAGCTACCAGTTTTCAGCTACCAGCTACCAGCTACCAGCTACCAGCTACCAGCTACCAGCTGACCGCCGACTGCGACGCCCGACTGAGACAGACGACGGCGGACCGGGCTATCCTCGATCCTCAGCGGCCCGCGGCTCTCCCTGCCAGTGGGCGGCGTTCTGTGGCTGGTCGGTCTGGCGTGGACGATGGAGCAGCACCTTGTCGTCGGACCGATCCTGATCCCGGATGAACTCGAGCGCCCGGTACAGCGACTGAATAGAGCTCTCCAGCGTGCCCTCGACGTCCCGCCTGCGAAGCCGCATCTCGTCGATGTCGCGCTCGATCTCGCTGAGGCGGCCCTGCGCCTTCTGCAGCAGCAGGTCGGCACGTCCCTGCGCCTCGCGGATGATCAGCTTCGATTCGGTCTGGGCCGATTCCTTGATTTCGTCTGCGAGCCGCTGCGCGGTCAGCAGCGTGTTGCGAAGGGCGGATTCGCGCTCGCGGTGTTCCACCAGCGATTGTTCCAGCCGGTACACGTCCTGGCGCAGCCGATCGATCTCGCGAAGCGCGTGCTCGTAGTCGTCGGCGGCTTCGGTCAGGAACGCGACCACTTCTGTCTGATCGAACCCGCGCAGGACGGTGCGGAACCGCTGCTGGCGGAGGTCGAGCGGCGCGATGCGCATGATGCGCTCGGCGGGCGACGAGCCCGCGCTGGCGGCAGAGGTGCTGGCGAGGGTCTCAGGACGGTCGGGCATCAGGGCCTCACTTGTCGTTTGCCGAAAATGGCTGTTCCGACGCGCACGAGCGTCGAACCTTCCTCGATCGCCGCTTCGAAATCATGGCTCATTCCCATCGACAGATGCCGCAGCGCCTCTTCGGGGACCCCGTCGCGGACGAGCTTGTCTCTGAACATCCGCAGCCGCACGAACCAGGGGCGGGTCTGCTCCTGATCTTCGTTCCACGGCGGCATCAGCATCAATCCGACCAGCCGGAGCGCGCGCGTCTTCAGACCGGCGTGCACGCAGCGGATGGCTTCCTCTTCGGGCGCGCCGAACTTCGTGCTTTCGCCCGCGAGATCAACCTGGACCAGCACGTCCGGGCGGGCTGGCGGAGTCAGGCCGGCGGCGGCTGCATCGAGCGTCTCGAGCAGCCGGACCGAATCAACCGAGTGAATGGTCGAGAAGGCGGCCACGGCCCGTCTGGCTTTGTTGGACTGCAGGTGGCCGACGAGATGCCACCTCATCCCGGTATCGGCCGTCGCCTCGATCTTCTGCAGGGCCTCCTGGACCTTGTTCTCGCCGAAGTCGCGCTGGCCGGCCGCCCACGCTTCCCGGACCGCGTCAGCGCCGAACGTCTTGGAAACCGCGACCAGGGTGACCTCGTCAGAGGACCGGCCCGAGCGCCGCGCGGCCTCGGCCATGCGGCGCCGGACATCGGAGAGGTTGTCTGCTATCGCCACGATAGGCTCCCGGGAGCCCGCGGCTACTTCTTGATGGACGCCAGAATCGACTTCGCCTGCTCCGCGTACTGTCCGGTCGGCGCAAGTTTGAGGTACTCCTCGAAATGCTTCGCGGCCTCCGGAAGCTTGCCCTCGTTCACGGTCGCCATGCCGAGCCAGTAATGCGCGTCCGCCAGGCTCGGATCGAGCTGCACGGCCTGTTCGAACAGCTTCTTGGCTTCGGGGACCTTGCCCGCGTTCCAGGCAATAACGCCCTGGTTGTAGACCGTGCTGGCGTTTCCCGCGCCGGGGGTCGCGCCCCCCTCGCCAGCCAGCTTCTGGGCCTCGCCGCTCGCTTCGGCGGCCTGGTCGAACTTCTTCTGCGCGTTGTAGACCGTGGCGAGCCCGTTATACGAGTCGGCCGATTTCGGGTTGATCTCGAGCGCCTTCTTGAAGGCAGCCTCGGCCTGGTCGTACTCCTGCTTCCGCGTGTAAACCGTGCCGATGTTGTTGTAGCACTCGAGGCATTTGGGAGCGGCCGCGATGACCTCGTTGAACTTCGCGATCGCTTCGTCGTGCTTGCCCTCGTTGCTCAGAGTCACGCCCTGCTCGAACGCAGCCTGTACGGCCTTCAACCGTTCTTCGGCCTTCTTGGCATCCTCGGGCGAGACGCCGGCCTTCGCGCCCGGCGTCAGGGTGAAGTTCACCTGATTGTCCCCCAGGCGGATCCGCTCGTCGACCGACTGGCTCATGTCGTCCTTCGACGCGGTGATCCGGTACATCCCGGTCTGGAGCCCGACCTGCACGAACTCACCGCGCCTGTTCGTTTTTGTCTGGTACTTGCGGTTCATGCCCTCGATCATCTCGATCGTGACCGTCGCCCCGTCGATCGGCTCCTTCTTGGCGTCCACCACCTTGCCCTTGATCTGGCCCGTCTGGGCCGTCGTGGGCGTCGGGACCGCGAGCAGGGCGAGCACGAACGCGGATATCGCGAGCAGGCTCAGACGGCAGCGCGTGCTCCTCATGCCAACCTCCTTTGGTGACTTCTGCTCAGTTTACACGAAAGCCCGGCGCCTGACCTCAGCGCACGTTGGTGATGAGGTACTCGCGAACGGCGCCTCGCCTCGCAGGCTGCGAGTTGATGGCGCGGCGCGCTGGAACGGTTCTCGCCCTGAGCCCCGCCGACCTCGCCCCATCGTGCGTCGCGTACAGCCGGCCGATCTCTGGCGCGACGGAGTTGCTCAGCAGGACCCAGGCGCCCCGCTCGGCAAGCTGGATCACCTGCCGCTGCAGGCGTTGCTGCGCCTGCGGTCCGAACCCGCCGGCAGTGTACGACGTGAACTGTGCCGTGCGGCTGACCGGCGCGTAGGGTGGATCCAGGTACACGAAATCCCCGGCCCCGCAAGGGGCCAGTGCCTCCTCGAAGGGGCTCACGGTCAACTGCAGCCCCGGGCGGTTCAGCGCTGCGGACAGCCGGCACAGGTTGGCCGGGTCGCAGATGGTGACGTTGCCGTACCTGCCGGCCGGCACGTTGAACCCGCCGCGCGAATTCAGGCGAAACAGGCCGTTGTACCCGGTTCTGTTCAGGTAGATGAGCATCGCGGCCAGTTCGGGCGTATACCCAGCTGCGACGTCGCCCGGGAGGAGCCCCTCGCGCAGGCGATTGAACCGCCCGTCGCGCACCTCATAGTAAAAACGATCGCCCTCGGACTTCCGATGCTCCTTTTCGAGTACCGCAAGGGACTCGACGACGACAGTCACATGGTCTCGCACCATGCCGTAGCATCCGATGACGTCGGCATTGATGTCCGACAGCCTGACCGCTCGGCCCTCCAGCAGCCCGTGATTGTGGCAGTCGAGAAATACCGCGCCGCTCCCGAGGAATGGCTCCACGTAGCGCTCAAAACGGGCAGGGTAGAACCTGCGCAGCGCCGGCAGCAGCTGCCGTTTGCCGCCGGCCCACTTCAGAATCGGCCGCACGGCGTCCCGGATCTGGTCGGACGCTTCCTTACGCGCCGGCATCGGCGGCTCGATCGAAGAAACGAACGATCGCGTCCAGGTCGTGCGTGACGGGCGCCGCGGGCAGCGACGCGAGGAAACGCCGGCCGTACCCCATCGTCTTCAGCCGCGGATCGAGAACGGCCAGCACGCCGCGGTCCTGCCGGTGGCGGAGGAGCCGGCCGAGCCCTTGTTTCAGGCTGAGGATGGCCAACGGCACCTGGTAGTCGCCGAAGGGCGATCCGCCGCCCGCCGTGATGGCCTCGATACGCGCCGCCGTGATCGGGTCTCCGGGCGAGGCGAACGGCAGCTTGTCGATCACCACACAACTCAGCGCGTCGCCGACGACGTCCACGCCCTGCCAGAAGCTGGAGGTGGCGAGGAGCACGGAGTGGGGAGTGGCCTTGAAATCGCGGAGCAGCGCGGACCTCGGAGCAGTGCCCTGGACCAGGATGGGGTACTCGAGCTCGGACGCGGCGATTCGATGCACCTCGCGAAGGTTTGCGTAGCTGGTGAAGAGCACGAAGGCGCGTCCGGCCGTTCGCTTGAGTATTTCGATCACCTCGCGCGCGGCGGTCGCCGCAAACTGCGGCGATCGCGGGTCCGGCATCCGGCGCGGCAGGTACAGGATGGCTTGGCGCTCGTAGTCGAACTCCGAGTCCAGCTTCAGCTCGCGCGCGCGACGGATTCCCAGACGGCTGCGCACGTACTCGAACGCGCCGTCGACGGTCAGCGTCGCTGAGGTGAGGATTGTGGCGTCCATTCGATCGAACAGCAGCTCCCGGACGATCTGCGAGACGTCGATTGGCGCTGCCCGCAGGAACAGGCCACGGCCGCGAGCTTCGATGAAGTACACGAACGCCGGATCGTCGGCCCTGATCAAAAACCGCACCTGATCTCGCAGTTCCGAGGCGCGGCGGCCCAGCGCCAGAACGTCCTCGGGAACGTCCTTTGCCAGCGCGACGTCCGCCTCGAGTGCCTCCAGGGCATCGACCATCGCGCCGCTTTCGTCGCCGAGCCGCGCCGTAAGCGCAGAGGTCACCCGGATCCGCGCGTCGTTTCCGGAACCGCCGGACACTTCGTATCGCAGCATCTGCACGGCGGTGAACAGAATCCTCCCCCGATCTCTGATGCGATCGACATCGTCGCGGATCCGATCTGCCTGATCGGGATCCGGGACGAGGCGGGCGCCCAACGCCCGCTCGGTGTCGCGTGCCAGCTCCTCGACACGGTAGGTGCTGACCGACAGGCCGAAATACTGGGTCGCGACGTCCTCGAGCTGGTGCGCCTCGTCCAGGACCGCGAACCGGCAGTTGGGGATGACCTCGCCGAAGGCGTGCTGGCGCACCGCCGCGTCCGCGCAGAGCAGATGATGGTTGACGATCACCACGTCGGCGTCGGCTGCGCGCTGCCGCATGCGCACGACGAAGCAATCCTGATAGCGCGGGCATTCCGTGCCGATGCAGTTCTCCGTTGTGGCGGCGATCTCGGACCAGAACGGGAGATCCTCGGGCAGGTCCTCGATCTCTGCGCGGTCGCCGGTTTCGGTGTGGCCCAGCCACTCGTCGATGCTCCGGACGTAATCCTCTTGCTCGCCCGTCCGGATGGCCGGGCCGCTCCGAAGCGCGTCGAAGCGGTGGAGGCACAGATAGTTCGCACGGCCCTTCATGCACGTCGCGGTGAACGGCACGTTCAGCGCCTCGCGAAGGACCGGCAGGTCCTTGAAGTAGATCTGTTCCTGGAGGTTCTTGGTGCCCGTCGAGATGAGGACCCGCTGGCGGCTGAGGATCGCGGGGACCAGATACGCCAGCGTCTTGCCTGTTCCCGTTCCGGCTTCGGCAAGCAGCACTCCGCCGCCGGCGAGAGTCCGCGCCACGGCGCCGGCCATCTCGAGCTGCGCCGGCCGCGGCTCGAACTCCGGCAGCGCACTGGCGAGCGGACCGTCGCTGGACAACGCGTCGGCAACGGCCGCGCTCAGGTCCGGGCTTCGGGGTACAGCGGAAACTTCCGGCACAGGGTTTCGACCTCGCTTCGGACGGCCGCGAGCACGGCGTCGTTGTCGGTCGCGGCAAGCGCCCGTGCGATCAGATCGGCAACCACGTCCATCTCGCCCTCGCGCATGCCTCGGCTGGTGACGGCGGGCGTGCCGATCCGGATGCCGCTGGCGACCATTGGCGGGTTCTTGTCGAAGGGGATCGCGTTCTTGTTCACGGTAATGCCGGCTTTTCCGAGCGCCGCTTCCGCCACTTTGCCGGTCAGGCCCTTCGAGAACACGTCCACGAGCATCAGGTGGTTGTCGGTTCCGCCGCTCACGAGCCTGAAGCCCGCAGCCGACAGCCCGTCCGCGAGGCGCTTCGCGTTGGCGACGATCTGCGCCTGATACTCGACGAATCCGGGCTCCATCGCTTCTTTCAAGCAGACGGCCTTCGCCGCGATGATGTGCATCAGCGGACCGCCCTGGATTCCAGGGAACAGCGCGCGATCGAGGTCCTTCGCGTAGGAGGCGCGAGAGAGCACGAGCCCGCCGCGCGGACCGCGGAGGGTCTTGTGCGTCGTCGTCGTGACGAAATCGGAGTGGGGGACCGGGCTCGGATGCAGCCTGGCGGCGACGAGCCCCGCGATGTGCGCCATGTCGGTCACGATCGGCGCGCCGACGGCTCGACCGACGGCCCCGATGCGTTCGAAATCGATGACGCGCGGGTAAGCGCTCGCGCCGGCCATGATCATCTTCGGCTTGTGCTCGTGTGCGAGCCGCTCGAGCTCGTCGTAGTCGATGCGCTCGTCGTCCTGCCGCACTCCGTACGGGACGATCGTGTAGAGCTTGCCCGAGAAGTTGAGCGGATGGCCGTGGGTGAGATGTCCGCCGTGCGCCAGGTTCATGCCGAGCACCGTGTCTCCGGGCTGGAGCAGCGTGAAGTACACGGCCATGTTGGCCTGGGCTCCCGAGTGCGGCTGCACGTTCGCGTGCTCGGCGCCGAACAGCGCTTTCGCGCGCGCGATGGCGAGCGACTCCGCAATGTCCACGAACTCGCATCCGCCGTAATACCGTTTGCCGGGATATCCCTCGGCGTACTTGTTCGTGAGCACCGATCCGGCGGCCTGCAGCACGGCCTGGCTGACGAAGTTCTCCGAGGCGATCAGCTCGAGGCAGCTGTTCTGCCTGTGCAACTCGCTGGCAATCGCGTCAGCAATCTCGTGGTCGGTGTCGGCGAGCGAGCGCCAGCGCGACGGGCTTTCGGTCTGTGAGGGCATCTTGACTCTCTCGATCATTCGCCCGGAACGCCGGGCGGCACGGCGCGAACGGCATCCGCGGCACTTGCGATCAGCACAGGACGTCGCGCTGTTTTTCGATCCGGGCTATCTGATCGACCCGACGCTGGTGACGCCCCCCTTCGAAAGGCGTTTCCAGCCACAGCGCGAGGATTTCGTCCGCGAGCCCGGGCGCAACGATCCGGCCGCCGATCGCCAGGACGTTGGCATCGTTGTGCTGGCGCGACATGCGAGTGGTGTAGAGATCGTTGCAGAGCGCCGCGCGGATCCCGGGGATCTTGTTCGCGGCGATCTGCTCTCCCTGTCCGCTGCCGCCGATCACGACACCTCGATCCGCGCCGCCACCGACGACGGCCCGCCCGACGCTGGCGCAGATCCAGGGGTAATCGACCGGTTCCTCGCTATGCGTGCCAAAATCCTCGACCTCGTGGCCGAGCCTGCGCAGGGTGCCGACGAGATGCTGCTTGAGCGCGAAGCCGGCATGATCGGCCCCGATCGCGATGCGCATAGGACTAGGATTATAGCGTCGTCCGACGTCCCGCTTCAGCCTTCCTCCTTCATCCTTCATACTTTCCCCATGTCTTCCTCTGTTGTCGTCACTCGCCGCGGGGAGGAACGTCTGCGGATGGGGCATCCCTGGATCTACCGGAGTGATGTTGCCGAGGTGAGCGCCGCGGGCGGCGATACCGCGCGCATCGTCGGGCCGGCCGGCCGGTTCCTGGGGTACGCGCTGTTCAGCGACCGGTCGGAGATCACCCTCCGGCTGCTGACGAGAGGAAACGAGCAGCCGACCCTCGACACCTGGCGCGATCGCCTCAGGACCGCCATCGAATACCGGGGGGCGCTCGACATCGATGCGACGGCGTATCGGCTCGTGCACGGAGAAGCGGATCTGCTCCCGAGCCTTGTCGTCGATCGATACGGTGACTACCTTGTGGTCCAAGCGCTCTCGCAGGGAGTGGACCGTCTTCTACCCGGGCTGACGGGACTGCTCGTGGATCTCTTGCACCCTGCGGGCATCCTCGCTCGTAACGATCCGCGCGTTCGCCTGCTCGAAGGGCTGGAGCAGAGGGTGGATGTCCTGCATGGCGACGTGCCTCAACTGTTCGAGGTCCGGGAAGGCGCTGTCACTTACGCCGTCGATCCTTATCGCGGCCAGAAGACGGGCCTCTTTCTCGATCAGCGAGAGAACCGCCTCGCCGCGGCGCGTTACGCAAGGGGCAGGACGCTGGATGCGTTCAGCTATCACGGCGGGTTCGCCATGACGCTCGCGCCTCGCTGTTCGGAAGTGCTCGCGATCGATATCTCCGAGGATGCCGCCGCGCGCATCCGCACGAACGCCTCGCGCAATGGGCTGACGAACATCGAGGCCCGGGCGATGAACGTCTTCGACGAGCTGCGCGAGCTCGAGCGCCGGGGCGAGCGGTTCGACACGATTGTGCTCGACCCGCCGGCCTTCGCGAAGAGCAAGGGCGCCGTTCGCAAGGCGCTGTCGGGATATAAGGAAATCAACCTGCGCGCGCTGAAGCTGCTGTCGCCCGGCGGGTTCCTGATCACCTGCAGCTGTTCGTACAACGTCAGCGAGGCGGCCTTCGCGGACGTGCTGGCCTCAGCGGCCGTCGATGCGCACGCCGAGGTAGTCGTCGTCGAGAAACGGATGCAGGGGAGGGATCATCCCGTGCTGCTCACGGTGCCGGAAACGTACTATTTGAAATGCTTCATTCTGAGGAAGCTGTAGCGAGGCTGCCCGCGCCGCCGCACGCGAGCGCCCACGCGGAAGCCGAGGCCCGGCAGGCTCGACTTCCGCGGGAAGCCCGCCCCCCCATCCGGAACCAGCAATCCGCAATCTGCCATTCAATCCGTAATCTGTAATGGATAGCTCTCAACGCTGGGGGGCAGATCCCCAGCAGCGCTGCGGGTGACACGGACCCTCCAGCCGGCCTACATTCCCTGCCACGATCTCGTTGCCAGAACAGGGAGAAGGACCTATGAGAACGCTACTGGGGGCCGTCGTGCTGACAGCGGTCATCGGGGGCATCGTGAGCGCGGTTGCCGAGCGGCCTGCACATGCCCAGCAGTCTGTCGTTGTGGTCAGCGACCAGGACAACCCCGTGCACGTCCAGGAGGTCAGGCATCCTGCACTGCGGCCCTACCACGGAACGGCGACAATCAACTTCGGCGGGCGAGGTGGGCCACTCTTGACCAACTTTGAGCCGGCGCCGCAGGGCGGACGACTGGTGATCGAGTATGTGTCGGCGGCCTGCTCAACGAATCTGGACACACGAATTCTCCAGCTAGGCATCACGACCACGGTTGACAGCCTGTCCGTCAATCACTTCGTGGTTCCTGTTCTGCTGCACACGACATCGGGATCTCGCAGGTACGCCGTCGCTCAGGCGACGCGGCTATATCACGACACAAATTCTACGTTCAAACCCTTTCGGGTCGTCAGCATTACAGCCATCGGCGAGCAGGTCCTCAACTGTTCGTTCGCGGTCTCTGGCCATACGGTGATCCCTTGAGCGAGTGGCTGGGACGTGCTGGGCGGCCAACCCGGGCTTCGTTGCGTGCCCAGAGGCCTTGACCGACCCGATTCTGGGCTTTTGAGTCAAGTTTTTCGGTCAAGGCCGTCCGCGCGCCTGCCCCGCCGAAGCGCAAAACGCGAAGGCGGGTCAGCGCGGCGTTATCAAGAATGCCGCTAGCGATGCGGAGCCTCAAGAGTCTGAGGCGCAGCGTCGCTAGAACTCCGCGCAGGAGCAAGCGCAGAGGCGAGCGCCACCGTTGCTGACACCGAGGTGAGGAGAGTCGCAACCAAGGAGACTGTGGAGGGCCAATCCCAATGAAGACCAAACGCGCAATCGTACGAACCATCACCGCTATCGTGATACTCACCGGTATTTCTGCCGCGGTCCTCGCGGCGTATCCGTGGGACAAGAGAATCGACAATGCGGGCGCCCGGTTCCAGGTATTGTCGGATTTCGATGCCGAGGCCGTGTTCGACAAAGAGACGGGGTTGGTGTGGGAAAAGGCACCGAGCACTGAGGTTCTGTCGTGGGCGTTCGTCGACAACGAGTGCCTCGCGAAGTTCACCGGCAAGCGTCTCGGATGGAGGGGGCCCACGATCGAGGAGATTCTCAGCCTGATGGATCCACTCAACAACCTGACGGGGAAGTTGCCGACTGGCCACCCGTTCGACGTCGGACGTGCATCAGGAACATTCTGGTCGAGTACCACGGACAACGTGCAACCCGCGAACAACAACTTCGCATTCGTGGCCAACTTCGAGCCGGGTGGCTCGTTCTTCTCGGATCAGAAGATTCCCGGATTACACCGTGTGTGGTGTGTGCGGGGCGGAGTCGGCTACGACGGCAATAACGTCCAGTGAACCCCGTCCAAAGTGTGGCGGCCGCTATCGTTTGCGCTCGCGGAGGATCAGGCCCACGAAAAGCATGCGTCGGGCGGGGATCCTCGCGCTGATGGGAATCGCGTTCACGGTGTGCGGCGCGATCGTCTCCGAGTCACGCTCCAGCGCCGGCTCGGGGACGCCGCAGGGGCCGATTCCGGAGAATCCGACCGACGATCACTCTCCGTGCAGGGCGCGTCGAACCCACTCTCAGTGCCGGGCTGCTGGTCTTCACCGCTAGGAACCACACCACCTCTTTATTCTCCCGTCCCGTCAGCACGCCCGATACCACGACGACCCTCTCCTTCGACGGTCAACCCAATACGGGCTCAGGTCCGTGATTCGTGACATTGTTTGCGCGGCACGCACGTCGCGTTCGTGCAAGCGGGCGTATCCAGTCGCGTCCTCACTCCTGCCTCAGGACGGTGTTCGGTTCCACGCGCAGCGCGCGCCGCGCAGGTGCGCAGGCGGCAATCAGGGCGACGATCGCGAGCACCAGCGGCACCAGCAAATACGTCAACGGGTCCGACGGCGTGACGCCGTACAGCAGGGACTCCAGAAGTCTGGTCGCG
This sequence comes from Vicinamibacterales bacterium, assembly GCA_035711845.1. Classification (GTDB taxonomy): domain Bacteria; phylum Acidobacteriota; class Vicinamibacteria; order Vicinamibacterales; family 2-12-FULL-66-21; genus DASTBU01. The sequence continues at coordinate 29,352 of DASTBU010000130.1, forward strand.
ATGGCGGCGCCGACGAGACCGAAGAGGACTCCGGCACACGTGACGCCAAGGCCCTCGCCGATGACGAGCCGCACGATGTGCTGCGGCCGCGCCCCCAGCGCCAGCCGCACGCCAATCTCGCGCGTGCGGCGGGCGACCGCATAAGCAATGACGCCGTACACACCGATCGTCGCGAGCAGGAGCGCCATGACACCGCAGGTTGCCACGAGGGTGACCGTAAGGCGGCTGTCGGCGCTGGATTCGGCCATGTGCGCCGACAGGGTGAGCGCGCGAAAGACCGGAACGCTGCGGTTCACCGCCGTCAGCTCACGCCGGATCGTCTCGACCAGCAGGTGCGCGTCGCCCGCCGTTCTGGCAACAACCGTCATGCGCGCCACGTAGCTCTGATCCAGTGGGTAGTACACCATTGGCACGGGAGGGCTCTGGATCGTCACCCCGACGGTATTGCCGACCACGCCAACTATCTCGAGGACCGCGCCGCTCGAATCGGTGACACGCCTGCCGACGGCGCTTCCGCCAAAATAGCGGGCAGCGAGCAGCTCGTTGACAATCGCGACCTGGTGGCCGTCACGCCGGTCCCGGGCGTCGAACGTCCGGCCCGCAATCAACGGAATCCTCAGCGTCTCGAAATACTGGCCGCCGACGACGTTGATGGGAAGCTCGGTGTCTTCACCGGGCTGCGGGTCGTAGCCTTCCATCTGGAACCCGCGGCGGCTCGGCCGTGAAGTGGGCAGGGTGTGCGCGAGGCTCGCGGCCTCGACCCCGCGCAGCGATCGCGCACGCTCGAGAGCGCTCGCATAGTAGCCCAGCCCCTGCTCCGGCGTGAACTCCGAGCGCGGCAGCTCAATGGTCGCCAGCACGGCGTTCCTGGCGGCGAATCCCGGATCGGCCGCCAGCGCGTTCGTCAGACTTCGGGTCAGGAGCGCCGCGGCGATGAGCAGCACGACCGCGACTGCCACCTGTCCGGCAACCAGCAGCCGACGGAGCGTGGACCTGGTACGGCTCTCCGACACACGGATCGTACCGCTTCGCAGCGCAGCAGCGCTGCCGGGTCCGGCAGCCTGAAGCGCCGGAGCGAGCCCGAAGAGGATGCTGCTCAGAACCGAGATACCCAGCACGAAGGCGAACGCTCTCGCATCCAGCCGTGTGTCGAGCAGCCTCGCCTGTTCGGCCGGAAAGAAGGATGGAAGCAGCTCGGACGTCCAGAGCGAAAAGAGCAAGCCGAGCGCCCCCCCGCAGAGTCCGAGCAGCAAGCTCTCGGTCAACAGCTGCCGGATCAGCCGCGTTCGTGCCGCACCCAGTGCCAGTCGGACCGCCATCTCCCGGTCGCGTGCAGTCGCCCTGGACAGCAGCAGGCTGGCAATGTTCGCGCACGCAATGAGCAGCACGAGGCCGACTGCCGTCATCAGAACGGCGCCCAGCGTGCTGACCATTGCACGAAACGCGGGAGGCAGCCACGTGTGCGGGACGACGATGATGGGGCGCGGCTCGCCGGGCGCGGCCAGGGTCCCCCGATTCGTCTCGGGATAGTGCTCGGCAAGACGGACGGCAACCGAGGAGACCTGCGCCTGGGCCGAGTTCAGCGTGGCACCGGGCGCGAGTCGCGCAACGATCCCGAACCCGCGGTTGCCGCGCTCGTCGGGTGTAGAGCTCGGTGGCAGCAGTGGCGTCCAGATCTCGGCGGATCGACCGAGGTCGAGCCCCGCGAATCGCGCCGGGGCGATGCCCACGATCGTGAAGTGTCGCCCGTTCAGTGTCAGCGTGGCGCCGAGAGCGGTCGGGCTCCCATCGAATCCGCGCTTCCAGAGGGAGTGACTGATGACGGCAATGGGCGCCGCGGCTGGATCCGTATCCGCATCGGTGAACAGCCTGCCGGCGGCGGGCTTCAACCCGAGGAGGTCGAAGTAACTGCCGCTGACGGCCGAGACTCGCACGCGCTCAACGAATTCGCCGACTCGTACGACGCCAGCATCTTCGTATTCGATCGCCATGCTGTCGAAGGCGCCCGTGAGCGAACGCAACGACTCGTAATCCGGATAGGACGAATCCCCGTACGGCCCACTGCTGAAGTCGCTCGTGTAAATGGCCAGGAGCGAGTGCGGATCGGCCACACCGGGCGCCGGCCGGAAGAGGAGCGCACTGACGAAATTGAAGACGGTGACGTTGGCGCCGATGCCGACCGCCATCGTGAGAATGGCCGTCGCCGTGAACGACCGTGCCCTCGCCAGCAGACGCACCGAGTAGCGGATGTCCTGAAGCAGGCTGCCCATGCTGGTGGCGCGAGCGAAGGATATGCCAGAAACCCTCCGGAAACAGGCCTGATTCGAGCCCGAGCGGCCCACTTCATGCCCGCTTTTGCAAACGGCGTCTCGGAAACGGACATTTCAGGCGGGTGGGGTGCGGCGTCACGTGCCGAGGCATACCCGATTCCTCCCGAAGCGCTGCGATAGAGTGTGAGGTTCGAGGCACGGCCAGCCGATCCTGTCAGTGTTGATAGTGTCGGGCCGGCCTCGTCGTGGTATCTCACGGAGACGGATCCGCGGATCATGGCCAGACGATCCACCAGATCGGAACAGTCGGCGGCGGGGGCCGGCAGCCCCACAGCGCTGAAGATCGCCATCATCGAGGATCAGCCGGAGATCCGGGAAGGTCTGGCTGCGCTCATCAACGGAACGGAGGGGTACCGCTGCATCTCGAGCTTCCGTTCGATGGAGGACGCGCTCGCGCAAATCGGGCACAGCCTGCCGGATGTCGCGCTGATTGATATCGGTCTGCCTGGGATGTCGGGCATCGAGGGCACCAGGCTGCTGAAGGAACGGTATCCCAACCTCCTGCTGTTGATCCTGACGGTATACGATGATGACGACCGCATCTTCGCGGCGCTGTGCGCGGGCGCCTGCGGATACCTTCTGAAGAAGACGCCGTCTGCCCGGCTCCTCGAGAGCTTGAAGGAGGCCATGAGCGGGGGCGCCCCGATGACGCCGGAGATTGCGCGGCGCGCCATCGGACTGTTCCAGCGGTTCCAGCCTCCGCGGCACGCCGATTACCACCTCACACCTCACGAAGTCCGCCTGCTGAAGATGCTCGTGCAGGGCCACAACTACACGAGTGCGGCCGCGGAGCTCCGTGTCAGCTTCAGCACCATCGCGTTCCACATGCAGAACATCTATCAGAAGCTGCAGGTGCACTCGAAGTCAGAAGCGGTGGCAAAGGCGCTGCTGAATGGGTTGGTATAGGCTGTCAGCTTCCAGTTCCCAGTGCCCAGTTTCCAGTTTCCGCTGTCAGCTGCCAGGTGCAACCCTCCGAATTCGCTGATGTTGCAGCCGTGCTGGTCCTGCTGGCGGTCGTCCAGGGGTCGTTCCGTGCAGGGACAGGGGCAGACACCGAGCCAGGTCGAGGTCGTCGACACACCGACAAGGGCTCACGGACGCTGAACGCTGATCTGCTGGATGTTGGGTGCTCACGACGGCAGATTGAGCTGGCGCACCAGGTTCTCGAAACGCGCGTTTCCGCGCAGCGGGTCGAAGATGGGTTCTGTTTTCAGCACGCACAGGTACCACTCGCGGCTGCGAGCGGCCGCCTCCAGCGCATCGACGGCTCTGTCCGCCTCGCCCGCGCCCAGGTGCGCGAGCGCAAACACAAACGGCGAGACGGGCTGCGTCCGGGCACGCGTCCGGAGCTCGGACAGCATCGCGGTGGCGCGGCTGACGAGTCCGGCACGTCCGTAGGCCACGGCCAGCTGCGCCAGCATCTCCGAGCTCCGGTTCGACGCGATCAGCCCTTTCTCGAGGGCCCCCACGGCCTCATCGTGGCGGCCCAGCATCGACAGAGCCAGACCGCGCGGCAGGTACGGCATCGGATGATCCGGGTCGAGCTCAATCGCCCGCTGCAGCTCGTCGAGCGCGGCCTCGTACTGTCGTGCGCGGTACAGGACCAGCCCGACGTGCGCGTTGGTGACCACCGACAACGGATCCAGTCGCCGCGCCAACCGCGCCTCCGCAATCGCCTCTTCGAAGCGGCCTACGTAGGACAAGTACTCCGAATACAGCTTGTGCGCGTACGCGAAGTTCGGATTCAGCTCGACCGCGCGGTGGAATGCGTGTTCGGCGCCGCTCCAGTTCCAGTCGTGCTCGGCGAGGATGACACCGAGCCAGGCATGCACTGCCGCGTTCTGCTCGTCGAGCGCACGTGCCCGCACCAACGCTTCGCGCGCGCGGGTGATTGCGTCCTTCGCGGGAGCGTCCGCATACGTGAGGCCGAGGATGTGCGCATCGGCGAGGCCGACGTAGGCGAGCGCGTAATTCGGCTCCAGCGCGATGGCCCGCTCGAAGTACTCCTGGGCCGTGTGGATGGCCTTCGCCGTGCGCTGCTCCAGGAAATAGCGTCCTCTCAGTGCCGCTTCATGAGCGTCCCAGCGGACCTGCCGGCTGCCAGGTGACGAAGCCGGGGCCACGCCGGGCAGCCGTACCTGGAGCTCGCCCGCGACCGCGCGCGCAATCTCGGTCTGCACCGGCAGCAGGTCTCCCAAGGTGCGATCGTAGAAATCCGCCCAAACGTGCGTTTCGTCGCTCGCGCGGATCAGCTGCGCGGCCACACGGATTCTGTCGCCATCGTGTCTCACGCTTCCCTCGAGCACATAGTCCACGCCCAGTTCGCGGGTGATCTGTCTGACTGGCTTCGCGGTCCCCTTGTAACCCATCACGGAGGTACGGGCAATGACACCCAGCCGTGCCGCTTCGAGCTGGCCGAGACTGCCGATCAGCTCCTCGGTCAGTCCATCGCTGAAATACTCCTGTTCCTGATCCCCCGACAGGTTCGCGAACGGCAACACCGCCAGCATGAGACGGCCGTCTGTCCCGCTCGACGGCGTGGGCGTGGCTCGATACGACCAGACTGCCGCGGCGAGCGCGAAGACGACCAGGATGGCCGCAGCATACGGAAGTGGAACACGACGAGGCGGAGGGGTCGTGCTCGAGGATTCGTCTCGCGCGGCGCTCGCGGGGCTGCGAAGCGGTGCGGCGACGACCGCAGGCTCACCGGGCTCGATGTTCCCGATGAAGCGGTAGCCGCGCCTGGGAATCGTCTCGATGTACCGGGGCTGATCCGCGGAATCGGTCAGCGCGGCGCGCAGCTTGTTGACCGCCGCGTGCACTCCGTGCTCGAAGTCGACGAACGTCTCCGAACCCCAGAGCCGTGCGCGCAGTTCCTCGCGCGTGACCACTTCTCCCGGCCGCTCCAGCAGGACGCCGAGAACCTGGAGCGGTTGACCGTAAATTCTGATCTTCGTCCCGTGCTTGTGCAATTCGCCGTTGAGGAGATCGACGGCGAACGGCCCGAAGCGAACCACGTGTAGCTGTGGCATCAGCGCCTCGAGGGGAGCAGGGCCCCCATTCTAGCATCCAGCTCGTACGACGCACTCCGGCCCGATCGCCTTGTGGCGCAACGGGTTCCTGAATGAGGTCGGAAGGAGGCGCAAATGAGGCGCCGGGCATTGCGAGTCCTCCGGGTCGGACGTAATCAGAATGCATCATGGATGGGGCGACGTCAGCCGGCTCATCCTTTGGGGCTCCCACTTCAAGACGAGAAGAACCAGGAGAACACCGATGAGTCGCGGGATCCCGGGAGAGGGGCCTCTTCAAACGCCAGTGCGGTGTCACCGAGCGGCGCGCCATCGAATCCCGGCGGACGCTCGACGCGCGCCAGCTCGACTGGGGCGCATCTGCGGATCTCAGGGTCGCGGCGTCCTGCAACGTGGAGTTCCGCCCGGTGAGGACCTCCAAACCGCGCGTCCAGACACCTCGCAATCGCGCGATCGCCGTATGCCGCCGCGTAGCGTCATCGACCGGCAGCACGTATCCGGGCGGACCCACGCGGCCGTGGACGTGGGTGGCCGGGCGTTGCTCGAACCTCTACCGCCGGTCCGGCCCCGCTGGTGGTTCCTGACCGTCGCCGCGTGTCTCGCGCTCGGCGGGTGCGCGCTGCACCGTCTCCGCCTTGGACGGATGCTCGAGCTCCAGCGGATCCGGACGCGCATCGCCACGGATCTGCACGACGACATCGGATCCAGCCTGACCCAGATTGCCATCCTCACCGAGGTGGCCGAGCGCAGCATGAGGCGCGCGGATGCCGCCGCGGTCGAACCGATTGCGCGTGTGTCGCTGATTTCCCGCGAGCTGGTGGACTCGATGAGCGAGATCGTCTGGGCGATCAATCCGCGGAACGATCGAATGCAGGACCTTGCGTCGCGCATGCGCCGCTTCGCTGCGGACATGCTGACCGGAAGCCGGATCGCGCTCCGCTTTCGGATGCCGGACGGTGTGCAGAACGTTGTCGTCGATGCGGAGCTCAGGCGGCAGGTGCTGCTGATCTTCAAGGAAGCGATTCACAACGCCGTGCGTCATTCCGGATGCACCGAGGTGCAGGTCGATCTGGGACTGGACCACCGGTGTCTCGTCCTGTCGATCAGCGACAACGGGCAGGGTTTCGATCCCCGGTACACGCCGGCCGGACACGGACTCCACAGCATGGAGGCTCGTGCGAACAGTCTACACGGCCGTGTGGAGATCGCGTCGGTAGCCGGCCGGGGTACGGCAGTCCGCGGCGTCATTCCGCTGGCCCGGCGGGCGGCCGCTGCGCGAAAGGCCAGCTGATCCCGCAGTGTCGATGGCGCTGCGGTGCAGGCATTGGTGGCTGTGTAGTAGAAGGAGTAATCCACATGAAACCTATGTGGTTCTGCATCCTCCTGCTGACGCTCGTGGCAGCGCCCCAGGTGAAGGAGGACTGGCTTCGGTTTCGAGGGCCCAACGGTTCCGGCGTCTCGGAATCGACTGGCGTGCCAGCCGAGTTCGATCCCTCCCGGAACGTCCTGTGGAAGACACCGGTCCCATTCGGCCGATCCTCTCCAATCGTTGCCGGCAGTCGCATTTTTCTCACGGCAGCCGAAGGCGAGAAACTGATCACGCTCTGCCTCGATCGTCAGACAGGAAAGATCATCTGGCGGAGCGAGGTGACGCGTGCGCGCCACATGCCGATCTTCACAGGCAACGATGCCGCTTCACCGACGCCGGTCAGCGACGGGACAAACGTGTACGTGTTCTTCGCCGAACTGGGCCTTATTTCCTACGGGCCGTACGGCAAGGAACGGTGGCGCGTCCCACTGGGTCCGTTCAACAGCTTCTACGGGCTCGGCGCGTCGCCGGTGATGGCTGGCGACACGGTCGTGATGGTCTGTGATCAACGGACCAACTCTTTCGTGATTGCGGTCGATGCGCGGGATGGCAAGGTTCGATGGCAGATCGACCGGCCGAGCCCCGTCGAAGGCTATGCGACGCCTGTGATCTACTCGCCGCCTGAAGGAGAGCCGCAGCTGCTTGTATTCGGCTCGCACGCGCTGGAAGCCTACGCTCTGAAAACCGGCGCGCGTCTCTGGTGGGTCCACGGGGTGGGATACGCGCCGAAGGGTGTGCCGGTGGTCGGCCGCGAGCTGGTGTACGTCAGCGCACCTGGTGGCGATGCGCCGGTGTTTCCACCGTTCGACGAGGGACTGAAGCAGTTCGACGCGAACGGGGACGGGCGTGTCCAGCGGCAGGAGACGCGTTCCGACCCGTACATTCACGAGCACTTCGGATGGATGGACCCGAACGGTGATGGGGCGATCGATCGCGCCGAATACGAGGTGGTCTGGAAGGCGAGCGCCGGCGGTCATGGACTGACGGCCATCCGGCCCGGCGGCAAAGGCGACATGACAGCCGCGAGCGTGGCCTGGCGCGTGAAGAAGGGATATCCAAACGTTGCCGCGCCGCTTTTTTACAAAGATGTTCTGTATGTCGTCAGAACCGGCGGCATCATCACGTCGCTCGGTCCGCAAACCGGCGGCATCCTGAAAACCGGCAGAAGCGAATCCGCGATCGAGGAGTACTACTCGTCGCCGGTCGCCGCCGACGACAAGGTCTTCCTGATCAGCGAGAGCGGAAAAGTGACTGTGCTGAAGGCCGGCGGACAGTGGGAGATCGTCGCCGTCAACGATCTCGACGAGGAAGTCTGGGCGACACCGGCCATTGCGAATGGGACAATCTACGTCCGAACGCGGACCGCCATATATGCGTTCGGTCGATGATCGGCGTACTTGAACGCGACCACCGAGACGATCTCCAGCAAGCCTTCTGACGGCCAGTGAAGGGCCGAGCGCCGTGCTCCCCGGAATAATCTGCGGATCTTCGCTGTGGAAGCCGAGGATCTGCAGCCGCGTCGTCGCAAGGTCCTCCCGGGCCACGCGGCGCGTGATGTCCAGCAGCCTGCCGGCGGCGTCCCCTCCAGCCGCGTTGCGAAGCTGATCCCATCGTCGCTGATGCTGCTCACCTCGACGGTCATCTGTAGTCCCCTTGCGCGATGCGCTTCTCGAGAGGACCAGCGTCGGGCCATGGACGGCGAAGGTGACCTTCAGTCCCGCAACGAGCGGGACCTCAGGCGCTGCCTGCCGAGCAGCACAAGGGGAAGGACGGCTGCGGCAGCGAGAGCGAGGTAACAGGTGCGCGTACGAAGTGGCATGGACCCTCTGGACCGCCGGAATCTCAGCGCCTCGACAGGTCCTTTGAGAGCGATCGCACCATCGGCGCGGCCGGCGCCGGGAAGCCGCTGCTGTATAGTGTGGCTGTGAGGAAGGTATGACGACCCGAGCCCCACTGGCGCCGCTGAAGGCTTCCGATTTCGACTCAGCTTTTCCGCACTCCCGCAAGGTGTACATCGAGAGTCGGGGGGTTCGTGTGCCGATGCGCGAGATTTCTCTCGGCGGCGGCGAACCGCCTCTGATCGTCTACGACACCAGCGGGCCTCAGGGCATCGACGCCCGCGACGGGTTGTCGCCGCTGCGGCGGCCGTGGATTCTCGAGCGCGGCGATGTCGTGCAGGGCCCGCGTTCGGGCGTCACTGGGCCGGACCCGGCCTCTCCGCCGGCTGCCGCGATGTCGCGTCCCGTCTCGACGGTACTCAGAGGCACCTCGACCGTGACGCAGTTGCACTACGCGCGCCGCGGGATTGTCACCCCCGAAATGGAGTTCGTGGCGATTAGAGAGGGCTTCGACCCGGAATTCGTGAGAGCGGAGGTCGCCCGAGGACGCGCGATCATTCCCGCCAACATCAATCATCCCGAGCTCGAGCCGATGATCATCGGCCGGAACTTCGCGGTGAAGGTGAACGCCAACATCGGCAACTCCGCCGTCACCTCCTCGATCGAGGAAGAAGTCGAGAAGCTGCGCTGGGCGACCTTGTGGGGCGCCGACACGGTGATGGATCTGTCGACGGGCCGCGACATACACCTCACGCGCGAGTGGATCCTCCGCAACGCCGCCGTGCCGATTGGGACCGTGCCGATCTATCAGGCGCTCGAGAAAGTCGGCGGACGTCCCGAGGACCTGACGTGGGAGATCTACCGCGACACCCTGATCGAGCAGGCGGAACAAGGTGTGGACTACTTCACCGTCCACGCGGGCGTGCTCCTGCGCTACATCCCCCTCACCGCGCGTCGCATGACCGGCATCGTTTCCCGGGGCGGGTCCATCATGGCGAAATGGTGCCTCGCGCACCATCAGGAGAACTTCAGCTACACACGGTTCCGCGAGATCTGCGAGATCATGCGCGCCTACGACGTCTCGTTCTCGCTCGGCGACGGGCTGCGCCCCGGGTCCATTGCCGACGCCAACGACGAAGCGCAGTTCGCGGAGCTCCGCACGCAGGGGGAGCTCACACGCATCGCCTGGGAGCATGACGTCCAGGTGATGAACGAAGGGCCAGGGCACGTACCCATGCACCTCATTCGGGAGAACATGGAGAAGCAGCTCGCGTGGTGCGATGAGGCGCCTTTCTACACGCTCGGACCGCTGACGACCGACATCGCGCCCGGGTACGACCACATCACCTCGGCCATCGGCGCCGCGCAGATCGCATGGTACGGCACCGCCATGCTGTGTTACGTCACGCCGAAGGAGCATCTCGGGCTCCCCGATCGCGACGACGTCAAGGCGGGCGTCATCGCGTACAAGATTGCGGCGCACGCTGCCGACCTCGCCAAGGGCCACCCGCGCGCCCGTGCATGGGACGATGCGTTGTCGAAGGCGCGATTCGAGTTCAGGTGGGAGGATCAGTTCAACCTGTCGCTCGATCCCGTCACCGCGCGCGCGTACCACGACGCGACGCTTCCAGCCGAGGGAGCCAAGGTCGCGCATTTCTGCTCCATGTGCGGTCCGAAGTTCTGCTCGATGGAGCTGACTCAGCAGGTCCGCGACATGGCCGAGGCGCAGGCCGGGATGGAGGAGAAATCGAGGGAATTCAGGGCGAAGGGCTCAGTCCTGTATCTCGAACAGGAATAGAGTCCCCGGAACGTCAGCGTCCAACCGTTCCCGCCGGGGAGGGAACAGCCTGGATGATGGTCTTGAAGCGCTGGCCCTCCGGGCCGGCGAACGGGTTGAGGTATCCAGGCGATCCGCCCCACGTGTAGTCCTTGACCGTGATCCCGGGCGGAAACGCCATCGTCTCCTCCCTGAATCGCCCGACGTCGAACATGTGCACCGGGGGTTCCTCGTACACCAGTTCTCCGCGCTGCTTGAGGGCGGATCGGTAGTACGCCACGATGTCGGCGAAGGAGGCGTTGGTGCCGAACAGGTAGTAGCGCTGGCCTCGGCCCGCGTCGTACGAGGTGATGAACTCCGCCGTCGGGTAGATCGGCATTCCGAGCGTGGCCTCGGTTGGCACGGCGCCACCCTGCGGCGCCCCCGGCTGTGGTGGCGGCTGCGCCGGTTTCTGCGGGTCTCCGGGACGAGGAAACGGTACGGGCCTCTGGGCCAGCCCGGAACCGGTCATGGTGAGGGCGAAGGCTGTCACCAGAACCGTTCGAAACAGGTAGCGCGGCATCCATCGATTATACGCGGCCCGGTTCGGGGTGGGCGAGTGCTGGTATCGAGACGAGTGCGTTCATGAGCAACGAGGCAGAGGCGCTCCTCAGCTGGTGCGAATCGGAGAAAGCATGGGTCCGTCGAACCGTCGAAACGCTGCTGAGGCTCGAGTCGCCGAGCACCGACAAGGCGGCCGTGGATCGCTGCGGGGCCGAGATCGCCGCGCGGCTGCGGGAGATCGGCGGGCGTGTCGACGTCCTGCGCCAGACCGAACGCGGCGATCACCTTCGTGCGGAGTTCGCCGGCGGCCCCGGCCAGGTGATGCTGCTCGGACACTTCGATACGGTGTGGCCCGTCGGCCAGATCGAGCGAATGCCGGTCCGGGAGGAGGCCGGACGCCTCCATGGACCCGGCGTCTTCGACATGAAAGCCGCGATAGCTGTCGCGATGCTGGCCATGCGCGCGCTGAACCGGGGCGCGCGACGTGCCGCGCCGACGGTGGTGATGTTGTGGACGACCGATGAGGAAGTCGGCAGTGGCACATCCCGCGGGATCATCGAAGAGGAAGCGCGCCGCAGCCGTGCGGTGTTGGTGCTCGAGCCTGCGCTGCCGGGTGGCGCCGCGAAGACGAGCCGCAAGGGATGCGGCGACTTCGAGCTGACCGTCCACGGCGTGTCCGCGCACGCGGGAATCGATCCGGGCAAGGGCGCCAGCGCGATCCACGAGCTGGCGCACCAGATCGTCGCGCTGCAGGGGCTGCAGGATCTCTCCCGGGGCGTGAGCGTCAACGTCGGGCTCGTCTCCGGCGGGACGCGCACCAACGTGATCGCGGAACAGGCTCACGCCACCATCGACGTTCGTGCACCAACACTCGTGGATGCCGCGCAGGTCGAGCGCGCGATTCGCCAGCTCCAGACGCGGTTGAAGGGGACGCGTCTCGAGATCACCGGCGGGTTCTCGCGGCCGCCGCTCGAACGCACCGAACGCGTCGCGCGGCTCTACCGGATCGCTCGCGAGGTGGGGGCGACGCTTGGAGGGGACCTCCAGGAAGGCGGGACTGGCGGGGGCTCTGACGGGAATTTCACCGCCGCTCTTGGTGTTCCTACGTTAGATGGGCTTGGACCGCGCGGCGATGGTGCGCACGCGCTGCACGAGCACGTCGAGCTCAGGGATCTCCCCTGGCGCGCGGCATTTCTGGCCGGTCTCCTACTGCGGCTCGCGGCAGCGACAGCGTAATGGAAGCGAGCGGCCGGCCGCTCACGAAGGTTGTAAGATAGAAGACATGGCAAACGGGCTCAAGACCGCACTGCTGCTCGGACTCCTCAGCGGGCTCCTGCTGGTGATTGGTGACCTGCTCGGCGGCTCGAACGGGATCGTCATCGCCTTCGTGATTGCGGCGGTGATGAACATCGGCTCGTACTGGTTTTCGGACAAGATCGTCCTGCGGATGTATCGCGCCCAGGAAGTCGGGCCGGGCCATCCCCTCTACCAGCTGACCGCCCGGCTGGCGCAGCAGGGCGGGCTGCCGATGCCCAAGGTCTACATCATTCCGGACTCGTCGCCGAATGCATTCGCGACGGGACGGAACCCGGAGCATGCGGCGGTGGCGGCGACCCAGGGCATCATGCAGGTGCTCGACGAGCGCGAGCTCGAAGGCGTGATTGCCCACGAGCTGGCGCATGTGAAACACCGCGACATCCTGATCAGCTCGGTGGCGGCCACGATTGCCGCCGCCATCATGATGGCCGCACGAATGGCCATGTACGCCGGGATGTTCGGCGGTGGCCGTGACGATCGCCAGGGGGGGAGCAATCCCATCACGCTGCTGGCGATGATGATTCTGGCGCCGATTGCGGCGATGGTCATTCAGGCCGCGATCTCGCGGTCGCGCGAGTACGCGGCGGATGCGGGCGGCGCCCGGATCGTCGGGAGCCCATACGGGCTGGCCGACGCGCTCCGCAAGATCGAGGCGGTTGCCAGGCGGGTCCCGCTCGATGCCAACCCGGCCACCGCGCACATGTTCATCGTGAAGCCGTTTTCCGGCCGGGGGCTGATGTCGCTCTTCAGCACGCATCCGCCGACCGAGGCGCGCATCGAGGCGCTCCTGCACGGTCCGCGGTAAGAACCACGCTCCATCCTCTGTGTGGCGCTCGGGGCCCCTACGAAATTCTCCCGCGGCGCCCGCAGGGTCTGCTGCGACCTCCGTCCCGGCTTTGTCCCTGTTTTCAACCGCTTAGGCGCCCTGCTGCCGGCTGTTTGCCTCTGGAACCGAATTTGCTCTAGTCAGGGGTAGTAACGGACTACCGGCTCGAGCCATCATCGGCCCGATCGGGATGTTCGAGCGGAGGGATCGGCCGTGGAAGACTTTGACATCCCGCAGAACAAGCTGGCTGAGTCCGCTGAACGCGTCGTCGATCGGGCACTTGACGAAGCGCGCCGGCGCGAACACGCGCTCCTGACCAACGAGCACGTCTGCCTGGCCTTCGCGCAGGTCGAGTGGGACATGTTCGGACAGGTCATGCGCGACCTCAGCCTCAACCCGCACGAGATCCTGCAGGCGCTCGAGGAACACCTCCGCATTCTGCCGGGCGGACGTGGACACGATCTGCGCGTGGCGCCGTCCACCAAGCTGCTCTTCAAGCTGGCGCTGCTCCATGCGAGCCGATCGGGACGCCATTCGATCGAGGCCACCGATCTGTTTTCGGCGATCTTCGAGGAGACGCAAGGTATTCCGGTGTCGATCATCCGTCGTCACGGGATAGAGCCGGAAGCCCTGGTTTCGCGGCTCGCCACGCGGATGCGCGATCACGAGCTGCGGGAAGAGCGTCTCAAGAAACGGTTCGAGCTGCCGCCGTTTCTCAAGCATTTCGCCACGAACCTCAACCAGCTCGCCAGGCAGGACCGGCTGCCGCCCGTATTCGGTCGTGACCTCGAGATGGATCAGGTTCTCGAAATCCTCTGCCACCGGGAACGTGCGAACTCCGTGCTGCTGCTCGGCGAGCCCGGCGTCGGGAAGACGGCCATTGCTGAAGGGCTGGCGCGCCGCATCGAGTTCGAGCCCGACAAGGTGCCGGTAAGGCTCCGGGACTGCCAGATAGTGAATCTGCAGATGAACACCATGGTGGCGGGCACCATGCTGCGCGGCATGTTCGAGGATCGCATCCAGAATGTGATCCGCGAGATCAAGGAGCGCCCCAACCTCATCCTGTTCATCGACGAGGTGCACACGATGATTGGCGCCGGGTCGGCGCTCGGCGCGCCGTCGGATGCCGCCAACGTCTTCAAGTCGGTGCTGGCACGCGGGGAAGTGCGCATCGTCGGCGCGACGACGCTGTCCGAGTACAAGGAGTTCATCCAGGAGGATGAGGCGCTGGCTCGCCGCTTCCGGACGGTCCAGGTGTGTGAGCCGACCATCGAGGAGACACGGCATATCCTGTACAGCCTTCGCCCGCGCCTCGAGCGGAACTACTCGGTCGCCATCAAGGACGAGGCAATCGAAACGGCACTCGAAATGTCCCCCCGGTACATGCGGCACCTGCAGCTGCCCGACAAGGTCATCGGCTGGCTGGATACGGCTGCCGTCAAGGCCGAAATCGGCCGGCGGTGGGAGGTCACGGGCGCCGACGTGGTGGGGGTGATCTCGAAGATCGCCCGGATCCCCGAAGACATGGTGTTCCGCGAGGTCACCGATCGGTTCCGGGACATCGAGGTCCGGCTCGGGACGCGCGTCATCGGACAGCGGAATGCCATCGATGCGGTCGCACGGCGCCTGGTGCTGAACAAAGGACCGTTGAAGGACGGATTCGACAGGCCCGACGGCGTGCTGCTGTTCCTCGGACCGACCGGCGTCGGAAAGACCGAGCTGGCAAAAACGGTTGCCGAGTTCCTGTTCGGCGACGAGAAGAAGATGATCCGCGTCGACATGTCCGAGTATCAGGACGGCGCGGTGGCGGTGGACAAGCTGATCGGCATGCCGCGCGGGATCGTCGGCTCGGAGCGCGGAGGCGTTCTGACGAACCAGCTGAAGGACAACCCGTATTCGGTCGTCCTGCTGGATGAGGTGGAGAAGGCCAGCCCCAGCATGCTGAACCTGTTCCTGCAGGCCTTCGACGAGGGCTGGATCACTGACGGACGCGGCAAGCGCGTCTACCTCAGCGATTCGATTGTCATCATGACGTCGAACATCGGGTCGGAGTACTTCCGGAAGCTGACCAACCCGCTGGGCTTCCTCGCCCGGCAGGTGGAAGTCGAGCAGATCCAGGGCGAGATCCTCCGCGAGCTCGAGCGCCGTTTCACGCCCGAGTTCAGGAACAGGATCGACGAAATCGTCCTCTTCCGTCCGCTGTCGAGCGACGAGGTGCGTCAGATCGCCGTTCAGCAGATCGAAAAAATCGAACGCTCGCTGGCGCGGGCCGGGCGCACGCTTCGGGTGATGCCCGAGGCGCTCGAACAACTCGTGCGCGACGGCTATAGCCTGGCGTATGGCGCGAGGTTCCTCAAGAGGGTCATCGAGGATCGGATCAAGCTGCCCATCAGCCAACGATGGAGCGAGGGCAGCCAGTTCATCGCCGATCTCCGCGAGGGCTCCGTCACGATCGACGTGACCGGAGCGCTCGATCCCATGGCCACGCTGGCCGCTATCGCGTAGGCGGTGCGGCCTCGCCTGCCCATTCGAAAGCCTTCTGCTCGGACGAGCGCTCCCGTTCGTCATCCGCCGGTGAGGGGACGGGCCTGGCCCTTCGGTTCACTTCAAAACGCTTCTGTAACGCCTCAATCGTCGCCTTGACGGCCGACGCGTACTCCGGCGGCGCATACGCTCGCGGGTAGAGACGGTTGTACCCCTCCAGCAGATGCGGATACTCGCTCGCCAGAAAACCCAGGAAGTGGTCTTTTGTGCCTTCCTTCAGATGGAGGAGACTGGCGCCCATGAACGCGGCGCCGTGATCCGCGATGGCCTTCATCGTGGCCTCCAGACGAGCGGGCTGCGTGGTGAAACCCGGCACCACGGGAGCCATCAGCACACCGGCGTGCACGCCGGCATCCCGAAGGTGTCGCACCGCGCGGAGGCGCTGCAGGGGATGTGCGGTGCCAGGCTCGAGCGCCCGCCACGCCTCCTCGTCAATCGTCGGGACGCTGATGCAGACCGTGCAGTGCACGCGGCGGCCGAGGTCGGCGAGGAGATCCGTGTCGCGCACGACCATCGGTCCCTTCGTCACCAGACCGACGGGCGTGCGGGCTGCCAGCAGCAACTCGAGCGATCGGCGGGTCAGTCGATAGTGGCCTTCGATGGGTTGATACGGATCCGTTGCGGTGCCAAGGGCGACGGTCTCCCGGTCCCATGATGGTCTGTCGAGCTCACGGGCCAGGACCTCCGGCAGGTTCCGCTTGACGAAGATGATCGAGGAGAAATGATCGCCCGGACCGAGCTCGAACTGGGTCTGATAACGGCGCGCGAAGCAATAGTGACAGCCGTGCGTGCAGCCGCGGTACGGGTTCAGCGTCCAGTTGAATGGCATCCCGCGCACCGGATTGAGCGCCGAGCGGCAGGTGACCTCCTGGTACCTCGCGGCGTCGGCACGGAGCTGGGCCTGATCCAGCGCGGCTTCGTTCCCTTCGGTCCGGATTCGGAGCGCCACCTCCCTGGTGGTCGGAGGTGGGGAAGAGAGGTGAAAGAGGAGCGGGTGCTCAGCCATCAGCGCCATTTTCGCTTTTATTTCGCTGCCGCAGGCGTGAGTATGGAGCGATTGGGGGGTCCGAGTCAATGGGCTGCCGGCCGAAGATCGGCAGTTGCCTAGGAGGCGGGCTCGCCGGTCAGGCAGGCGATGCGGAGACGTGCGACCGCCAATGGTCCAGCAGATCGGCCAGGGTCCGTTCGATCGGGATGCGTGGCGTCCATCCGGTTTCCGCCCGGATGCGCGACGCATCGCCGAGCACGATCGGGTTGTCCGACGGCCGCATGCGGGCCGGGTCGCTCACGACCGCCAGGGGAATCCGCGCGAGGCCGAGCAGCGTATCGAGCAGATCCTGGACCAGATACGCATGTCCGCTGCACACGTTGTAGGGTCGTGCCGGCCGGCCTCGCTCGACGAGCAGGCAATAGGCGCGAACGGTGTCGCGAACGTCCGTGATGTCACGCCGCGCGCCGAGGTTGCCCACCTTGATGACCGGCTCTCGCCGTCCGGCTTCAGCCTCCGCGATCTGCCGCGCGAAGGCCGATGCAACAAAGGCATCCGACTGTCGCGGACCCGCATGGTTAAAAGGGCGTGCCATCAACGCAGCCGCCGCAGGCACGGCCTGCGCCATCATCTCCTGCGCCAGCTTGCTGAACCCGTAAGGGCTGGACGGCCCGATCGGGCAGTCCTCGGTCAGCGCCTGTGTGGAGGGCCGGTACACGAGGGCGGAACCCGTCACCAGAACCGGGCACTCGGGCACCGTTTCGGCGACGGTGTTCAGGACGTTCGATGTTCCAAGGACGTTCGCGCGCAAGGCGCGCGCGGGGCTCGTCCATGTCGCCCTGACGTCCGCGATACCTCCGCAGTGATACACAGCCGACGGACGAATGGCCGCGATCTCCCGCTCGACTGCCTCGCGATCGAGGAGATCGACGGCGCGCCATACGACTCGGGGGTCGCCGTGGGACACCCTCTTCCCGGACGGGTTCGACCAAGCGTGGATCCTCGGATGGCGATCCAGAAGATGCTCGATCAGATGACGGCCCGCGAACCCGGTACCACCCGTCACGAGAGGCGCACCAGCCACGGTCTCGTCAGCCTCGCTGGCCGTATTGTGCCTGGTAGTAGGCCTTGTAGGCGGGATCGTCCTGCTTGATGGGCCGCCACCACCAGTCGTTCTCGCGATACCAGGCGATCGTCTCCGCGAGCCCGCGATCGAAGTCAACCGCCGGCGTCCATCCGAGCGCACGCAGCTTCTCGGTGTTCAGGGAATACCGGCGGTCGTGCCCGGGGCGATCCTGCACGTGGCGGACGAGCGATGCGGGCTTGTCGAGCAGCTGGAGAATCTTGCCGGTCAGGTCCCTGTTCCGGACGTGGTTGCCTCCCCCGACGTTGTAGGCCTGGCCGGACACGCCGCGATCGATGACGACGTCCAGGGCCCGGCAGTGATCGGCGACGTGAAGCCAGTCGCGCTCGTTCAGTCCGTCTCCGTAAAGCGGGAGCGGCAGGTCATCGAGGGCGTTGGTCACGAACAGCGGGATGAGCTTCTCCGGGAACTGGAAGGGGCCGTAGTTGTTCGAGGCGCGCACGATGACGACCGGCACCTCGTAGGTGGCCCAATAGCTGTAGGCGAGCCGGTCCGCGCCGGCCTTGCTCGCCGCATAGGGATTGCGCGGGCGGAGCTCGTCGCCCTCGCGGCTCGATCCCTCGGCCACGCTGCCGTACACCTCGTCGGTCGAAATCTGGACGAAACGCCGCAGACGCGGTGCTTCCCGCGCGGCTTCCAGGAGCACGAACGTGCCGAAGACGTCCGTCATGATGAACTCGCCCGCGTTCGCAATCGCTCGGTCTACGTGCGTCTCCGCCGCAAAATGGACCACCAGATCCGACGCCATGACCAGGGGCTTCGAGACCGACGGATCCGCAATGTCCGCCTTCACGAAGTCGTGACGCGGATGGTCCATCACGCCGCGCAGGCTCTCGATCCGCCCGGCGTAGGTGAGCTTGTCCAGTGTGGTCACGCGCCAGTCCGGATGAACAGCCAGCGCGTGCCGCACGAAGTTCGAACCGATGAACCCGGCCCCGCCGGTCACGAGGACGTTAACCATCTTTTCTTGACCAGTCGTACGGCAGCGTCTCGTGGGGGTCGAGGCGGTATTCGTCCGGCTCGGCGTGGTCGTAGGGTTCGGTCGGCACGTTCACCACGAGCGCCGGCTCCACGCTGATGCACTTCCAGCCGTGATACACGAGGTTGGGCACCTGAATCAGCATCGGGTTCTGCGTCCCGATGAAGAACTCGTTGATGGCGCCGAGCGTCGGGGAATCCTCCCGGGTATCGACGAGCACGAGCTTGACCATCCCGGCCACGCACGCGAAGTTGTCGATCTGCCGACGGTGGAGATGCCAGGCCTTGACGACGCCCGGATACGTCGCCGAGACGTACACCTGGCCGAACTTCGTGAAGACGGCGGTGTCGTCGCCGCGCAGGATCTCCATGAGCCAGCCGCGCTCGTCCGGGACGAGGCGCAGCGGCTTCACCTTCACGCCGGCGATGGGCTCGCGAGTAACGGCTGCGGATTTGATTGTGCTCACGGGCGTGTCCTACCAGCGGATGCCAATCTCCGAATTGTCGCCGAGCATGAACCTGAAGGCGCTCGGCTTCATCGGTGTCCGATGGATCCGCACGTTCTTGCCGATCAGGCTGTCTTCGACGCGGTTTGACAGGTTGCAGATCGAGCTGCCCTCGAGCACGATGCTGTGCTCGATCTCCGACTCCCGAATCTCGACGTCGTTCATGATCGAGGTGAACGGCCCGACGTAGGCATGCACGATCCTGGCGCGCTTGCCGACGATCACCGGCCCCCTGATCACGGACGACTCGATCACCGCCCCCTCTTCGACGATCACTTTACCTTCGATCCGCGAGGCGTCGTCGATCGTCCCCTCGATCCGTCGCTCGATCGTATCCAGGATCAGCCGGTTCGCCTCGAGCATGTCCTCGAGCTTCCCCGTATCCTTCCACCACCCGTCCACGATGTGCGGCCTGACGTCGAGGCCGCGATCGATCAGATCCTGGATCGCATCCGTGATCTCGAGCTCGTTCCGAAAACTCGGCTTGATTCTCTTGACCGATTCGAACACCGCCGGCGAGAACATGTAGACGCCGACGAGAGCCAGGTCGCTCCTCGGTTCGGCCGGCTTTTCGATCAGCCGTACGACCCGCCCGTCGCTCAGTTCGGCCACGCCAAACATCTGCGGATCGGGCACGCGGGCCAGCAGGATCTGCGCCGCGGGGCGTTCGCGCCCGAATTCCTCCACCAGGCCGACGATGCCCCGGTTCAGCAGGTTGTCGCCAAGATACATGACGAACGGCTGATCGCCGATGAACGGCTCGCTGATGAGCACGGCATGGGCGAGGCCGCGCGGCGCATCCTGCTCGATGTACTGCACGCGCACCCCCCATGCCGACCCGTCCCCGACCGCCGCGCGGATCTCCGCCTGGGTATCACCCACGACGATGCCGATGTCGCGGATGCCCGCGGCGGCCATGGCCTCGATGCCGTAGAACAGGATCGGTTTGTTGGCCACGGGCACGAGCTGCTTGGCGCTCGTGTAGGTGAGCGGCCGCAGACGCGTGCCGCGCCCGCCGCTCAGGATGAGGCCCTTCATGTGGCTTGCTTTCCGCCTCGTGTCTGCCCGGCGCGGCTGCGCGGTCGGCGACTAGTGCCCCTGTCCGCCGAAAGCGCCCAGGACGTTCGAGAAACTGCCGATGCCTGCCAGGGTGAAAGAAATGTTGAAGCGCCGGTCCTGCGGAATCGGGACCCCGGCGAAGCCTCCGTCGAAATTGAACGTCTGGTACTCCACCGCGAACCCGCAGCACTGAGCATTGTAATACGCCAGATAGCGCTGCTGGAGGAAGCTGTCGCGCCGCAAGTCGTAGTTGAACGAGTAGGTGCCGCCGAGCCGGTTCCGAACCGAGCGCACCGAGGCCGACGCATTCAGATAATGATCGGCCCGCTCCTCATCGTCGAACCCCGGCAGATCGGGAATGTAGCGGCGCTGGCTCCACCCGGCGGAGAGCTGCAGTCTGTTGCCAGTGTGGCTGCCCGTGGCGGCAAACGTCCTGAAGGCGTTGACCGTGTGGTCCCACTCGGTCCTGAACTCTCCCTGGATTCGCTCGGTTGGCGAGGTCCGGATCTGGGCCGCGACCGGGGAGAACTTGGTGGGGGCTGTGTTGCTGAAGCTGCTTTGATAGTTGCGGTCGAACTGCGCGGCGTTCGCGTCGGTGTAGTAGGTCTGTCCGACCGTCACGCTGAGGATCTCGCGCGAGACGTTCTTCTTGGCATAGAGCCTGTTGCTCAGGCCATAGGTCATGCGGGTGACGTTGCCGACCACGTAATCGGTGCCATCGAGCTTGACGATCCGATCGAAGGCGTCGATCGCCGAGATCCGCTGCACGACGAGGGCCGGCTCCACGACGTGCTTGAACTTCTCGGCGTAGCCACCGCCCGGCCTGTTGAAGATGCGGTTGAAGACCGGGCCCGTGACGCGTGCCGTCAGATCGAAGTACTGGCGGCCGATTCCCTCCTCGATCTGCATCCTGGACGGCTCGTCGATGCTCTCGGTCCAGTACGTGCCGCGCCAGGACAGGCTGGAGTTGACCGAGAGGAACGGCCAGCGCGTGAAAGGGATCCGGAGCGTCGGGCTCACGTCCAGCCGGGTCAACCCCTGATCACTCAGCGTCTCGTCGTCGAGCTCGGTCCTGCGCAGGAACGTGACGTACTCGCCCCCCATGCCGAAGTAGAATGGCGACCGTCCGATGGCGCGCTCCCCGCGGGTGACTACAACGCGCGGCAGCCCGCCGTTGGTCGTAATCGTCCCGTCGGGGTAGAACAGGTCCGCGCGTTCCAGTGTTGCGCTGATGACGTTCCCGGACCAGTTGCCGGTGACGTTCCCGCCGAACCTGCGGTTCCGGTTCGTGGCGCGATCCACGTTCTGGTGATAGCGCTGCTGGGTGACGATGTCGGAGAAGTAGTCCGCGTTGGCGCGGGCGCGGAAGCCGCCGCCGAGCGCCTGGTTGACGCCGCCGCGGACCTGGTAGCTGCGCTTGGCCGGTTGCGTGACTTCTGCGCCCCCACTGTCGGTGAAGGTGGTCTCGCGTTCGTTGATGAAGTAGATCTCGCTGTTGCCTCGCGACCCGCCCCCGAGCTCGTAGCGATACTCGGTTCCATACCCGAACCCGGTCTTCGAGAACCAGTCGTGGTAGAACGTCGCGTCATGGCTGCGGCCGATCGCCCAGAAGAACGCGTTTCTCAGCGTCTGTCCCTGCACCGTGGACGTGCCGTAGGTCGGCAGGATGAAGCCGGTGGCGCGGTCGTCCTCCTGAATCGGATAGTAGAAGATCGGCAGGTACAGGATCGGCACACCCTTCACCCGGAACACCGAGTTGGTCATGAGCGCGTAGTCGTCCAGCGTGAGGGTGAGCGTACCCGACGACACTTCCCACCGGGGTGTTGGCTGCACGCAGGTCGTGAAGCCGCCAGATTTGATGCGGTATTTCCTCGGCCCGATCTTCTGGACCTCGCGGCCCCAGAACATCGCATCGGGCTCCTGCGTGCCGAAGAGGCTGCGGTCGGCCTGCTCGCCAAGCGAGGCGATGCCGTAGGCATCGTAGAACGTCCCGGTGCGCTTCCTCGTATCGAACTCCATGCGCTGGGCGGAGATCCGGTTGCCACCCGAGACGAACAGCACGTTGCCGCGCGCGCTGACCTGTCCGGTGGATGGAACGATCTCGGCGTGATCGGCGAAGAACTGCATCTGATCGCAGTCCACGCGGACCGAACCGATCAGGAACGACACTTCTTCGCGCGTTCCTTCCGCGGTCTGGACGGGCTTCCTGTCGAACGTGGCGCTTTCGGCCCTGCTGACCTTGCAGCCGGAGATGTCGCTCTGCGCCGCAGCCGGCGTCGCCGCCTGTGGCGGTGGCAGGGGCTGCACCGGCGAGATCGGCGGGGGCAAGGTCGGCACCGGCGGGATCTGCTGCGCGAAGACCTGAGAACTGAAAACGGCGAGCGCAGCGAGGGCTGCGACGATGTACGTGTGGTGCATCAGTGGGAGCCACGCGGGACAGCCGACGCAGGTTTCGCTGTCCCCGTAGTTCGTTGAATCAGCGAAGAATATCACGCAGCGGCCCAATCAGAAAGATCGAACCGGCGGCCACGACGCTCCGCTCGAGCTCGCAGGCGCGCGCGAGCGCGACGCGCGGTTCAGGGATCGTCTCCACCCGTACGGTCGAGCCGGCCAGCTCCACGGAGATCTCGCCAAGCTCGGTGGAGCGCATCGCCCGCGGGCTCTGCGCGGTCGTGCAGATCACGACGGCACACAACGGGAGCAGCTCCTTCAGCATCCCGGACACGTCCTTGTCGCGCATCGCGCCGAACACGAGCGTCACGTCCGACCAGCGCGCTTCCCGAAGATAATCGGCGAGCGCGCGGGCACCGGCGGGATTGTGCGCGGCATCGAGCAGCACGTCGCAGTTGCGCCAGCGCAACCGTTCGAGCCGGGCAGGCCATCGTGCCGCGCTCAGCCCCGTCACGACCGCCTCATCCTCGATCTCCAAGCCCACTCGAGAGAGCTGGTCGAGCAGGGCAACCGCAACGGCGGCATTGCTCGCCTGGTGGCGGCCCGTGAGCGCGAGCCGAACGTTCCTCAGTCGCCGGCTCGTGGTTGCGATCGAGACGAAGGTCAGCCCGTCGCGCAACGCGGCCTCCACGCTCACGTCCCGGCCGATCCGGATGAGCGGGGCGCCATGCTCCTGACATGTTTCGGCAACGACCGCATCCGCCTCCTGTGGAAGCGGTCCGACCACGACGGGAACGCCGGGTTTGACGATCCCCGACTTCTCGCGCGCGATGGCGGCGATGGTGGAGCCGAGCTGCGCCTGATGATCGACGTCGATTGACGTGATCGCCGCCGCAACCGGTGTCACCACGTTGGTCGCGTCCAGACGGCCGCCGAGGCCGACTTCGAGGACGGCGATGTCCACGCCGGCCCGCCTGAACAGCTCGAAGGCGGTGGCGGTGGTGCACTCGAAGAAGGTAGGAGGCCCCTCGAGCTCGCCGCGATCGAGCAGGGTCTGCACGGCGCGCTGTACCTGACCGGCGGCGGCTCGCAGGTCCGCCGTGTCCACCTCCGTTTCGTCGATGACGAACCGCTCCTCGAGACGCAGGAGGTGAGGAGATGTGTAGCGGCCGACCCTTCGGCCCGAGGCGTACAACGCCGCGCTGACCATCGCCGTCACCGAGCCCTTGCCGTTGGTGCCGGCCACGAGTACCGAGCGGAACGCGAGTTCGGGGTGATCGAGGGCGGAGCACAGCCGCCTCATGTTCTCGAGACCGAACTTCATCCCGAGCACTTCGAGGCTGAGCAGGAACTCGATCGGGTCCACGGCCTTGCGGACCCTGTTACTGGCCGATCGCCTCGGGCACCGATACCGCGTCGGCGAGAGCCGGGGTCTCGTGTCGTCGGGCGAGCGCGAAGCGCAGGAAGCGGACGATCACGTCCTTCATCTCGCGGCGGTCGACGATCATGTCGAGCATGCCGTGCTCGAGCAGGAACTCGCTGCGCTGAAAGCCGTCGGGCAGTTTCTGGCGGATGGTCTGCTCGATCACGCGCGGTCCGGCAAACCCGATCAGGGCTTTGGGTTCGGCGATGTTGACGTCACCCAGCATGGCGAAGCTCGCGGTGACGCCGCCGGTTGTGGGGTCGGTCAGCACCGAGACGTAGGGTAGCCTCGCGCGGTCGAGCCTTGCGAGCGCGCCGCTGATCTTGGCCATCTGCATCAAGGACAGCGCGCCCTCCATCATGCGGGCGCCGCCCGAACAGGACACGATGACCACCGGCAGGTTCCCCGCGAGGGCCCGCTCGATGGCGCGCGTGATTTTCTCTCCCACCACGACACCCATGCTGCCGCCGATGAACCCGTACTCCATGGCCGCCACGACGGCATCCATGCCGCCAATCCGGCCGGAGGCCGTGATCACGGCGTCGTTGAACCCGGTCCCCTCGATGCTCGACTCGAGACGCTGGCGATAGGGCTTCGTGTCCGTGAATGCGAGAGGGTCCGTGGAGCGCAGGCCGCCGTCGTGCTCCTGCCAGTCGCCATCGAACAGCATGCGCAGGCGCTCGGTCGCCGACAGCCTGAAGTGGTGGGCGCACTTGGTGCAGACGCTGAGGCTGCCGGCCAGGTCCTTGTTGTAGATGATCTGCGCGCAGGACGGGCATTTCACCCAGAGCCCTTCGGGCACACGGCTCTGCTTGTCGGGCGGCTCGATCGGCTTGCGCTGCTTCTTGAACCAGGCCATCTACAAAGGGGAATGTAACACACAGTCGACGGCGGACTGGCGTCATGTGCGCGGCACGTAGTAGCGGGTGCCCTTGCCCATGAAGCGGATCTGTCGTTCCAGGTCGGCCAGCGCCTCCTCGCCCCAGGAGAGGTCCAGCTGCGAGGTCTCGACGACGAGGAGCGGTGTCGCGGTGTAGTGAAAGAAGAAGTGCGTGTAGGCCTCGTTGACCTCCCGGATATACCCCTCGTCGGGCACGGGCACATCGGGATCCGCGCGGGCGCGCTCGCGGAGGCGCTTGCGCAGGACCTCGGTCGGCGTCTGCAGATAGATGACGAGGTCGGGCGAGGGCAGATCCGGCGTGAGCAGCTCGTACAGGCGCTGGTAGATGAACAGCTCGTTGTCGTCGAGATTCAGATACGCATAGATCTTGTCGCGCTCGAACAGGTAATCGCAGATCGTGAGCTGGCTGAAGAGATCCGATTGGCGCAGCGAGGCCTGCTGCCGGTGGCGCGCGAGCGTGAAGAAGAGCTGCGCCTGGAAGGCGGCGCCCTGCCGGCCGGCGTAAAAGTCCCCGATGAACGGGTTGTCGGCCTCGTCGAGCACGACAGTGGCGTCGAGCCGCGCGCCGAGTTGATCGGCGAGGTGCGATTTGCCGACACCGGCGGGACCTTCAATCGCAATGTAGCGGAAGTCCAAACTGGTGCGAAGTATAGTCAATCGCCTTCGCCGATTGCGATAGCATTATCGGCGTGCGAATCGAGCGAATGGAGCTGCGGCTCCTGCGACTGCCCCTCGTGCGCTTCTTCGAGACCAGCTTCGGGCGCGTCCACGACCGCGCGTTCGTGCTCGTGACGCTGGAGCAGGAGGGCGCGCTGGGGTACGGGGAGTGCGTGGCCGACGGCGATCCGTTCTACAGCGCCGAGACGAACCTGACCGCGTGGCACATCATCCGCGACTTCGTCGCGCCGATGGTGCTCGGCCGGCCGTTCGATCATCCACGCGAGATCTACGACGCGCTTCGGGCCATTCGCGGGCACAACATGGCGAAGGCGGCCGTCGAAATGGCCGCCTGGGATCTGTTCGCCCGGCAGCAGAACCAGCCGCTCTGTCGCGTGCTCGGCGGCGCCCGCACGGAAATCGAGTCCGGTGTGTCGATCGGAATTCAGGACACCCTGGAGGAGCTCGCCGAGCGCGTGAGCGTGGAGCTCTCGGCCGGCTACCGCCGTGTGAAGATCAAGATCAAGCCCGGGTGGGACGTGCGCGTCGTCGAGTTCCTCCGCGAGCGATTCGGCCCTATTCTGCTGATGGTCGACGCCAACGCCGCCTACACGCTGGCGGATGCCGATCATCTGGCGGCGCTCGACGGTCACGATCTGATGATGATCGAGCAGCCGCTCGACTACGACGATATCCGCGACCACGCACGGCTCCAGCGGCGGCTCCGCACGGCCATCTGCCTGGACGAGTCGATCCATTCGATCCGCACCGCCGAGGAGGCGATCGAGCAGGGCGCCTGCCGGATCATCAACATCAAGCCGGGACGGATCGGCGGGCACGCGCAATCCGTGCGCCTCCACGATCTCACCGCCGCTCACGGCATCCCGGTCTGGCACGGCGGCATGCTCGAGAGCGGCATCGGACGGGCGCACAACATCCACCTGTCGACGCTGCCCAACTTCTCGCTGCCAGGCGACGTTTCTGCCAGCCGCCGCTACTACGCACCGGACCTGATCGACCCGGAGATCGTCGTGCGGCCCGACGGGACGATCGCCGTGCCGACTGGGCCTGGCGTCGGTGTGCACATCGTGGCCGACCGCGTGGCGGCCGCCACGGAAGACCGCATGGAGCTGCGGGCCTGATACGCCCGCGTGGTGACACTGCTGATGAGCCGACTTTCGTTGCACGCGCGCTTCCGGACCCGCCGCGTCGCGGTGGGAGCAACGTTCCTGATGGCGGTCGGCTGCGCGAGCGCGCCGCCGCCCCCCGCCCCGACAATCACCCACGACCAGAAGATGGCCTGGATGCTCCAGCTCGAGGATCAGCGCCTGCTGCGGCTTCCACCGCCACCCCCGCCACCCGAACCGGTTGGATCCCGGCGGCGGCGGGTGGCGCAGACGGTTCCGGCGTCCTCACCCGACCTGACGATCCTGGTTCGTGATGCAGACCCGCGTATCCGTCGACGCGCGGCGCTGGCGATCGGTCGCGTGAAACTGTCGAGCGGTGTGGCGCCGCTCGTCTCGACCCTGGCGGACGCGGACCCGGACGTCCGAGCCATGGCAGCCTTCGCCCTCGGTCTCATGGGGGACCCGTCAGCCGAGTCCGCGCTGCTGCCCCTGCTGTCGGATCCGGAACCGCTGGTGCGCGGGCGGGCCGCCGACGCGCTGGGAGCCATGGGCGCGAAGGGCGCGGCGGAAGCCATCGGCAAACTCGCGGGGGAACTGGCCCGGAGCGGTCCCGTTGCCGCCATGGCGCCCGACGATGAATCCTGGCCCGCAGCTCCGGAGGCCGAAGCGTTCAAGCTCGGGTTGTTCGCGCTCGTGCGGCTGCGGGCCTACGAACCGTTGGCCACAGCCGTGCTCGAAGGAAATCGGCCGATCTCGACCTGGTGGCCGGTTGCCTACGCGTTGCAGCGAATCGAGGACAAGCGTGCGGCGCCCGCACTGCTGCACCTGCTCGGCACAGAGGGGCGCTACACGCGCGCCTTTGCCGCACGCGGGCTGGGTGCTCTCCGCGACGCCTCGGCTGCGCCGCCGCTCCTGGCGCTGCTCGAGCCGTCGGCCAAGTCGGGGCTCGAGGTGTCGGTGCAGGCTGTCCGCGCGCTTGCGCAATTGAACGCGGCCGAAGCCGCTGAACCGCTGGTCCGGCTCGCCGGGGACCCATCCACACATCCGAACCTGCGTCTCGAAGCGATCACCGCGCTGGGCGCCATGCACGCAGATGCCGCGCTTCAGCTCGTTCAGGATCTGGTGAGCTCCGAGTCGCCGGCGATGCGCAGCGCCGCTCTGCGGGCTGTTGCCGCCATCGATCAGGAGAGCTTCGTCTTCGTACTGGCCAGTCTCGAGCCGGACCGCGACTGGCATGTGCGATCCACGCTCGCGGGGCTGTTGGCGCAGCTGCCTGCGGAGATCTCGCTCGATCGGTTGCGTGGGATGCTGCAGGACGACGACAAGCGGGTATGGCCGGCCGTGCTTGGCGCGCTGGTCCGGCTTCGCGCACCGGGGATCGACACGATCCTGCTCGAGCACCTGAAGGAAGCCGACTTCGCTGTGCGCGCCTCCGCCGCAGGGCTGCTCGAAGAGCTGAAGCCCGCCGGTGCCGCAGAAGCGCTGCGCGATGCCTACAAGGCCGGGCTGCCGGATTCGGCTTCAGCC
>DASTBU010000131.1:0-3080 GCA_035711845.1 Vicinamibacterales bacterium
GAATGTGAAGACGCGCTCGACCCGGCTGCCCGCCACTGCGCCCACCCACGTCGGCGCAAGGGACGTGACGGTGATCAGGATGCGGGCCCGGCAGTCGCCGAGCTGCGCTCGGAGGTCGTCTTTCGTGCAGAGCGGGCTGGCCGTCGTCGTCACGGCGCCCAGGCGGGCCAGGGCGAGCGCCGCGATCGGGTACTCAGGCGTGTTCGGGCTGAAAATGGCGCAGACATCTCCCTTGGCGATCCCCAGGCGCGAGAGTGACGCCGCCGCCCGATCGACCAGCCCCGGCAGCTCGGCGTACGAGATGGTGCGGCCGCTGACGCTGTCGACCAGCGCCGCTCGCGCTCCTCGTTCGGCCGCACGCGCGAGCACGAAATCCGCCAGCGGCGTGTCTGGAATGTCGATGTGTGGGTGAGGGCTGTGATAGATCATGAGTGATCCAGCCGGACTCGATGCCCTGCCGGTGTTCCCCACGCGATGACGGTCGAGCAAGGATTACGCCAGCCGCCTGACCGCCATCAGCGTGATGTCATCGAACTGCGGAGCGGACGCGGCGAAGCGGTCCAGGGCGGCGAACACGTCGTCGATGAGCGCTTCGGCCGATCGCGTTGCCCCGGCCTGCAGCACCGAGAGCAGGCGCGTCTCTCCGAACTCCTCTCCCTCCTCGTTCTGTGCATCCGTGACGCCGTCGGAATAGAGCACGAGGTAGCCCCCGGGCTCGAGACGATGTGCGGTCTCGAGATAGGGGAGTCCGGGAGGGAGCAGCCCGAGCGGCGCGCCGGTCGATGCGAGGGAAACGGCGGTTCCGTCGGGCCGAAGAATGACGTTGTCGAGGTGGCCAGCGCCGACGAAGTTGACCGCACCCGATCCTGGCGACAGCTCTGCGAACGCGGCGGTGACGTACTTCTCCGGAGAGGTCGCTGCGTAGAGCAGATCGCTCGCCAGCGTCGCCAGGTCCGGCAGCGACGCCGTCCGCCCGAGCAGCGCCCGAAGCGTTGCCTGCATGTTGCTCATGACGAGCGCGGCCGGGAGTCCCTTGCCTGCGACGTCGGCCACGCAGAGCAGCAGGCGGGGGTCTCCTGCGGCGCCTGTCGTCGGCAGCGCGTCGAAGTAGTCGCCGCCACAGCGCCGCGCCGGCCGGTTCCTGGCGGCGAGCTCGTAGCCTTGCAGGCGCGGCATTTCGGCGGGGAACAGCTGCGCCTGAATCCGCGCGGCCAGCGTCAGCTCGCTCTCCAGGCGCGCCCGGGCGACCTCCGCTTCCTTGTGGAGGGCCATCAGGCGTTCCCGCTCGCGCGCCGCCTGGACGGTCCGCTCGAACAGCCGGGCGTTTTCGATCGCGGTTGCCGCCTGCAGCGCCAGGGTGTTCAGGAGCTTCAGCTCGGCCGCCGTGTACGCCATGGGGATCGTGCTGCCGAGCGCGATGACGCCGATGACACGCTCGCCGACCTTGAGCGGCGCGCAGATGAGCGCCTTGATGGAGGTGTGTTCGACGATGCGCCGCGCATCATTGTCGACGTCGTTGACGATCTCTCCATTGCCGGAGGTGGCAATCGAGCCGAGGATCCCGAGGCCGCGCTGGAAGCCGCTCAGCGTCGGCAGCTCGTCACCGAAGCCGGCGATTGTGGTCAGCGCCCCGGTCTCGTCGTCGAGCAGCAGGATGGCGCCGTCGGTCGCGACGATCAGGTGCCGCGCTTCCTGGATCGTGAGCCGCGCCACGCCGTCCACTTCGAGCAGCGCCGCGATTTTCTCGGAAAAGCTGTAGATCAGGTTGATCTCGCGGTAGAGGTGCAGCACCTCCGCGCCAAGTGCCTTGCGCTCGGCGTCCTTGGCCATGAGGTGCCCGAGCAGCGCAGCGACGGCGCCCGCTTGCCCGGAACCGGAGACCCAGCCAACGCTCGCGTCCTGAAGCGTGACCGGAAATCGTACTGGCACCGGATCCTGCGTTGCGTGGCCGTGGAGCAGCCGTCCGTCGAGGTCCTCGATCGCCACGGGCGAGCCGAGGGCCTCCTCGAGTGCCGACACCAGCGCGCGGGTATCCGGCTGGCGCCTGATCAACTGGCGAAGAGCGGCCTTCGACATGGTCCCTCGAGCAAAAAAGAATGACGGGCGGCGACTACCAATTTCCAACTCCCCCTTGACGCGCGGGCGTCTCGGTGACGCGTCAGAGCCCCAGCACGTCGCGCGCTTTCTGCAGCAGCGCGTCGGGATCGAACGGCTTGGTCATGTACAGATCGGCGCCGACCTCCAGCCCTTTCTGGCGATCGAACTCCTGGCCCTTGGCGGTCAGCAGGATGATGTACGTGTCGGTGAGCCCCAGCGTCTTCTTGGTGCGGCTGCACACGTCGAAGCCGCTCAGCTTGGGCATCATGACGTCGAGGAACACGAGGTTCGGCCTGCTCGCCTCGATGGCGGCGAGGGCCTCCTCGCCGTTGGCCGCCGTCATCAGTTCGACGCCCTCGTCCTCCAGCTCCTCGAGGGTCTGATGGAGCAGCGACCGAAGGTGCGCTTCGTCGTCGGCAATCAGAATCGTCCGCATGTGCCCAGGCTCCTTATTGGTAGACAAGGAAGAGGACGTTCTCCATCCCCTTCTCGAACCGCAGCATCTGGACGGCGTCCGACTGCGCCGACGATACCGAGTTCAGCATGATGATGTCGGGCTTGATCGCCATGGCCCGGTTGAGGAGGTCCTCGCCGCGTGCCTCCAGGACGCTGTAGCCGCGCGCCGTGAGCACGTCGGTCAGCGTACGAACTGTCGTGGCGTCTTCGTCCACGACCAGCACGCGCTTGTGAGACTTCTTCTGCTCGATGAGCGCGCCGACTTCCCTGAACAGCAGCTCGGTATCGATCGGCTTGGTCAGGTAGCGATCCACACCGAGGCGGAATCCGCGATCGCGGTCCTGCACGATCGAGAGGATCACGATCGGGATATCCATGGTGAGCGGATCGTTCTTGAGCACCGCCGCGACGTCGAAGCCGTTCATCTCCGGCATCATCACGTCGAGCACGACGAGATCCGGCCGCTCGCCGCGCGCAAGGGCCAGCGCTTCCCGGCCGTTTCCCGCGACGCGGACCTGATACCCGGC
>DASTBU010000132.1:0-6487 GCA_035711845.1 Vicinamibacterales bacterium
GGCCGCCGGGTCCGCCATGGAGCGGTCTCTGCGCTGGGCCCGGCGCGCGCGGGCCCGTTGGGAGCGGCTCAGGGATGATCCGGCCTCGGTCGCGGACGTTGTCGTGACCAATCCGGGTCAGGCCCAGTTCGGCATCATCCAGGGTGCCACACACGACGATCTCCGGACCGTGAGCGTCCAGGCCACGGTCGAAATCGGATTCGAGGCCTATGCCATCGGTGGGCTGAGTGTCGGGGAGCCACCAGAGGTGATGTATGACGTCGTGGCGCATACCGCGCCGCAACTCCCGCAGGGGCAGGCTCGCTACCTGATGGGCACCGGCATGCCCGACGACCTCATCGAGTGCGTCGCGCGGGGTATCGACCTGTTCGACTGCGTGCTCCCCACCCGCAATGCCCGGAACGGCCAGTTGCTGACCCGCCTGGGTCCACTGGCCATCAGGAACGCGCGCTATGCGGAAGACCAGGGTCCGCCCGATCCGGACTGCGGCTGTTACACCTGCCAGCACTTCTCACGGGCCTATCTCCGCCACCTTTTTATAGCCGGCGAGATGACCGCAGCCACGCTGAATACGGTGCATAACCTCTACTTTTACCTTGACACTATGCGGAGGATTAGGGAGGCTATTATGTTCAACACGTTTGAAAGACTCCGCCAGGAGTTCCGCCGAACGTTCTCCCGCCGACCTCAGCACTGAATGTCGTATCTGACCGAACCGTTCGTGTTCGCGATGGCGAGTCCCGGCCAGCCCGCGGGTTGGATCCAGTTCGTGCCATTCGCGATGATCCTGGCGATCTTCTACTTCCTGATCCTGTTGCCCATGAAGCGCAGGCAGAAGAAGATTCAGGAGTTCCAGGAGAGCCTCAAAGTCGGCGACAAGGTTGTGACGACCGGCGGCATCTACGGCGAGATCACACGGATCAAAGACAAGACCCTGCAGCTTCAGATTGCGAACAACGTCCGGATCGAGATCGCCCGGCAGGCCGTCGGCGGCCTCCAGGGGCAGGACCCTGTCGTCCCCGAGTCCGGTCAGTCCTGAGCCATGAACAAGAACCTACGCTGGAGAATCCTCACGGTACTGGCGGTGCTCATCGTTTTCTCCGCCGTTGGCGTGTACCCCATCCTTGCGCAGCGCTACAACCTGCCGGCGCCAGCCTGGCTGATGGCCAAACAGCTCCGGCTGGGGCTCGATTTGAAGGGTGGCGTGCACCTCGTACTGCGCGTGCATACAGACGACGCGCTGCGGATTTCGACCACCACGACGGGCGAGCAGCTGCGCGAGGCGCTGCGGAACGCCGGCGTCACCGTCGGCGCGATCACCGTGACGTCGCCGGCGAGCTTCCGCGTCGAAGGCGTCCCGCAGGATCGCGACGCCGAGTTCCGCAATGCGGCCGAACCCATCGTGGCGGCCAACTACGATCGGACCCCGGGAGCGTCGGGGAGCTACGAGTTCACGATGAAGCCCAACATCGCGAAGAACATGCGCGAGGAGGCGATGGATCAGGCGCTCGACACGATCGACCGCCGGGTCAACGAGCTGGGCGTGGCCGAGCCCACGATTGCCCGGCACGGCGCCGAGGGCGATCAGATCCTGGTGCAGATGCCGGGTTTGACCGAGGTGGCCCGCGCGAAAGAGATCATCCGGTCCACCGCGATTCTGGAGCTGAAGCTGGTCGAGGCCGGGCCCGCGGCCACGCGAGAGGCGCTGCTGTCAGGCCGCAACGGCCAGGTCCCGCCGGACATGGAGGTCGTGACCGGGGCCGCCGCCGCGGGCGGCGGCGACACGGGAACGATGTATTTCCTCGTGCGGAAAGTGGCGGCGGTCTCGGGACAGGACCTGCGCGATGCGCGGCCGACCATCGACGAGAACGGCCGGCCCGCCGTGCGCTTCCTGCTGAACCCCGCCGGCGCGCGACGATTCGGGACCGTCACCAGCGCGAACATCGGCCGGCCGCTGGCCATCATCCTCGATGGTCGCGTCCAGTCGTATCCGACAATCGAGGGCCGCATCACCGACGAAGGCCGCATCAGCGGCACCTTCACGACGCAGGAGGTCGCGGACCTGTCGCTCATCCTGCGGTCGGGCGCGCTGCCCGCCTCCATGACGTATCTCGAGGAGCGCGTGGTCGGTCCCTCGCTTGGCGCCGACTCGATCCGGTCCGGAGTTGCCGCCTCGCTCGCGGGTCTGGTCCTCGTCGTCCTGTTCATGCTCTTCTACTACAAGCTGTCGGGCATCAATGCCGTCGTCGCGATGGTCTTCAACCTGATCATCCTGCTCGGGATGATGGGCTACATCGGCGCCACGATGACCCTCCCCGGCATCGCAGGCTTCATTCTGACGATGGGCATGGGTGTGGATTCGAACGTGCTGATTTTCGAGCGTATCAAGGAGGAGCTGGCGGCCCAGCGGGGCGTGCGGCAGGCCATCAACGCCGGGTTCAGCCGCGTGTTCCTGACGCTGCTGGACACGCACGTAGCGTCGCTCATTGCCGCCGCGTTCCTGTTCCAGTTCGGCACCGGCCCCATCCGCGGGTTTGCGACGACGCTTTCCATCGGGCTGCTGACCAACCTCTTTACGTCGATTTTCCTGTCGAGGACGATTTTCGAGATCGTGTTGTCGCGCCGTCAGCCCGCCCCGCACACGCTGAGCATCTAGGTCCATCATGCAGATTCTGAAGAACCCGAACTTCGACTTCGTCCGTTGGCGCTGGCACGCCATCGCGCTCTCGCTGGTGGTCATCGCGATCGGCGTCGGCGTCATCTTCACACGTGGTCTCCCGCTGGGTGTCGAGTTCGAGGGAGGCACGATTGTCATCCTGAAGTTCGATCGCGATCCCGATGTCGCGGCGATTCGATCCGCCCTCGCGTCCGGCCTCCCCGGCGGCGACGATGCCATCGTGCAGCGGTATGGCGAGCCCGGGCGCAACGAGGTCATGATTCGTGTGAGCCAGGTGGGGGCCGAGGTGGCGGCCGAGCTGAGTCGCACGGCGGACTCGGTCGTGGAAACCGTCCGCAAGGCCAACGTCGGCAACTTCACGCCCGAGGGCACCGAGATCGTCGGCCCGATCGTGGGCGATCAGCTGAAGCGCCAGGGTGTGCTGGCAACGGTCCTCGCGCTGGGGGGCATCCTGGCCTACATCGCCCTGCGCTTCCAGCTCAGTTTCGCAGTAGGGGCCGTCGTCGCCACGATCCACGACCTGCTCGTCACGATGACGTTCCTCGCGCTGTTCCAGTACGACCTGACACTGAACGTGATCGCGGCGATCCTGACGATCACCGGCTATTCCGTGAACGACACGATTGTGGTTTTCGATCGCGTACGCGAGAACCTGCGCTCCATGCGCCGTGACCGTCTCGATCACATCGTGAACGTGGCGGTGAACCAGACGCTGGCCCGCACGATCATCACCGCCGGCACGACGCTCCTGTCCGTCGTGGCGCTGTATCTGTTCGGCGGCGAGGTCCTCAAGGGCTTTGCCTTCACGATGATCGTCGGCATCGTCAGCGGCACGTATTCGACCGTGTTCATCGCGGCAGCGATCGCCATCCTGTGGCAGGGCAAGCGGCCTCTCAAGGGGCAGTCGGTACCGTCGGCCCAGCCGACCGAACGCAAGCGGCGCGCGCGGGCCGGGTAGTGAAGCATCGGGTCGGGGCGTGAATCTCCCGGCGGCGGTCCTGCTCGGGATCCTCCAGGGGCTCACCGAGTTCCTGCCGGTCTCGAGCTCTGCTCACCTGATTCTGGCGAGGGCGTTTTTCGGATGGGAGACGCCGCCGGAGTTCGGGCTCGCGTTCGACGTGGCGCTCCATCTCGGGACGCTCGCCGCGATCGTCGTGTTCTTCCGGCGGGAGGTCGCGGCGATGGCCGCCAGCGTTCCGGCGCTGCTTCGTCCGGATCCGGGCGTCTCGGGCTGGCTGGTGCGCAACATCGCGGTAGGCACGGTGCCGGTCGTCATCGTCGGCCTCCTCTTCAACGATTACATCGAGCAGGTGCTCCGCACGCCGGCGGTGTCGGCGAGCGCCCTCGGCCTGGGGGCGCTGGCGATGCTGGCCGCCGAGCGGTTGGGGGTGCGCGAACGGGACGAGCGGGCGATGACGTGGCTGGATGCCCTTCTCATCGGGTGCGCGCAGGCCTCGGCGTTGATTCCGGGGATGTCGCGGTCGGGCACGACCATCGTGATCGGCCTGTTTCTCGGCTTCCGCCGGGATGCCGCGGCGCGGTTCACGTTCCTGCTGGCCATTCCGGCGACGCTGGCCGCCGCCGCGAAGGAAGCCTTGGAACTGCGCGACATGCCGCTCGGCTCCGACGCCGTCCAGCTCATGGTCCTGGGGATTCTCGTCTCGGCTGTCGTCGGCTACCTGACGATCAAATACTTTCTCCGGTTCCTCGCCGGACATCGGCTCGACGTGTTCGCCTACTATCGGCTCGCGCTGGCCGCGGCGGCGTTCTTCTGGTTCTGGCGGGTGTGATGTCGGCTGCCGTCGCCGCCGTTCGCCTGTCGACTGCCGCCCGGGACCGACTGAGACTGACGACTGTCGACTGATATGCAGTGGCTGCGCCGCAGGTTGATCGCCGGATTCTTCGTCACGGTGCCGCTGGTCATCAGCGTCGCGACGTTCGTCTGGATTTTCCGCGCAATCGACGGCTTCGTTGGGCCGTACTACGCCACGTGGCTGAAATGGGACATTCCGGGCCTCGGGATTCTGACGACGGCGCTGGTGGTGTTGCTCGTCGGCATCCTGGCGACCAATGTCATCGGAAAACGGCTGCTGCAGCGGGCCGAGGGTTACCTGCTGCGCGTCCCCGTGTTCAGGACGATCTACGCGCCGGTCAAGCAGCTCGTGGTCGCCTTTTCACCCGACAACGAGTACGGCTTCAAGCGGGTCGTGATGATCGAGGATGCCACACGGGGATTCCTGCTCGGGTTTCTGACCCGGGAGTTCACCGTCGACCGCGGTCAGGGCAGCGAAGCGCTGATTGCCGTCTACGTGCCGACCAACCATCTCTATCTGGGCGATGTAATCATCTGCGCCCGGGACAAGGTGGCGTTTCCCGACATCACGGTGGAGCAGGGCATTCGCATCTTCCTCACGGGCGGCATGGCGCTCTCGAGCCGCATCAGGGCGCGCCGCGGCGACGATCGCGTCGGAGATTTTCGCGTCTAGCGAGGCCGGGGGCCGGGGGCCGGAGGCTGGAGGCGATGCGTGTGTTTGGCGGCGGCAGGTTGTGTGGTACGATGCGAGGCTTTTCAGGTCCGCACGGGACCGGTTCGACAGACACCACGCACTCTTAGAGGAGAGCAATGTTCGAGATGTTCCGTTCACGGGCTGGGCGGTCGAGTGCGCCCGCAGCCGTCATCGTCCTGTTTTTATCGGCCAGCGCGTCTCTTTCCGCCATGCAGCCGGTCCCCGAGACGGCCACCGCCCAGGCTCCCCGGCATGCCGGGGGCGAGGCCAACCTCGTTCTGCCCGACCTGAGTGCGGTGGAGTTCCAGGGCATCAACGGCCGCACGCTGCTGATGAGCGGGCTCCTGGTCTGCGCGCTGGGACTCGCCTTCGGGATGACGATCTTCACCCAGCTGCGGAACCTTCCGGTGCACCGGTCGATGCGGGAGATTTCCGAACTGATTTATGAGACCTGCAAGACCTATCTGATCACACAGGGCAAGTTCATCCTGATCCTCTGGGTCTTCATCGGCATCATCACCGGGGTGTACTTCGGCTGGCTCGCGGCGTCGGTCGATCCCGCGACGGGCGCCGTCGTGCACGGGTTTCCCCCTTTCAAGGTCGCCGTGATCCTCCTCTTCAGCCTGATCGGCATCGCCGGCAGCTACGGCGTGGCCTGGTTCGGCATCCGGGTGAACACGTTCGCGAATTCCCGCGCGGCGTTTGCCGGCCTCAAAGGGCAGCCGTTCCCGATCTATGCGATCCCGCTTCGAGCGGGGATGAGCATCGGCATGCTCCTCATCAGCGTCGAGCTGCTGATCATGCTGTGCATCCTCTTGTTCATCCCGCGCGACTACGCCGGATCCTGTTTCATCGGATTCGCCATCGGCGAGTCGCTCGGGGCGGCGGCGCTCCGCATCGCCGGCGGCATCTTCACGAAGATCGCGGACATCGGCTCCGACCTGATGAAGATCGTCTTCAACATCAAGGAGGACGATGCGCGAAACCCTGGGGTCATTGCGGACTGCACGGGCGACAACGCCGGCGATTCGGTCGGCCCGAGCGCCGACGGCTTCGAGACCTACGGGGTCACCGGCGTCGCCCTGATAGCGTTCATCCTGCTGGCCGTGCCCGACACCAATATCCAGGTCCAGCTGCTCGTGTGGATCTTCGTGATGCGCGTCATGATGATTATCGCCAGCGGCGCCTCCTACCTGATCAACGAGGCCTGGGCACGCGCCAGCTACGGAACCGCCGCGACCATGAACTTCGAGTCGCCGCTCACCAGGCTCGTCTGGCTGACGTCGTTCGTCTCGGTGGGCTT
>DASTBU010000133.1:0-11082 GCA_035711845.1 Vicinamibacterales bacterium
GACCGTGAAGCTGACGTCGCGCAGAATGACGTGATCGTCGAACGCGAAGGACACGCGATCGAACTCGACGGCTGGCGGCGGTGTCTTGTCGTCTGCTCTCACTCGCGTGCGCGCTCCGGCCACGGGGGCATCTCGTGGGGGTCTGCCCTTTGCATGAATTGCTGCGCGAGGGACGGACTGCGCCCGAGCGCCTTGACTTCCAGCGCGCCCTCCGGGATGGCGCGCAGCAGATTGATCATGATGGCGTTGTTCCGATCCAGGAGTCCAGGCCGAGCCTCGAGCAGGTGCGGGTCAGGTGCGTCCGGCATGCCCACCCCGTTTGTTGATGCGACTCCGTGCGGCCGGCTTTCTCGTCGCACTCACGTAACGGTGGGCGCCGACAACGAGGTCCCGAAGCGCGTCGGGATTGACGCGCGAGAGTCGGACGAGCACACACGGATAGCCGACGTAGTGGTCTTTCAAGTAGTAGGTGCCAGGATCTTCCTCGATGAGCGCATCGCGGTCGGCGAAGTCCATCATCACGACCAGGGTGTTGGGTTCGGCGGACTTGTGCGACGCGATGCACGCGAACATCTTCCCGCGCACTTTCAGCGTCGGCTGGCCCCACGTGGTCGTCACCTCGACGTCAGGCAGCGTGCGGCCGATGGCTTCGACGGGCGTGAACCTGGATTTTCTCCCGCGCTCAGGCGCCCGGGGGGACAATCTATTCCTTCGCACGCCCGGCCAGACCAAGGAACACCAGGACGGCTCGATTCAAACGAATCACGTCTTCGTCCGCGAGCTCTCGGACGAGCTGGCAGCGACGAGCCGGGATTGGCGTCGGGCTTCGCGGGCAAACGTCCGTGAGCGCACGTCCGGAACCCAGATCTGGATCGGCCGGAGTCCTCGATGACGCAAGCGCTCGCGAGGAGCGCGAACCTTGTCGCGGGAGGTCGACTTCGTAGAGGTTGTCGGAGTCATGCGGTGGTTACATGTAACCTATCACGACCCATGTCTGCCCTCCAGCTGACCGTTTGCTTCCTGCAACCTTGACCTTTGCCTTGCGCGACATCCACCGCGCCCGGCTGCCCGTCATTGCTGGTCGCCGCTCGCTACGGTCAAAGGAGCTGCGGACGCTGGCCGCTCACTCGGTACGGAGCGCGATCACGGGGTCGATCCTGGTCGCACGCCTCGCCGGGAGCCAGGAAGCGAACTCGGCCACCAGGAGCAGCATGGCCGCCACCGCGAGGTAGATGCGCGGATCCGCCGGATTGACGTCGAAGAGCGCCTGCTGCATCAGCCTCGAGACGAAGAACGCACCTGCAACACCCAATCCGATACCGAGGAGAGTGAGCCGGCGGCTGTGACCCAGCACCATCCGCATGACAGCGCGCGGCGACGCGCCGAGTGCCATGCGAATCCCAATCTCGCTCGTCCGGAACGCGACGAGGTGCGCCATCACGCTATAGACGCCGAGGCTGGCGAGGACGAGCGCCAGGGCTGCGAACCCCGCCAGCAGCACGAGTGCCAGCTTACGGTCGGCGATCGTCTGTGCGATGCGCGTGGAAAGCGCTTGCGGTTGGAGCAGCGGCAGATCCGGGTCGACCGCGCGGAGGACGTCCCGCACGGCCGCGGCCATCGCGGCAGGGCCGAGGTTGGTGCGGACCAGGATGTTCGTGAAGGTCTCCGGCCGCTGCAGCGCCGGCAGGAAGTAGTCCGCCTCCGGCGGTGTGTTCAGGCCGGTGCTGCGCACGTCGGCGACCACCCCGACGATCTGCGACGGCAGCTCTGCCATGCCCGTGATCAAGGTGCGGCCGATCGGATCCTCGCCGGGAAAGTGCCGCCGGGCGAACATCTCGTTGACGATCACGACGTGCGGGACACGCGCGCTGTCGCGCTCGTCGAAATCGCGCCCGGCGCGGATGGGAATCCCCAGCGTGCCGAAGTACCTCGGTGAGACGAGGTGTCGATTCGCGTACGAGCGTTCGCTCATGGGCGGCACGGGCCGGCCGATGACGGCTACGGGGGCCGGCGCCTGCGCGCCGGTCAGGGGCACGCGATCCGTGAGCGCCGCCGACGTACTGGCCG
This sequence comes from Vicinamibacterales bacterium, assembly GCA_035711845.1. Taxonomy (GTDB): domain Bacteria; phylum Acidobacteriota; class Vicinamibacteria; order Vicinamibacterales; family 2-12-FULL-66-21; genus DASTBU01. The sequence goes on from DASTBU010000133.1 coordinate 2,068, forward strand.
GCAGCGTCGCGAGCCGCTCGAACAGCCGCTCGTAGAATGCGACCAGCTTGTCCTCGTCGTAGCGCTGCGGGGGCAGAACCAGTTGCGCCGTGAAGATCCCATCTGGCTCGAAACCCGGCTCGACTCGCTGCAGACGAGCGAAGCTCGTCAGCAGCAGCCCGGCCGCGATCAGCAGCACGAGCGACAGCGAGACCTCGGCCACCAGGAGACTCGCGCGCAGACGCTGTCCACCGCCCGTGGAGCCGCGGCTGGCTTCCTTGAGCGTGTCGTTGACGTTCACACGCACCGCCTGCAACGCCGGCAGCAGACCGATCGTCAGCCCGGTCACGAGTGTCACCAGCACCGAGAAGACCAGGGCCGCCGGATCGAGCCCGATCTCCGCCGATCGCGGAATCAAATCCGCGCCCAGGATGACCACGGCGCCGAGCGCCCATTGCGCGAGCAGCACGCCCACGGCGCCTCCGAGCAGCGCCAGGAGCATGCTTTCAATCACCAGCTGGCGTACCACGTGGATTCGACTGGCCCCCAGGGCGAAGCGCGCCGCGATCTCCCTGCGCCGTCCCGCGAACCGCGCCAGCAGCAGGTTGGCGATATTGGCACAGGCGATCAGAAGCACGCAGGCCACCGCGCCGAACAACATCAGGTAGCTCTGACGCTGCTGGCCGACGGCATCGTCGAGCAGCAGCACCACCTCGATTTGCGACGGCGCATCGACGTTGGCCGGGTTCGTCGCGCGGTACCCGTCGGCGATGACGTTCATGGCCTCGCGAGCCTGCTCCAGGGAAACGCCCGGCCGCAGCCGGGCGACGGCCTGAAAGAAGAAGCCGCCATTGTTTAATTGGGAGGGGACGAGATATGGCACCTCGGCTGGCCGGGGCACCCAGATCTGGAACGGATTAAGGGGGAATGCCGACGCAGCCTCCGGCAGGACGCCGATGATCGTGTAGGGTGCGCCGTTCAGCGTGAGGGCCTGGCCGAGAACAGTTGGCTCCCGGTTGAAGCGCTCGTGCCAGAGGCGATGGCTGATGAGCGTGACGGCCTGCCCTCCGGGCCGGTCCTCGTCTGCCGAAAAATTGCGGCCCAGGAAAGGTTCCAGTCCGAGCGCCGGCAGCAGCGAGGCCGAGGCGTGAAGCGTGACCACCTGCGCAGGGTCTCCCCGTCCGGTCAACGTGAACGCATTCCCCGCCGAGAGCGCGAGATCGCTGAACACCTGCTGCCGCTGCTGCACTACGAGGTAGCGTGGATACGAAAACCCGACGCGCGTGAGATTCTGCGCCTGGTTCGTGGAGCTCAGCCTGACCAGGCGGCCCGGCTCGCGATAGGGCAACGGGCGGAGAAAGACCGAATTGATGACGCTGAAGAGCGCGACGTTCGCACCGATCCCGAGCCCGAGGCCGGCGATGGCGACGAGCGTGAACCACGGCGATTTCAGGAGCTGCCGGACAGCGTAGCGAAGCTCGACATGCAAGGCGGCCTCCGACGCCATTCTGGCTCAACGTCGCCGTTGTGCCAAGGCCGCGGCAAAGGCGCGTTTCGGTCGAGGGCGACGGCCGCCCGTTCGATGGCCTCCTCGGGTCATGGTACGGGTTTCCGGACTCCTCCGTATCGCCGATCACGGGCGGCAAAGGCCTGAACGGCGGCAGCGAGATCGGCCTCGCTGAAGTCCGGCCACAGGACGTCGGTGAAGTAGAGCTCAGCGTAAGCGGATTCCCAAATGAGGAAGTCACTCAATCGCTGTTCTCCGCCGGTGCGGATGAGCAGATCCACGTCACGCGTACCGCTCGGTGCGTGGATGGCCTCGAACAGGGATCGCTCGAAGGCCTCGCGGGTCGGGGGGATCCCCCTGGCGAGACGGCCCGCCGCCGCCAGGAGCGCATCGCGGGCCGAATAGTCGATCGCAATCCGGATGTGGAGAGAGGTTCCCTCGCTCGTACGCGCCTCGACGAGTGCGATGCTGCGTCCGAGTGAGCTCGGAATTCGGTCCCGGCGCCCTATGACGCTCAAGCGCACGTGACTGTCGGTCAGGCGGTCGCACTCGGAGTCGAAGTACTCCTGGAGCAGACACATCAGGTTGTCCACTTCGCCCGGCGGACGGCGCCAATTGTCCGAGGAAAACGCGTAGAGCGTCAGAGTGGTGATCCCCATCGCCGGCGCCGACTGCACCGTTCGTCGGACCGCCGTCACTCCGGCGACGTGGCCCTCCTCCCTGGGTCGGCCGCGCAGGAGAGCCCAGCGGCCGTTCCCATCCATATTGATCGCGACATGAAATCGGTCTCGGCCGCCGCGTTCCCGTTGCTCGGGATCGCGCCATGGCGACTCAACGGCAGTTCGCGTCACAAAGCATCTCCAGAAAAGAGGTCTCGGGACGGCGCGCGATCAGACGGCATGCCGTAGCTGCAGCTTCGACCTTCGAGCCGCCCGAGTCTTCAGCGTTCCGTGAGCAACGTGTGAGATGTTGGTGAGATGATCGCTACGGCGGGAAACTGTCGAGTGCCTGCAGCGCGGGAAACGAACGCCCGCCGGCGCGCCTGCCTGGGAGGGTATTCTACTGGCGGAGGCTTCCCCATGCTGTTCCGCCGATTCATCGTTCCGTGCGTCGCCGCCGCAATGCTGGCCGCCGCCACCGCCGCGCAGCAGCGCGATCCGAAGCAGTACCAGCAGATTCTCGAGAACCCGGATCGGATCGCCGCGCTGCAGGTGGAACGCGTCGTCGAAGCGCTGGGCCTGCGGTCCGGGATGCGCGTGGCCGATCTCGGCGCGGGCACGGGCGTGTTCACCGTCCACCTGGCGAAGGCCGTGGGCAGCAGCGGCAGGGTCTACGCGATCGACGTCGACCCCGGGCTGCTGGCGATCGTCACGGACAAGGCGAAGGCGGAAGGCCTCGGCAACATCGAGACGATTGTCGCCGGCCCGACCGATCCGCGCCTGAGGGAGCCGGTGGACCTCCTCTTCGTCTGCGACACCATGCACCACCTGCCCAATCAGGATTCATATGTCCGGCAGTTCGCGAAGCTGCTGCGGCCCGGCGGGCGCGTCGCGGTGATCGACTTCGCGGACGGCAAGTGGCCCGAGGGCCACGAGGAGTTTCTGATTACGCCGACGCAGGTGGACGGCTGGATGCAGTCGGCCGGCTTCCGGCGGGCGGCGCGTCACACGTTCCTCGAGACCAATTTCTTCCACGTCTACGAGCCGGCCGGCCGCTGAGGCGACGCACGATGCATGCTCTGCCGTGCCGCCTCAGCGAAGCCGACCGGTCGATGCTCGAAGGCGAGCACGGCGACGCCGCTCGGTTCGCCATGCGGCTGCTCGTGGCGTTCGCCGAAAGCCTGGGCGCCCCCGGTCTGCTCGACATTTCGGGCGCGCACATCGACGGGTGCCTCTACCACGGCCAGGTGAACCTCGATTTCGTCGAGCGGATGGTGTCGGGCGGCGGCCGGGTGCGCGTGCCCGCCACGCTGAACGTCGGCGCGATCGATCTGATCCACCCGGAGCTGATCCGGCTGTCGAACCCTGAACAGGCCCCCGCACGCCGCCTCATGCGGGCGCACGAGGAGATGGGCTGCATCCCGTCGTTCACCTGCGCGCCGTACCAGACGACGTTCCGACCTGTGTTCGGCCAGCAGATCGCGTGGGGCGAGTCGAACGCGATCGTCTTCGCCAACTCCGTCATCGGCGCAAGGACGAACCGGTACGGCGACTTCATCGATCTCTGCTGCGCCCTGACCGGGCGCGCCCCCGCCTGGGGCCTGCACCTCGACGAGCCCCGGCGCGGGCAGGTGCTGTTCAGGCTGACGGGATTCCCACCCTCGCTCGAGGCGGCCGACTCCCTCTACGTCGGCGTCGGGCTGCTGATTGGATCGGCCGTGAGCGACAGCGTCCCGGTCATCGAGGGGCTTCCGCCGTCGGCGTCGGAGGATCAGCTCAAGGCGCTCGGGGCCGCCGCCGCCTCCTCTGGATCCGTCGCGCTCTTCCACGCCGTCGGGATCACGCCCGAAGCCCCGACGGTGAGCGACGCTTTCGGCGGCGCGGCGCCGGCAGCGATTGTGGAGATCGGCCCCGCGGACGTCGCGGACGCACTCGCGCGACTTTCGACCGCGGCAGACGGGACCCCCCTCACGGCCGTCTGTCTCGGGACGCCACACTTCTCGCGCCCGGAGTGGGACCGGCTGCTGGCGCTGCTTCCCGATCCTGGCACGCTGCGGGCGGTGGTGCCGATCTACGTCAACACCGATCGGGGCGCGCTCGTGCGCCTCGAGGCCGACGGACGGCTCGACGCCGTCCGCGACCGCGGGATCGTCGTCGTCACCGACACGTGCACGTACCTGACGCCGATTCTCGAGCGCCTGGACGGCGTCGTGATGACGAACTCCGGCAAGTGGGCGCATTACGCGCCCGGCAATCTCGACGTGCAGGTCGCCTTCGGCGAGCTCGAGGAGTGCGTGGCCTCGGCGCTGGCCGGACGCATCGTGCGGGTGAGGCGATGAGCCGGAGGCCCGTGCGGTGTTACGCAGCGGGCACCGCGGAAGGCCCGGCCCTCGTGCTGGGCGGGTCCCTCAGCTTCTGGGGCGGCGTCGACGCGGCGACCGGCCGGATCATCGATCGCTCGCACGCGGATTCCGGGGCCTGCATCACCGGGGCGATCCTCGTGATGCCCGGCGGCCGCGGCTCCTCCTCGTCCTCGTCGGTCCTCGCGGAAACCATCCGGCGCGGCACCGGGCCGTCGGGCATCCTCCTCGCGACCCCCGATCCGATCCTCACGGTTGGCGCGCTGGTGGCCGAAGCGCTTTACAACATCCGCTGCCCCATCGTCGTGGGCGCGACCGACGGGCTCCGCACCGGCACCCGGCTCCGAATCGACAGCGGCTGGCTGACGTCGACGGAACTGGTGGACTGACCCGGCTTATGGGCAGACGACCTCGGGATTTCGTTGTACACGGCCTCAGTCTGTTGCGTGGAGAGGAACTCCGTACCAGGCAAAGCGATGCGCGCGATGTGGTGCCGTCGTGTCGTCGAAGCCTTCGGCCATCGCTTCGGAGCGCGGACGGTCGACCGGGCCGGACGACGTCAGCAGCGCCCTCAACCGGTTCTGCTGCGCGCGTGTCGCGCGCGGGCGGGCTTCCAGCTTCCAGGTCGCGCCGTCGGCGGCGGCGAAGCGCAGCCCGTACCATCCGAGCATTTCGCTGTAGTCCAGCTCACCCGGCGTCTCGATCGCGTTCTTGAACCACGCCTTCATGCTGCGGCCCGCGACCTGCTCCACGGTCGCGCGCAGCTCCGCGGCGGTGAAGCCGCGCTCGCCGCCGTACCGCGCCATCGCGAGCCGCATCACGTCGTCCATCGATCGCCTGCCGTTGGTGATCCGGCGGATGTGCGCGTCGAGCAGGAACGACACGACGTGGCCCTTGACGTAGTAGCTCACCGTCGTCGCGTCGGCGCCAACGCCGGAGTTGCTGTTCGTCCACACGCCGGCGGACGACTGTTCCAGCGATTGCAGAAGGCGCCCGGGAGCTTGCTGCAGCGAGTCGATCGCTGACGACATCGAGGCGAGGAAGTCCTCGGGCGTCAGCACTCCGGCGCGCGCGAGCATCAGATTGCCGTAGTACGTCGTGCCGCCCTCCGAGAACCAGAGGCTGGTCGTGCGCGGCGGATTCTCGTAGTCGAACGGACCGAGCTCGACGGGACGGAGGCGCTTGACGTTGAACGCGTGAAAGTACTCGTGCGCCACGAACGACAGCCAGCGGTTCGTGGGCTCGGTCGCCTTCGGGCTCGACGTCAACAGTGTCGAGTTCGCGTGCTCGAGACCGCCCCCACCCTGGCGGAACACGTTGAGGAAGACATAGCGCTCGAAGGGAAGCGCGCCCCAGAAGTGCCAGACCTCCTTGACCATCTTCTCGATCTGCTCGGCCGACCTGTCGCTGTTCCACTGTGCGTGCTGCCCGGCATCGGCGACGACGTGCGTCGCGCCACCGACGACGAACTCCCGGACCACGAGGGTACCGGCAACGATGGGTGAGTCGGCCAGCGTGTCGAAGTCCGGCGCGCGATAGTGATTCGGTTCGCCGCCGGGCGCCGGATCGAGCCCAGACGCCGACTGCTTCCAGGTCGGCGGCATCTCGAGGCGCACGTCGTGCGGGCGCCGGACCGGCTCGGCCAGCGTGATGAACGCCGCGCCGCCGTTGATCACGCCAAGCTCCACATCGACCCAGTTCGACGTCACCGAGCGTCCCTGCGCGACCAGGGTATAGGACAGGCTGACGTACGGCGCTCCCTTCGTCTCGACCGACCAGCGATTGTTCTGCGGTTTCGGGACGACCAGCACCGTGCCGTCGGGCGCCTCGACCCTCAGATCGCGCACGCGGCCGGCGTAGTCTTCGACCACGTAGTACCCGGGCGTCCAGACCGGCATCCTCAGCTCGATGACCGGACGGCCGCCCGTCGGCACGCGCGCCTCGACGCCAGCGAGATGCTGCGCGGCATCGATGACGCGGAACGTGTACTGGATCGGCTCGAGTCCGCCAGGTTGCACCTGCGGACGCGTGGCCGATGCCGTGGACAGGCGCACGACCAGCAGCAGCCAAACGACCAGGACCGTGCGCCTCGGGACGGACATCAAACGCCTCCTCTCAATCGTGCGAGCGTACACTCTATCGTGTCGGGCGGGGGATGGTGGTTGGGTGCAGCTTGTCACGTGCGACGTGAGGCGTACGACAGCGAGGGAGATCGAGCGCGCGGTACCGCGGCACGTCGATGCGCATCTCATGGAGTCCAGGCTCCCCCGCCATGCCGTCGAAGACGAACGGCCACAGCAGGATGTCGTGCAACACCGTGCCGCTACTCCCTGCGGGCCGTGTGGACCCAGCCTTTGTCCTTGAACACCGCCCAGATTGCCAGCGGTGCGAACCGAGGAGCGCGCTTGCGGCAGAGGTTCCAGTTCACCGACTCGTGCTCAGGGTTCTGGTTTCCCACGCTACCAGGACGAGACAATAGTCGGATCGTCCTGCGGACCCGGGTTGGAAGCCGTGCGCTCGTGAGGCGGCGCATGGAAGAAAGGCGTCGGCGAGGTGTCCAATCGGCAGGTGTTCGCGCGTCATTGGGACAGGGCCGGAATAGGTGACTGGTCCAAAGGAGGAAGACGATGGCGGACTTTCTGTTGATCTACCAGGGGGGCGACCCCACGTGGCGGGAACGCCCGCCCGCGCAGATCGAAGCGGCCATGCAGGCATGGTCAGAGTGGTTCAAGCAGCTCGAGGCCACGGGGAATCTCCGCAACCCCGGGGCGCCTCTGGCGCCCGGTGGCGCGGCTCTGCGCCGCAATGGGCAGGGGATTCGGACCGACACCGTCATGGCCGAGATCAAGGAACTGATCGGAGGCTATTCGGTGATCGCCGCCGATTCGCTGGAACACGCGACGGAACTGGCGAAAGGGTGTCCCTTCCTTCGCAACAACCCGGACGGGACGGTGGTCGTGCGGCCGATTCTTCAGATGGGCTAGCCCGGCCGCCTCGCTCGATCGACCTGCCGTGCGATCAACTCGCGCTCGTGGGCCGTCCGAGCCTGTGTGAGGGCCTCGTCGAGGAACTGACGGGCCGGCTCCGGCGAGCCGGCCCGGGCGTACAGGTGTGCCAGCACGGCCGCGACGGCGTGGGTGTGAGGGAGCTCTCCCGCCGCACGGATGCCTTCCACGACGGGAATCGCGGCTTGTGGTCCGTCGCGAAAGGAAATGGCGACGGCGCGATTCAGTCTGGCCATCGGCGACCCGTCGACCTCGATGAGACGGTCGTAGAGACGGCAGATCGATCCCCAGTCCGTCTCGTCGAACGTCGCCGTCTCGCAGTGCCTCGCGGCGATGGCGGCCTCCAGGTGGAAGCGCGTGGCCGCGGTCGCTTCCATGCCGGACGACCGCCACAGATACGCGAACCCTTGCCGGATGAGTGAGGTGTCCCAGCGCGATCGGTCCTGCTGGTCCAGCGGGATCAGACGACCCGACTCGTCGACTCGGGCGTCGAAACGGGCTGCCGTGAAGCACATGAGGGCCATGAGGGCGACAGTCTGGCTGGTCGCGAAGGACGACTCGTCGATGATCAGCTTGACCAGCAGCATCGCGTCCCTGCACAGCTCTCGCAGGAGCGGCTTGTCGCCGGTTGACAGGTGGCCTTCGTTGAACAGCAGGTAAAGCGCGGTATGGACCGTGTCGAGGGCGGCCGGACGATCGTCGTCCGCGGGAAGCTCGAACCGGACATCGCGCAAGGCTTGCCGCGTTCGATAGAGGCGCTTGTAGATAGCCGCTTCAGTCGTCAGCAAGGCACGGGCAATGGCGGGCACCGACAACCCGCACAGGGTCCTGAGGATCAGCGTGACGCGGCCGTCGAGGGGCACTGTCGGGTGGCAACACATGAAGATCATCCGCAGCTGATCGTCGCTGGCCCATCCCTCGCCAAACGCCTCCTCCACCGCGTGCGCGAGCGTCCACTCGCTATCGAGGTACATAGCAAGATCAGCGGCGAAGGTCCGGCGCGTTCGCTCGCGCCGGATGGCGTCAATCGCTCGGTGCCGAGCCGTTGTGAGCAGCCATGCGGAAGGGTTGTCGGGTACGCCCGTTCGGGTCCACTCACGCATGGCGGAGACGAACGCCTCCTGCATCACGTCTTCGGCCAGCTCCAGGTTGCCGGGTCCGAGGATGCGCGTGAGCACCGAGATGAGCCGGCGCGACTCCCGGCGGTAGAGGGACTCGATCTCGTGCGCGAGTGTCATCGTCGTATTCCAAGTATTCTGCCGCGCTTCGCACCCATGCACGCCGCGATCGCAAGTCGTACGCCAGGGGCATCTGGCGTCTTCCGGACACGGGGCGCGTGGGGATTTCTGCGTTTGCAAGGCCTTAGTCCTGCGTTTCACAATTACGATGACGTCTCGGCCGCCGATGCATCCCGCCTCGCTGCGTTGCTCGTCGGTCACATGCGCCCGGCATGCTCCCTCCTCGCGCCTTGCGATCCGGGCGCCTCGGCGCCCGAATACGTCACC
>DASTBU010000134.1:0-2727 GCA_035711845.1 Vicinamibacterales bacterium
ACCAAGCCTGACGCTGCCAGCGAGGCTTCGCCCATGCAGTACCGCACGAGTCCCTCGTAGGCCTCCTCGCGCTCCCCCGTCCTCGTGAGCTCGAGCACCGCGTACGCTCGCACGGTTTCGAGCATGTGGTACAGCTGGCGCGCAGGCACCACCGACGGCTGGGCCCTCGCCAGCAGGCTCTTGTCGATCAGGCTGGCCACCGTACGAAGCGCCTCGCCCTCGTCTGTCGTCGTGTGACGGCCGGCGAGAACGGCTGCGGCTGCGTCGATCCGGAAGGGGCCCGGTAGCACTCCGAAGCGGCGGAAGGCGCGTTGCTCGTCCGCGTTGAGGAGCTGGTAGCTCCACGCCACCGTCGCGTTCATCGTCTGTTGACGATCGGGGAGATCGCGAGCAGCCACACCCGGGAGCACGGCGTGGCGCTCGAGCCGATGCAGCAGATCATCCGGCGCCAGCACTTTCAGCCAGGGCGCCGCCAGCTCGAGAGCCAGCGGCAGAGCGTCCAGCTTCCGGCAGATGGCGGCCACGGTGGGAGCATTCGCGGGAGTGAACCGAAACGCCGGTTGCGCTTCGCGAACGCGCTCGAGAAAGAGGCGGACAGCGGGGACTCGCGCGAGATCCGCCGGTGATATCCCGGCCGAATCGGCCGGCAATCCGAGAGGTTCGACGGCGTACAACCGCTCGGCGCGGACTCGAAGGGCTGCACGGCTCGTGACGAGTATCCGGAGCGACCGGCACGAGGTGGCGAGGTCGGCGACGAGCGGCGCGGCGTCCAGCACCTGCTCGCAGTTGTCTAGCACGAGAAGGATCGGACGCCCTTGAGTGCACAGAGTCTGAACGTGGCGCGGTAAATCGATCGCGGTGTTATCGGACAGACCGAGAGCCTCGGCAACCGCAGGCGCAACGAACGTCGCCTCTCGAACGGACGCCAAATCCACGAAGACGACGCGAGTCGAATCGTTTGCCGCCATTTGGTGGCCGACTTCAAGGGCCAAACGCGTCTTGCCCACTCCGCCAGGACCGACCAGAGTGACCAGTCGCACGCTCGAATCGGCGAGCCACTGCAACAGGTGTTCGATATCGCGCTCGCGACCGAGCAGGGGGGTTGGCGCAAGCGGCAGCGATCCCGCACCCGTTTCTTCGCGTGCTGCATCGGAAGCGGGGCCCCTCGCGCTGGCGACGAGCGTGTCACGCGCCTCACCCTTTAGATCGAGCGCCGCAGAGAGCGCACGCACGGTCTCAACGTGAGGCCGCCGTCGTTCGCCGCGCTCCAGCGCGCTGATTGCCTGGACGGATATACCCGCGATCGAGGCCAGCTCCTCCTGCGTAAAGCCGGCGGCTTCGCGAAGCGCCTTCAGGTGCGCCCCAAAAGACCCGGGAGCGCTGCGTTTCATGGCGGTCCTATCTTACCGCCGGGATTGTGGGAGCGCTGTGTGGGTCCTGTGTGAGCGTTGTAGGTGGTGACCACTTCGCTCGCTCGAGACACTTGTCGTCATGGGCGGCAGCGCACGCAGGACCGCGTTTGTCACGGGATCCGACGGATTCCTTGGCATCGAGTTGATAAAGCTTTTGGTGTCTCGGGGCCATCGCGTACTCGCCCTGACGCGTTCGCTCGAAGGCGCTGAAACCTTGCGCCGCATGGGTGCCGTGCCCGTCATCGGGGACCTGCTCACACCTGGTCGATGGCAGGACGAGGCTGCGGCGGACTGGGTCCTTCATCTTTCGCTGCCGGCAGATCGCGGGCGCACCTTCCCGAAACGGGCGGCCAAGATGGCGCACGCCCACCTGTCGTTAGATGCCAACTTGCTCGATGCGGTTTCCGCCGGTTCGACCCACAGGATTGTCTACGTCGCCGACACACGGTGCTACGGCGCTGCGGGCTCCCGTCCGGTCACCGAAGACGAACCGCCCCGGCCAACCGCGTCCGGGCGCTGCCTCGTCCCCGCATTCGATCGCCTAAGCGGGTACGTCTTGGGAGGGATGCCGATCGTCACGGCAATTCCCGGTTGCGTCTATGGCAATGGTTCCTGGCTTCGCAAATTGGTCATCGAGCCGGTCATGGCAGGGCGTCGTGTCCTGCAGTTCGGCAAGACCGGGAGGTTGGTGTCACCGATTCATATCCACGACTGCGCGCGCGCGCTGCTGCATCTCGCTGAGCACGGGAAGACCGGCGGCCGGTATTTCGTCGCGAACAGCACACCCATCCGGATCAGCGAATTCGCGAACACATTCGCAAGGCTCGCGAATCGTCCACTCCGCGTCTGGCGCTTGCCGGCGGCGGGGAGCAGATTCGTTGTCGGCCCGGCCTGGGCCGAGTACCCACAAGCCGACGCCGTCCTCTCGAACATTCGACTACGCGGGATCGGCTTTCGGTTCGAGCATCCCACCGTTGAAGACGGAGTCGGGCAAGTCCTCAGAGCGGTACATGCATAGAACATCCGAGACCGCTCGAATCGCCGACAACTTCGAGGATGTCGTCCTGCCGCACCTCGATGCTGCGTACCGATTGGCACGCTGGCTCGTCGCAAGTGAGCACGATGCGGAAGACGTGGTGCAAGACGCTTGCTTGCGAGCGTTGCGCTACTTTCGGACATTCTCAGGCGGAAATAGTCGCGCGTGGTTTCTCAGAATCGTTCGCAATACGTGCTACGGGTGGCACCACCACACGCGGCATCTCGCAACCGACGTATTCGATGAGGAGCAGCACAGCGCGACCACGCCGACGATCGA